>CAZJHY010000123.1:0-1543 GCA_964545975.1 uncultured Clostridia bacterium | reverse complement strand
TGGACATATCGAGATACAACAGCAACGAGTACCTTCAGCTGGTTCTCCGGGACATCAGGCACAGCCCGGACGTTCCCAGGGGAAGCTGAGGCGGCCTGATGAACGTAGAGGAGATCATCGCCAAGGTCGCGGCTTACAAGCCGGAGACGAACCTTGAGCTGATACGAAAAGCCTACCTTTTTGCCAGCGAGAAGCACGCAAAACAGAAGAGAGACAGCGGGGAGCCCTATTTCGAGCATCCCGCCGCCACGGCATTCCTGCTGGCAGACCTCCAGCTCGGTGCCACAAGCATCGCAGCAGCCCTGCTTCACGACGTAATGGAAGACTGCGATGTGAAGGAGAAGGAGCTTGCCGACAACTTCGGAGACGAGGTGGCAAAGCTGGTTGCCGGGGTGACCAAGCTCACCCAGGTCCCCTTCATGAACAAGAGGGAAGCCCAGGTAGAAAACTACCGAAAGCTGTTTCTTGCGATGTCCCAGGACATAAGGGTCATCATGATCAAGCTCGCCGACAGGCTGCACAACATGAGGACACTGAAGCATACCGACCGGGACAAGCAGGTGCGAGTCGCCAAGGAGACGCTTGATATTTACGGACCGATCGCCCACAGGCTAGGAATATGGCGCTGGAAATGGGAGTTCGAGGACCTGTCGCTCCTTTTCCTTGAGCCGGACGAGTACTACAAGCTCGCCGCTCAGGTGGCAAGGGGCAGGGCCGAGAGGGAATCCATAATCGAGGAGGCCAAGAAGGTCCTTTCCGCGCTTATGTCGGAAGCGGGCATAAAAGCCGAGATAAGCGGGAGACCGAAGCACTTCTACAGCATCTATCTCAAGATGCAGTCCGGAAAGGAACTGTCTGAGATCTGGGACCTGATGGGCCTTCGCGTAATCGTCGATACGGTGCAGGAATGCTACACGGTGCTGGGAGCGATACACACTCACTGGACACCGATTCCCGGCAAGTTCAAGGATTACATCGCGATGCCCAAGGCCAATATGTACCAGTCCCTGCACACTACAGTCATAGGCATCCGCGGGGAGCCCCTTGAGATACAGATCAGGACATGGGACATGCACAACACGGCAGAGTACGGAATAGCCGCCCACTGGAAGTACAAGGAGCACACCGGCTCGCAGAAGGACACCTTCGAGCAGAAGATGGGCTGGATAAGGCAGCTCGTCGAAAGCCAGCAGGAGGCGAACGACAGCAACGAGTTCATGGAGACCATAAAGACCGACCTCGCCCTGGATGAGGTGTATGTATTCACCCCGAAGGGGGAGGTCAAGGTCCTGCCTCAGGGCTCAACCCCCATAGATTTCGCCTACCATGTGCATACAAACGTGGGACACAACTGCATCGGAGCCAAGGTGAACGGGAAGCTGGTCTCGCTGAACACCGAGCTGAAAAGCGGCGACAAAGTCGAAGTCCTTACAAACAACTTCTCGCCCGGCCCATCCAGGGACTGGCTGAAGATCGTCGTCACCTCGAGGGCCAAGTCCAAGATCAAGGCCTTCATGAAGGAGCAGAGGCGCAAGGAGAAGCT
>CAZJHY010000122.1:0-1566 GCA_964545975.1 uncultured Clostridia bacterium | reverse complement strand
CGGGGGTGCGGACGTTTTCTAGGACAACCTAGATAGCAAGTCCTAAGTTTCTCCGGTATTCCATAGGACTCATTCCCCCAAGAGACAGCTTAATCCTGCCGTTGTTGTACCAGTGAAGGTAATCATCCAAGCAGTTCATGAATTTGGTGATGCTAACCCCGACCCACGACCGATTGTAGAAGAACTCATTCTTGATCCTGCCGAACAGCCCCTCACATGCTGCATTGTCCGGTGAGCAGCCCTTCTTGGACATTGATCTTATCAGCCCCGAACGTTCAATCCGTTCAAGAAATCCCGGCCAACGATAATGGCCTCCTCTATCAGAGTGAAGGATTGGCTTCTCTCCTTCACGAAGGGTGCTTGTCGCCATATCAAGCATGCTGTTAACCATATCGGCGTCCGGACTGGTCGATATCGTCCAACTGACCAGAGCTCCGTCAAAGCAATCCACAATGGGGGACAAGTATGCCTTTCCGGCAGGTATGTGGAATTCGCTTATGTCTGTAAGCCACTTGAGGTTCGGGTTAGTCGCATGGAAATTGCGCTCCAGCAGGTTCTCCGGCGCAGGGGCAGCCTCTCCTTGGTAAGAGTTGTACTTCCGTCTGCGTGTCACGGCAACAACAAGATTGGCTGCAGTCATCAGGGCCCTTACGACTTTCTCCGATACTCGCTTGCCTTCTCTTTTAAGAAGCTCGTGCATGCGACGATATCCGTAGCAGCTGTTGTTCTCTATGAATAGTTCTATGATCCGCACTCTCAGTTGCTCATACTTATCTTCAATGCGCTTGATGGCGCATTGGTAGTAGTAGCTGCTGCGAGAAAGCTTCAGAGCAGCCAAAACACTACTGAGGGTGTGTTTACTCCTTAGGGCGTCGACCAGCATCGCTTTTTCCTTGTTCGCCAGCCGTACTAGATCGACGCCCTGGCCTTTTTTTATGATCTCAGCCGCCGCCTCCAGAAGGTCTAACTCAAGCCTCGCTCGGCGTATCTTAACCTCTAGATCCTTTAATTCCGCCAGCTTCCTCTCTTTTTCTTCTGGAAGGCTTGCTTCGCGCTTATCCTTCGTCACCCTGTTACCACCCTTGCCAAGCAATTTGGTTTTCCAATTGTAGAGGCAGATCCGGCTTACTCCGGCTGACTCTGCCACCTGCTTTGCGCTATCATTCCGAGAGCACAGCGCTATCACTGCTTCCCTCTTCTGTTCCCTAGTGAAGTGCGCTATGCTTCTCTTTTGTTTTCGCTGTCGTGGATGCAATTCAGCACACCACTGCCGTAGAGTATCCCTGCATGGATAACCTAAAGCTCGGATTGTGCGCATTAAACTGCGCCCATGCTCCAGGTAATAGTTTACAGCAGTTTGCTTCTGCTCTGGTGTGTACTTCGATTTCCGGCGGGTTCGCTCCTTTGCCCGCCCAGTCTCCTTCGCCTGCAAGTATTGTTTGCGCCAAAGCTTAAGCGCCCCTCTGCTTGGATACCCCAACTCTGCAATCACGCTGGCGATGCTGTAGTCATACTTGATTAGTAACTCTATGGCTTTCTCTCTCTTCTTGTTCGGGTACATGGACA
>CAZJHY010000121.1:0-1619 GCA_964545975.1 uncultured Clostridia bacterium | reverse complement strand
CACTAGAGGCATACTGAATAACGCTTCAGGCATGAACCAGCTTATGTCTGGAGGAGCGGCGGCTGCATTCGTAATAGGAGTTACCTTGGTGAAAGCAGTACAAGCAGCTTTCGCAACCTTTGAAAAGTACGATGCTGTCATAGATAAGGTCAATACCTCCTCAGTATCCCCAGGTATAAGCGATGCAGTGCTCAAGGCAAACAAGAAGAGCATTGCTGAGCTAGAAGATGTGGCAAACCTAATCGTGCCGCTGGTAGAACGTGTTAATCGGGGCAGCGAGCTTACCTTAACCCCGGAGATGATTAACAGCGAATTTTTTGCTACTTGGAGTGCTCAAACAACTAAAGCGGCTATGCAGACAGGAGCAGCTGCTAATGCCATAGGAATAGCTCTGAGCGAAATCTACCAAGAATGGGGCAACTACAAGGATTTTAACCCGACAGAATCCTTAGAGAAATACTCCAAGTTCATTTACGAGGGATCTCGTAAAGCGGATATCGGTATGGATGTGCTAGGTCAAACGATTGCTGATGCTTCTTTTTTAATGAAGCAGTTAGGGTATGACTTCGCAGAGACATCAACAATCATGTTCCGCTTCTTTGAAAGCAATGTCGATCCGGGCTTATTCCTAAGCTTGTTGAATAGAAACATGGATGCATTTGGGGGCAATGCGGAAGCAGCTAGAAATGAGATGGACTCCTTAATAGCAACTGTTCAGCACTATCTGGCTTTAGGACAGACTGGCCCGATCTATGACGTCTTCAGCAAGATGGGGTTTAGTACGAGTCAAGCAAACGAGTTTATGAAGGCGGTCAATAGAGGAGTATTCGCACCAGGACAGCTACAGGGAGATTGGAACCTTCCTACAATCGAGCCTGAAGACTTGGGAGACGTGTGGGTTCTGTTTAAGAAGAAGCTAGAAACAGGCGTCTTCAAGAGCATGGAAGAGATGATGTACTGGTTGCTGTATGAGTTGCCCAAGATGACCCAGGAAGATTTAAAAGCTCAGTTGGAGGGCATATACGGCGTAGAGGTGGACGCCAACGGGATGCCTAAGCCTGTTCAGGTTCATGATCCCAACGGAGCTTACGAGAATACTCCGTATTCTTCTGCCCCGAAAAGCAAAGCCGAACAGCTTGGTATTGATGCGTTAACAACAGCTAGTGGCAAGCAATACACGGTAGCGAGCTTGCAAGCCATGCTTGGAGCCTTCCTTCCGACATATACGACCGCGAACATTCCCAAAGAACTGATTGACCTATGGCTACTCACAATAGATAAAGAGGGCCGTGAAAAAGCTAAGAATGAGATTAGCAGATATGATCCTAAGCAGATTATCGAAACCTTGATAGACTTCCTTAAGAATCCATCACTGTATCCGGAAGCCGAAATACGTGTGGACAAGTCAGTGCCTCAAAAGAACTCATCACTTCCCTTTGGAGTAGATGCAGAGGCTTGGGCCATGTACAAGGCTACTAAGGGAGTGTATGGGGAGAACCCACTCGTAGGAGGCGCTGCTGATACAGGAGAAGATACAGGCTACTACGGTGGCTACGGTGTAGGCCCCAGCCTAAACGATAAGGAACAGGCAAGCAAGGATGAGCTCCTGATTTCGGACA
>CAZJHY010000120.1:1141-1646 GCA_964545975.1 uncultured Clostridia bacterium | reverse complement strand
GAGCTTCCTGGAGTACTCCATGAACTCCCGCTTCCTGGCGCTCTGCTCGGGTCCCAGCCTCTTGTACTCGGTCTTCTGGCTCGCCAGGTCAAAGTCCTTGCCGAACTTCTTGTTGAGAGCCCTTATGAACATCTTCTTGGTGTGCATCTTAGCCATTTATATCATCCTCCTCTTACTCCGGCCTGAATCCCCACTTGGACCTGTACTCCCACATGTGGTGCAGTGCCTCGAGGGCCTCGTCGAACTTGCGGGCTCCGGTCTTGCCGCCGAAGGCAACGCCGTCGACCCGGAAGATCGTGGTCCTCTTCTTGGCCTCGGCCTCGGACATGGGCTTGCCCACGTTGGCCTTCTTGTCCAGGGGGATGCCCACCTGGTCCTTTACGTAGTAGATGTTGCCGTCCTTGCCCATCTCCGTCCTGGCCAGCATGTCGAACATCATGCCGTTCTCCTCAAGACGCAGTGAGTGGCCGTGCACAGTGCAGCCCCTCATGGAACAGAGGGCGAC
>CAZJHY010000120.1:0-1131 GCA_964545975.1 uncultured Clostridia bacterium | reverse complement strand
TGGTGTATGCCTCTAAGTCTCGCTCCCTGGCCTCGATGATCTGCCTTCCGGACAGGGTGCCTGGGTCGCAGCCTCTGCAGTTGATGGCTGCCCAGTAGGACCTCCAGTAGGGAATGGAGGGGGCGAAGTACATGGAGTCAGCAAACTGGTTGTACCTGACACGGTCACCGGTAGCAGCGCCTGAGGTTGGGGCTACTAGCTCTCTGACCGGGCATTTGGGCTCGCCGATCTCCTTAAGGGGCGGGTGGGTGCTCGGGTAGTCAGCACCAGGGGCCCTGTGGCCCATTATCGTTACAACATCGGCCTCCGGGACATCCCTGAGCTTCTCGATGTTGCCGGACATATGCTTCCGCCTGTTGATACCAACGGAGGTGTTTCCGGGGTAAAATTGTGGTGTGTATGCCATAATCTATCTCTCCTCATTGGACTTGTTCACTTCATCAGACAGGACAGCCAAACTCTTCTCTTTCTTGGCCTTGGGGTCCACCAGTCCGAGCAATCTTCGATCCTCGATGTTGCGCCCGTACTTGGCATAATCGGTGATGGTGGAGAAATCGCGGAAGAAACGTCCCCTTTTGATGCGGAAGCTGAAGGGAAGCGCTCGCTCACACGCTTCCTGCACTCCCTTGAGATGCTCCTCCCCTTCCAGCTCGAGGCGAATTCGCCCCACTTTGACCCGAAGCTCAAACGCCTGCCCACCCAGCTCGATGAGCAGATCGCGGTTTTCGTCTATTGGGGTACCCTTGCCCGGACCGTATGTAATGGTCTTGGGCAGGTTTGGACCCTGGATCATGATCCTGACGATTCCACCGCCGCTGTAGATCTCGTTGAGCAGCCGCTGAGCAGTCTCAGGGGTCAAGAACCTGCTGGGAAAGATCTCCACCTGGACTGGTTCCGTGTCTGATTTAGTGACCATATTGTTCGCCTGTTTAGACGGCCTCCGCAACGGACACTATGGGCTCGCGGAACTCCTTGATCTCGCCGTAGATGGCTCCGACAAGTCCGGAGGTCATCTCTGGGGAGAACATCTGAGTTCCAGCGTCCAGGGCTACCGCAGCAGCTACGCAGGGAATGGCGAATCCTCTGGAGTGCCTGGTTACCACGTGGTTGCCGTTGAACACACCGGGGCCG
>CAZJHY010000119.1:0-1729 GCA_964545975.1 uncultured Clostridia bacterium | reverse complement strand
TGTTAACGGCGGTGTAAACTGAGCCACTGAACGACGGAAATAATTGAGCCACTCCAAGACCTCGCATTAACCTGTAAGAGTCAGACCAAGACAATTACAGGGGGAAGCGAATGAAAAGGAGTGGCACAGTGAAAAGGATACGACAGCTATCTACTGAAGGTCAAAGCATTAGGAAGATTGCCAGATCAATGGGCATCTCTAGGAACACGGTGAAGAAGTATCTGACGATTGATTACTCGCCAGCAGACGAGTCGAACAAGAGGAAATCTAAGATAGACGAGTACCGTGTATTCATAGACGGGCAAGTCAAAAACGGCAACTACAACTGCGAAAACATCCTGAAGCAGATCCGCGGCATAGGATATGAAGGCGGATTGACGATCTTAAAGGACTATGTGAGGCAATATAGGCCGGGCAAGCAACTGCCCGCAGTAAGAAGATATGAAACAGCACCTGGGCATCAGGCACAACTGGATTGGGGGATAGCCCATTACTGCGACAAGTACGGCGTGGTGCATAAGGTGCCGGCGATGGTCATGGTGCTTGGATATTCAAGAGTTATGTATGTCGAATTCGTTAAGAGGTGCGATGAAGACAGCCTGATGCGAGGCATGGCAAACGCTTTTGAATTCTTCGGCGGTGTGCCGCGGGAAGTGCTTACCGACAGGATGAAGACGGTGATCACCGACTATTCGGAGGCAGGGCCCGTATGGCACAAGAGGTTTGAGGATTTCTCTGCGGTCATGGGATTTGTGCCAAGGGTATGCCGTGCCAGGAGGCCTCAGACAAAAGGCAAGGTTGAGCGAGGGGTACGTTTCCTTAAGGAGAACTTCCTGCCGTGCAGGTGTTTCACCGACTTGGACGATCTTAACAGCCAAGTGAAGCAATGGTGCAGTGAACAGAACAATAGGATACATGGAAGCACCGGCAAGGCGCCTTGTACCATGTTGATTGAAGAAAAGCTCATGGCATTGCCCTCTTCGGATATGGTGTCGGCTTATCGGTGGCAAAGCAGGAAAGTCAGCAGAGACGGCTTCATCTCCTACGACGGTGTCTTGTACGGACTGCCCTGGCAGTACAGCGGCAAGGAGATCAGCGTAAGGATTATGGGCGATGCTCTTGAAGCTTGGCATGGAGGCATCAGGATAGCCAGCCATAGAAGAGAACATGGGAACAGGACAATCGTATGGCTCGAAGGCCAATACAAAGGAATGCCCGACACCGGTCTGAGCATAGGGGCTGCAAGGATAGCTTTCCTGGTGGATGAGCATCGGGTGGAAACCCGACCGCTTTCAGCCTATGCGAGGCTGATGGAGGCATCCCATGACTGAAGCTGAGCATGTTCAGTACTTGCTGGTGAAGTTAGGCATGATGAAGGCACACGAGCTGCTTTCTGCCAAGCAGGGATACTTCAAAGGGCATATGACGGCTCTTTCCGAATTACTGGATGCCGAGTTGACACACAGACAGCACAAGAGCGAAATGGTTCGACTGAAGCTGTCCAGGCTTCCATATAGAAAGACCCTGGAGGAATTCGACTTCGGCTTTCAGCCTGGCCTTGAAGAAGCTAAGGTCAGGAAGCTGGCAGACTTGGTCTTTCTGGACCAAAAGGAGAATGTCTTACTGCTTGGCCCTCCCGGGGTAGGCAAGACGCATCTTGCTACTGCCTTGGCGTACGAAGCGATAAAGAGCGGGCATACCGTCTACTTCGTCTCCATGGCAAAGTTGA
>CAZJHY010000118.1:0-1813 GCA_964545975.1 uncultured Clostridia bacterium | reverse complement strand
TGAACTCGTCCATCTGGTGCTTAAGGTTGAACTCCTTCTGCGCGACGAAGTCCTCATATCCCCCCTCATAGGTTTTAAGCCCGAGGCCCTCTATCTCCCAGACGTGGTCTACGACAGCCTCAAGGAAGTACCTGTCATGCGATACTAGTATCATGCTGCCCTTGTAGGATCTCAGGTATCCTTCCAGCCACTCAGTTGACGGCAGGTCAAGATGGTTCGTGGGCTCGTCCAGGAGCATCAGGTCCGGTTCGGAGAGAAGGAGCCGTGCCAGAGATGCCCTCATGAGCTGACCGCCGCTGAAGGTGTCCAGGGTCCTTCCAAGGTCATCCTCGGAAAATCCAAGGCCGAAGAGCGCTGCTCTTATCCTGTACTCCCTGTCGAAGCCCTCCTTGGCGCTTAGATGGGCAAGTAGCCTGTCGTAGCGCCTCATGGCCTCCCTGAGCTCCGAAGACCCGGGCGGAAGCTGAGCCATCGAAGCTGTGAGCTCCTCAAGCTCCCGTTCAAGCGCCTCTATGTCGGAGAAGGCTCCCGAGGCAAACTGCATGAGGCTTAGGGATAGCTCCTCAATCGGTGTTTGAGACAGGTAACCGAGCTTTGAGCCTCTGGCGATGGCGATATCGCCGCTGTCATAGTCCTCCAGCCCGCAGATGATCCTGACGAGCGTAGTCTTGCCGGTGCCGTTTCTTCCGACCAGCGCCACCTTGTCTCCCTCGTGCACGAAGCATCCGACATCTCTTAGTATCGGTGTCGCCCCGAAGGACTTATTAAGGCCATTTATCGAGATTACCGGCATCTAGAGTCCCCTTCCGGTCATTTTGCCTCAGTATGCTTGGCGAACGCGCTATGGTTGTGAATCGATTCTATGCTCTCGCATTCGACCTCGAACCATGCGATGGTCGGCTCCTGCCTGAGGGCTATCACTGAATCGCGGAGGATGTCCTCCACGAACTTCGGGTTGTCATAGGCAGCCTCGGTGACGAACTTCTCGTCCTCCCTTTTAAGAAGCGGGTAAAGCTGGCAGCTTCCCCTGCTTTCGAGCAGCTGCACCAAGTCCTCTATCCAAAGGAAGCCTCCATGGAACCTGACTTTCACCTTTATCATGGTGCGCTGGTTGTGCGCGCCGTAATCCGATATCTCCTTGCTGCATGGGCAGCACGATGTAACGGGCACGTCTATGGCGAGGCTGAACGTGTGCCTGTCGCCGTGCCTGCTGGCGATGAACGCGCAGTCATAGTCCATGAGTGACGTCTTCCCTGAGACAGGTGCGCTCTTCTCCAGGAAGTACTTGAAGCGTATTGTCACTTCGGCATCATCCGCGTCCAGGCGCTCGCACGTGTCTATCAGAAGGGCTTTAAGCTCGTTATTGGAGATAGGTTTGCTTCCCCAGGGCAGCAGGGCCTCCATGAAGCGGCTCATGTGGGTCCCCTTGAAATGCATGGGAAGCAACACGGAAAGGGCGACGTTCGCTATGACGTGCTGGTATCCTCCCTGCTTTGTTCTTATCAGTAGGGGAAGGTGGACATCCTTTATCCCGACGTTCTGTATGTCGATTCCCCTCTCATCTGGCTGGCCTTGCACGTCTTTCATCCTGCCTCCGGTCCCCGGTCCGTTCGCCGGTAAGTCCGATTAGCCTCTCGGCTTGTTTGAAGTCCTCTGGCGAGTTCACGTTGATAAATGCCATCTCGATATTCGCGCCGCACTCCAAAGCCGCTTTCTCGGCGTCGATCAAGCGGGCTCCTAGCGCTTCTGTAAGCCCAATCAGGCTTCGCCTTCCTGAGTCCGAGTACGCTGAGATCTCACCTATCGCGCGCTT
>CAZJHY010000117.1:0-1815 GCA_964545975.1 uncultured Clostridia bacterium | reverse complement strand
CAGATCACTAATGGCCTTGGGTCTGGACAAGGGCAAGCTGCTTCAAGCCTTCTTAGTGTCCCAGGAGGCTTTGGATATCAGGCTTAGGGAGCTTAGGATTGCATAGGAGGGGTAATGTGAGGAGAGCTTGCTTAATAATCATAATTCTTATTCTAGCTACTTCATTGTGTAGCGCGAGTTCAGTTCCATATACAAATGACACTGCGCGACTAACCCTGCAATATTACTCTGTGAAACCAGAGAAGGCCCTGCAACTATTCGATGAAGTAGTGGCCAACTATCCAACCTTGGACTTGGAAGTGCTAGTAGATGTGATTATGAACGTGGTTAAGGTGTTCGATTATACGAAGGAACCCTTAATGGAGTCCGTGTCATTGTTAACACGGTTAGTCAGCTATTCGAAGGACGACCCAGCTGTGCTAATAACACGCATGAGCCAGCTTGTAGCATCTTGGACTCAGTTGCCCATAATGCCAATTTCTGTAGTTTACTATATTGTCTATAAAACACAGTATATGCCTTCATTTGTTACCGCTGAGCTGTTGAGAATCGCGCCAATAATCGAAAGCATTCACTTGATGCCTGAGGATATTACATTCTATGCCACACTACTACTAAAAAAAGGTATAAGCCTATGGCCTCTAGGGCTAGTCATGAGCTACGTTATTGATGATGCAAAGCGAAATGGCTTTAGTACTGCTGAGATGCTTATGGATCTTTCTGTTGTTCTCAATACAATAGGGCAACCAGGAACTGGTTCAAATGTGCCTGCAGTCCTGGCAACATATGGTATCCCATCATCAGTATCGCAACAAATCATTAATGGATTTACTTGGCCTCTAGAGTATTCTTTGGAGATAAGAAAAGAGAGTAGTCTTTGGATGGGCAACCCTGATTATAAGACTAGTTATCCGTTTTCACTAACGTTACCTAAGATGCGCTAACATTCCCCCATGGAGGTCCCGCATGGACGTCAAAGGCAAGCTCTACTACGGCGATAATCTCGAGGTACTCAGGAACCACATCCCATCTGAGAGCGTGGACCTGATCTACCTGGATCCGCCATTCAATTCGAATGCTACCTACAACGTGCTGTTCAAGTCCCCGAAGACCGGGGATGATGCACATTCTCAGATCCAAGCCTTTGACGATACCTGGCACTGGGGAGAGGATGACGCCCAGGCCATCGATGAGATCATGCGCTCCGGTCATACTGACATAGCCAACCTCATCCAGGCTCTCCGGAAGTTCCTGGGCGAGAATGACATGATGGCCTACTTAGTGATGATGGCTATCCGCTTGATTGAGCTGCACCGAGTACTGAAGCCCACAGGAAGCCTCTACCTCCACTGCGATCCTACAGCAAGCCACTACCTGAAGCTGATACTGGATGCTGTGTTCGGGCATGAGAACTTTAGAAACGAAATAGTATGGAAAAGATCTTATGGCCATGGTGATTCAAACAGAAGCATGGGAAGAAGTCATGATGTAATCCACTTCTACTCAAAGTCCTCTACGTATACCCTGAATCGTTTCTACCATGAACATAGTACCGAGTATATAGAGTCATTCTTTAGACATCGAGATGATAAAGGCATTTACAAACTTGAGAATCTAACATCGCCAAGCCCTAGGCCCAATTTGATTTATGAATACAAAGGGTATCCTGCCCCGGAAAAGGGTTGGCGAGTCAATCTTATTCGAATGAAGGAGCTTGATTCAGAAGGAAGGCTTTATTTTCCTGCTAAGCAGAATGGAAGGATCATGAAGAAGGTTTATCTTCATGAACTTGAGGGTCAACCTATGACCGATATC
>CAZJHY010000116.1:0-1843 GCA_964545975.1 uncultured Clostridia bacterium | reverse complement strand
AAGTGGCAATGCCGCTTGAGGTGATAAACAGGGAGTCGGCCAGGGAGAAGTCCATTAGGCATGGGCACCCTTCCACTTTACACCTTTGGTGGTCCAGAAAACCATTATCAACATGTAGAGCTGTGCTTTTCGCATCTCTTGTAGATGACCCCTCATCTCATCCTGAGCAGTTTCCAACTGAGCAAGCTCAGGACAAGGAGAGGCTCAGACTGTTCGGCATCATTGAAAGGCTGGTCAAGTGGGAGAACTCCAGCAACCAGCATGTGCTTGATGAGGCGAGAGCAGAGATAATGAGATCGACCGGGAACAATCCGCCTCCTGTCTATGATCCATTCTGCGGGGGTGGATCCATACCGCTTGAGGCTCAAAGATTAGGCCTTGAGGCTCATGGGAGCGATCTGAACCCTGTAGCTGTCCTCATCTCAAAGGCTCTTGTTGAGATACCGCCGAAGTTCGCTGGTCTAGCTCCAATTAATCCGGAAACAAGGAAGATGGGAATAGGGGGCTTCTATCCTAATGCTGTAGGTTTGGCCACTGATGTGGCTTATTACGGTGAACGGATGAAGAAAGAGGCAGAGAAGAGGATAGGCCACCTTTACCCCAAAGTACAACTACCTTTAGAACAAGGTGGTGGAGAAGCTACTGTCATCGCCTGGCTTTGGGTAAGAACGGTGAAATGCCCTAATCCTGCATGCGGTTGCCAGATGCCTTTGGCAAGCAAGTTCTGGCTGTCTACAAAGGCTGGAAAGAAGGTATGGGCTGAGCCGATAGTTGAACCGGATGGCAAGAGCGTGAGGTTTGAAATAAGGAGCGGGAGTGGAGAGGCGCCTGAGGGGACTGTAAACAGGAGAGGTGCGAAGTGCATCTGCTGTGGCAGCGCAGTACCGTTTGAGTACATCAGAGCTGAAGGAAAAGCCGGCAGGATGGGAAGCCAGCTCATGGCCATAGTCGCTGAAGGTGCAAGAGGGAGGGTGTATCTACCACCGAATGATGAGCACTTAAAAGTAGCGCTGAGTGCTGAACCTTCTTGGAGGCCAGATGTTCCTTTGCCACATAACCCAAGGGATTTTAAAACCCCCAACTATGGATTGACTACATTTGCTGACCTATTTACTAACAGGCAGCTTACTGCGTTGTGTACCTTCAGCGATCTGATACCGGAGGTCATGGGGGAGGCTTATAACCACGCCTTACTCGCTGGGATGAGCAAAGACGATGTTGGCCTTGCTGATGGTGGTAAAGGAGCAAAGGCATACTCCGAGGCTATAGGGGTTTATATGGCAATTGCTGTTGATAAGGCTACGGATTACTGGTCACAATTAGCCAGCTGGATTGTCCAAACTGGATCATCAGCTCATACTTTCACTAGGCAGGCTTTGCCTATGGTTTGGGATTATACAGAAGTTAACCCTTTTAGCAACTCTTGCGGTAACTGGAAATCTGCAAGTATAGGGAGGTTATCGGATAGTATAAAAAAGTTAAGTGCAAATAATACAAATTCGAGTGTTGAATTATTCGATGCAACTAAAATTATCTGTAGAAGAAATGGTGTATTCTCTACAGACCCGCCTTACTATGACAATATTGGTTATGCTGACTTGTCTGACTTTTTTTACGTCTGGTTAAAGAGGAACGTACATTCATATTACCCATCACTATTTAGAACGATAATGACTCCTAAAACAGATGAATTAGTAGCCACTCCATATAGATTTGAAGGAGATAGAGAGAAGGCAAAACAGCACTTTGAAGGAGGGTTTTCGGAAGCATTTACAAGATTTCGGGATCACTCAGATAAGGAGTACCCAATTACAGTTTTTTACGCATTTAAACAAAATGAAGG
>CAZJHY010000115.1:0-1856 GCA_964545975.1 uncultured Clostridia bacterium | reverse complement strand
CTATGGATTTGATCTCATCCAAAAAGAAACACTCCCCTGTCGTTAGTTTGCTATACAAATGTATATCATTGTTTCCATCAGGTCAACGGAACCTGTAGAATACTATAGTAGTAAGGTAATCATACGGATTAATTCCTCTCGGCATAGTGTGGAGGTTCTATGGGTAAGATTAGACTAGGTACCGTTTTTAGCGGTATCGGTGCTATAGAGCAAGCGTTAAAAAGGAGCTCTAGAGAATATGAACAAGTATTTGCATGCGATATTGATCGCAGTGTAAAAGCATCGTATTTTGCCAATTATGAGATAAGCAACGATAGGTGGTTTGATGATATTCATGATATTGATGGTAAGTACTTCGTAGATAACACAGATCTACTTGTCGGCGGAAGTCCCTGTCAGTCCTTTTCTATGGTGGGTAAGAGAGAGGGATTAGAGGACTTCAGGGGGCTTTTAGTATACGAGTTCATAAGATTAGTAAAAGAGATTAAACCAGCAGTATTCATATTCGAGAACGTAAAAGGATTACTCAGCCATGACAAAGGTAACACATGGCAGATTTTAGCTGAGAGCTTCATGAGTATCGGTTATACAATCCACTGGAAGGTACTTAATGCTAAAGATTACGGAATCCCACAGAACAGAGAACGGTTATTTGTTGTGGGATTCAAGGATTTTCGTTTCTTCAGCTTTCCGACGCCGATCCCTTTAACAGTGAGTATGCAAGACTTTTTTTAGAAGACAATCCAAGTAACAAGTATTTTTTACCTGAGAAAGGTGTAGCTTTTGTTACTGATCCAAAGAACTTAGGTAAGAGATATACTCAAATCAATGGGAGAGTTGCTATCTGCCAAAAGGCGAATCAGCAGTTCAATTGGCATGGTGACTTTGTAACAGCAAAGACCGCGAACATGGAGAAGTATTTTCTATCCGATAGTGTAAAGAATTACGTCTTATCTGCAGGTACAAAGAGTTTCTATTCTCGACCGCAAACTGATTTGGTTGTTGCTAGACCATTGCTCTCAACTATGGCAAAAATGCACAGGGCAGGTGTAGATAATTACGTAACTAGAGGTGAACGTCTAAGGAAACTCACCCCTAGGGAGTGTTTACGGCTTATGGGTTTCGCCGATGATTTCAAGATTGTTGTTAGTGATACGCAAATGTACAAGCAAGCTGGCAATAGTATAGTTGTTGACGTGTTAATCCATCTACTAGACAGCATCTATGGGTGGTGATTAGATGTCAGATTATCAAAGGGTACTAACAGTAAGCGTTGTAGATTCTTTTACTCTCATAAAGAACAGCGAAAGCAAAGGGCATGGCGAAGCAAAGCTATACATATGCTCGGAGGATGATTCCGAGACACGGTCGTTTATTGAGGCTACTACTGCTTCTACTGCTGGTACAGTGAAGAAACATGATCTCCAGAGTTATTTAGAATGTGCTAAACCTTACTATGAGGAATATAGTAGTTCTCATAGTGTAAGATCCAAGGATTTTTCGCATATGCAGCTTAAGAATTATTTCAATCATGCCCAAACAATCGTCTCTAGACTCAGCGCAAGTGAGAATTTCCAAGTAGAAATCGTACCAAGTAAAAATAGGATCTACGTGCGTCCGATGCAAAAAGACGGTAATCGAGGTTTTCAAGCAATAAGAGAAGTCTGCCTTCCAAGACTTACATCGCTAGAGATTCAACGATATGATGAGCCAGGCAAGATCAACTTACTCTTTCGTCCATATTTAAACCAAACTGGTAGCCCCTTTCGTGAAGAGAGCGAAGAGAAGGTTATTAAAGCTATTGTTAGCGCCGAGATAGAATTGACCCATCGTGACGATGCAAATTGACCCACCCC
>CAZJHY010000114.1:0-1863 GCA_964545975.1 uncultured Clostridia bacterium | reverse complement strand
TAGAAATCAACCTATAGATACATAGAAATCGGCTATATATAAAGGTACACCTTTTCATACTTCTGAGTTATGGAAGTAGCGGGTATCGAAGGTACTTAACACGCAGCCTAAGCCATATCAAGATGTGTAGAAACTGCGCCATATATGCCTATACGCTTTTGTTCTGCTTGCTTTCTGTATCAAGCATAAAGTTTACAAAGGCAGTAGCTGCTTCAACAGCAAGTCTGGCATGTCTCGGTCTTAGCCCTTTGAAATCCGCATCTTTTCCGTGACCACTACCATAACTATTCCTTAGTTCCGCAATACTATTCGGAATACTACCTAAACTTCCGAGTATAGACTTTATTGTCTCCCTAGCTTCCTTATTGTCAGGAACGTCCTCAGGGAGAAGATTAAGTACATGGCGCGATCTTCTTACAAGATCTGGGAACTTCCAGTCCTTGTCGATGTCAATTTCATGTAACCGTAAGATAGTCTTGCAACAGGATTCTACTAGCTCCTTGGCTTTTCCTATTGCATCATAGGGGCTATCGAGAATGTCTGCTTCCATTCTTGCTAATTGCTTCCTAATATACTCCGTATCGAAAACCGGAAACTGATCAACATTTATTGACAAGGAGCATCTCCCTTGTTCACTAATCCAACCGAATACTTCTCTTCCCGATATCTCCTTTATCGGTTTTATTGTGTACCCATCTTTACTTAGTAACTCATCGATTTCGCGGAAAAGCGTTCTCCAATTGTCTCCCTTAATTCTCACAGCAGGATGAAACATCTCGCATATAAAAACCAGAAGCTTCTCATCCTCTCCTTCGTGTAGCTCAAACCTATCATCATATAGAACCCAACAATCGCTCCAATCATCGTTGTTGAATCTATGTTGGATTATATCCCCTTCTGAATCTTTAAATCTGCAATCACTTGAAGGGAGTTCCTGTAGTCTATACAATCTTCCGAGAAATTCCACCTCATTGATTCTTCCATGCCAAGGCATACCATCAGTTTCACCTGCTCCTGCAAATGATGAGCATCTATATTGCAAATATGCTTCTTCAATCAAATCAAATATGTCTCTTCTAGTAATGTCTGATATGAGTTTCATGACATTACCACATCCTGGCAACTGATGATTCAATCTTACTCTTATAGATGTCGATTAATTCTTTGGCTCCCTTTACTCTGATTTCTTCCGCCTTAAGATCTTTAGTAATGCTTAGCTGCAACTCAGTGCTGGGAATAGGGACCATAAGCGTTTCAATGTAACTAGCTGGAAGTCTCTTTAAACCTCCTGTCCCAGTTAATTTCTCTTTACCTATTGATTTGAATGTAGTCGTAATAAGAAAAGGAAGCAGGAATTCTGGAATGATTTTTTCACTTGTCCTAATTATGTGTAACTCTGTAGATCCGAATCCCAAACCATTTTTCAAGTTTCTAGCTATACCAATCTTTCCATTTTCGAAACATGGTGTGACTTTGGCCAAAAGAATGTCACTTTCCTTAAAATGGCTATAGCCTTTATATACTTCTCCAAGTGCCCGAGTTCTTTTAGGAATAATATCTTCGCCAAAACCAATATCCTCCATAGGTATAAAAGATACTTCACTACCCAAGCTCAGCTCTTGAGGAATTTGTTTTCGTGGATTAATTGTGCAAACATCCTCAATTTTGGCCAAGGGCCATTCTGGATCAACATCAATTCTAGGCTTCCAATTATCTACTACCTGGCGAGCCCCATCAATGATCTTTTGGTATTCTTCTATCTCAGCCACTATCTCTTTCTGAACTTCAAGAGGAGGGACTGGAATCCTTATTGCTTTAAAGAGACCCATGTTTAAGTTCCTAATGCCACTTGTTTGGCTCTGC
>CAZJHY010000113.1:0-1867 GCA_964545975.1 uncultured Clostridia bacterium | reverse complement strand
TCACGTTGAACACGAACTCCTGCAAGGCCTGTTTGACTGAAGCGTAGCTCAACCCATCAGCACGGATGAAAGGAGCCAACAATGTATCGAAGTTGGAGAATGCTTGGGCTCCTGCAGCTTCGCCCTGCAAAGTGTAGAAGAAGTTCACAATCTGGCCCAAGGCCGTCCTGAAGTGCTTGGCCGGTTTACTCTCAACCTTGCCTGATACACCTCTGAATCCCTGTTCCAACAGATCGTAAAGGTCCCAGCCTACGCAGTATACGGCCAGCTGTCCTAGGTCATGTATATGGAAATCCCCCTTTTCGTGGGCTTTCCTCACTTCCTGTGTGTAGATCTTGTTCAGCCAGTATCCTTCACTTATTTGCCCTGCTATGAAGTTATTGAGCCCTTGGAGGGAGTAACCCATATTGCTGTTCTCCCTGACCCTCCAATCAAGCTTGCTAAGGTAAGCTTCTACCATCTCTATCCCCGGAAGAGCTCCCAGCTTCCTGTTTCTTTCATGCTGATCGCGATAGAGGATGTACGCTTTTGCCGTCTTCATGAACCCGTTGCTCGCAAGCTGTACTTCAACTAAATCCTGTACCTCTTCCACCGATGGGATACGCCCTTTTGATGTGGCTACCAAAAAGGCATGAACGCTGTTCGATATCCCTTCCGCTGCTTCTAAACCGAACTCACCTGTGGCTTTGCCTGCTTTGGTAATCGCTAGTGTGATCTTATCCTGTCTAAATACGGCCAGCTCCCCGTTGCGTTTCCTTATGTACTTGACTTGTGGCTTCATTGATTGCATTTTATCTGCCTCCCTATCATTAGGAGGGTATGGAATGGCACCTGAAAGGAGATGCCATCTCCCCCGCTGCCCTCGAGCGGAGCTTGCATATGCATGGGCTTAAGAAGCAATAATACCGACCATCAGAAGTGGCCGAAAGATGCTTCAACCATACCCGCGAAGGTTGCAAGCTAAAGGCTGCGTCCATACGCAGTTAGTCGGCAGGTCTTCGGACTTAGGGACGCTTTGCTCATTCCTACCGGCCTCGGCTTCCCACCATTCGGCAGTGCCCATATGAGGCTTTCGTTTCCCCTTACCGCTGCGGGGCAGTCCCGGACTTTCACCGGGTTCCCTTACGCTTAGAGGTAACCGACTACGATTCAAATCTATTGTCCCTTGTGCTTGAAGTCAATTACCGGATTGCTTGTATCGCTATTCGTTCAATCTCCTGAGCCTTTCTTCATCTGCATCAAGTGATGAAGCGAAGTCTATAAGATCCTGCCTGAGCTTCTGGGCGCACCGCTGAAGGGTCCCCTTGCAGACTACCCTTATGTATGCGCCAGGCTCTTCCGCCTTCCTTATCCCCGGCATGGCGTTAAGTATGGCAATGCGGCAAGCCTGCAGGAGATCATCCTCCTCAAGCCTCCAATCGTTCGCTATGATCTTCGTCTTCTTGACTTCGGCCATTATGACTTGTCTGTGCTTCGAAAGGCATTCCTCGAATGTGAGCTGTCCTGCGGGATTATCCTCATCGTGTGTTTCGGCTATCTCGAAAACCTATCACCCCTCCTCTCGCTGCCAATGCTATTAGCTGGCCACCTGAGAGGCTCAAGCTATCAGCCTGGCCAGCTTGTCCATGGCTGCCTGAAGGTTATACCTCACTGCCTCCTGGGAGATGCCTAACATCTGGCCTATCTCTGCCTGGGTGTAGCCCATGCATATGTACTCGTGAAGGATGAACTGCTGCCTTTCGGGCAGCTCCTCGAAGCATTCCTCAAGGGTGATCCTGTTGTGCACATCCATGGTCCACCTGGCGAAGGCATCCATCTGGAAATGCGTCCTTCCTATGGACCACGTGGGAGTAGCCGAGCCTCCCTC
>CAZJHY010000112.1:0-1981 GCA_964545975.1 uncultured Clostridia bacterium | reverse complement strand
GCAAAGATGGACAAGGATCAGGCTGCAGATGCATTCGAAGCACCCTACAAAGTGGTGGTGATATAAGGCCATGAGAGGAACCAACATCGGCGCCTTGAGAGATAGGGTGACGCTGGATCCGGGAACCAACTCATATCCGGCAGGGGATGGAGGCCAGCAGACCAGGACCTTCGACACAGACCCCAAGCGCTACTGGGCAAGCGTAGAAGCCCTTGCATCCGATAAGCAGTACTTCCTTGAAGGCTTCAGCTCAAGCAGGATCTCATACACGGTGACCATGCGGATAAACGAAGAGCTGAAGAACGGGGATAGGCTGCTATGGAAAGGCCGGAAGCTCAGCATAGTCGGGGCTCCGGTCAAAGACTTTGAGAAGGGCACGATGGTCATGGCTTGCAGCGAGAAGGCAGAGAGGTAGGGCGAAGAGCCAATGGGAGTAGATGTGAAGGGCCTGGCACTCATCACTAGCAAGCTGGAGCGGTACCAGGCGCTCAGCAAGTCCCAGGCAATCGCGGCCACCAACAGGACAGCCTATTCGGTTCAGAGGTACGCGAAGAAGAAGGTCCGAGTGAGGTCAGGCAAGCTGGCCAACAGTATCGTAGTATGGCCGGCTAACTCTCAGGATGCAGTGGCAGTAGTGGTACCGACAGCAGCGCATGCACCGTACGTGGAGTGGCCAACCAGGCCGCATATCATCCGGGCCAGGAGGAAGAAGGTTCTGGCAGCAAGGCTGGGCTTCAAGTCTGTAAAGATCGATGGCAAGAGCAAGAGGAAGATGAGCTATCAGGTATTCGGCACAGAGGTCAGACACCCAGGCACCAAAGGTTATCCCTTCATGAGTCCGGCAGCGAGCCTTGGGCGGAAGACCTTCACGGAAGAAATGGAAAAGGCCCTGGCACAGGCGGGGCAAGCAATAGCCAAGTAACTAAGAAACGGAGGACAAACAGATGGCATTCACAGGTCATGGTGGCGAAGTCAAGATAGGAGCCAACAGAGTGGCTTCGATTGAGAGCTTCACCATAGATACAAAGCAGAACACTGAGGACGTCACGGAGCTGGATCCGGATAACGCTCTCAGCAAGTTCATTGAGAAGCTTACTGTAGCTAGGGAGATCTCGGGGAGCATCGAGGCAAACTTCAATCCCACAGACACCAACGGACAGAAGGCGATGATGGATCACTGCCTTGGGACTGGGGCTGATACGGTCACGCTGGTACTGCTCCCTAAGTCAGGTGTGAGCATTTCGATCTCGGCCATTCTCAGCGCCAACATCAAGGTGCCAAAGAGTGGAGCAGTTAAGGCCACCTACTCCTACGAGTCAACTGGCAAGCCTACTCTGTCCGGGATTTAGTAGGAGCAGAAGAGAGGCGGTGATCCAATGGCAATCGCGGGTAAACTCGGTAGGGTGTACCTGGGCTATGGAGAAAGCTCAACAGCTTTTACTGATGCTACGTGCAACTCCTACGTTGGGTACGGCTACAAGCTATACTTCATCAACGACCGGACCAAGCGCTTCTGGGACCCTAACACGCCAGTGGTGGTAAAGGTTAACGACGTGGCCGTAACCACCGGCTTCAAAGTATTCAGAGCTGGCGGGTTCATCCTCTTCGAAGATGCTCTTACGATCGGGGACACGGTGAAGGCAAGCGGCGGCTTCATCCCGATTGAGGAGTTTGGTTCTGCCAAGCAGTACGCATTCGATGTGAAGCAGAACACGCAGGATGTTAGCGCTTTCAATACCGCTGCCCACAATGTCGATGACTGGATAGAGCGGATTGTGGTGTCTAGAGAATACAGCGGCTCGATCGATCTGTTCTATACAGACTCACAGCCCTGGAGAGATGCCATGATCGGGAACCCAGACGTTGGTGGCGGTTCAGCAGAGGGCGGCTTTGCCTTGTATGTGGAGCTGGCACTTACGAACATCGTGAACATGTACGCGATAGTGCTGCCTACCGGAGACAGCGCTAAGATCCCCAAGAG
>CAZJHY010000111.1:0-2018 GCA_964545975.1 uncultured Clostridia bacterium | reverse complement strand
CCTCATCATCCACAGCTCTTTCTATGTCGTAGATGCTAATATAGTCACCAAATACTGACCTGGTGTTCTTATCTGCCAACTCCAGAGGGGTACCTGTGAAACCTATGAAGGAAGCGTTAGGTAAGGCCTCTCTCATGTGTTTAGCATACCCATCCACGAAGTCATACTGGCTCCTATGGGCTTCATCAGCTATCACCACAATGTTTCTTCTATTGGATAGTAGGGGGTGATGGTACTCCTCCTCGGTAGGGAAGAACTTATGGACCGTGGTGAATATGACCCCTCCGGATCCCGTATCTAAAAGCTCCCTTAGGTGAGCCCTGCTTTCTGCTTGCTGTGGTTTCTGCCTTAGCAGCTCATGGCATCTTGAGAAGGTGCCGAAGAGCTGATCGTCCAAGTCATTACGGTCTGTTATTACCACTATGGTCGGGTTCTGCATCTCAGGGTGCAGAATTACCTTACCTGAGAAGAATGCCATGGTTAGGCTCTTACCCGACCCTTGGGTATGCCATATTACTCCTACTCTCTTGTTTCCTTTTGCACCAGTAGCTCTTACAGCTTCATTAAGAGCGATGTTGACTGCGTGGTATTGGTGGTAGCCCGCCATCTTCTTGATGTAGTTACCGCCGCCCTGATCTTCGAAGACTATGAAGTGGCGGATAATATCTAAGAACCTTCTCTTCTCAAACACACCTTTTATTAAGACCTGTAGTTGCGGCAAGCTCTTATCTGCCAGATGCTCATCCTCTATGGAGCGCCATGGGGTGAACCATTCCCTGTTAGCTGTAAGGGTACCAATCCTGGCATCCAAGCCATCCGATACAACCAGCGCCTCGTTGAAGGTGAACAGGGAAGGTATCTGCTGCTTATAGGTTTGCAGCTGACTTAGAGCTGACCATATAGTGGCATTCTCGTCAGCAGGGTTCTTCAGCTCTATCACTGCTAGTGGAAGGCCATTAACAAAGAGCACGATATCTGCCCTGCGTTCATTCTTATTCTCTATGACCGTGAACTGGTTGACAGCTAGAAAAGAGTTCTTCTCTATATGGTCAAAGTCTATGACCTTAACCAAGCCTGTCCTAATTATCCCTTCCCTACTTAGATACTCGACACCTATACCCTCAATCATGGCTCTATGGAAAGCCTTGTTATCCAGCACAAGGGATGCTGACTTAATGGCCTTTATCTTTCTTATGGCTTCCTCTATGGCTTGCTGGGGTAAAGTGGGGTTAATCTCCTGGAGTGCGTTTATTAACATTCCGAGAAGAATGGTCTCATCCCAACTGCTTCTTTCAGGAGAGACACCATCAGGAGCTATATTAGGGCCCCAGATAACTTCATACCCCAACTCACTAAGCCACGAGAGGGCAATATTCTCGACCTCACTCTCAGAAATCGCACTCGCCACTACAAGTACCTCCCAACTATGCGCTCAGCGTCAGGAATAGGCAGTTCTCCGGAAATTAGCTTGGGAAGAAGAGCTTCTCTGAGCTTCCCTATTTTCTCAGCTTGCAGACTTAAAACACTAATGTATGTGGTACTGCTTCTGGCTACCCCTGAGAAAAATTCCACTAATTCGACTGGCGGGATAGTGGTTAAAAAGTTAGCCACAGCACCTCTATCAAGATGAAGTACAGCTGTCCCAGAAGTGTGAGCATAGGAGTAAGCTGTAAATGTGTCAGAGCTTAACAAGTGGTAAAGATACTCCTTGCTAAGTACTGAACCCACCGCCTTAATAGAAATCAAGTCCATTGAATGCAGCAACTTATCAAATGCTGAACTCCCTTGGACAATTGCTACCCTTCCGATTACTTCAGCTTTCTGGGTAACATCGGTGCAAGCCATAACAATATCTCCAGCTCTCAGTAATTGTTCCTGTTTAAACTTGCCTGTATATGGCTTCAAGCCATCTGGTGAATATCCTCCGCCTCTCTTTATACTCTTAAGCGTTACTAAAGCAACTGAAGAGTCATTTAGGTCAGCGCTCCTGTAAGAGACACCATTTTGGGTTCTAATAT
>CAZJHY010000110.1:0-2019 GCA_964545975.1 uncultured Clostridia bacterium | reverse complement strand
GCTTCTTTCCCATGATGATATGCCAATGTATAGGCCCCGTCGATTAAGCATCCGATCATGCATATAGAGGAAGCCAATGAATGATTCTCAGCTGTTGGTTTCTGGATCAAGATATAGCTGCAGAAACCATAAGCAAGGATATTATTGTCGAAAGCTATGCTGTAGAGCACGCTTTCCCTCTCGCTTTGAGTCAAGCTCTCATAAAGCAAGTATGCGGAGGGAAACTTTCCGCTAAGGATCTGAGCCTTCAGTTCATCCATCGTCAATCACCTGGCTTGTTAGAGTCTGACCATAATCAATGCGTAGGCCATGATACTAGTGCTCTAGTTGGGGGCAACTTGTCATAAATGCCCGGCTAAGTCTGATGAGCTGTTCTCCTGCATGGGTTTCCTGTTTTGTTAAACACCTGCCGAATTGCTCAATAATCTTCACTAACTATGAACGCAGATCTCATTATCCGTTTTATCTTCCAAGTTGCTTCTTGGTAATGCGAAGAAGAAGCCCCCCAGATCTTCATTCTGAGTCATATCAAAGACATACTGCGTTCCTTCTGCATGGGCGATTATTACAGGTGGCTCACCTTCATCATTTAGTCTTCCATAATCTAGAAAGCCACATACCCATCATCGAAAGAGATAATCAAAATTAATTGGGTCAGAAGGTTATAGGCTTTTCTATCTCTAGCAGCATAAGCTATCGAATCGCCTTCAACCGAACTCGACTTCTTGTCAGGGTATAAACCAAAGGTACGCCCAAAGAAGGAAAGCCCTCCAATTCTCCTTAAGAACTCTCGGTGCTGTTTGGAGAATTGTATCTGAAGCATTCTCTCAGCATCAGCGATTTCCTCATCTGTTCTCTGCCCGGCTATGATGTATCCCTTACATTGTTTAACTAGTTCTAGGGCGAGAATGAAGTTCTGATAGCTCATACTACCTCCCTATTTGTAGGGCAACCGGGCATTTAGAACTACCCGATTAGAAAAGCTACCAATACTACGATTACTATGCAGGCTAGAACTTCTAGGACGAATATTACCAACTCTACTTGAGTTCTGCTAGCTCCGAAGTCGCTTGCAATCATATTGATATGGGTTTTATGCTCAATGAACTTCCACTTTACCTTAACAATCCTTGAGAACTCCCTAGATACGAGCACTATACACAGAACCAATATGAGTGTCTTGATCACTAGAGCACCGACTCTGTTATGGTCCCAATTCCATAAAGCTAATGTATAACCAGCTACAAGCCCCAATACGCTTATGTATCCCGATATAAGGATATAGATGGAGACGAATTTCTTACTAAAAAACCATTTCGCAAATACTGGATCATTGATAATCTCGTTATAGCAATAGATTCCCCGCATTATCATCACAAGGTTCAGACAGCTTGCTAGAATCAAGAAAACACTAACAAGATGGATATTGTGCTTAACAGCAAAGTTTGAGAATACTAAGAAAAAAAGCAATGTGGCTACGAATGCGCCAATATCAAAACCTGTATGCGAGAAACGTTCAGCTCTTTCTCCAGTTAGCTCTTCTATCTTCAGCATTGCCTCGTAATTGTTGCATGCAGCTGCCCTTTCGTACCACTCTATACCTGTTCTGTAAGCCTCAGTCCCCTTTTCATAATTAGATACTCCAAGGTAATGATCCCCTAACTCTCTCATGCTATCGGGATCACCCCTTTGAGCATCTCTGATCTTTTTCTCTAGGATTGCCTGCTCCAGATTATTCTCGGATGTCAAGACGTGTTCACTTCTTTCGGAGGGCAGCAGAATAACATGTCCAGGTGCTCACCTCTATAATAAGCTTTTCAACAATATCCAGCTGTTTCCTTCTTAACTTAGTACTTAATCAGAACCTGCGAAGCACTATCTGCATCTTTGAAATACGCAGAGAAGATCGCCAAGCATAAGCCCCCCCTTCCGACTGATATAATCAATATAGTTGAGCAAGCTCGAAGAAATGTGAAAATTCTTGTTTACATTTTCCGCAATCAATGTATATTCGTTACC
>CAZJHY010000109.1:0-2047 GCA_964545975.1 uncultured Clostridia bacterium | reverse complement strand
CCGATGACAGCGAAGAAGGAGGGTGAAGCAAATGAAGCCTAAGGACGTGCGCGAACTTACGGCCGAGGAACTGGCGAAGAAGCTCTCCACCCTCAAGGAGGAGCTGTTCAACCTCAGATTCCAGCTTGCCACAAACCAGTTGGAGAACCCGAACAAGATCGGGGAAGTCAAGAAGAACATTGCCCGTGTGAAGACCGTGATCCGCGAGCGTGAGCTCAAGGCGGCGCGCGGCTGATGGGGGAGGGAGCTAACATGGAGGAGAATAGGAACGAGCGCAAGGAGAGGACCGGCGAGGTCGTAAGCGACAAGATGGACAAGACCCGCGTAGTGGTCATCGAGCGCACCTTCAGCCACCCTCTCTACGGGAAGACCGTCAGAAGGTCGAGCAGGATAAAGGTGCACGATGAGAACAACGAAAGCCACGTCGGGGACACGGTCCGTGTCATGGAGACGAGGCCGATATCCAAGGAAAAGCGCTGGAGGCTCGTCGAGATAGTCGAGCGCGCGAAGTAGCCGGAAGGAGGGCAATAAAAGATGATACAGGCTCAAACCATACTCAATGTTGCCGACAACTCCGGTGCGAAGAAGATAATGTGCTTCAGAGTGTCAGGCGGCTCCAGGAGAAGGTATGCAAGCATAGGCGACATAATAGTAGCGTCTGTTAAGGAAGCTACGCCCGGAGGCGTTGTGAAAAAGGGCGAGGTAGTCAAGGCGGTGGTCGTCAGGACATCCAAGCAGATAAGGCGCCCTGACGGCTCTTACATCCGCTTCGACGAGAACGCGGCGGTAATCATCAATGACCAGATGAACCCGAGGGGCACCCGCATCTTCGGGCCCGTGGCCAGGGAACTGAGGGAGAAGAACTACATGAAGATCATTTCCCTCGCCCCTGAAGTCCTGTAGGACGGAGGTGCAGATATGAAGATTAAGAAGGGCGACAACGTCCAGGTCATTTCCGGAAAGGATGCCGGCAGGAAGGGCAAGGTCCTCCATACGGTTCCTTCCGACGACAAGGTAATCGTCGAGAACATGAACATCGCCAAGAAGCACATGAAGCCCTCCAAGACCGCGCCGCAGGGCGGAATAGTGGATACGCCGCTTCCGCTGGCAGCATCGAAGGTCATGGTAGTCTGCTCGAAGTGCAACAAGGCGACCAGGGTCAGAATGAAGGCTGACGGAGAAGGCAAACTCTCACGCACTTGCGCGAAGTGCGGGACCAGCCTCGACAAGTAGGACCTAAGGAGGAGGAAGCTGAATGCCGCGTTTATTGGATAAGTACAGGAACGATGTGATGCCGGCCCTCACGCAGAGGTTCGGCTACAAGAACGTAAACCAGCTGCCGAAGGTAGTGAAGGTAGTGGTCAACATGGGCGTGGGAGAAGCCACGGCGGACCCCAAGGCCCTGGATGCCGCTGCTGCGGACCTTGCCACAATCACCGGCCAGAAGGCGCTAATAACCAAGGCCAAGAGGTCGATTGCCAATTTCAAGCTCAGGGCTGGAGTGCCGATAGGCGCCAAAGTCACGCTCCGCGGTGAGAGGATGTACTACTTCCTCGACAAGCTCTTCAACGTGAGCCTTCCGCGCATCAGGGACTTCAGGGGCATACCTACCACCGGCTTCGACGGCCGCGGCAACTATACCCTGGGTCTTAAGGAACAGCTCATATTCCCCGAGATAGTCTACGACAAGGTGGACAAGACCAGGGGGATGGACATAACCATAGTCACTTCGGCTAGGACGGACGAAGAGGGACTTGAGCTGCTCCGCGCAATGGGCATGCCGTTCAAGGCCCAGTAAGGAGGAAGCAAGATGGCACGCAAGGGAATGGTCGAATCGTGGAAGCGCGAGCCCAAGTTCGGCGTAAGGGCTTACAACCGTTGCCACATCTGCGGGAGGCCCCGCGGATACATGAGGAAGTTCAAGATGTGCAGGATCTGCTTCCGTAGCCTCGCATCCCGCGGAGAGATCCCGGGAGTGACAAAGGCGAGCTGGTAAGGCGGACATGCCGTGAGAGGAGGTACAGCAGATGCCGGTTTCTGATCCCAT
>CAZJHY010000108.1:0-2053 GCA_964545975.1 uncultured Clostridia bacterium | reverse complement strand
CTTCAGAAGAAGGCTTCTTGTCAGCTTCAAGAATGGGCATTGCGATTTGGGGTTTCACAAGCAGCCCACTAGGAACTATGTCAGGGTAGGACTGCTTAATCCTAAGTCCCATGTACCTTCCATTAGAGTACCCTTCTGCGTAGGCAAAGTACTCATCAGATGACATTCCAGCTCTGATTGCATTCATCAGTACTTCCCTATCTCTGAGCCTAGGCAGGTAGCAGTACTGGCACATCATCTTCCATAAATCGTCTATGCCGATGTGATCCTTGTCCTTCCAAAGCGGCTCATCCAGCTTCATTCTTAGCAGTGCAGGCGCCCACTGCGAAATCAGCAGTTCATTGCTCCTGATGACGTTCTGAGCCTTTCTAATCGGTGATTCCTTATCAGCAGGCAGGTCGTAAGCTTCTAGCCTGATTGGCTCAGTGCCTTCCTGTGTCGGTACCAGAAGCCAGATGTAAGTCTCCTTGATCCTGAGGTCCACGTTCTCGGAGCTTGTCTTGAGCCCTGATGCGACTTCCTTCTGTTGCCCAGCGTCAAGATTCAATGAGTCCTTATCCGTATCGATGCTGAGCCATGCCAGGTACTTCCTAACCTCTTGCTCCAGATGGGCAGAGTTGCCGAAGTCCGGCGCAAGGAACATCAGCATGTTCTTGTATATTCTCAAAGACTGTCCTCTGTTATTGAGATAATCTTTGGCTACCTCTTCAGCTGTTGATGTTCCGGTTCCCCTGCTGTACTTATGAAGCGGTGACAGTATGACAAGCCTTGCACTTAGCTCATCGGGGATGTCGGCGGAAGAGCGTGGTATCGTGTGAATACCAGCAAACATTCCCTTCTCCCCGAAGTTTGCCATCCTTTTCTCTATCTCCATCTCAACAGCCTCAGGCTTTACCTGTGCTGCTCTATCCTCCATGGTCCTTCTAAGGTTCGGTGCGGAATCCAACCAATACCTCGAGCCCGCGGAGTACAAGTAGGTGAGTTTGGCCTCCAGCCTTCCTAGCACATCGTTATAGACTGACACCTGCTCACCGGGTTGCATGACGCCAAGCCTTATCCTGCTATCCTCAATCCCCCTGTTAGGCTGTCCTTTACTTGAGGGAGCGCTGCCCAAGAATATCGCCCTGGCACACCTTCTTGCCGCCATCAGCTGACCATACCTGGCATTGCCCGCATCTATGCCATAAGCTTGTGACCTGTTGCCATCAATGTCAGCATCAACAATTGCGTCCCATCCGGAAGGAAGATAGTTCACTATCTCCTCCTTGGTTTGTCCTTGGCCTAACGGTATGGATCCCGGCATTATGAGGACTCCAAGATCTCCTCCCTGCCAGAGGTTGAACACCACAGTTGCCATGAACCTTAGCACGCCTCTGGTCTTCTGGAACTTCTCCAGGGTGGTCCAGTCATTGTAGAGCCTGTCAAACACCTCAGGGTGTATGGGGTAACAATCCTTCATCCTCGCCTGATAGGTAAGCTCTTTACTTTCAATTGGGTAGTCTCCTGATGATTCGTTGTACATTCTGCTGAATGCAACACAAGTCTCCTCTACAGCAAGCTCATCGGTAACCGGCATAAAGAGCCTTCTTCTCACGATGGAGAAACCTTCTTCTGGTCCTACCGGTTTCCATATGTACTCCATCCTTCCGAACACCTTGCTGATCTCCTGCAGAGCACGCCAACCGTCGTCTCCTCCAGCTTCCGTCTCTGACTCTGGGATTGATGCTACCACTAGGCTTCTCTTACTAGCCTTGACTGCTTCTGTCAGCTCCTGCATGAAGCTCATGACCGAGCCATAGCTTCCACATGGAAGGTCGTTCCTTCCATAGATCTTCCTTGCGTAGGCAACTATCTCATCCATAAGGATTAGACAAGGGCTTGCTGCATCCAGTAAGTCTGTCAGCACCTTGGAACCTGGGGCAACTCCCTTCTTGTCCGCTTCCCTTACCATCTCATACAGCTTTGGGTTGTTTGACTGCTCAGCAAGCTGAGCTGCCAGCTCACCCCATAAGGTATAGACCTGAACGCCGGGGAGCCCGTCGGGACGCCTTGC
>CAZJHY010000107.1:0-2058 GCA_964545975.1 uncultured Clostridia bacterium | reverse complement strand
TGAAACAAGGTGAGTAACCATTTCCATGACCGCTAAGGTGATGAAATAGCTCATGAGCCAAAGTGAAACGCTGTCTTGCTGTGCTCTGTCTGCTGTTGATTAGTATCAACGGAGAAGGGTACCTCATGTACATACCATTGAACTCTTCACCAGTGGCTACATAGTCAACAAGAATGCCATTGTCAGATATGATTTTCTGAATGTCTACCGGCAATAGGTAAGCATATTTACCGACAACCGACTCTGCTAATAATGATGGTGAACTCATTGATTGCCCCCCACCTTGAAAGAAGTTGGTAACCTTTTGGCTACAATTATAGAACATATGTTCTATGTTTGGGGGAGTGATTTTCGTCTAGGATTGTTTTTTCTTTGAGGTTGCTATTCGCCACCTTATGTACTCGGCAAGATCCTTCTGGGTATCTGGTTGGAGTTCATCCCAAGTTACATCTCTAAAGACAAGCTCAATGTCCGGGGGAAGAAGGGCTGGCCCCTGACGGTCCCTCTTACATGTCTCACCAATCAGATACTCTACGGAGCATTCAAACAGCCTTGCCATTGCCCTTACTGTTTCAAAGTCAGGGTCTCTTCGTCCCTGCTCATAATTGCTATATGTTGCCGGATGGATCTTAAGCTGGTTGGCAACATAAGTCTGTGACCAACCTTTTTCTTCTCTAATCTTCTTAACTCTTCCAGCAAGTGCATTCATGATATCTCCTCCAACAGCAGTATAAGTGCTGCAGGTCAACATGAAAACAAATTAGGTCATTTTGGCTTGCAACTATTGACATAGCCATAATGAAACAGTATAGTCGAATTGACCAAACATACCAACGAAGGCCAAATCGCATAGGAGGCGATAGAATGAACCCCATTACCATTAAAGACCTTCGCACTGAAAGGGGTATCAATCAAAGGACAATTGCTCGGAAGCTCGGGCTTTCTAGGCAGCGGTTTTATCAGATTGAGAATGCTGCAACTCCTAGATTGAATCCTAGCCAGTGGAAGGTACTCTCAGAGGCTCTAGGAGTGCCGCTTGCTGATCTGATTGAGGGTTACACCAGCCCTCAGCAGACAGCCTAATCGTAGACCCCGCGTGGGGCCCCAGGAACATCAGTACAAGTGAAAGCGATACACCGGCAACCCAAGCATGAGTGAAACCCACCACAGCTCTTTGGCAGCCGAATAGAGGGTCGCATTTACCACGAAAGGAGGGATGGGCGTGGAGGGAAATGAGAAGCCCGTATGCCCAAGTTGCAACAATAGTGACTTCACAGCTTACTACTGTCAAGCGTGTGGAAAGCTGTGGCTAGGCAAGGTGTCTATAGAAAAACCGGACCTGTTCCAGGGTCAGCTGGATGAAGCCCGGCGCTCTGCATATCAGGATGGCTACATTAACGGCCAACGTAAGGGACACCATGGAAGCTTTTGGTGGGCTTGGGGCTCGGTAATGTTTGGAGTGCTCTTATCTAAGCTATTTTTTCGCTAGAACAAGGACCAGATTGCACCAACGATAAGGACAATTAGGGCTCCGATGGCTACTTTCCAGTATTCAGCAAGTACAGAAAGCACTTTCTTAAACGGTGCATTCAAGTAAGCACGAATCTTGGCTTCATCTGCATGGTACATCAACAGCGGATCATCATCGGAGTTCCCGACAATCATAGGTCCGATAGAGAAGAAGCCACGTTTGGAAAGTTCGTCAACCGTTTGGTCGATCCGGGCGGGCAATTGTTTTGGGAATGCAGCATGAAGATCTTGATCACATTTCTTATCCCATATCTGGTTAGGTCTGAAGTGCCTAAGCATGTACTTAAGAATCTTTCGCTCAAGAAGCCAGTCACTCAGTTTACTCAAAATACAACACCCCCCAAGCAACCGAATACGAGAACGAAAGGAGGAATCCTGCAATGGGAACCAGTTTTCGCAAGAACCCTATGGTACGTGCCCTGGATCTCAGGAATCGTAGACGGATGGAAGGCCTCAGCACGATGGACATGGCTGAAGTGATGGCCATAGCGAACCCCAAGCAGCTCTCAGCGATCGAGATCGGCACAT
>CAZJHY010000106.1:0-2072 GCA_964545975.1 uncultured Clostridia bacterium | reverse complement strand
CAGCTCTGAAGTAAGCTTCGTCATCTTCTCTTCAAAGGGCTCGTCGTCATCCTCGACTTCTTCAGCACCCACGTATCTGCCCGGTGTAAGCACATAGTCATGTTTCCTGATCTCATCTATGCTGGCTTCACAGCAGAAACCAGGGACATCTCCATACTCACCCTTCGAATCCTTGTCCCCAGTCCAAGAGTGATAAGTACCGGCGATCTTCTGCACGTCCTCGGTAGTCAACTCCCTATGCGTCCTGTCTACCATGGTGCCCAACTTGCGGGCATCGATGAAGAGCACCTTGCCAGCTCTATCCTTATTAGCATTGTGTGACTTACTTCTGGTTAGGAACCAAAGGCTGACGGGTATCTGCGTGGAATAGAAAAGCTGCCCTGGCAGAGACACTATGCAGTCTACCAAGTCAGCCTCAACCATATTCTTTCTAATATCCCCTTCGCCTGACTGATTGCTTGATAGAGAGCCATTAGCCAATACAAAGCCAGCCTTACCCACAGGCGATAGATGATGGATGAAGTGCTGTACCCAGGCAAAGTTAGCATTCCCCACAGGGGGTATCCCATAAACCCAACGCTTATCTTCCCTAAGCCTCTCTCCACCCCAATCGCTAGTATTAAATGGAGGATTTGCCAGCACGAAGTCAGCCTTCAGATCTGGGTGCAGGTCATTATGGAAGCTGTCGGCGTGCTGTTTGCCTAGGTTACTCTCTATACCCCTAATAGCCAAGTTCATCTTAGCCAGGCGCCATGTGGTGTGGTTAGATTCCTGTCCGAAGATGCTTACGTCTCCCTTTGTCCTTCCTCCATTCCCATTCCCAGAGGCGTGTGATCTTACGAACTCTACTGACTGGACGAACATACCCCCAGAGCCACAGCAGGGGTCATATACCCTTCCAGAATAGGGAGCTAGCATTTCTACAAGCACCTGCACAATACATCTTGGCGTATAGAATTCGCCACCGTTCTTGCCTTCGGCTGATGCGAAGCGGGATAGGAAGTACTCATAGATCCTTCCCAGTAGATCCTTAGCCTTACTCTCCTCATCACCTAGTCCGATATCCCCAATAAGGTCTATCAGCTTCCCTAGTCTCTGCTTATCAAGCCTGGGGTGTGAGTATTCCTTAGGAAGAACCCCTTTTAGTGTAGGGTTGTCCCTCTCTATAGCCATCATCGCATCATCTATAAGGGTGCCGATATTCGGCTGCTTAGCATTAGCCAGGAGGTTTGCCCACCTAGCTTCCTTAGGCACCCAGAACACATTAGCCCTAGCGTACTCGTCCCTGGACTCCGGATCCGCGCCCTCGTCCTTCTCTTTCAGCAGCTCGTTATATCGGGCTTGGAAGGCATCGGATATATACTTCAGGAATATTAATCCCAGTACGATGTGTTTATACTCCGCTGCGTCCATATTAGATCTTAGCGTGTCCGCCATTTGCCAAAGCTTTTGTTCAAAACCTATATTGGCTGCTGTGGTTGCTTTAGTAGCCATATTAATCCCCTTTACCGTTCTGGATTACTTAACCCAAGGAGTACTACTATAGAAGCCTTTAAACTCTAGGCGTTTCCTTCGAAGTAGTCGATGTCTATCCTCTTTAATTGAAGGGTTTCTGCAGTAGATACGCCTAGGTTGTGATCGACCATTAATCCAGCCAGGGTCTTCCCATCTACGAGGACTACCTTGGCTTGATGCTGCTGTTTAACATAATCCATGGCTTTCGGTGAGAACTTGGCTGTAGTTATGAACAAACCCTTAGTAGCGCCTTGACCAGCAAGAGCCCCAACGAATTTCTGGATCTCGTCTCTTCCTATAGTAGTAGCAGGGTCCCACTTCTTGGCCTGTATATAGATGGCGTCAAATCCCAGCTTATCTTCCTTAATTATCCCGTCTATTCCTTCATCGCCTGTTTTTCCCACCACACTGCCCGATTCAGGGGACCAGTCTCCATATCCCATTGCTTCTAATAGGTCTACTACCATGTGCTCAAAAAAGGAGGCAGACTTATTAGAGATCTCGCTAAGCAGATCCTCCTTAAGGTTGTTTATAATTTGGGAGTATACCCTGCTTAA
>CAZJHY010000105.1:0-2077 GCA_964545975.1 uncultured Clostridia bacterium | reverse complement strand
AATATCTAGGAATGAACCTGCTGCTACTGATCCAGAGCCTTTGAACACATCTCCGGCTGCCATGCTAGATCACCTGCCTATCCTTCTATACCGTGGTCTCAGTCGGAGATATCTTGGCATATAGGGTCCCACTCTTGAACCTTGCCTGGTCCCCGGATGCCACAGTCTTATCAGCTGTGAGCTTGCCAATAAACCAAGGGTTGCCACCTGTTGGAGCATCCCACAGCGAGAAGTTCTTCACGGACCACGAAGCAGTGGCCTCATCGAATAGGACCTCAGCATTGTTCAGGCTCTTCTGGGCGTTCCCATCAGCTGCAGCGCTCCCGAAGGTGATCGCCTTCCTGGAGTAGCCGTTCCCGCTGAGCTCATTGGCACTCGCATTCATGCCAGGCTCATCAGAGTGCAAGGCCACATACACCGTGGTAGGGAACGTGACAGCGCCTTCCTTGAGTATCCCGTCAAGGACCTTCTGCATCGCGAATGTGGTCATGCCTTCCAGTAGTACTGCCATCTCTTTATGACTCCTTCCGTCTAGATCATTGTTCTGAAGTACGCGTCTATCCCCTCAGCGATCGCGCTGGCCAGTGTCTGTTGGTAAGCCGGATCCGCGAGAAGCCTCCGCTCAGTCGGATTGCTGATGAAGCCCATCTCTATCAAAGCTGCCGGACAGGGGGCCTTCTTCAGCACATAGATATTGTCCGTGGCTTCCTTTATCCCCCTGCTCTTGGCACCAGTGACGGCAATCACCTTATCCTGGATGAACCTGGCCAGAGCTTTGCTTCTGATGCTGTACTGTGGGTACCAGGTCTCAATACCGAAAGCTGCCGGATTGATGGCCGCATTGCAGTGGATTGATATATACGCGCTGGGCTTCTCAGGCGCTGCAGCTGCAAGCTTCGGCCTTTCTGTCAGTTCCACTGTCATGTCCGTTGCCCTGATATACCCTATCCTGAATCCCCTTCGGGCAAGCCCTGGATTGAGGATCTTACCGACAAGGAGGGCAACGTTCAGGTTGATGTCCTTCTCTAGTACATCTTCCCGTGTTGCCCCCGGATCCTTCCCACCATGGCCAGGGTCTAGGATTATCAACTTGTCCATACTCTGACCACCTCTTCTGCATCGCTGCTATGGAAGTTTGTTTATCGCTATCCCCCCGGCTAAGCCACCTGCAGCACCCGCTAGTATGCCACCTATAAGCCACAAAAACCTTTCAACACCCATCAACGATTTCAGCTGCTTGGCCTGGGCTTCAATAATTGCATCTCTGGCCGTGATCTCAGTTGTTAATCGGGTGACTTCTTCCTGTAGATCATCAACATCAGCTTCAGCTTCATCCAACAGCTTCAATGCATCTGCAGTGAGCTGCTTCTGTCTGGCTATCTCAGCTGAAAGCACGAAAGCCTAGTCCTGCCAGCTCTGGGCAGTGGCCATGGACTCTTCGTATAGCGCCTTGTAGTCAGGCGCTGCAGCCCCAATGTCGGGGATAAGTAGCATTCCCACTACAAGGACCATTGCCAGGAGTAAAGTTGCTAGCCTTCTCATTTTCCTGAGGCCCCCTTCCTGATTGCATCAGCCTTTTCCTTACGTTCTTTCTGCTTGTCTTCGATCGTCTCAACCTTCTTCTTGGCCGGGGTGACTACATCAGCCCCTCCCTTGAGAAGCAGCGCTGAGCCCCCACCGATCCAGCCGGCCAGCTTCCAGCCCCACCTGATGCCTACTATCAGGATCACCAAGCCTCCGACTATCCACGGCCAGTAGGGCTTAATTTTCTGCCAGATCTTCACCAGGAATGCTTTGACCTTCTCCCACATTCTGACCATCTCTCCTTTCGAGCAGTACTTTCTGGGCTACGTTCGCGCCTACGTATAGGCCGAATGCAGTAACCCATACAGCGTCTGAGATCCTACCGACTGCCAGGAACAGGCTTGCCAAGGCAAACCCCAGGAACTTTCGCCCGCCCAGCGTATCCCAGACTTTCCTCCAGTTGATGTTTCTCATGATCAAGATCACCCTCTCCTTATGAAATCTGAAGGCAGTACTGCTTCGTCACGGCAGCCTGTCCGTTTTACCTCCCGCA
>CAZJHY010000104.1:0-2090 GCA_964545975.1 uncultured Clostridia bacterium | reverse complement strand
CTTCATTCAAATTAAGGGGAGAGGTACCAGGAAGAACGACTTTACCCAAGGCTACCCGGATATTAGGTTCAGAGAAGAGCTTGGTCCAAAAGAGAAAGAGCACTACAAGATGTTCGATTTCTTTGGAAACTTCAGATACTTCGAAGAGGAATACAACTACGACGAAGTGATCAAGCTTCCTGTATCGAAAAGCGGGATGGACATTGATAACGGGGATGGTTCAATACCAGTTGAGGTTGGTGCTTATGAAAGTACCAGTGCTGATAAGCTGGCAAGCTTAGACAATAAGATAATCGGCTCAGAAGGCATGAAGATAGACAGGATGTACTTCGAGAAGTTTGAAAGCACGATTAACCAACACCCCGATATAATTGAGAAAGCAAATGCAGGTCAATGGGATGATGTTGAGAAAGAGGTCTTTGATAAGGTTTTCGACAAGCCTGAGGACTTCTTCAATCTGGATAAGCTTCGTAAGGCTGCAAATGTAGACAGAAGATTGAGCATTAGAGAGGTGATTGAGAAGATTATTGGGAAGATCCCTTACTTCAAGTCAAAGGACGAGCTGCTTGAAGATGAGTTCGATAAGTTTGACAGCAGGTACATGCCTAACAAGGAGTATTTTTTGCATACAAAAAACGTATTCAAAGCATATGTAGTAGATGCAGCCTTCAGGGAGATTATTGATAGAGGAGCCTTTGCTCAGCTAAATGTCACCGAATTTGGGGAGGATTTTAGGAGGCTATCGCCTGAGCTCAGGAAGCTGATACCGGAATACATCAAGGATTATGTCCCGCTAAACAGGTTCATTGCATAGTTCGGAGGTAAGCATGTTAGAGGCTGAAACCAAGCGCAGAATAGATACAGCAAGAGATATCCTGGTAGGTAAAGTGCCTGATCCAAAAAGCCAAGTAGAGCAGATTACCATTGCTCTTATCTATAAGTTCATGGATGACATGGACAAGGAATCGATAAGCATGGGTGGTAATCCTAGTTTCTTTGTTGGTGAGTATGAAAAGTACTCCTGGACGAGGATCTTCAATCCAAGACTAGGCGGCTACGAGATGCTTAGCCTCTATTCAGAAGCAATAACGAGACTTTCACAGAACCCAAATCTGCCTCTATTGTTCAGAGACATCTTCAAGAATGCTTATCTACCGTATAGGGATCCTGAGACACTTAAGCTATTCCTTAAGACTATTAATGAATTCGTTTATGACCATTCAGAAAGGCTGGGAGATGCATACGAGTATCTTCTAGCTGTACTTGGGAGCCAGGGGGATGCGGGCCAGTTCTTAACCCCCAGGCACATCATCAACTTCATGGTTCAGGTAGTGGATCCGAAGAAAGATGAGGTTATTCTAGACCCTGCATGCGGAACCGCGGGATTTCTAATATCGGCATATAGGCATATTCTTCAAGCGAACACAGATAAAGCTCCAGGTGATCTATTTACAATCGATGAAAGAAAAAGATTGGCCAACAATATAAAGGGGTATGATATTGCCCCTGATATGGTAAGGCTATCCCTAGTCAACATGTATCTCCATGGGTTCACAAATCCACAGATATCTGAGTACGATACGCTTACCAGTGAGGATAAGTGGGGAGAGTATGCGGATGTGATTCTGGCAAATCCTCCTTTCATGACACCTAAGGGGGGCATTAAGCCACATAAAAGGTTCTCTGTACAAAGCAATAGAAGTGAAGTCTTGTTTGTAGACTACATTGCCGAACACCTAACGCCTAAGGGTAGGGCAGCTGTAATCGTGCCGGAGGGAGTCATCTTCCAATCAGGCAAAGCATACAAGCAGCTTCGTAAGGAGCTAATTGAGAAAGGCCTTTGGGCTGTAGTTTCGTTGCCCGCAGGGGTTTTTAACCCATACTCGGGAGTAAAAACCTCAATACTTTTCATGGACAAGCAACTAGCCAAGAAATCGGACAGCATTCTATTCGTAAAAATCAACAATGATGGCTATGGCCTAGGTGCTCAAAGGAAGGAAATCGACAAGAATGACCTACCTGAGGCAATGAGTGAGCTGACGAAGTTCACACAAGCTGTAGGCTCTGGTAATACGGGTCTGTTTTCTTCG
>CAZJHY010000103.1:0-2112 GCA_964545975.1 uncultured Clostridia bacterium | reverse complement strand
TGTCAACGCCGACGTAGATTTGACCCATCGGTGACGATTGAAACTGACCCACCCGATCATCACCCTAACCGCTCCTTTTCCCTCAGCCTGTAGCTATTGCCCCTGATGTTTATGATGTGCGAATGGTGCAAAAGCCTGTCGAGTATCGCCGTCGCGGCGGCAATATCGCTGAATATCTCGCCCCATTCTACAAACCCCTTGTTAGATGTCAGTATCATGCTTCCTTTTTCGTACCTTTGTGAAACCAGGCGGAAGAACAATCCTGTCGCCTCTCTGTCCAGCTGTATGTATCCTATCTCGTCAATTATCAGGACTTTAGGCCTGAGATAAACCCTCCATCTGCGCTCCAGCCTTCCTTCCTGGTATGCTTTCCTCAAGTCTGAGATAAGTTTCGCCATTGTGATGAAGTAGACCGTGCTTCCCTGTTTGATTGCTTCGTAAGCCAAGGCGGTAGCCAGATGGGTTTTGCCTACGCCCGGGGGGCCCAGAAAGAGCACATTCTCCTTCTGATTAAGGAAGTCGAGCCCTGCAAGCTTTCTGACTTTGCCCTCCTCAAGCTCCGGCTGAAACCTGAAGTCAAACTCCTCTAGGGTCTTTCTGAAGGGAAGCCTGGAAAGCTTCAACCTGACCAGTTCACTTCTGTATTGCCTTTGGCTAAGTTCCGCGGCGAGCAACTCTTTAATCGCCTCCAGATGCTGCTTGTAACGCCCGGGACTTGCCGCGAGCATTTCATGGGACTTCAGCATGCCAAGCTTCAAAAACAGGTAAAGCGCATTCTCCACATCAGTCATAGGCAACCTCCGCGAAGGCGGCGTATGCCGAAAGCGGACGATCTTCCACCTTGTGCTGCTCAACCATGCGCGCCATCATTGCGGCGCCGATGTTGTTGCCTGCATCCGGTATGTCCCTGTATTGACCCTCAAGCCATACTATCTTGCCGGACACGCTCTCTTTCCTGTGCGATGCAGCCAGTGTTCCTGAGCACCAGATCTCAAGGCAAGCTCCCGCTATCCTCACGTTCACTTCTTTTCCGCTGTACTGCCAGGGTACCCCGTAGAACACACCTTCGTATGAAATGAAACCATCTTTCGAGACCTTGCGCGTCTGCCACCTGTAAGCTGATCGTACTTCAGCGCTCGGCAGCGGCAACAGGTTCTCTTGTTCCAGCTTCCTGAACGGCACTTCTCCTGTGCTCCCATGAATTCTGTTGTTCTGCGTGTCGCACCAGTGCCTGACCTGCCCATTCAGCTCTTCCAGATTAGTGAAGCACCGGCCGGGAAGAAAGCTTTCCTTGAGGAAGCGGACCCCTCGTTCGACTTTACCCTTGGTTTGTGGCCTTCTAGCGCGACAAACTTTGGGGATGAAGCCCATTACGGCCGCAAAGTCCTCGAAACGCCTGTGCCACACCGGGCCTTTATCCCCGTAAGCAGTAAGCACTGTCTTCATTCGGTCCGTAAGTACTTCCCGAGGCACGCCGCCGAAGTATTCGAATGAGTTCACCATGCAACGCGTCAGGCTGTCCTCATCGCAACGACTTGTGAACTCGGCATACATGGCTCTTGAATTGCCTAAAACGATGACTAGGGCTGGCAGCTTGCGGGTCATGCCCCTGTCGTCTATGCAGTACACAATACCCCAATCCATCTGTGCCTGTTGTCCGGGCGCCGTCTCGAACCTCATCACCGCAGGCATCCGCTTTGCTGGCCTTTGAGGCCTCACATAGTCTTTCAGTATGCTGATCTTGCCTGTGTAGCCTATCCGTTGTATCTGAAGCAGGATGTTTTCGCAGTTGTAGTTTCCGCCTTCTACCTGTTTGTCTATGAAATCCCTGTACCCATCCAGCTTCGATGGCTTGGCCGACTTGGCTCTATCTGCTTCATAAATGCTTCTCAGATGCTTCCTGACGGTGTTCCTCGCTATGTCCATCGTTCGGGATATCTGTCTGATGCTTTGACCTTCTGAAGCCAGCTGTCGTATCCTTATCACTGTCCCACTCCTCTTCATTCGCTTCCCCCCGTATTGTCTTGGTCGACTTTACAAGGGTATTGCGATGTCTAGGGGTGGGTCAATTTGCATCGTCACGATGGGTCAATTCTATCTCGGCGCTAACAA
>CAZJHY010000102.1:0-2117 GCA_964545975.1 uncultured Clostridia bacterium | reverse complement strand
AAGTGGCAATGCCGCTTGAGGTGATAAACAGGGAGTCGGCCAGGGAGAAGTCCATCAGGCATGGGCACCCTTCAACACTTCACCTTTGGTGGGCAAGACGCCCACTAGCTGCTTGCAGGGCTGTGTTATTCGCATCTATTGTAGACGACCCCTCATCCCATCCTGAGCAGTTTCCTACTGAGCAATCTCAAGATAAGGAGAGGCTTAGACTGTTCGGCATCATTGAGAGGTTGGTCAAGTGGGAGAACTCCAGCAACCAGCATGTGCTTGATGAGGCAAGAGCAGAGATAATGAGATCCACTGGGAACAACCCGCCTCCGGTCTATGATCCATTCTGCGGGGGTGGATCCATACCGCTTGAAGCCCAGAGATTAGGCCTTGAGGCTCATGGGAGCGATCTGAACCCTGTAGCTGTCCTCATCTCAAAGGCTCTTGTTGAGATACCGCCGAAGTTCGCTGGTTTAGCTCCAATTAATCCGGAATCAAGGAAGATGGGAATTGGGGGCTTCTATCCTAATGCCGTAGGTTTGGCTACTGATGTGGCTTACTACGGTGAATTGATGAAGAAAGAGGCAGAGAAGAGAATAGGGCACCTCTATCCCAAAGTGAAGCTTCCTAAGGAACAAGGCGGAGGAGAAGCGACAGTCATCGCATGGTTGTGGGCAAGGACTGTTAAATGCCCTAATCCCGCATGCGGTTGCACAATGCCTTTGGTAAGGTCATTTACGCTATCAACGAAATCGAAGACTTGGGCTCAGCCGATAGTTGAGCCAGATGGCAAGAGCGTGAGGTTTGAAATAAGGAGCGGGAATGGAGAAGCGCCTGAGGGGACTGTAAACAGGAGAGGTGCGAAGTGCATCTGCTGTGGCAGCGCAGTACCGTTTGAGTACATCAGAGCTGAAGGAAAAGCCGGCAGGATGGGAAGCCAGCTCATGGCCATAGTGGCTGAAGGTGCAAGGGGCAGGGCATATCTGCCCCCGAATGATGAGCATATGAGAGTAGCGTTCAGTACAAATCCATCATGGAAACCTGAGTTTGAGCTAGTTGGAAAAGCTGCAGTAAATGTGCCACTGTATGGACTAAGTAAGTATTCAGACCTCTTTACAAACAGGCAACTGACTGCACTGTGCACCTTCAGCGATCTGATACCGGAGTATATTGATTGGGCTTATAACCACGCCATACTCGCTGGCATGAGTAAAGATGATGTTGGCCTTGCTGATGGTGGCAAGGGCGCAAAAGCATACTCCGAGGCCATTGGAGTTTATATGGCGATTGCTGTGGATAAAGCAACTGATTACTGGTCGGGAATATGCAGTTGGCATTCTAGTGGAGAGAAGATGCGAAACACATTTGCCCGTCAAGCGATTCCTATGGTGTGGGATTATGCGGAGTGTAATCCCTTTAGCGACTCAACGGGTAATTGGAGCTCAGGGATAACTTGGAGCAGGAAAGTGCTTGAGGAACTTCCATCAAAACCTCAGGGGTACATTACTAACCAAGATGCGACTAAGCTTATTGTTAAAGGCAAGGTGCTGTTCTCGACGGATCCTCCATACTACGACAATATCGGCTATGCTGACTTATCGGATTTCTTCTACGTTTGGCTCAAGAGGAGTCTAGGATCAATTTATCCCAAGATCTTCAGGACGATAATGACCCCTAAGACTGATGAATTGGTCGCCACTCCATATCGGTTTGATGGAGATAAAGAGAGAGCTAAGGTACATTTTGAGGATGGCTTCTCGGAAGCGTTCTCAGCGATTAAGAGGAATTCGGATCCCGATTACCCGATAACAATTTATTATGCCTTCAAGCAAGCTGAGTCAGATGAAGAAGATGAGAATGGCGAAGGCAATTCAGCTTCAACAGGATGGGAGACTATGCTCGAGGGACTGATTAGGAACGATTATTCGATTATTGGAACATGGCCTATGAGAAGCGAACTCTCAAATAGACCAACTGCATATGGAACTAATGCACTTGCATCTTCCATTGTCATCGTTTGCCGCCCCAAACAAGAAGCAGCTCAGCTTATTGGCCGCAAGGACTTCATGATAGCGCTTCGTAAAGAACTTCCTTGGGCACTTGACAACCTAAGAGAAGGCGGAATCGCC
>CAZJHY010000101.1:0-2184 GCA_964545975.1 uncultured Clostridia bacterium | reverse complement strand
CCAGGAGATACCTCCAGGCGTTCTTCTTCATGAATGCCTTCAGAAATGCATAGTTTCTCAAATCTGACTCACCTCGCCGGAACGGCAATTAGATATTATACACTTTCAAATGCCGATTAGACAGCATAATTTATAAAAAATAGGCAAATAAAAAAGGGCGCCTCTAAGGAGGCGCCCTTACTGCGAGTCCGTCAGCCGATCATAGCTTGGACCTCGGGTCGAACGCATCTCTCAAGCCGTCTCCGAAGAGGTTGTAGCAGAGCACCGCAGCGAATATGAACACACCAGCTACCAGGTTCCATGGGGCCCTCTCGAGCGTCTGCAGGTTCATCGCGGAGGAAAGCATGTTGCCCCACGATGCGTCAGGCTCCTGGATGCCAAGGCCCAGGAATGAAAGCCCAGATTCGCCCAGTATGTAGCTCGGTATCGAAAGCGTTGCGCTTACGATTACGAAGGATAGCGTATTGGGCAGTATGTGCTTCGTTATAATCCTCATGTCGCTTGAGCCTATGGCCCTTGCCGCCTGGACATACTCCCTGGTCTTTATCGAGAGCACCATGCCCCTTATGATCCTTGCCATGCCGGCCCAGCCTATGAAGCTGAGTATCGCTACAATCATGAAGTACCTCATGGTGGAGCTCAGGTTCCTGGGAAGCACTGCCGCCAAGGCAAGCATGAGGTAGAAGCTGGGAATCGACATTATGATCTCCGCGGAGCGCATCATCAGGTTGTCGATCCATCCTCCGTAGTATCCGGAGATGCCGCCGAAGAGCATGCCGATTGTTAGCGTAATCAGTATTCCTGCCCATCCGACGAACAGGGACGCCCTTCCTCCGTAGAGTATGCGGCTGAAATAATCCCTGCCATAATCGTCCGAGCCCATTATGAATACAAGGCCTTCTTCACCGTCAGCAGCCCTTGCTCCGAAGAGGTGGACGTTCGACTTGATGCCCAAAAGGCTCCACATGTTCCTCGGGTCGTCGCTTCTGGTAAACAAAGTTATGTAGAATTTCTTGTCCTTGATCTCCTCATACTTCTGCGTAAGAGGGTCGAGCATCTTCATCGCGTATACATATGGCCTGCTAAGCTTTCCATCCTCGTCCTTCCAGCGGATCACAGACGGAGGCTGTATGTAATTTTCCCTGTTGGTCGCATGCATGTGGTAGGGCGCAAGGAAGCCTGCGAAAACAACAGAAAGGTACATTATCAGCAGAATATAAGCAGAAATCATAGCGAGCTTGTGCCTTTTTAGCCTCATCCACGCGATGCGCCAGGGGGATCTTACTTTCTCAGTGTTGCATGCCTGCGTGCTTCTTACCTTAGCCATTACAGCACCTCCCTACTGGTACCTTATTCGCGGATCCGAAAGAGCCAGGAGGATATCCGCGATAAGGTTGCCTACTATTAGGAGCACTGCGCCCATCACCATGTTTCCCATCGCAAGGTATACGTCCTTGCGCTGCACGGCCTCAAGCATCATCTGTCCCATGCCGGGCCATGCGATTATCGTCTCCGTCAGGGCAGCGCCGGAGAGAAGGCCGCCCAGCTGGAAGCCGAATATGGTGATTAGGGGGTTAATGGCGTTTCTTACTGCATGCTTCCAGATCACCTTGCCCTCTGAAAGGCCTTTTGACCTGGCAGTGGTCACATAGTCCTGTCTGAGCACCTCAAGAAGGTTTCCCCTCATCTGCCTCATTAGCCCGGCGACTCCTCCGAAGCCGAGCACTATAGTCGGAACCACGAGGTGTCGTGCCAGGTCGACGACCTTCTCAGGGAAGGTCATCCAGTCGAAACCGACCGTTGTCATGCCACCTATAGGCAGATTTCCGAATCTCGTGGTCGCTATGAAATAGAGCAGCAGGAGAGCCACGAAGAACGAGGGTGCAGAGATGCCCACGAAGGCGAACACCGTGAGGAAGCCGTCGATGAAGGAGTACTTCTTGACTGCAGAGATGACGCCGATGGGTATGGCAAGAAGCCATGACACCAGCATCGATGTCACTGAAAGCAGCAGCGTGTTAAGCATCCTGGTTCTTATTAGGTATGAGACAGGAGCACGGTAGGTGAAGGAATAGCCGAAATTGCCTCTGATAAGCTGAGAAAGCCAGCGGAAATACTGCTCGTACAGTGGCCTGTCGAGGCCGAACGACGCCCTCATCTGCTCTATGGTCTCGGGCGAGTTGT
>CAZJHY010000100.1:0-2236 GCA_964545975.1 uncultured Clostridia bacterium | reverse complement strand
TCGAAGCAGTACATATATGCTTTAGAGAAGGGCAACATCAAGCTTTCATACGAGATGGCTGTGAAGTTCGCCACAGCGCTGGGGACCACACCTGACGAGATGTTCTTAATAGAGCACACATAGGCTTGTAGTAAATCATAAGCATCCTTGCTCAATTTCCATTTTGAATGTCCTTTATCTAGTGTTGTCTATTGAGATGGGTACATATATCGATCGGAAAGGTCTTTGTTGGGTAGAAAATCTTTTAGGGGGCTAATACTATGGCTGTTTGGTTAGCACGTGCAGGAAGAGACGGGGAATTCGAGCAGCTGGCTTTGGATAATAATGTGGCTATTGTTCAATGGTCAAAATTGCCCGATTTATCCTCAATTAATACCCGTGAAGAGCTGTTTCTAATGCTGAAGAGCACATACCCAAGCATGATTGATAAGGCTCTCAAGAATTGGGAAAGCCAGTTATGGCCATTCATTAAGGTAATCTCCAAAGGCGACCTGATCGCCCTGCCACTTAAACGTAGGGCATCCATAGCAATAGGAGAAGTTACAGGTGACTATGTTTTTCGAAAAGACCTATCCTCTGAAGCTGGTCATACACGCCCGGTAAAGTGGATAGGCGAGTATCCAAGAACCGCATTTGATCAAGATCTTCTTTATTCTTTAGGAGCTTTTATGACTGTATGTAGAATTGAGCGCAACAATGCTGAAGATAGAATTCGAGCCCTTGTTGGCAAGAAACCTGCCGACTCTACAAAGCCCTTAGCAGTAGTTGAGGCCCCAATCGTTGTTGATGAAGCGCCTGACTTTGAACAGAATGCCCAGGATCAGATTAGTCGATACATTAGCCAGAAGTTCCGTGGACATAGTTTCGCTCATCTAATATCGGCTATCCTGCAGGCACAAGGCTATCAGGTTCATGAATCTCCAGAAGGTCCTGATGGTGGCGTAGACGTGATTGCCGGTAGAGGGCCTTTAGGATTTGATCCTCCCAGATTGGCAGTTCAGGTGAAATCCAGTGATAGTCCAGTCGATGTGAAGATAATTAGGGAAATGCAGGGCGTAATGAAGAATTATGGGGCTGAGCATTCTCTTGTTGTCTCTTGGGGAGGCTTCAACAAGAATGCATACAAGGAAGCATCTCGCGTGCCTTTCTCGATGAAACTATGGGATGCCGCGGATGTGGTAAAAATGATTCAGACTTGCTATGAAGAACTCCCAGAGGACATTAGAGCCGATCTGCCTCTCAAGCGCATATGGGTTCTTATACCTAGCGAGGAATGACCAGGGGATAGAGGCAACAATCAAGTACGCTGTGCAAGCCACAACCTTACGCTGAGGGGTTGTTCATATGGCTTTGAAAAGAGACTTGGTCTTCGAAGGCTTAAAGAGGATGCTTGAGTCAGAAGAAAGACTGGACACCTCAAAATCCCCAGACATTCTAGGTTTCCGTCTAGGTAGGGATCTTGGCATCAAGACAGCCAGCATTGCATTAGGCAGGACCGGAACCTGGCCTAGTAACTATAGATGGTTCGAGCTATTCAATGGAACAAAAACTCATAATTTCGTAATGATCAATGTTTGGAGGGCATCCGATTTTATGCCAAAGCCACAATCAAATCGAGGTAACCAGCAAGACATCCCTGCTGATCATCTAGGCTTCACTCCTTGCGACTTGCTCATAGTAGGACGCGGAAATGCAACCGAACAACACCTATCCCTCATGCTGGACTTTAATAAGAACATCATAGGCAAGCCTAACAAGAAGGTTCATGTATACCATGACGGCGACTTGACCCTTTCGAGGTCATATAAAACTGCTAGGGAAGAGGTCCTGCGTTCAATAAAGGCCAAGATGCCTGTATTTAGAAACAACTCAAATGCTCAGGCGCTATTGGGGAGGCTCACTGAGAGAAAGAAATACTCCGTTAATCAAGAGGATATCTCAGATATGATTCTTAGGTTGGCTGTGTACGCTCATCTACTTGATCCTTATAGGAAGTAGGACCCTCATATACTTTCCGTTACATAGATTATGCCCGTGAATTGTACAGATCACTGGCTACACCCTCCAGAATTAGGTAATACGGTACCCTCAAGGTCTAGCTTTCACCAACGGCGCAACTCTTTTTATTTTTCATGTATCATACTGATTTATACTTTTTTATTAGGTCAAAGGAGAGTTGAGATCACTTAAGAGTCATAAGTGTCAAACATCATGGGCGCCGCTGAAAACATCAAAG
>CAZJHY010000099.1:0-2261 GCA_964545975.1 uncultured Clostridia bacterium | reverse complement strand
GTCCTTATCTCATAAACTGAGTTGAGCTTGCCCCTAGATATCGCACCTTTTGTATAAGCATTATCTACATCTTCTTGAACAATATGCCGCTTCCTTCCAATACTAGTGTTTATTGTTTAATCCAATCGAGCTTCCTTCATATGCTAAGTCGAATTCAGCTGGAAAGATACGGCGACTGATATCTGCTATTTGTCCCTTATTATTTGAATCATATCGGAGATTAGATGCTCCATCCTCCATGACGCAATTTCCACATGTGATCTACGTCAGATGCGTCACTTCTATAGCGTTTTAATAAAAGTCCTATACGAGAAGAATTAATAGATAAGTTACGGGAATCACTCCAAAACTGACGTAAGTGACGCTGACTCTACGATTCCTGTCACTGGTTTAGACAAGCCTTCACTCATTCCTCTGCTATCATCGCAGAAAAGAAGCCTTGGAGTGATATATAATCTCCAGGCTTAAGGTCTATTGGAAAACCTTTAAAGTACTGGGCTGTAAGTACTAATCCACAGTCCAATTCGATCTCATCCCTCGATATAATCTTCTCAACACGTCCAATAACCCTATCAGACGAGATCTTCCGCAAAGTCCCTTGTATTTGATCCATTGTATAAACGTCGAAATATAGATCCATGAGAAGTTTCCGGCCGATATGCTCCTTAAGTAAGTTTTGATCTATGTTGTTAGCAACCACTCTCACTTCATCGATGAATACACCATCGATACCTAAAGTGACATAGCACTCGAAATCCGTGAATTCCTGATAGCTTAGCACCATGGCTTTCTTATTAGTCGTTCTCTTCATAGACTCTACGACGATTGTGTCTCTGCTCCTGAAGTCCAGTGGGAAGATAGAGTTCGCTTCATAACAAGGTAGGTCCAGTAGAATATCCACAATCTTGCCTGCAAGGGAGATAAGAAATGTACCTAGGTTAATCTCTTGCAATTTGTCATCTATTGATAGAGTAAAACCAATCTTAGGAAAGTCCATACTCGATACAATCATATGACGGCCATAAAAGAGGTGAGTTTCTGGGCGATATACTGTCTTTTGAAGACTATCTACCCTGTAGAAAGCGTTCAATGCGTATTTTTTGGTGTCTAGACTTATGGAACTAGGATCAACCACAAAATCCCTTATCGATGAGTGCTTTTCTCCCCAGCTTGATTCGTTAATACATAGGAAAGTGCCAAGGAGATATTTCATGACTTTAAGCGCATCTACTCCTGAAACCTCAAGTACGGCTTTCTGCTGACACCCTTCAATGGTAGCTTTATGGATATAAGGAATTTGTTCGTAGAAAAATAAGAAATCCTTCACGTATTCAGTTCCTAGGAAACTGTTACATTCCTCGCACAAGCAGTATTTCCCCGATCCCTGTTGGGCATCAATATAATGTAGTCCTTTTAAATCCCATAATGGTCTTTCGCTTTTTAGTACTTCGAGTCCACTAACTAATCTTGCTCTTCGATTATTACCAGATGCTTTAGGTGGGATGTGTTCGAAGCTAAACTTTTTGCGATTCCCGCATAGTCTGCAAACATCAACCACAGCACGCTCTTTCATCCGCAGCTCTCCTCAACTCTATCCCTAGCACATCCTCTTTACCATCTTATAGAAAGTTGCATGAGCAAGTCCCAGCTTCTTCCGAGCCTCGACTGCCGTTATGCCACCAGCCTTCCATTCCATGACCACCTTGTCCCAATTATCCGGGTATGCCATCTTTGGCCGACCCAGATGCTTGCCGCGCTTCTTGGCGGCTTCTATGCCTTCTCGTTGCCTTTCTTTTATTGACTCCCTCTCAAGCTCAGATAGTGCAGCAAAGATCTGCAGAATGAACCTGCCTTGTGGGGTCTCAGTGTTTATATTCTCCTTCAGCGATACTAAGTCGACACCCTTCTCTCTCAACTCGTCGACTATCTGAAGCAAATCCCTAGTGGATCTTGCAAGCCTTGAGATTGACTCGACATATAGAGCGTCGCCCTTTCTTAGGAAAGCCATCATCTTCTTGAATTCGGGGCGTTTGGTATCCTTGCCGCTTGCCTTATCCCTAAACATGGTTTCCGTGATGGGCCCGAGTATGTCCTCCTGCCTATCAAGGTTCTGCTCTTCTGTCGATACTCTTATGTACCCTATCTTGGTCATTATGCTTCACTCCATATCTAAAGGTATCTTATCTTTATTGTACATATATTAATATAGAAATCAACCTATAGATACATAGAAATCGGCTATATATAAAGGTACACCTTTT
>CAZJHY010000098.1:0-2277 GCA_964545975.1 uncultured Clostridia bacterium | reverse complement strand
CCATAACCCAGAGCCGCAGGTGGCTGCCTGACGAAGTCGGCGGCGTCGTGTGGTACGGCCCAACCAACCCCGACCTCACCTGCTATGTACCGCTTTACGCGGGAGTAGACACAGTATCGCTTTCGCTTAACGAGAAGGCAGGCTCGCACCAGGTGTTCACCCGCGAGTCCTTCCGCTGGGCGGTATCGGCCGTCAGCACCTTCGCGGACTACTGGTGGTCCTACATCTCCGTCGACGTGAAGAAGGAGATAGCCAAGACTACCGGCAAGTGGATGAAGGAGCAGAGCGCAATCGACGCCATGGCCGTGGAGCTCTTCAAGAAGGATCCCAAGGCCGCCAGGGCGTTCCTTACCGATTACTGCACAAAGAACGTCGAGACCGCGCGCGACGCGTGGTGGGCCCTCTTCGACGAGCTGCTCAGGAAGTACGACATGATGCAGATCTACGATGCAGAGACCCTCAAGAGGGTAAGGCCCGCGATGCCCGAGGATTACGTCCGCATAGTAGGCCCCGCGGACAAGCCCGGCAGCCCCGGCGAGTTCTATTGATCGCAGGGACGTTAAGGAAACAAGAAAGCATAAGGAGGCATACGCACAATGAATAAAAGGTCAAGAGCCTTGCTTATGGCGCTTACTGCAGCGATGGTCGTTCTGGTCACCGCCGTCGGCGCCATGGCGTGCACTTCGATAGCCTTGCCCCCGGGCTCTACCGCTGACGGATCGGCGATAGCGACGCATACCGCCGACTCCGGCTCGTCGCCCTGGGAATTCTTCAAGGTTCCCGCAATGGACTACGCGAAGGGGACCATGATGGATGTAATAGACCTTCCCCAGTACTCAAACGGAGTGCAGCTCCATGAGTTCGCGCTGAAGCCAACCGGAAACAAGATCCCGCAGGTGGAGCACACCTATTCCTATATCAAGTCAGGCATCTTCGGCTACCTCAACGAGTGGCAGGTCGGTATCGGAGAGACCACTATCGGAGGCCGCCGCGAGCTTGCCAACCAGGTAGGCTACCTCGACATAACCCATCTGAGCATGCTGGCGATGGAGCGTGCCAAGACCGCCCGTGAGGCCATCCAGGTGATGGGCGAGCTGGCGATGAAGTACGGCTACAGCGACGGAGGCGAAGAGCTGAGCGTAGTAGACGGAAAGGAAGCCTGGATCTTCGAGATCATCGGCCCCGGCCCGCTGTGGCAGCTCGGCGACAAGGAGCCCGGAGCCTTCTGGATGGCACAGAGGGTATTGGACGGCAATGTCGCAGCATCCAGCAACCACCCCGTAATCGACGTGGTGGACTTCAACAACCCAGACCAGTTCATGTTCGCCCCCGGCATAAAGGAATACGCCACCCTGCAGGGTTGGTACGACCCCGCAAAGGGCGAGCCCTTCAGCTGGAGGAAGCACTTCATGAACAACCCCAGGCTGGATTACTCGGCCCGCCGCATATGGCGCATAATGACCCTCCTGAACCCCGACCTTCTCCCCGTACTGGACCCTGCGAACCTCCCGTTCCAGGCTCCCGTGAAGGAGAAGGTGACCCTTGCGAAGGTCATGGAGATTCAGCGCGACCACTACGAAGGTACCGAGTTCGACTTGACCCAGGGACTCGGGGCAGGACCGTGGGGACTTCCCCGCAGGTTCCAGGGCGCCTATAAAGCAGATGGAAAGACCTACACCGCACAGAGATCGATAGCAGTGATGAGGAGCGAGTATGTAACCGTCGTCCAGACTAGGGCATACCTGCCCAACGAAATCGGCGGCATCGTATGGATGACCCCGCTTCCGGCGGATGCAGGCTGGTTCGTGCCCCTCTACGTCGGTGCTACCGAGCTCAATCCCTCGATAACCATCGAGAAGTGCGGAGACCGCTTCGAGTTCAGGCGAGATTCCTACCGCTGGGCGGTCGCATCGCTGTCTACCTATATGAACCTTAAGTGGTCTTTCATGTACCCCGATATGTCCAAGATCCGCGACAAGTATGAAGGCGAGCTCGTGAGAAACCAGGCCGCCTTCGAGAAGACGGTACTTGAGCTCTACAACAAGGACAAGGCTGCGGCGGTGAAGTACCTCACCGATTTCAGCTACAAGACTGTCGACACATTCCGCGAGGCCGTATGGCAGACGCTGGATTACCTCGTATGGAAGTACGACATGGGCTTCGTCACCGAAAACGGCAAGGTCAACGGCAAGGGCTATCCCGCCGAATGGATCGACAAGCTCTTCAAGTACAACTTCGGCACCAGCGACATCCGCGGCTGGAGCCAGTACGTGGCAC
>CAZJHY010000097.1:0-2289 GCA_964545975.1 uncultured Clostridia bacterium | reverse complement strand
TTCCTCCTGCTATTGAGATTGCTTTCCGTGATGTTACTTGGGAGGACCTATCTCCCGAAACTCAAAATGACTTAGCTGAGTACATAAGGTGGAGAGTGGCTACATCGAAAAAAAGCCAGAAGTGATTCATTTTTCCCGCCCCTAAATAGAACGCTTGTTCTATAATGATAACCACTTGATACTTCATTACTACGAGTGGGGGCGTTTCATGAGAGCAGTAATGGTGATGGCACGTGAGATTTCTTGCCAGTACCCTAACCAGTTCCCAGTCGACATCTACCAAATTGTTAAAGATTACGGCATCATTGTGGACTACATCTCAATTGGTGATGAGTTTAACGGTCTGTACCTGAGATACCCTGCCCCAACAATAGCAATCAACAACAGACAGACATTGGTTAGGCAACGATTCACCTTGGCACATGAGTTGTTCCACCATTTGACCTGCACCAATGTAGTAAACGCGCTTCGTTTTAGCACTAGCAAGGAAAAGACTTGCGAAGAAAGAAAGGCTAAGCTGTTCGCTGCCCATCTGCTTATGCCTGAACAGACCATCAGATCACTAATGGCCTTGGGTCTGGACAAGGGCAAGCTGCTTCAAGCCTTCTTGGTGTCCCAGGAGGCTTTAGATATCAGGCTTAGGGAGCTTAGGATTGCATAGGAGGACGAAGATGAAAAGAGTGGTCTACCTCATTGTTATCCTGGCACTTGTTATGACAGCGCTTCCCGTTAGTGCTGAAGCAAGTACCTATGCCCAAGCACAGAAGTACATTACAGTTTGGTGCATACCTGGTACTGAGCAAGAGCTTTTCTCATTGCTTGATAGATCGATCGAATATTGCAGAGATATCGAGCTCGCATACAGCCCGATAGATATCGCAAAGGCCCTAGTGGAGTTTCATGTAAGGCTTGTAGATAATGACTACGGGGATTTGCCAAGATATTCCGAGAATGATTTGGTAATCGCGGCCAGCAGTATTGCTCTTTGGGCTCAGGCTATAGGAGAGGATGCAGAAAGTATCAGCGATTCTCTTGTAACCCTCATCCAAAGAACTAAACTCACTATCGGCAGCGTGTTAATGGCAGTCATGTATACAACTTCGGAAACAGATGATTTCATGACCCCGTTAATTGATAATCTCATCAGTGGGTACGATAAGCTGAGCGTATGCAATTTCAACTTAAAGGAGATCATCAATCTATACCTACTTTTTGATTATGCTGGAGGGCACTTCAGCGATCTTCTGGAATATCGTAGAATTGCCTTCGCCCAGATGAAGGCGGATGGGATTGACCCTTATACTGCATTCAAAGGAATTATAGAAGCCGCCATGATAGTTCCTTTATGGGCAGAAGCGGCCGGTGTTCTCGCTAGACCTGCAGGATTAGGCTTTGAAAGCGAACTAGTTCAAAGAGTGGGAATTGCTTTGAACTATGATAAGTACAAGGTTGATATGGGAAATCCGTCAAAGATCAACGAATGGTCGAAGGAACTTTCATTATACCTGCCATAAGGAGGTCCCCATGGACGTCAAGGGCAAGCTCTACTACGGCGATAATCTGGAAGTGCTCAGGAACCACATCCCCTCTGAGAGTGTGGATCTGATCTACCTGGACCCGCCGTTCAATTCAAACGCTACCTATAACGTGCTGTTCAAGTCCCCGAAGACTGGGGACGATTCGAGCTCTCAGATTCAAGCCTTTGACGATACATGGCACTGGGGGGAAGACGACGCCCAGGCCATCGATGAAATCATGAGCTCTGGCCACATCGACATAGCTAACCTCATCCAAGCACTCCGGAAGTTCCTAGGCGAAAATGACATGATGGCCTACCTAGTTATGATGGCCATACGTCTGATAGAACTGCACCGAGTACTGAAGCCCACAGGAAGTCTCTACCTCCACTGCGATCCTACAGCTAGCCACTATCTGAAACTGATTTTGGATGCTGTGTTTGGGCATGAGAATTTCAGGAATGAGATTATATGGAAGAGGAAATCTGGAAGAGGTGAAACAAACCATAAGTCAAATAGATTTGGGAACTCCTCTGATATTCTCCTATTCTATGCAAAATCAAGCAAAAATGTCTTCAATCCTCAGTTCAATATGTACGCTGAAGGATACCAAGACTATATTGATAAATTCTTCAAGTATACCGATGAAGACGGAAGAAGATACCAAATAGACAATTTAGCCAGCCCCTCTTACAGGCACAACCTAATTTACGAGTACAAGGGTTATCCATCTCCAGAAAAAGGATGGGCTATCTCATACGATAAGATGTGT
>CAZJHY010000096.1:0-2412 GCA_964545975.1 uncultured Clostridia bacterium | reverse complement strand
ATTGGCACGGGAATTTCCCGGCTTTGGTCGACCTTACGGACTGGTTACGTTTGTCTCATGAGCGCGTTCCTCATTCGGTAGCTTTCTCCTTCGAATAGCAGCAAGTGTCCATGATGGACGAGCCTGTCTATCATTGCAGCCGCCATCTGCTCGTCAGTGAATATGCCGCCCCATTTCGAGAACTCCAGGTTGGTGGTAAGAACCAGGCTTTTGCTTTCATAACTATCTGCGACCACTCGAAACAGAAGCTGAGAACCCTCCTTATCTACCGGGACGTATCCCCATTCATCAAGGATGAGCATGTCCAGTTGGACAAGCTCCCTGGTGAGCCGCTCAAGGTTTCCGAGCCTTCTGGCGTCGGTTAGCCTCAGTACGAGATCCGTGACAGTATGAAACCGGACTTTAAAACCCATTGTGCAAGCTTTGACCCCCAAGGCTATCGCCATATGCGTCTTTCCTATTCCTACCGGTCCGTAAAGAACCAGGTTCTTTTTCTGAGGGATGAACTGGCATCCCAGCAAGTCATCCCTGTTTAGGCTGGGTGGCAGGCGGACGCAGCCGAACTCATAGTTGTCGAAGCTTTTCATCACTGGGAAGCCGGCCCGATTCAGCAGCCTGGCCTTTTTACTCCTTTCGCGGCTGGCCATCTCTTCGGCCAGGATGTGATGAAGGAACTCCTCCTGGCGAGGAGTTGCCTCTTCTGCGCAAATCCTCACCGCTTGCTGCGACAGCATCAGATGGCGGCAGTATCCGGCTATGTCCTGGCGGATCGCTTCTCTCTGCGTGAAAGCCTTCAGCATGTCTGCTCACCTCTTCGCAGCAGAACATCATACCCCCTGAGGTCCGGACCCGCCTCGGGCTTCGTGTTCAATCCATACCCCGAGATCCTTGCCGCTAAGACCGCCACATCCCTGAAAGCTGTCCGATTGACTTTCAATCCTTCCTGCAAAGCCATGACTGCCGTCTCAAAGCTGTATCTGACAGAAAGCTGGCTCATGGTATTGATTGTTGCCTGCAGCTCAACTTTCGTTTGAGCGTCCATCACAGCCCTGAGGCCCTGCGGTACAAGCTCGCGTATCCCGCTGTTGTTCCACGCGCCTACGTTTCGCATCAGAACCGCAAGCGATGTGCGATAGTCGCATGTATCGCTTCGCTGCTCCCCGAATTGCCTTTCGTGCTGTACGAGCTGATGCCAGTCTTTGTCCAGGATATCCACCGTATGCGCTCGTAAGGCCACCCACACCTGATTACCTGCGTTCTCAGGCCTTGTTGAGTAATAGTGCCTGTCATCCAATCTGACTTTCCCGTATCCATCACACTTGACACATAGGTACCGACATACGTCGAAATCGGCCGCAGGCAAAGGCAGAAGCGCATTCCTATCCTGCTCGAAAAGCGTATCTATCTTTGTACCCTTGCGATAGTGCCCCTCTGAGGCCTTCCTCTCATGCCTGTCCAACAGCTGCCTGTTGTACTCCTCAATTTTGTTGTATTCGGGAACGGGCACGAAAAGATTGCGCCTGTTGTAGCCTACCTTCCGCTCGACATTCCCTTTCTCATGTCCGGAGTCGGGATTGCAGAACCTTACGGAGAAGTTGTAGTGGGCACGGAAGCGCATGAACAGCTCTGTCTCGCGTATCTCGCCTCCCATCCTTCGACCGATCCCGGTTGCGTTGTCGAATACAAGCACATCCGGAACCCCTCCGATGTACTCGAAGATGTCCTTCAGGCCCTGGCATGCGCACTCAGCGGCCTCTCCTCCGAAGATCTGACTGTATCCGTCGTTGCTGTAAGGGAATGACACCGTCAATGCTTTCTTGCGCCTCATCTGTCCATTCTCAAGCACATCGACATCTCCGAAGTCCACCTGTGCCTGACCTGGATGCCAGATAAGTTCCTGATTGGCTCTCTGCTGCCTCCTTTGCTCCTTCAGGCTCTTCACATGTCTGCGCACTATGCTGTAAGAACAATCGAACCCGGGACATTCCTCGCTGAGCCTGTCATGTATCCTTTTCGCTGTATGATGCTGCTTGTACCACACAGCGCTGTCCTCTTTCAGGTAACCGTCGATACGCTCCTTGTACGGGTCAAGCTTGGATGGCCATTTCCTTGCGCTTGGCGCTTGCGGCGAGAAATCCTCCAAATCCCGGTATTTGCGCACTGTCTTTTCATCCACTCCAAGCTTTTCTGCAATCTCGCTTACCCGGCAGCCTTGTTTGACCATCTCTTTGATATCATTGACTTGGGACATGTTGAGCACTTCTCCTATCCTCCTTCATCGTTTTCCCTACGACAAAGGATATGGTTTGGGGGACAGCCTCTCAACTGTCCCGCTTTTTCCCGGGAAATGCTCTCGCCCTTTTCGGGAAACGTACTCGCTCTTTTGCTCCTTTTTCACTCTACGTTAAACAC
>CAZJHY010000095.1:0-2473 GCA_964545975.1 uncultured Clostridia bacterium | reverse complement strand
GCAAGTAGTATTAGGGTGTAATACCTGGTGTACTTCTCTCGAATGACTCGAAGAAGGAATTTAACCTCTTCTAGGGACAGGGCTGGATGGTCAGGTCTTGCAGGTTTCGGAGACGTGACTTTGTTGATGGGGTTATTGCCGATGAGCCCTTGCCGTTCCGCCCAGTTGAAGGCTGCCCGCAATGTCCTATGGGCTCCTGCTTGAATAGTGGGGGACTTGCAAGCTTGCTTGAGGTCAGCATAGAGCCTATTGATGTCCTGAGGGGTAAGCTTCTTGACCTGCCTACTCCCTATATAGGGGAGGATATTCCTTTGCAGGTGCATCTTATACCAAGTTACAGTATCAGGGCGGACTACTCCAGCCTCGACATACTCAGCAAACCAACGGTCGAGCAGCTCCTTCACGGTCAGCTTAGGGGATACAGAGAGAGCCCCCTTACCCCGCTCCTTCTTCAACTCAGCTAGTCGAGCCTCAGCATCTTTCTTGCCGCCATGGAAGACCTCGCTATAGATTTTCTTACGACCACCCTCATCCTCTCCAAGGTAAACCCTCAGCTCATACCTGTCGGGCCCCTTCAATCTCATACCTCTCACGCCAGTTGCCGTGGGGCTTTTACCCTTTGTGTACACCATACATACCCACTCCTATGAAGTTGAGATACATCCATCGGTATAAACGATATTTCCGACTCGATGGGGAAGCCTTCACGACAATTCTAACGCATGAACGTCAGGGCTGCGGGTTGATTTTGATCCAATTTAACAAAATATGGAAAAGTATACCAAATTGCGTTTCTTAGAGAGAAATCCGACAGGTATTCAGGAGAAGAACTAACAAAATGCCAGATAGATAGCACAAATGCAGAGCTTCATAAAAGACGTAAAAATTACAGCGAGATTTATATAGTAGGGTAGCGAAGGAGGTGAGGAAAGTGAGAAGAAAAGAACAGGTGTTCGGTAAGCCCCCCCAGGGGAAAGGGGGGAGCTATGGGGAAAAACGGTTCGAATATACCCCGGGTGGGTATGTCAATCTGTGGAGGTGGGCGACAACCAGTGAAGGTAGAAAAGCCAACAAAGCAAGAGAAGTCACTAGATGACCATTAATAAAAGCCCATTGCGGGCGATGGAGGTGAAAGGAGATGAGAAAATCGAGTATACCAGGGCCAAGACCCAGGTAAAGAAACCCAATGGAGTACGGGCGGCCGTTCCTGACCGTCGATGAGTTCGCTGAATGTCTGGGGTTGTCGAGGGCAGAGGCATATAAATTCCTTCGACATAACAAGCTACCGATTGCGAAAAATGGCACAAAGTATATGATCCCAGCGGCTGTGGTTTTGGCCCTTCAGTCGGGCGATTATTACTTGAGGTCAGTACCACCAGAAGAGAAGAAGAAAGAGACATATATCAGTCAACTCGAGTAGCTCTTTGAAAATTGAATATGAAGCCCTTCATGGCGATTCTCTTAACTGAAATGACCCATGAGCTGGACAGCAACAGTCGGGCAAGCGGATGTGCTGGGATTATATTATAAGGAGGAAAATAAGATGTTGATTAATGAAAATATGATCAGGCAAATCATGTGTAGCATGACGTACAGGAAACTGAAAGAAGAAGATAGGGCAACTATACTGCAAATCGCTGCACATACCCACAGACAAGTTGCTAGGGCAGTAAATAACGAGGATGTATCGGACTTCCTACTCGAGCGGGTTCAGTATCTATTGAATCAAATTTATAGAGGCAAGGTATGTTCTGAAATCACTTTGCTGAGCGAGCCGATTATGTCAGTGATGAGCAGTATCATGTGGATGCTGGGTCTTAACGAAGGACGTGATGTTGAGGAAGGGGATGATTTCGAAGCGATTTTTAAGTGGGCTCCAATGGAAGAAAAGGACCTTGGATATGATTGGGCACCTTTCGAGATAAGTAGGCTAAAAGAAATGTGGGACACCCTTGTCGGAGTATATAGGTGGGAAATGCGTAAATTGATCAAAGGAGCCTATAGGTAATGCCTCGGCATGATGCTTACCATGCGAGGTTCCTCAAGGAAAGCACCTACGAAAGGAATGATACTTATGCGTAGCGTAATTGGGGGGCGGTCGTGAAATGGTCGCCCCTACCCCACAAACAGCTATAGTTCCAAATTGCGACATTAATAGGAAAGGAGACCAATTAATGTAAATATATAGGAGATGATAAGATGATGGAAGGAGAAACAGCATTAGAAAAGATATTGTCAAGGCTCGAGCCTGAAGATAAAAGAGATGGGCAGTACCAAGCGCGCTGTCCCGCGCATGATGACGACAAACCTAGCCTATCGATAACCGAAACAAGTCCTGGAGGCAAGGTTTTGCTTTACTGCCATGCTGGTTGTGAATACTTTGATATCCTGAAGGCCATGGATCTGAGCGAGGATGAACTATATGGCCATGAGAGTGGTCTTGAGAAAGACTCATCGCAACGCAAGGTAGAGG
>CAZJHY010000094.1:0-2480 GCA_964545975.1 uncultured Clostridia bacterium | reverse complement strand
AATGTAGTTTGATCTCCTCACATGAGGCCATTATGTATCTTACCCTTTCAAATAAGGATGCCGGTCCATAATCAATATGAAATCTACTTTTCGTGAAGTTCATTATATCTCCTTATAGTAGCGGTCAGGTTCGATACCATTGTTGCCCCTCTTTTAAGCACATTGTCTACATGTGATCTACGTCAGGTGCGTCACTTCTACAGCGTTTTCATAAAAATCCTATACGAGAGAGATTAAAGAGAAAGTTACGGAAATTGCCTTAGATCTGACGTAAGTGACGATGACTCTACGGTACCATCCCCTTCTACACCTGAGGACTCGGAGATGATGCGTTTACAACTACTGGCAGTGTATCAAACGCCTAGATTCATGTCCTCATTGTATCGTAATGACTCTATACAGACACATTGCCAGAAGCAATGAGTTGCTAAGAAAAAGAAGAGGAACCAAGAATGTCTCCCACTTATTACCTAGCTTAGCAGTCAGAGCCATCAGAGCTTTGTATTGCGAATCACTGAAACTTCTCCGCTTGATTTTGATAACAATTACAGTATCGATGTAGATTATCCAGGCTGACATAATGATCTGGATTAGCGCAGCTATGAAAAGTCCACTTTCTCCCATATATGCTTCTTTTGCAGCCAGTCCTAGTCCAACAACGAAAAGTATCATCCCCGCGATAAATATTACAAAAGCAGTTAATGAGGAATATACGTATTCCTTCTCAACTTCATACCTCCTATAAGGCGACTTAATACGACAAGCTTCGAAAAGGTAATATTGTTGTAACAGTTGACTTAGGTAACACATAATTGAGATAGCAAGAATAAACGCGTGAAGCATATGGATACCGGTGGATGCTAACAACAATACTAGTGGGATACATAGTGGGACAATCAACACATTGGGGACGACAACTCTCATTACTGATTTAAATACTACAACCGGTTTCTCATTAAGCGAGCTTAATGCACTAATAGCAGAATCGTATCCACAAGTTGCTGCTTTACGGTACCAACTGATTCCTTCTTCATATCCGCCATATTCTTTCAGTTCTATACCATGTTGTGTCAGAAGAGCACCGAGCATGCTCATGCTTGGTGAGTGTCCTCTCTGTGCAATTGTTAAGAAGCCCTTGAAAGCCTCTAGGAATTCGCCGATTTCCATTCTTTTTTTCGCTTCTTCATAAGCTATCTGATTGCTCTCTTGGCTATAATAACGTACGAACAAACAATCACTTCCTAATCCCTTATGTAACTGCTTATGAAGTCATCACAACTTGATCCCTAGCTGCTCTTCGATTCTCGATGGGCATCTAACTAATTACGGAGCATATGATTTCGTTGGACTCCAGCCATATTCTTCTAGTGCCTTGGCAATCGCTGGATACTCACCCATCAATACTCGATACCGCTTGTTTATTGCATCAAGTCCTGATTGAGGTATTCGACGGGCTTTATAGTCAAAAGTATCTGTTCGCGTATCAACGAATATGTAGTCTTCTCGTTCGTAAATTGCTTCAATGCTGATCTGCTGAGCTATTAAGCAGAATTCAGCTGTAGGTTGTATCAAGTCCAGCCACTCGATAAGCTCCTCATTTGAGTCATAGAAAAAATCTCCTAAAGGTGGTCTGAACACTACCCCTAGGGCAACATGAATATTTCTCACGGGGCCCACAATCTCCCCGTCAATGATATACCCAATCTTTATATGCATCCTTTGCTTCTTCATTAAAGCCCATACATCAAGAAAGAACTCAATGCTATGTTTCACACTACCTATTCTTTTAGTGAAGATGTACCTGCCTGTAGCGTGCCACTCTTTGCTTTTCTCTTCGTCCAATAAAAAGCCGAGTTTCTCCATCCATGGGTAAATCCTCTCATGCATCAGCTTCCTGTCCTTGGCATTCATGAGGACACCTCCTATTAGTAAGCAAGACCTGGATTGTTCTCTGTATCATCCTGTTCGGTAATATCATCATCACTCCCTGATCTCCCCTTAATCTGGGGTCTGGTTAGATCCATCACGTGCGAGCCTTAGCTGAATTTAATACATATAACGCTGAACTGCTGTTGGGGACAATTTGCATAACTTCCTGAGCAATCCTCACAGCTTCTTCATCGTCAAGTAGTTTCTCAGGTATAACGTTAAATAGAAGTATATGTTCAAGGAATTTTACATCCCTTGAAAGGCGTATGGCCATTTTGGCATGGTGAAATGCCAAAGCATACGCTCCTTTTACATAGCAAGCATTTGTATTAATCGCAGAAGCCAAATAATGGTTCTCTGCCGTATCTTCTTGGGAAAGAGCAAAGCAGCAAAATCCATAAGCTAATATGTTTCCAGTATCACCAATTGAATATAGTATCTGGGATGCTTCTTCACGATTCATTGATTTGAACAGCTGATATGCTTCTGTATAGTTACCTTCGCTAACTTGCGTCCTGAATTGCTCTTTCATAAGTCCACCTCGTTTTGAC
>CAZJHY010000093.1:0-2482 GCA_964545975.1 uncultured Clostridia bacterium | reverse complement strand
TACCGACATCTGCCGACGCCCAGGAGATGTGGGCTTATACTGCTTGATACCCATTGACTATTTCCTCCTTGCGCTCTCGGCTTATGCTCCCTCGAAGATCGGGATGCGCTCCCCTGCCTTCAGGGTGACTATAGCCTTTTTCCAGCTCTGAGTATAACCCTGTCCCTTGCCCATCCTCTTGAGCTTGCCGGGCACGCTCACCGTGTTGACGGCGACTACCTTGACCTTGAAGGCCTCGGCGACTGCTCTGGCAATGTCCACCTTCGTCGCGGCCTTGGCCACTTCGAAGACGTACTTGCTCTGCTCTGCGAGAAGGGTGGTCTTCTCGGTGACTATAGGCCTGATGATTATGTCGTGTGCTGAGTATTCCATCAGGCAAACACCTCCTTGGCCTTCTCGACCGCCGACGCGGTGAACAGAAGGTTGTCGTGGTTGAGGATGTCGTATACGTTGAGTCCATCCACTGTGAGGACCATCGCATCCGGCAGGTTCCTCGTCGAAAGCATTACGTTGTTGTCGGGCTCCCCGGTGACCACGAGGGTCTTCCCGAGCTTGAGGTTCGTCAGCACCGATACCATCGCCTTGGTGTTAGGCTTCTCGATTTCCAGCCTGTCCACCACTACGAGGTTGGCGTCGAGCGCCCTCGAGGAGAGAGCCGACAGCAGAGCCAGCCTTCTGACCTTCTTGTTGATCCTATAGCTGTAGCTTCTGGGTGTGGGGCCGAATATCTTTCCGCCTCCTGCCCATTGCGCTGCCCTGGTAGAGCCCTGCCTTGCACGGCCGGTGCCCTTCTGGCGGTACGGCTTCTTGCCGCCGCCCGATACCTCAGAACGGGTCTTGACCTTAGCGGTCCCGAGCCTTCTGCTGGCAAGCTGCATCACTACCGCTTCATGGAGAACGTCGGCATGGGGCTCTACGCCGAAAATCTCTTCCGGCAGGTCCACAGCGCCGAGGCTCTCGCCCTTCATATTGAACAAAGGTGCCTTTGGCATTTACTTTGCCTCCTTTCCCTCTTCGTGGCTACTTCCTGGAAGCCTTCACAGTTTCCCTGACAACCACCAGGCCGCCACGAGTTCCGGGAACTGCTCCGCGGACCAGAATGAGATTCCTGTCAATGTCTATACCAGCGACCGTCAATCCCTGGATCGTCACCCTGTCTCCGCCCATCCTTCCGGGCAGCTTCCTGCCCTTGAAGACCCTGGCGGGGTCGGTAGCGCCGAGGGATCCGACCCTGCGGTGGTACATCGAGCCGTGGCTCATGCCGCCTCTTGCGAAACCGTGGCGCTTGATGACGCCCGCGAAGCCCTTGCCCTTCGACTTGCCTGTGACGTCTATCTTGTCGCCGGTCGCGAATACGTCGGCCTTGATCTCCTGGCCGACTGCAAACTGCTCGGAAGATTCCACGCGGAACTCCCTCAGGAAACGCATGGGCTTTACGCCCGCCTTCTCGAAGTGGCCCTTCTCAGGCTTCGAGAACAGCCTCTCCCTCTTGCTGCCGAATCCTACCTGGATCGCCTCGTAGCCGTCGTGCGCCTTGCTCTTCCTCTGCACTACCACGCACGGGCCGGCCTCGATGACCGTCACGGGGGTTACCTTGCCGTCTGCCGTGAAGATCTGGGTCATTCCCAACTTCTTTCCGAGAATGGCTTTTGCCATCCTATCCACCTCCTGCTCGAAAACGTGTTTCTTAGCTCTTGGCCATTGGACTCACGTTAGAGCTTTATCTCTATATCCACCCCTGAAGGCAGATCCAGTTTCATGAGAGCGTCCATGACCTTCTGGTTAGGCTCGATAATGTCGATGAGCCTCTTGTGCGTTCTCATTTCAAACTGCTCGCGGCAGTCCTTCTCCACGAAGGGAGCACGGAGCACCGTGTAGATGACCTTCTCCGTAGGCAGCGGTACCGGTCCCGATACCAGCGCGCCCATAGCCTTGGCAGTCTCTGCAATCTTCTGCGAGGACTGGTCCAGAAGCTTGTGGTCGAATGCTCTGAGCTTGATTCTTACCTTGCTCTTTGACATCTTGTACCCTCCATCGCCCGATCTCTCGCGGACTTACTCGGCTGGAGTTTCCCCGGTCGTTCGGGTCCCGCCGGCAACATCCAGCTTCATCGCTTATTGCATCCCGAAGGGGCGTCCGTCTGGGCGCCCCTTCGCAGGGATTCGCGCTACTCTATGATAGCGGTTACAGCTCCGGCTCCGACCGTGCGGCCGCCCTCGCGGATTGCGAAGCTCATTCCCATCTCGATTGCGATGGGGGTGATGAGCGAAATCAGGAGGTTGGCGTGGTCGCCGGGCATTACCATCTCGGTTCCTGCGTCAAGGGTGATGCTTCCGGTGACGTCGGTCGTCCTTATGAAGAACTGCGGCCTGTAGTTGTTGAAGAACGGGGTGTGGCGTCCGCCTTCGCTCTGGGTTAGGACGTACACCTGGCCGCGGAACTTCGTGTGCGGGTTGACGGTGCCGGGCTTTGCGAGGACCTG
>CAZJHY010000092.1:0-2545 GCA_964545975.1 uncultured Clostridia bacterium | reverse complement strand
ACATTAGACAGCATAGCGGGGTCGTAAACCCCGCTGCCGCCGATTACTGCTATCCTCAACGGAACACCTCCCGAAATGTGCTTGCCGCCTACTTCATCCTGGCAAGCAGGGCTTCCATCCTGTTGAGGCCCTCTTCTATCTTGTCCATGGAAGTGGCGTACGACAATCTGACATATTCGTCGGAGCCGAAGCCGCTTCCTGCAACTATCGCAATATGGGCGAAATCGAGCATCGCTCCTGCGAAATCATCGGAATTCCTGATGAGCCTACCTTCCACTGACTTGCCGTAGTAAGAGGATACCTTCGGGAAGCAGTAGAATGCGCCCTCCGGCATTGGACATGACACGCCCGGCATTTCGGCGAACCTCTTGGCCATATAGTCCCGGCGGGCCTTAAACTGCGCCACCATTTCCAGAACGGGGGCCTGGTCTCCTGTAAGGGCTTTCACCGAGGCCTTCTGGCTTATCGCGCTCGGGCATGATGTGGTATGGCTCTGAATGTCGCTCATCGCCTTGATTACGTCCTTGGGACCGAGCGCGTAACCAATCCTCCATCCTGTCATGGCGTAGGATTTGGACACACCGTTTACGACTATCGTATGCTGGTACTCCTGCTCTCCGAAGGAGGCGACGCAGATATACTTCTGGCCGTTGTAGGTGAGCGCCTCGTAGATGTCGTCCGACACCATGATGACGCCGCTTTCCACGGCGATGCGGGCTATCTTCCTGAGCTCGTCCTCCGTATAGACAGCCCCGCTCGGGTTTGATGGGCTATTCAGTATTATCGCTTTCGTCCTGGGTCCTATGCAGGTCTTGAATGCCTCCGGAGTTACCTTGAAGGCGGTCCCTGTGGTATCAAGTATCTTCGGTTCGCCTCCGGCCAGCCTCACCATGTCGGGATAGCTGACCCAGTATGGGGCGGGGACGATCACCTCGTCGCCGATGTCAAGTATCGCCAGGAATGCGTTGTAGAGGCTGTGCTTTGCTCCGTTCGATACGATAACCTGGTTTGCGGCGTATTCGAGGCCGCACTCGCGGCGGTACTTGCCGGCAATGGCATTTCTCAGCTCAAGCGTACCTGAACCCGCGGTATACCTCGTATGACCACCACGTATCGCATCTACGCCCGCGTCTTGTATGAACAGCGGGGTGTCGAAGTCGGGCTCCCCGACACAGAAGGATACGATGTCCACTCCTGATGCCTGAAGTTCCTTTGTCTTCGCGTCGATGACTAGAGTCGGCGAAGGTGTGATCTTCCTTGCCCTTTCAGAAAGCTTCATGCCCTTACCTCCAATATAGAAATGTATACAGTATTCTGATGATATTATAAGCTTTCCGGCTGGGATGCAAGGTATTTATTGCAGTCCAATGTCGTATTGCTCTGCCTTCGCCTGAAGCTCGTGCCACCTCTCATAAGCAGCGTTTATTCCTGCAGCAAGCTCGTCGCGCCTTCTCTGGGCGCTGACTGCAGTCTCCGCATCCGAGTAAGTCTCGGGGTCAGCAAGCCTGGCATCGGCATCGCAAAGCTCCGCCTCCAGCCTGTGGATTTCGGCCTCAGCCTGTAAGATGAGCGAGGCTATCCTCTCACGGGTCCTTCTTTCCTCCCTGGACCTGTTCCTTGCGGGATCCTGCCGCTGCTCGACCTTTCTAGACGCGTCCTTCTGCTCGGTGTAGGCTTTCTTCTCGCTCTCCTGCCTATAGAAGGTGTAGTTGCCGGCGTATAGCTCCGCCCTGCCGCCTTCGATCACCAGAATGCTGGTCGCTATCCTGTCGAGGAAGTACCTGTCATGGCTTGCCGAGATCACCGTCCCGTCGAAGGATGCTAACGCCTCCTCCAATGCGTGCCTTGAGGCTATGTCCAGGTGGTTGGTAGGCTCGTCCAGGATTATGAGATTGGGCTCTTCCAGAAGCATCATCGATATCAGGAGCCTGTTCTTCTCTCCACCCGACAGATCCCCCGCCAGCTTATAGACCTCATCCCCTCTGAACAGGAACCTTGCGAGGTAGTCGCGCGCCTGCCCTGTGGTCCAAGGCTTCTTCATGTATATGTGGTCGAGGACGCTCTTCTCATTCTCCAAGCCCTTTATGTCCTGGTAGAAGACAGCCTTCTTCATATTCACGCCGGGGCGCACCTCGCCGGAGTCAGGTTCGATGTCGCCAGCCAGGATTCTTATGAGCGTGGTCTTACCGGAGCCATTAGGCCCGACTATGCCGAGCCTTTCTCCCCTTTCGACATGAAGGTCCAGGCCCTTGAACAGCTTCAGGCTCCCGAACGATTTGGAAAGGCCCGTCGCGGTAATCGCATACTTGCCGGTTCGCGTTACATCCCCGAACTTGATGCTCATTTCTGCCTGCTTGCCTGGCCTGTTCACCGCCTGCGCCTTCACCCTTGCGAGCATCTTCTCCCTTGATTGGGCCATCGTGGTGCGGTTTCCGGCCTTGTAGCGCCTGATGTAGTCCTTCAGCTTCTCCATGTACTCCTGCTGCCTTGTGAACTCGTCCATCTGGTGCTTAAGGTTGAACTCCTTCTGCGCGACGAAGTCCTC
>CAZJHY010000091.1:0-2551 GCA_964545975.1 uncultured Clostridia bacterium | reverse complement strand
ATGATGCTGCCTTTATACTTCACATTAACCGAGTTGAATATAAGGTCTCCTCCGCTGTTTTGGGTAAAGTTAAAGTAGGCAGAATTGCAACGAAGCCACGTCAGTTTTGCAAATAAGTGGCGAGTTTTGCGCCATTGCAGGCACCTCCGACAATCAAATACCCTTGTGTTGGGAAAACAGCATGGGGGTGAAAGCGAGGATGCTGACAATGGCGCAGATACATTTTATCAGACGAGATTACGCAAGTGGATACAACATAAGCGAGATAGGAAGAAGGCATGCTTGCTCAAGGGATACGGTGAGGAAGATGCTGACCCGCGATGATTGGAACCTCGAAAAGCCCTTTGACAAGAGAAAAAGGAGATCTAAGCTGGAGAGCTTCAAGTCCATGATAGACGGATGGCTTCTTGGGGATTCGATTGGTCCTAAAAAACAGAGGCATACAGCTAAGAGAGTGTATGAGCGGCTATTGGCCGAAGCGGAAGGTTTCAATTGCTCATACAGGTCAGTAGCGAGCTACGTGAGGGATTATCGCGCCATGATGAAGAAGGGCGAAGGGTTCCTGCCTCTTAAGCACCCAGGCGGTGAAGCGCAAGCAGATTTTGGCGAGGTATGGTTCACGGAGAACGGAACCAGATATCGAGGGCATGCGCTAACAGTATCTTACCCCAACAGTAATGCAGGGTTTGTGCAGCTGTTCAAGTCTGAGAACTGCGAATGCCTCACCGAAGGACTGAAAAAGGTGTTTGAACACGTAGGCAAGTCTCCGACAAGGCTGTGGATGGACAATGCCAGTGCGCAGGCTGTAATGCGGCGTGGTTCGTCTGAAGGCAGCGTGATGACCGACGCTTTTGCCCGTTTCGCCATCCATTACGGCTTTGATGTGACCTTTTGCAATCCTGGGGCGGCTAATGAGAAGGGCAGCGTGGAAAACAAGGTGGGCTACCTAAGGAGGAACCTGATGGTGCCTGAGCCGGTGATAGCCGACCTTGAGGAATACAATATGAAGCTACTGGCGGAATGTGACAGGATGAACAGCAAGGTCCATTACCGGAAAGGAATCAGAATACAAGAGCTTCTGGAGGATGAGAAGGCGCTGATGAGAGCCTTGCCGAGCAATGGGTATGATTGCTGCCGGATAGAGGCATACACGGCGGATGGCTGGGGCAAGATAAGCACTAACGGCGGAAGGCACGTCTACTCGGCAAGCCCTGAAGTGGCTAAGCAGCAAGTGTATCTGAATTACAGGGCGGCTTGGGTTGACGTCCTGGACAAGGATGGAAAGCTGATAACCAGGCATAAGAGGCTCTATGGGGAAACGATGCAGGAGGCCATGGATCCGCTGCCCTATCTTGGAAGGATGGCCAGAAGCCCAAGAGCGATCAGGTACATGGGTTTGTACGATATGATGCCCTCCGAAGTCAGGGAACACCTAAGCACCTGTGACAGGCGACAGGTGTCTGAGATGCTCAAGGCTCTGGCTCAGATAGCGTCTAAAGATGGCTTTGATCTGGCATGCAAATCCATCCGACATGCCATTGTGAGAGGCGTGAGCGACTTTGACAGCATAATCATGATGCATTCATGGCTTAACAGCCCGGTGCTTTCATTGGAGAAAGTCGACGCTCCGGCATGTATGATGATGCCGGCGATGAAGGACCCTGACATGGGTATGTATGATGCCCTGGCAGGGCTGGTGGCCCCATGAATGGGCATAGGATGGAGATAGCCAGTCTATGTAGGCAACTTCGCTTGAGGAACATGGCAAGGAACATGGATCTGGTGACCGCGGACGATAACGAATCCTTCCTGCTGGAGCTACTCCGGCTCGAGACAGAGCAAAGGCAAGCCGGAAGGAGGGCGATGCTGGTTCGCAAGGCTGGTTTCCATACGCTGAAAACATTTGACGGCTATGATGCCAATGAGCTGAAACTGCCGTTGGGTCTTGATATCGAGGCGCTTAAGAGCTGTGAATTCATCAAGCAGGCCCGTAACCTTGTTCTCTATGGCAACGTGGGTACTGGCAAGACGCATCTTGCAACCGCTATTGGCAACGAAGCTTGTCTTAAGGGCTTCAGGGTCCGCTTCTTCAGGACGGCAGCGCTGGTGAACGCCCTTTCTGAGGCAAGGAGGGACAACCGCCTGTCCTCCATGCTTGCCCTGCTGGAAAAGCAGGATTTGCTCATCTGTGATGAATGGGGTTACGTACCTTTGGAAAGAGATGGCTCGCAACTGCTGTTTCAAATGATCTCCGACTGCTATGAGAAAAGGAGTGTGATAATCACAACCAATCTCGAATTCTCAAAATGGACAAGCGTGTTCTACGATGCTCAGATGACCGCTGCCCTGATTGACAGGCTTGTGCATCATGGACACCTGATCTTGTTCGAGGGAGAGAGCTATCGTATTCGGCATTCGCTTATCCATAATCAACTCAATTGAGGTGCCTGAATAATTCTCTCTGCAAAACTGACGACTTCTTAGTTGCAATAAAGACCTCCGCCGCCAAGATCGCTGTATAGTACAACGTTGTAGTACGCAGCTGCGCACT
>CAZJHY010000090.1:0-2683 GCA_964545975.1 uncultured Clostridia bacterium | reverse complement strand
GGGATTACCTTACTTCCAATCCGATACATCCAAGGCTTCCGTTATCGTTACAATATGTCAAGCTACACAATCTTATTATCAATCCGATATGTACACTTGGTCCATTGTTAGCTATTGATGGTGGTATGTTTGTTTGACTCTTTGTTTGACGTTTGCTCAAAGAAACATGTACAAATACTGCTAATTCGCCCAGGCTTCGACTTCTATGCGGTTTTCTCCCCTCGCATGTCTAGATCAAAATCGCCTAATGCTTCTATTACGAGAAGCAATCAAACTTTAATCTCTGTCCGACTAGGTGTGGACAACCCATACTGTTAGCAATGGCCAATGTACTCCTTCAGAACAAAGACATTCCATTGGCTGATTATCAAGAAATAGGCACATCCTCTCAATGAAGAAAACAGCATACTCTTCAAAGCTTTATTGATATCTACCTGTATGTTCGATTTCATACCCCTCTTGAATCCTAAGTAACTAAGAAGGGGAGGGACAATCACAAGCAGTCCGCCTAGTACCATTGTTATGTGAAGCCTGGCCGTAATTAATTCAACATTTAGGGCTCCATCAGCAAAAAAGTCTATAACGCCTGTCGTGATCATCTCAGCATCATAGGCCCCATCAGCAAAGAAGTGCAAAAAGCCCAAAGTTTCAAGGAGGAATATACTCACCAGTAGCGCTACAATCTCAGAGATTACCGTGATTATCGTTTTTCGCATAATACCTCTCCTCCTTGTGACATTGATCTGCTCCCAGATTGGGTGGCGCATTTAGGCTGAGGGTCAGTTTCGTACTCTCGCACATTACGGAGTGCTTGATACCACGGGTTTCCAACCATATTCTTCTTGTGCCTTGGCAATCGCTGTGTACTCACCCATCAGTACTCGATAACGCTTGCTAATTGCATCAAGTCCTGATTGAGGTATTCGACGGGCTTTATAGTCAAAGGTATCTGTTCGCGTATCAACGAAAATGTAGTCTTTCCGTTCGTAAATTGCGTCAATGATGACCTGCTGAGCAATCACGCAAAACTCAGCTATAGGTTGTATCAAGTCCAGCCACTCAACAAGCTCCTCATATGAGTCATAGAAGAAGTCTCTTAATCGTGGTCTGAACACTATCCCTAGAGCAATGTGAATATCCCTCACTGGACCCACAATCTCCCCGTCAAGAATGTACCCAATACTCACATTCATTTTTCTAAGCAAGGCCATACATCAAAAAGAACTCAAAAGTGTGCCGAATATTACCCACCTTCTCATAAAAGATGTACCTGGCTGTAGCACGCCACTCTTTACTCTTCTCTGCATAAAGTGAAAAGCCAAACCTCTTCATCCACGGATAGATTCTTTCGTAAACTAGCTTCCTGTCTTTAGCGTTCATGGTAGTGCCTCTAACCATAAGCAAAAACAGGATTAATGTTCTGCTTCATACTATTGACTAACATCAAAGGTGGTACCGATTCTCAGGGAGAAGCTTATCTAGATGCTCAAGATCCGGAAAATCGAAGTCCATCTCGATAGTATTTTCCCTATTGAACTTTTGAATCTCTGAATCCATTTGTAAGCAAATAGACATGGTGTCCAGATAAAAGGCCACTCCCCTATTTTCCACTGCTTCATACTCGTCATAAATGCTTATCTTCACAATCACCTCATATTGCTCAGCTTTTATCTCAAGTGAGTATAGAAAGTCTCCAGTATCCCAGAATTTAATGTTGTTAAGATGTATTGTCCCAATATTCAATGCTCGAAAACACTCTTCGAATAGATTCGTTATTGTTGACAATGCCTTATCCTCATCCTCTCTGTGAGGATTGATGAGAATGCCAAACTTTAATTCAATTCCGTGGAGTTCATCATCTGTCAGGATTAGAGCTGCTGACTTGATCTTCATCCCATATATTGTGGCTATAATGCCAGAGTAATCCGAAGTAGCTTCAGCCAAATCCATATCTGCTCCACTATAAGGGTCTCTGCTTCCAAGGATCAGATATCCACTCTCTTTTATTGGAACAGCAAATTGAGTCTTCCAGAAGGATCGAACGAAATCATAGTCGGACATTTCTTTACTCTTCGTTATCGCTGCTTTCTCGAAACTATGTCCCCAGCTAAGGCCATTGACTCCTTTAATACCAGCTAAGACACTAGACAACTCTGATAAAGCCTGAGGCGCAGTCTTGATAAACTCTTTTAGATGATAATCCTCTATCTGGTACTGAGCGTCAGTTTCCAGTGGACTAGAACTCTCATCAACGGCTGCATATATGATCATCCCTACTATACAAGTACAGAGCAACACAGTAAGAACCGATGAGATTATCGTATCTTTCTTCATTATTCCCCTCACTGACCCGCCCCAAGGGTTGGTTAATCAATGACCCCAGTACTACTCTAAATCTAGGTTTTCGAGCGTTTTAAATATACCTTCTTGAACAATCTGCCGCTTCCTTCCAATACTAGTGTTTATTGTTTTATCCAATCGAATATCCTTCAGCAATCGAGTCGAGTTCTGCCGGGAAATTCGGTAATTAGAGGGGATTCTTTGTACTCTGTTTGACCGTTTGCTTGGTCACTAGCCTTGATGTAAAACAAAACTGCCAGCGTACTAGCAGTTTAATACCCTATTGGTGTGTTAACGGCGGTGTAAACTGAGCCACTGAACGACGGAAATAATTGAGCCACTC
>CAZJHY010000089.1:0-2734 GCA_964545975.1 uncultured Clostridia bacterium | reverse complement strand
CCCAATGAACTAAACAAAGAGCAGGGATAATTCCAAAAGCTAGCAGGTACTAGTGTGTGAACATTGAAGTAATCAATAGTATTTCGAGCTAATCCCTGTCAGCATTCTGGAGTTGCGGACGAACTCTGGACATGAAGAATGAATAATGGATCATGCACTCGTTGATGAAGCGCAGCAGTTGTTTGAGGGTATTGCATTTAGCTTGATAGATACTTCTACTGGATGGAAAGAAAGTAGTGAGGGAAGGTCTTGAATGAAGAGGCTAACTGAAGAAGATATCAAGTATCGCTTCATTACACCAGCAATTGAAGCTGCAGGTTGGGCCAAGGACCAGGTCTTAATGGAGTACTACTTCACAGACGGTCAAGTCATTGTTAGAGGAAGTAAGACGGATAGGGGCAAGCGGAAGAAAGCCGATTATCTGCTGACTCATAAGAACTGCAATATTCCCTTGGCAATCATTGAAGCAAAGGATGCGGAGCATAGCGTAGGAGACGGGATGCAGCAAGCCATCGAGTATGCCCGGATTCTGAACATCCCTTTCGCATATTCTTCTAATGGAAGCGGATTCATTGAACATGACTTCTTCACAGGCGCTGAAAGAGAGATTACCGCGTTAGATTTTCCCTCTGAAACTGACCTCTGGAGACGATATGTTGCCAATAAAGGGCTTAGCGCTAAGCAAGAGGAGATAATCACAGAACCAGACTACTTTGACATCTTCTCAGGCAAGAAACCTAGATATTATCAACGCATAGCTATAGATAAGACGCTTGAAGCGATAGCGCTCGGTCAGAAGCGCGTTCTACTAGTCATGGCTACAGGTACGGGTAAAACATTCACAGCATTCCAGATTGTCCATAAGCTGTTGAAGACCAAAGCAGTTAGGAAGGTCCTATATCTAGCTGATCGCAACATCCTTATAGATCAGACTATGCTGCAGGATTTCAGGCCTCTAGATAAGATAATGACAAAGATCAAGGATAAGATACTGGACAGCTCTTATGAGGTCTATATGAGCTTGTATCATCAGCTTGCAGGGGATGATGGGACAGAACCTTTTAGGGAGTTCCAGCCTGAGTTCTTCGATTTGATCATTGTTGATGAGTGCCATAGGGGAAGCGCAAAAGACGAATCGCAATGGAGAAGGATACTAGATTACTTCAGCTCGGCAATCCATATTGGTATGACCGCGACTCCAAAAGAGACGAATGATATTAGCAATATCGCCTACTTCGGCGAACCTGTATATACGTATAGCTTGAAGCAAGGTATTGACGATGGATTCCTGGCTCCCTATAAAGTCATCCGAATTGGGTTGGACAAGGATTTGGAGGGTTGGAGACCATATAAAGGCCAAGTCGATGTCTATGGAAATGTTATAGAAGATCGTGAGTACAACATCAGCGATTACGATAGAAGCCTGGTAATCGATGATAGGACAAAGGCTGTAGCCAATAGGATTACGAAATGGTTAATGGCAAATGACAGGTTCAGTAAGACAATCGTGTTCTGCGTCGACATCGAGCATGCAGAGCGGATGAGACAGGCACTAGTAAATGAAAACAAAGACTTAGTTGCTGAGAACCCAAAGTATATAATGCGGATAACTGGGGATAATCCGGATGGCAAAGCACAGCTTGACAACTTTATCGATGTTAACGAGAAGTACCCTACTGTGGTTACTACGTCGAAGCTCCTATCTACAGGTGTTGATGTCAAGACATGCAAGCTTATAGCGCTTGATAGCAACATCAACTCAATGACAGAGTTCAAACAGATAATCGGGCGAGGCACTAGGCTATATCCTGAGTATGGGAAGGAATACTTCACCATCATGGACTTCAGGGAAGTCTGCAGGTTGTTCGCCGATCCGGACTTCGATGGAGAGCCCGTTGTGGCGATAGACGCCGGAGATGGCGGAGAAGAGTGGAATCCAAGCACAGAGCAAGAAGTTGGAGGACAAACCGAAAACGAAAGTGAAGAAGTGCCAACTGGATTCGAACCTCCGTCATCAGAAGTACCAAGGGTGAAATTCCGAGTACATGGAGTACCGGTTACAATAATCAGTGAGCGCGTCCAATACTACGACAAGGATGGAAAGCTGATCACGGAGAGTGTAAGGGACTATAGCAGGCGCAGCATACTTAATGAATACGCTTCATTAGATGATTTCCTGGCATCGTGGTCAAGCGCAGAGAAGAAACAGGCAATAATCGATGAGCTCAAGGAGAATGGCGTATTTCTGGATGTCTTGAAGGAAGAAGCTGGCAAAGATATCGATGACTTTGACTTGATACTTCACATCGCCTTTGATCAGAAGCCTCTTACTAAGAGGGAACGGCTTGAACATGTGACTAAGCAAGGATACCTATACAAGTACTCTGAACCTTGTCGTAAAGTGCTATCGGCGCTAATGGATAAGTACATGGACGGTGGCATAGGTGACCTTGAGGATACAAAAATCCTGGAGAACTCCCCCTTTGACAAGATGGGTAGCCCTAAGAGAATTGCGGATTACTTCGGTGGGAAAGAGGCTTACCTGCAAGCAGTACGCGGTCTTGAGCAAGTGATCTATACAGCAGCATAAACGATGGGAGAGATAAACTCATATGAGCATCGGCAACTTCATTAAGACTATTCAGAACATCATGAGAGGCGACAGCGGAATAAATGGGGACGCTCAAAGGATTGAGCAGATGACCTGGCTTCTTTTCCTTAAGGTCTACGATGC
>CAZJHY010000088.1:0-2933 GCA_964545975.1 uncultured Clostridia bacterium | reverse complement strand
CATGCTCGGGTCTTAGCCCCCTTTCAGCCCCTATGGCCCTGTATCTGTCTATGACGGCGGATATCTCCGCGTCAGTGACTTCAGCGCCTCTTATAAGCCTGCCCTCCAGATCGGAATCTACATTGCTGAGCCTTATCAGATGCCTCACATTCTTCCTTTTGGGTCTGAAGAACTTGTGCATCCTACCGTCGGCTATCAGCACCGCACAGTCATCCAGCCGCCTAACGACCACGCAGAGCCTGCCCCTGTCTCTTCCCATCTTCGAGATAACAAGCTGTCCCAGCCTTGTTTCACCGCATTCAGTCAAATCCTTTGGCACCTTCCAATCAAATATTATAACACGGTAAGCAAGTAAGGTCCCTCATCAGTTATCGCGACGGTGTGTTCGAAGTGGGCGGACAGCCCGCCGTCCTTCGTCCTTACAGTCCAACCGTCCGGATCCACAGCGACCTGCCTTCCGAACTGGTTGACCATCGGTTCGATAGCTATGGTCATTCCGGCCGAAAGCCCGGTCCCCGTCCCCTTTGTGCCGTAGTTGGGCACATTCGGCGATTCATGCATCTTCCTTCCTATACCGTGCCCGACATATTCCCTTACAACAGAGAACCCCGCAGCCTCAGCGGTCTTCTGGACCTCGGATCCGATGTCTCCGAGCTTTCCTCCCGCAAGGGCTGCCGCAATACCCGCCTCCAGAGCGGCCCTGGTCCTTTCGATGAGCTTGGCCGCCTCGGGTGAAACGTCGCCTATCTCAAGCGTTACCGCCGAGTCGGAATAGAACCCGTCGAGGACCGCGCCGGTGTCGATGCTGAGGATGTCGCCCTCCTTAAGCACCCTTCCTCCCGGTATTCCGTGTATCACCTCGTCGTTTACCGAGGTGCACAGCGTCGCCGGATAGTCCATGTACCCCTTGAAGGCCGGGATGGCTCCCATCCTCAAGATTAGCTCCTCCGCGCTTCTGTCCAGCTCCCCCGTTGTTAGCCCGGGTTTTGCAAGGGCTCCCATAAGTGAGAGGACCGCGGCGGTGACCTGCCCTGACTTTCTCATCTTCCTGATGTCCTCATTGGTCTTGAGGATGATCATTCGCACGCTCCGCCGTATCTTGAGAGGATCTCTTTGATACGCCCGAACACAACCGCGGGAAGGCCCCGCCCGTCTACCCCGACGAGCAAGCCCTTGCCCCTGTACCAAGCTATGAGGGGCTCAGTCTGCGCCTTGTATGCGACGAGCCTGGTCTTCACGGCCTCAGGGTCGTCGTCCTTCCTTCTTGCCGGCACCCCGCCGCACCTGCATAGCCCGTTTTCGGGAGGATTGGTGTCGGCGTTGTATATGGCCCCGCACGAAGGACAGATCAGCCTTCCGGCTATCCTCTTGATTATCTCCTCGTCCGCCACCTCGATGGACAGCACCAGGTCAAGCCCGCGACCTATGCCGGAGAGCATGCTCTCGAGCGCCTCGGCCTGCGGGATGGTCCTTGGGAAGCCGTCCAGCATGAAACCCTTCATCGTATCGGCCTGGCCGAGCCTGTGCTCGACCAGCCCGATAACTACGTCATCCGGGACCAGCTTGCCTGCGTTCATGAAACCGGCTGCCTTTGTGCCTAGCTCGGTTCCTTCCTTGACTGCGGCCCGAAGCAGATCCCCTGTGGATATGTGCGCGAGGCCGTAAGTCTCCCGTATGCTTTCAGCTGCGGTTCCCTTGCCCGCGCCGGGCGGGCCCATGATGACAAGGTTCATACCGATTTCCCCTTTACTGCATGAAGCCTTCGTACTGCCTCATGATCAGCTGAGATTCTATCTGCTTCATCGTGTCCAGCGCGACGCCGACTGCGATGATGATGCTAGTGCCCCCGAAACCGATGTCCACGCCGAGCACTGCCGTCATTACGCTCGGCAGGACCGCCATGAAACCGAGGAATATGGCGCCGGGGAGGGCTATCCTCGTAACCACCCTGTCGATGTACTCGGCCGTCGGCCTTCCCGGCCTGTATCCGGGTATGAATCCGCCGTACTGCTTCATGTTGTTCGATATGTCTATCGGGTTGAAAGTGATGCCCGTATAGAAATAGGTGAACGCTATGATCAGCGCGACTTGCACCGAGTTGTATGCCCATGGGTTACTGGAGAACCTGTTCATCAGCTCGCCGAACGCCGGCCAGAAGCTTCCCAGAGTTGCCGGGAATGCAAGAAGCGACGAGGCGAAGATGACAGGGATGACTCCGGCCTGGTTCACCTTTATCGGAAGATGGGTGCTCTGGCCCCCGTAAACCCTGCGTCCTACAACCCTCTTGGGGTACTGCACCGGTATCTTCCTCTTTGCCTCCTCTATCGCGACTACTCCCACGACCACCGCAAGGGCGGAGATGAGGAACAGCAGCATAAGAAGCACGTTGAGGCCGCCCGTCCTTACCAGGTTGAACAGCTGGATGGTGACGGTGGGAAGCCTCGAGACTATGCCTGTGAATATGATGAGCGATATGCCGTTGCCTATGCCCTTCTCGGAGATCTTCTCGCCGAGCCATACGGTGAACATCGCGCCAGCGGTCATGCTTAGGACGACCAGCAGGTTGTTCCATATGCCAGGCATCATGGCCCCCTTGAGAAGGAGCATATAGCTTATCGCCTGGAGTACGGCAAGCACTAGGCTCAGATAGCGCGAGTATGTCTGCAGCTTCTTCCTGCCCTCGTCGCCCTCCTTAGCCAACTCCTCGAACTTAGGTATGACTACCTTGAGCAGCTCCATCACGATCGATGCCGTGATGTAGGGGCCCACGTTCAGAGCGAACAGGGTCATCCTCGAGAGGGATCCTCCTGCGAACATGTCTAGAAGCGAGAGGATTCCCGTTCCGCCGGAGCCGGCCGCGCTCTGAAACTCCGCGAATACCTTGGTAGCGTCCACGCCGGGGACCGGGATGTAGGATCCGAGCCTGTACACAA
>CAZJHY010000087.1:0-3053 GCA_964545975.1 uncultured Clostridia bacterium | reverse complement strand
GTCGTCGTCGCCCAGAAGCTCGGTATCCAGTCCGAATACCAGGTTGGGCAGCACGTTGAAGCTGTTGCTCATGGTCAGGTTCATGATGTCGTTTTCGATGATGTCCGGGTCTGTTGTGTCGGCGAACTCGGCATACATCGGATTGTAGTCATCGCTTACGCGCTCGAAGTTGAGGCTGAAGTTCCATACTCCGGCCTTACCCTCGATATAAGCGGCGATTGCGCTTTCGAGGTTCGGGTTCCAGCTGGCTATAAACAGGTTGGCGAATGCGCCGGCGGACCAGTTCTCGCCGAGTGCGAAGTCGAGGTTCACGCCGATGTGCTTCTCATTGCCGTCATAGACGCCGGGGATGTCGCCGGAGAATGGCCTGTCATCCACTGCGAAGTAGTACAGGGTGAGATCTGCGGCTTCTGCGTAGTTAGCATTTACCGCTGCGCCCCATACATACCTGAAGTCTGTGGAAGAGCCCTTCTTTGCGACTATGGCCGATGCTCCTAGCACCAGGTCTTCGAACGTGCCGGGCGTATACTTCGCCCAACCGCCGAGGCCTTCGAACTTCTCGGCGCCGAAGGCTATCGACGAGAACACGTACTTGTTGAGGAACTTGGGCCTTACCTGCTCGCCGCCGATGATCTGGCCATATCCGTTGGGCGAGGTGACCTTAATGTCTAGGTCGCCGTTGAATATGTTGGCCGGCGCATCAGTGAGGCCGTATGTGTCTATGCCTGCGTTCAAGCCGACATTGATCTCCACGCCGGGCTCAGGCTTTATCGTCCCGGTGAGGGACAGCTTGGCCTGGTAGGAGTTGCTGGGAGTGATTGCGGTCGAGGTGTTGTCGAACGGGTTCGAGAACGGCGTACCCATCACTACTGCAACATCCTTGAATGCTATCTCGAACGATCCGGACAGCAGGAACTTGTTGATCCAGAGGCTCGAGAGCTTGTCGCTGAGGCCCATGAGGCTGTTCTTGAGGCTCAGCTCCTCAGCCTTGCTTGCTGTGGATGCCGCTGTGAGAGCATTCACCTTGGCGTTCAGCTCGTCGGCAGATATCTTGTTCGCTGCCTCTATGGCCGCTACCCTCTCGTTAAGGGCGACGTCCGCGGCGGCGAGGTTCTTAAGCAGGTTGGTCGTAGTGTTCTGCTTGATATAGAGGTCGTTGATGTCATCAGTGTTCTGCTTCACATCGAGTGCGAGGCCGCTGAGCCTGCTTTCAAGCATTCCGTACTTCTCATAGAGGTCGGCGGTCTGCCCTTCCAGGAGGCTTGCCCTCAGCAGAGCGTTGTCGACCTTCTCGCTCTCCAGAGCGGCAAGGTCCATGTTGAGAAGAGCTACCTTCTCATCGAGTGCGTTCTGCTTGATTTCGATGGCATCCAAGCGCGCGTTGAGTCCCTCGACCTGGGCGAAGAGGCTCTTGAGCATCTCGATGTCATCCTGTGCTTCCAGTATGTCGAGCTTCAGCAGCGCCACGCCTTCCTTGGTGAGTCCTACTTCGGACAGCATCGCATCGGCGTTGGCAGCATACTTCTTCTCGAGCTCAGAGAACTTGGCGGCAAGCTCCGCCTTGAGGGCGGCTATGTCGTCAGCGTTCCTGTAGTTGAGGTTATAGAGGTCGACTATGTCGGTCGCGTTCTGGCCGGCCTGCCTGGATACTACGCCCAGTTCGCTTCCCATCGTCGATACCTTAAGCTCGGTTGCGCTTGTCCTGCCTTCGAGGCTGGCTACCTTGCCTTCAAGGCCCGCCACTTTGGCTTCGACATCGCTGGTCCTGAGTTCAAGGTTTCCTACCCTGGTGTCGACCGTATTGAGCTTGGATTCAAGCGATACGACCTTCGATTCCAGCGCGCCAAGCCTGGACATGAGAACGTCCACCTTGCCGGCCTCGAGCTTCAGGACCATCGCCTTGACTTCCGCGAGCTCAGCCGGACTGACTCCGGGAGTGCTCACCACAGGGGTCACCACAGGGGTCACCACAGGGGCTGGAGTTGTAGGTACTGTCACTGTTACGACCTCGGGCTTCTTGTTCTCAAGGGCGGTTACCCTTGCGGTAATGGCAGCCTTGTCCTTCTCATTAGCTACCATCAGAGCCTTGAGAGCCTCCACTTCTTCTGTTGAAGCCCCTTGAACAACTGTGGTATTTGTGACCTGAGGAGCTCTTGCTTCTAATTCAGCTACCCTATTAGCTAGAGCTTCTTTGTCGTTCTGTATGGAGGAAATCAATGCTTTAAGAGCATTTACTTCCTCAATACTTGCGCCTTGTACTACTGTTGTGCTCGCAACCTGGGGAGTCTTTCCTTCTAAGACGGCTACTCTATTAGCAAGGCTAGCCTTGTCCTTCTCTATAGCGGCAATTAGCGATCTTAGAGCGTTTACCTCATCTATGCTTGCGCCTTGCACAATGGTAGGTTTTATTGACTCAAGTGCAGTAACCCTTGAAGCTAACGATACTTTGTCAGCTTCTGCCGCAGCTAATAAAGCCTTGAGCGCTTGAACCTCCTCTGCAGTTGCACCTTGAACAATTGTAGTGTTTGTAACGGAGGTAGGTGATTTCGCTTCAAGCTCCGCGATTCTCTTCCTCAGAGCTTCTCTTTCGCTTTCGCCTTCTGCTACACGAGCTTTAAGTGCTTCAACTTCCTGTGCGCTAGCACCTTGAACCACAACCGGTGTTGGAACAGGGTTGCCAACCTGAGCACTCACTTTATTCAAGTTCTGATTAAGGTTAGCCAGTTCCCTTTCTATGGCATCGGATCTCCTCTCGAGGGTTCCGATCCTTGCGATGGCGGGATCCAGCTGAAGCTTCAGAGCGGCGATATCCTCCTTGTTCTTGAGGATATCGGCCTCGTCCTTCGCCAACCTTGCGTTGATCTGTGCCATCTGGCCTTCAAGCGCGGTCACGCGGACTCCGAGCACCGAAAGCTCGCGTGCGAACTCGGCCTTGAGGTCCTGGATCATCGCATACAGCTCAGCAATTCTCTCGTCGATGTCCTCGAACTTAGGGCCTGTGATCTCTTCGATCTTCTCCCTGATTATCGTCTCGAGGATCGTCTGGTCGGGCT
>CAZJHY010000086.1:0-3156 GCA_964545975.1 uncultured Clostridia bacterium | reverse complement strand
GCCTTCTCACGGGCAGCTGATATCACAGTCGCGTCAACCGCTGAACTGGCCACTGAGTACTTCCCCCAGGTGAACACCCTTCGATAGTCGGTGATGGCCATGGCATTCGTGTTGAACAGCTTTATCCTTGCGCTGCCGGCTGATGAGCTGGTGGACAGGCCACAAGCCGTGATCACCCCGGTGGTTAGGGTGTAGTAGAAGTAGATGTCTACTGAGCTGGTAGCCACGTCAATCGTGGTGGTGCCGTCAGAATGGAACACATAGCCATCAAACAGGAAGTCACCTGACTCAAGCCTGTATCTGTGGTTCGAGCCCTGAACGCTGTCGAACACTAGTGCCCAATGCGTATCAGCCCCCACGTGGTCCTGGGCGCTGAAGATCCTGTCTATGTACTGAGCGAAGGCCGCTTCAGTGTTCTGGGCATCGTATTTCGGGTACCAATCAAGCGCCATGTCTATCTACCTCAATCTCTGGCTATTTGCCTAGACCGTGCCGCAAAGGAACATGTGCAGCGGTATCGTGATTGCCCTAGCCCCGTCTTCAAGCCGCCTGTCAGTGACATCCTCGAGCATGTCCATGGGCGAAGGAGTGAACGTGCTTCCAGTAAGCGTCAGTGTTTTTCCGAATAGGTCATCGAAGATCTTGTCTGCTGCAAGCCTGGCCGCCTTGAAGCCGCGAGTCTGCACATCCGCGTCTTCATCCGGAGCGCATATAACGAAGATCCTGTGAGTGATCTCGAGCACCAGGTCCCTGTTGCCAGTGCTGCCAAGCGTCATGTCCGGCAGGGTATCCATCTCTCCCAGAAGGACCACGGGGCCGCTCAGGGCTTCGTTAGGAGCTTCGTCATAGATCTGACCGCCTACGATTGCTACAAGAGCGCTATCAGCCTGCAGCAGCGCCCTGGTGGCTTCCTGTATCAAGTTCCTGAGTCCATCTATGGCCATCTGTTATGTGCAGCTCCTTCCGTTAAGCTGTGACGTTTGCGAAGGTCCACTGCCAAAGGTAGAGCACCTGCAGCGAGTTGCTCTTCACCTGGGCTGTATGGACAATCCTGGCCAGAACATTCCCCAGGTAATCCATGATCGCCGCTTCCCTCAGGGTTTCCCCATTGCAGACCGTGGCCGGCAGGAGATAGTTGAATGTGGTGGTGGCCACGCCCTGGGACGCTGAGGATATACCGGACCTGTAGACCTCATTCACTAGCTCAGTGTCGGTGACCGCCGGTGCAGTTGAGCCTGTGCCTATAGCGAACTGGTCCTGCTCCGGAGGAGCTATCAGGGCCACTCTTCGGGCTATGGCATCCAGGCCGGCATTGGTCACGATATTGTGTGTCCGAAGCTCTCTGACAATCTGGCCAGACTGAACGTCAACCACGAGGATCCTGACGTTGGGCCTCACCCTCAAGCTTTCCTTGGCTTCGAGCATCCTACTCATGACCATTCCCCTCCGGTCGATATCTTCATGCTGCCGAAGGTCTGTGCTGTGGCAGCTGCTATCGTACTGATTGTCAGACTCTCAGAAACACTGAGGCTCTCCGATAGGTACAGGCTAGGCGCCGCTATCTCATTCCGTCTCATCGCGTAGGTGTTCTGCATCCCTGGAGTCTTGCCCGCGGTTATCTGCTTCCAGTACTGGGCGAAGTTCGGGGACTCGGAGCCTACCAAGGTGACCTGGGCTCTCAGGAATACTCCGTTCACGTCTCTGATCCGGACGGACCTGACCGTGCAGTCCTTCTCTACGTTATAGAGGTCGACGTGCTGCTGCTGCCCGACTGCGAGGTCACCCCAGTTATCGCTGATGTAGTCAACCACAGTGGCGATGACTCCGAAGTCCTTGAGTAGCTGATTGGCACGCGCCTGGCAAGCCTCCACGGTGGTCAGGTTCTCGCTTACTTCGACCTTTGAGACTATGCCTGAAGTGCCCTCAATCGCGGCCATCTGATCAATGGTGTCCGTCTCAGGGACCCCGTTGGCTCTGCACCAGGCTGCATCCTTACGCGCGATTGCCCGGACCTCTGTCTGATGCTTGGCATAACACCACACGTATCTCTTCTGGTTATAGGGGAAGAGGTCATAATTATGTTGAGTAACCTCCCCTATTGTCCAACTGTCAGCCAGATAAACATAAGGGCTGCCTGGGTCATAGAAGAATGGCGTGTTATTGCCTCTAGGCGCTGCACTGTGCTTAATGGAGGCATATTCACCGCCGAAGTCCGGGCTGGCACCTACGTTCACATACAGCAGGTCTACAATAGGCTTCCCTAAGTCAATCCTGAACTCGGACATTCCCCCACCTTCAAAGAGGAAGAACTCAATCCCGTGCTGCCATCCATAAGTTACTGCTACGCCTGGCTGAGTATTCGGAGGGAAGTAAACTTCCTTGTCCTCCTTGATTTGCGCGCCGCGGACTTCCTGGACATTCCGGTACTGGCCACGTTCCCTCTTGATACGCGGCTTCCCGAATATCCGCCGGTTGCCCGGAGTCAGGTCCCATGAGGCAAGCACCGCGCCCTTGGGCTTGTAGTAAAGCTTCCGGTCATGGGTGATCCAGTACTTGTAGCCCGTCAACCTGTTCAGCTCATCCAATGCTTCCTTGGGGGTGAGGCTTGGAACAACTACCTTTGACATGACAGGCCCGGCATCCACGTTTGTGGTATCCAGCTGGTCATCAGCCGGAAGCGCCGCAATCAGAGCCTTCACGATGTCTCCGGCTTTTGTGTTAGTGAAGGTAGCAGTCACCGGTGAGCGGTCCAAGAGGCAGGAATAATCCTGCAGCTTTACGCTGTACTGGTAGAAAGGTCCCTCAGTGAGTGTAGTTCTCATCTCAAAGAATGAATCTGCAACCAGTCCTCCGAAGTGGTAAGCCCTTACTCCGTCTTGCATATCGGAGATCCTGAACTGATGGCCTACCTGAGGAGCAGTGATCGGACTGGCTGGCCAGCTGTTCAGCTTCAGCTCGCATATCGTCGGGCTGTTCAGCTCCGGGTCGATTCTCAAAGAGCCCTTGACCACATAGCGAGTGATGTCCGTCCAAGTGCCGGAGATCTTCATCTCAACCAGGAAGTTTGGAGTGATCATCTGCATCTTGCTCCGTACCTCCTTACCCTATCGGCTGAGGCATTACGCCCCTGACTATGAGAGCCTCACCGAAAGCCTG
>CAZJHY010000085.1:0-3177 GCA_964545975.1 uncultured Clostridia bacterium | reverse complement strand
CCTCCGCCGCCAAGATCGCTGTATAGTACAACGTTGTAGTACGCAGCTGCGCACTCTGTCATGGCGAAATCGGCAACCTTGTAGAAATTCACGTATATCTGTATTTGGTCGCCCTTCTTGATCATCTTCCAGGTATTGGGACCCTTGCGAAGCAGGGACGGCAAAGCCATGCCGCTCTCGTCAACTACATTCGCAGATATTGTCCCTATGTCGTCAACCCACCAGGATTCTCCTGCTTCAGAGCCGATGTCATTGAAGAAGCTGCTAATCGCATTCCATGGGGTCCACGCACGGCTGTCTCCAGGGTAGAAGCCGAAGTAGACAGTTTCGTCCTCGTCGGTGTACAAAGTGAAGAGGACTGTCATGGTGAAGTCACCGGTAAATGCCACGGGACTGGACATAGTAGTCCCTTTAAGCCTTACGCCGATGCCCGGGACATGTTCCCAATAGTCCCCGGACGGAGAGAAGATCCAATCATCATAGTTATCAAGCTGCCCGAAGGAGACCTTCCAGGTGTTCCCGAAACACCCGCCCAAGACCAGGATCAGAGACAGGGATAGCATCGTTATTGCTAGCAATCTATTCCTCATGATTTCACCTCCGATTATTTCTTCTTATTGAGCCTTGATTCTCCTGCATAATTCACTTAGAAATTTGCAAAAAGAAGCCCGACGAAAAGAAAGGCGGCAGCACCTGAGTGCCGCCGCCTAGGGTATCCGGCCTTCTATCTCCAATCGTTTTCGATTCTCTTGTGCTTGAGCTCCCTTGCCTGAGAGAGGCTGAACAGCAGCTTAGCGAACAATGGCGCTTTGAGCCTGATCGAATCGTATGGGCAATGCTCCTGGCAGCAGTAGCATTTGATGCATCTCCCGTGGTTGATAACGACGCGGCCTTTGACTAGCGTCATGGCATTTGCAGGACAACCTTTGATGCACCTTTGGCACTTTCTGCACGTCTTGTGTATGACCTTCGGCCTTACGCTTCCTATCGACCTCATGAAGCGGGTCTTTGCGAACTTGGACGTTATCCCTCTCCAGCTCTTGGGAAACTCGAAATCTGCAACTGCGACTTCGCTTACTCCGCATCCGATGATGTCAACAAGAGAGGGGTCAGTTATGCCGGCACCCCTCCTCTGAGCTACCGCCGTGGTTGCAAGGGATGAGGGTTCGATGCCGATGATTGTGCTGGCTATGACATCAAGTGCAACTCCATCCGGGGAGGCGAGGAACAGACCCACCTTCTTTGGTTTGCCGTTTGTAGGGCCGTCGCCCTCCATGGCGATTACCGCATCCATTATGTTGAGGGTCGGCTTCGCTGTCGTGAATATATCAAGAAGCCCCTGTGCGAAAAGGTCAGGATTGGGAAACCTTATATGGGAATGGACCTTAGAAACTCCGCTTACCACTCCGAACATGTTCTTGACGCAGCCCGAAAACATCATGAAGCCATGCGTCTTCATCTTGGCCAGGTTGATGATCTTGTCCGCCTCGATGATCGCCCTGACGACTTTGACCTTCTTGCTGAAGCCGCCATCCGGCACAGATACCTCTACCTCGCGGTAGAAGTCAGCCACTTCAACGCCGTGCTCGCGCATAACCTCCATGTAGCCTGAGGCTTCAAGGGCCTGCTCCGGGCTCTCCAGGCCAGGGCTGTCCCCGACCATGACCTCGGCACCTATCTCCTGAAGCATCTCTATCAATGCCCTCAGGACCTCGGGGTGAGGGGATATGGCGCTTTCGGGCTTCGACCCGCGCACAAGGTTGGGCTTGATGAGGACCTTGTCTTTAGGCGCTATGAATATCGAAAGGCCTCCTAAATTGGCCAATGATTCGCTGATTGACTTCTTGACAGCCTCCCTGTCATAGCTGTCGCATCTTGCGATGGAAACGATCGTCCTTTCAGGCATCTGCTACCCCCGAAGCTGTGAAGAATGTTACAAATCCCATATAAAACGTCCGGGATCCGCGTTAACGGACCCCGGCACATTCTACAATATTTCCCGACTATTTAATAGTCCATTCCGCCTCCCGGAGGATACGGCGGGGGGGTCTCCTTCTTGGGGATGTCGGCGATCACGCACTCGGTGGTGAGTATTAGCGACGCGATGCTCGCAGCGTGCTGCAGGGCGGAGCGGGTGACCTTGAAGGGGTCCACTATGCCCGAGGCCATCATATCGCAGTACTCCTCGGTAAGGGCGTTGAAGCCGTAGTTCGGGGACTTCTTGAGGTGGGCCTTTATGTTCTGGACTATGACGGACCCCTCAAGCCCCGAGTTCTCAACTATCATCCTGAGAGGCTCCTCAAGGGCCTTCCTGACTATGGCGACGCCTACCTTCTCGTCTCCGTCGGCCTTTATCGCGTCAAGCGCATAACCTGCGTAAAGAAGCGCCGTTCCGCCGCCGGGTACGATTCCTTCCTCGACTGCGGCCCTGGTTGCGGAGAGTGCATCCTCTATGCGGTGCTTCTTCTCCTTCATCTCGGTCTCAGTGGTGGCGCCCACCTTTATTATTGCTACTCCGCCGGCGAGCTTCGCCAGGCGCTCCTGGAGCTTCTCGCGGTCATAGTCGGAGTCGGTGTCCTCGATCTGCTTTCTTATCTGCTTCACGCGGGCTTCGACTGCTTCCTTGCCGCCGCGCCCTTCGACAATCGTGGTCTTCTCCTTGGTGATCTTGACGGTCTTGGCATGGCCTAGGTAGTCGAGGTCGACCTTGTCGAGCTTGATGCCCTGGTCCTCGGTTATGAACTTGCCGCCTGTGAGAATCGCGATGTCCTCCATCATGGCCTTGCGCCTGTCGCCGAATCCGGGAGCCTTCACAGCCGCGATGTTGAGAACGCCGCGCAGCTTGTTGACCACCAGGGTGGCGAGGGCCTCGCCTTCCACGTCCTCTGCGATGATGAGTATGGGCTTGCCGAAGCGGGCGACCTTCTCGAGAAGGGGAAGCAGGTCCTGGACGTTTCCGATCTTCTTCTCATAAAGGAGGATGAACGGGTCGTCCAGCACGGTCTCCATAGTCTCGGTGTTGGTCACGAAGTAGGCGGAGATGTAGCCCTTGTCGAACTCCATTCCCTCTACCTGCTCAACAGAGGTGTCTATGCCCTTTGATTCCTCGACGGTGATGACGCCGTCCTTGCCGACCTGCTCCATGGCCTCGGCGATCCACTTGCCTATGGATTCGTC
>CAZJHY010000084.1:0-3182 GCA_964545975.1 uncultured Clostridia bacterium | reverse complement strand
ATGGCCGGTCTTCTGATCAAGGAGCTCATCGCAAGAGGAGATCTTGAGCGCTGCCTGATAGTCTGCCCCGGAAGCCTCGTAGAGCAGTGGCAGGATGAGATGTACAAGAGGTTCCATATGGACTTCGACATAATAACGAACGAGAGGCTGGAGTCGGCCAGGTCCGGGAATGCATTTAATGATGCAAGGTTGGCTATTGCAAGGCTCGATAAGCTGTCAAGAAATGAGGATATCCAGGAGAAGCTCAAAACTACCGACTGGGACCTGATAATCATTGATGAAGCTCATAAGATGTCGGCTACTGTGTTCGGTAACGAGATCAACTACACGAAGAGGTACAGGCTGGGAGAGCTGCTCTCCGGGATAACTAGAAACCTGCTTCTTCTTACTGCCACTCCCCATAACGGCAAGGAAAACGAGTTTCAAGTCTTCCTGCAGCTCATCGACCAGGATAGGTTCGAAGGAGCCCAGCACTCCCATGGGAAGACGGACGCCAGCGATATCATGCGCCGTATGGTGAAGGAGGACCTGCTGAAATTCGATGGCACCCCGCTGTTTCCGGAACGCATCTCCTATGCCGTCAACTATCAGCTTTCTGACCTTGAGGCACAGCTCTATGCTGAAGTGACTCAGTATGTCCGTGAGGAGTTCAACAGGGCTGAGAAGCTTATCAATAAGAAAAAGACCAGCGTAATCGGCTTCGCTCTCACCTCTCTGCAAAGACGCCTCGCCTCATCACCTGAAGCTATCTTTCAGTCAATCAAGAGGAGGAAGGCAAGGCTCATAGACAGGCAGCAAGAAGTGGAGGTCCTCAAGAGAGGGCTTGATGCTGCCAACGGTACAGAGCGGTATCTAGATATCCTTGAAGACTCCGAGGACCTCCCCGACGTGGAGGAAGAAGAGCTCGAGGACAACCTCATCGACCAGGCCACAGCAGCCCAGTCCATAGAGGAGCTTAAAGCTGAGATCAAGAGGCTAGACTGCCTTGAGGAGCTTGCCTCAAGGGTTAGGGCCAGTGGTGAGGACAAGAAGTGGAGCGAGCTGTCCACCCTTCTGCAGGATGAGAAGATGCTCGATATGAACGGCAACAGGCACAAGCTTGTCATCTTCACCGAGCACAGAGATACACTAAACTACCTGGAGGGTAAGATCAGGTCCCTATTGGGAAGGCCTGAGGCTGTTGTAACCATACACGGCGGACTCCAAAGAGATATTAGAAGGCAGAGACAGGAAGCCTTCACACAGGATAAGGATGTACTGGTACTTGTGGCGACGGATGCGGCTGGTGAGGGCATCAACCTCCAGAGGGCGCACCTCATGGTAAACTACGACCTTCCCTGGAACCCGAACAGGATAGAGCAGAGGTTCGGCAGGATACACAGGATAGGCCAAACTGAGGTGTGTCACTTATGGAACCTCATCGCTTATGAGACGAGGGAGGGTGAGGTATTTCGAAGGCTCTTCGAGAAGCTTGAGGAGGAGCGAAAGGCACTCGGAGGTAGGGTATTCGATGTATTGGGAAGGGTTAGCTTTGATAACAGGCCCCTTAAGGACCTTCTGCTCGAGGCTATCAGATACGGGGACCTACCAGAGGTAAGAGAGAGGCTACATCGTGTAGTGGAAGGAGCCCTTGAGCAGAGGTCATTGATTGACCTCATAGAGGAAAGGGCTCTATCCAGAGATACGATGGATGTGAGCCGAGTTATGGCGATACGCGAGGAGATGGAGAGGATCGAGGCCAGGAGGCTTCAGCCTTACTTCATATCCTCCTTCTTCATAGCCGCATTCGAGAAGCTTGGAGGTACCATCTACCAGAGAGAAGGCAGACGTTGGGAGATCACGAGGGTGCCATCAAGAGTGAAGGACAGGGCAAGGGAGCTGCATCCAGGCCAGCTAGTGCTCGGTAAGTATGAGAGGGTATGCTTCGACAAGTCTGAGATAAGCCTTGAGGGGAAGCCTGTAGCAGAGTTTGTTTCCCCTGGGCATCCGCTACTTGATGCTGTGATAGATATCATGCTGGAAGAGCACAAGAGCGACCTGAAGAAGGGCACATACCTTCTAGATCCCAACGACTATGGTACCGAGCCCAAGTACATGGCGCTCGTCGAGCATGCAATAAAGAGGTCGAAACCCAATAAGAACGGTACGGACCACATAGTCTCAAGAAGGCTTCAGTTCGTAGAGATTGGCAAGAGCGGTCCCAGAGACGGGGGTTCCGCTCCTTACCTTGACTACAGCGAGATGGGTGATGGATTACTTGAAAAGATGAAGCCAGCAATTGAGAGCAGGCTTCCGAAGGATGATATCGAGATTGCCGCGCTGAACTACGCCATAGTTAAGCTTGTTAAGCAGCACTACGATGAAGTTATCGATTACAGGAGGAAGCAGGCTGACAAAGCGATAGCTGCCGTTAGGTCGAGGTTGACCAAGGAGATAGGCCACTGGGACACCAGAGCGAATGACCTGGCTGAAAAGGAGAAGGCTGGCAAGTCCAACAGCAAGCTCAATTCTGAGAAGGCAAGGCAGAGGGCTAACGACCTTGAACTTAGGAAGAATAAGAGGCTGGATGAGCTTGAGGCTGAGAAGTCCCTCATAACCCTTCCTCCGGTTGTATACGGTGGAGCGATCATCGTCCCCCAGGGTTTGGTGAACGAAGTACTAGAGGGGAAAGAGGTTTTACCAGACCACATAGAGGACACGAGGACGAGCGAGCTTATCGCAATGAATGCCGTTATGGCCTACGAGAGGCAGCTTGGCAACATCCCCAGGGATGTGAGCACCGACAAGTGCGGATACGATGTGGAATCGAAGGACACTTCCACAGGAAGGCTTCGCTTCATAGAGGTCAAGGGCAGGGTAGAGGGAGCCACCTCTGTTACAGTGACCAGAAACGAGATAATGAGGGCGCTCAATGTCCCGGATGAGTTCATGCTGGCAATCGTGGGCATAGCTCAAGGCCAGGCGAGGAGCATGCATTATGTCAGGAGCCCGTTTACGAGGATGCCTGACTTCACAGAGATTAGTGTGAACTACGACATGAATAAGTTGATAACAAGGGCTGAGATAAAGGTCGACCTCAGAGGGTAGGAAAGGGGTATAGGTATGGCGTACAAGAGGAAGCTCATAGAAGTGGCAATGCCGCTTGAGGTGATAAACAGGGAGTCGGCCAGGGAGAAGTCCAT
>CAZJHY010000083.1:0-3211 GCA_964545975.1 uncultured Clostridia bacterium | reverse complement strand
AAATGAAAATGAGCCCTCTGACAAGAGCTCATTTCCACAGTAAACAACTCTCTACCGATTATGCAAACACTCAGTCGCTAGTTGCATTATACCAACGGCGGTAACGGGAGGCAAACCCAATGACAGATGAAATCCGGAGTGAGAATGGGACTAGCCCGATCGTGTTACCTGAACTGCCCATCGTCTTCGATGAGGCAACCCATAGCTACATCAACATCTATGGCCATAGCATGCCTTCTGTCACATACATCATGCGCTTCATGAGTCGGGAGCTTTATGGACCCATCCCGGAGTACACGCTGAATGAGGCTGCCTCCCGTGGCACCCGCGTCCACAAACTAACTGAGGACATGGATCGCTACGGATGGGCCGAGAATGACGATGACACCTCAGGATACCTGGATGCCTATCTGAAGTTCCTTCGCGACTTCCAGCCCACATGGCTGGGCTCTGAGTGGCGGGGATATCACCGGACCCTTCTTTACGCCGGTACCTTGGACAGGATCGGATACGCGACACCTGACACGGATGAGGGCGTGGACGTGGTGGACATCAAGACCACCCGGACATTCCACCAGGTCATGATCGGTACACAGGTAGACGCTTATGCTGAGATCCTCATGTCCTATGACATCAAGGTCCGGAACCGCTACGGACTGCAGCTGCTAAGTGATGGCAGCTATGTGTTCCGTAAGGTCCCCCGCCACTTCAAGACGTTCCTGCATTGCCTATCGCTTCATAACGCTATGTCAGAGGAGGTAAGACCGTAATGACAACAGCTGCAATAGTTGAGATCCCAGACCAGATGCCCGATAGGGTGATCGAAGCCGGTCTTAGGCGCAATGGCCAGCTCATCGTTGAGAGGGCTAAGGCCATCACCATAACAACCAACGAGGACTTTCAGAACGCTGCCGAGTTGGGCAAGCAGATAAAGCAGTCACAGTCACAGATCAAGGACTACTGGGCCGGGCCCAAGGAAGCTGCCCATAAAGCCCATGCGGAGATCTGCACCAAGGAGCGCGATATGCTCAGGGCCCTCGAGGAGGCTGAGAGGATCCTCAAGTCCACGATGACCCGCTACACGCTTCAGATCGAGGAGGCCAGGCGTAAGGCTGAGGCCGAGATGAGGAAGCGCCAGCAGGAGGAACAGGAGCGCTTCCTGGCTGCAGCAGTCGCGGCAGAAGCCAAGGGCGATGAACTGGGCGTGATACAGAACATGGCCATGGCCGAAGTGGTCCAGGACCTGCCGGCAACAGTGAACCCTGTAGAGAAGCCGGCAGTGGAGGGCGTCTCCTCCAGGAAGGTATGGAGGGCTGAGGTCATCGATGACTCCCAGGTCCCCGTAGCCATCGCAGGAGCGGTCATCAGACCCATCGACATCAGAGCCATTGAGAAGATCGCTGAGGCCACCAAGGGCACAATCCAGGTCCCAGGCGTACGGCTTTTCCAAGAGACAGTAATGAGCATCAGAAAGTAACTGAGAGGGAGGTAGACAGACATGGCAATCGACAAGGGCGCAATCGCTGCCCAGTACGGCGTGACGGCTGCTGTTCCTAAGGACAGCGGCCTAGTGCCGGGGCATGCATCATCCGGAAGCAACACGATGGTGGCCGCGATATCCAGCAGAGAAGTGCAGAGGGTACAGGCTCAGTTCCTCACTGCCCGCATGTTCCCTAGAGACGCGGCAACGTCCATGGCAAGGATACTGGACTCATGCAAGAGGCCGGGGCTTGCAGACAAGGCTGAGTATTCCTACAAGCGCGGCAAGGCAGAGGACGGCAAGGACAATTACGTCACCGGTGCATCGATAAAACTGGCCGAAGTGCTGGCACAGTGTTGGGGCAACGTGGATTTCGGCATTAATGAGCTCGAAAACTCCGACGGACGCTCCAAAGTTGAGGCCTACTGCGTAGACCTAGAGACAAATACCAGCAGGAGGGTCACTTATGAAGTGCCCCATCTGAGAGTCACCAAGAGCGGCACCTTCAAGTTGACTGACCCCAGGGACATCTACGAGATGATCGCGAACCGCGGGGCAAGGCTCCTGCGCGGATGCATCCTGGGCATCATCCCCGGAGACGTTCAGGAGGCAGCCCTCACCGAATGCAAGGCCACCATCAAGAGGCAGCTGGATGAGAGCAAGGCTCAGGGTAAGGAAGCCTTCGCAAAGGAAGTCAAGAAGATGCTGGCCGCCTTCGCTAAGCTCAGCGTCACCCAGGAGCAACTCGAACAGATCCTGGCCAAGCCCGCTGCCGAGTGGGAGCCTGAGGATCTCGAGAGGCTCAGAGGCATCGGAACGACCATCAGGGACGGCGAAGCCAAGATCTCCGACTATCTGGCCACACCTGAGGAAGAGGAGGCTCCTGCCCCCATCACAGAGGCTCAGAGGGCTGAACTCATGAACCTGGCATCAAGCAACCCCAGCGCGGTGGGAGCGGCCCTGGCAGACGCCGGCTTGCCTTCTATCAAGCATTTGAACACATCGCAGTATGAGGCTGCCAAGCACGTGATCGAGGATGTGCTGAAGGAGTCGATGATTTAGGGCGGGTTCTTACCTCCTGCTCGCCCACGGGGATAGGGAGGGGTACTCGTCAACCTCTCCCTGGGACCCCCGCTAAGGCAGGATGCTCCCTAGACTGCGATGGAGGTTCAGAAGCAGATGGCAGAGCAAGGATGGATCAAGACTTACAGGAAGATGAGGAATTGGCAGTGGTACAAAGACTCACTGACCAAGGCCGTATTCCTTGAGCTGCTCATCATGGCCAACTACGAGGATGAGGACTGCTATGGCTTAACAGTCAAACGCGGGCAGTACCTGACTAGCCTCCCAGAGTTGGCCAAGAGCTTAGGAATGGGCGTACAGAACGTGAGGACAGCGCTCAACCACTTGAAGCAGACAGGCGAGATCACCGAAGAGGCATCGAACCGCGGGCGCTTGATCACGATTTGCAAGTATGCGGCATACCAGGAGGGGGTATGGGAAGAGAAGGCTCAGCCTAAAACTGATTTGGAATCGAGCCAACAGGCAAATCAACAGGCTAAAATGCCTGTTGCTAACAGGCTGAAGCCCCAGCACAATCCCTCTAAACTGCCTGTTGCTAACAGGCAAAATGACGAAGAGCTAACAGGCAAACTAACAGGCTCTTATATAGAAGAAGAAGATATAGAATCTAGAGATATATATATCCCCCCTATAATCCCCCCACAGGAT
>CAZJHY010000082.1:0-3245 GCA_964545975.1 uncultured Clostridia bacterium | reverse complement strand
GCGCTGGCGGCATCGCTCTTCCATAACGGCGAGCTCAGCATCGCGGAAGTTAAGGAATACCTGGCGGGCAGGGGAGTGCAGGTAAGGCTCTGAACTTGGGTTCTGGCAAGGCGCAATGAAAGAGTGGAGGAATAGGCGTGAAAGAATATTGGGCGAGGTTAATGGAAGAGGCGAAGTTTGGCGAGGGCGGGCTTCTGCCTACCGTCGTTCAGGATATCAGGGGCGGTGATGTGCTCATGGTGGCCTTCATGAACAGGGAGGCCATGGGAAAGACGATAGAGACGGGCGAGGCGTGGTTCTGGAGCAGGAGCAGGAAGAGCCTTTGGAACAAGGGAGGGACAAGCGGCAACAAGATGCTGGTGAAGCGCATGGCGCTGGATTGCGACAGGGATACGGTGCTTCTCCAGGTAGAACCTCTGGGGGCCGCCTGCCATACGGGGGCCGTGAGCTGCTTCGTAAGGGAAGAGTCGGCAGATGAGTCAGGCAAAGTCGTCAGATTTGAAGGCGGAAATGTGCTGGCTGAGCTGGACGAGCAGATAAGAGACAGGAAGGAGAACCCATTAGAAGGGTCCTATACCAATAAGCTACTGGATGCGGGAATCGAGAGGATACTGAGGAAGGTCGGGGAGGAATCTGGGGAATTCATCATAGCCGCCATGAATGCGAAGGGCGGGGATGCTGCTGCTAAGAGGCTTGCCGCGGAGGAGCTGGCTGACCTCATTTACCATGCGACAGTGGCGATGGCAAGCTTAGGATCTTCTTTTCATGAAGCCGAGAAGGTGCTCCTAGAAAGGCGCGGCGCCAAGAGGAGGCTGGAAAGCAAGAAGGTATAGAACAGACTCAAAAATTAACTTAAGAGCCTGTTCGATCGTTTAATGTGCTGAGTAATGCAAAGAATGTGAATTCCACTATAGAGCTCGGTAATACTCAGCAATCTTCTGTGCCATTAGCTTCCTACGTAAGGCTAGGAATTCCTCATAGTTCTTAGCATCCATGTCAAGCAGCTCATCGGGGATGCTGTTAACTCTCAGGTTTCTATAGAAATTCGCCCTGTCTTGAATAGTGCTCAATGTTCTGATGTTATTATCCATCTCCGACATTACGCATCCAAGGTAGTCTTTCGGAGCCCTCTTCCCTATGGAGATGTTAGCTGGGGTATCTAAATATACGTAGTTCGCTACCTGATTGTATTTCGCTCGGTCAGTATAACCGTTATCAACGAGATACCCTTTAGGAAAGATGTGGTGGATATCTCCCATGATACTAATCAGATCAGAGACTCGTGTAGAGCTTGAAAGAAATGCATGATCTCCGAAGTAGACCTGCGACGCCATATAGACATTGAAAGAAGGGCTATTTATTGCTGAAGTTTCTAGGTTTTGGACAAGACCAATTTTCCAGAACGTGTCCGATAGTTCTGCCGCTTCATTATCCAAAAAGAAGCGCTCAAAACCCTTCTCGTTAATCGTCCGCATGTCTTTGTCCATGAAAGTCTCCGGTGACGATATGTACCTGCTGGTAAGCGTTGACAACACGTACCATTTTTGTACATATCGCTTTACCATTGGTTTTGGTATGTCCGTTTTATTTAGCATCAGAAATAGTGTGTATGCAAAGTCCAAAGTCATCTTTGAGTTTATAAGCTTCGGCGAAATGAACCCTGCGGATTTTATAGTAAGGATGAACTGTTTGAAGTTATACTCATTGGCGAAATCCATGAAGCTCAATCTTAGCCTGCCGAAGCTGCTTTCAGCAATGTCTTCTCTATATGTTCTCGTCTCAAAATCACGACCTGACAGGAGGTTAACCAGATCTGCCAGCCTGCCTCTACCAAACTCCTTCATGAAGGATACCCTTAGTACGTCGCCATAATCAGGATCATATATCGCCTCAGTTTCATCCTTCAGCCATCTCATTGCGTCCATGTACTCGGTGTCCCTGAACTCCGTGTCATTATTGTCAATATCCCTAATGAAACTTGGCTCAACAGAAAGATGGCAGAAGTAGTCAATGCTTTTACGTAAGAGATTCCCGCCATACTTCTCGTCAGCAGCAATTCTGGACATGGCGAAGTCTGCTTGATTAAGAGTTTTTCCTTGCGAGTTGATTCTGATGAAGATTTCGGTTACTTGGTCAATATCAAGCCCGGAGTTCAGTTCTATAATGCCGATCTGTCTATTAGCTATGTCCTTAAGCTTAGTAATTGTCGAATTCAGAGTATCTGGGTTCACTCCGGGATTATCCTTCAGATAATCATTTATGAACTTAAAGGCTGAGAAAGTAGGTTTGAATACCTCAGCAATATCTGTGATCCAGTTCTTGCTTTTCAAGTGCGACGAGTCCTGTACAGCAAAACGCTCCTCCTCGTTCTCAGCTACCGGGTTGAAGGCAATCTTTATCCTACCCTTATGATAGTCTTCATCGATTACTTCATAACCAAGAATGGCTGCCATTAGGGCAGTGATTCGTTGCTGACCATCAATGAGGATCTTCTTGCCTAATGAGAGGCCTCCACCCTTGATTCTTGCATTTGGACTTTGCCAGATGATCAAGTAACCAGCAGGGTACCCATTATAGAGAGAGTCGATAAGATCCCTAACTTGTCTTCGTTTCCAAACAAAGGGCCTTTGTATGTCTGGGAGTGCGATTAGATTGCCTTGAATGAAACCAAGCACAGTGCTTACTGAATACTGGGTGACTGTGTAGTTCTCTGATGTCATTTCTTCCTCCAACATCTGTACGGTGTTGTCGATTGCTAGAACCAGATAACTTTGAATTGAGCCTAAAATCCTGAAACCAGAACAGACGGACAAGATATCGACTGCATATTGGTGACTCTTAGAAGAAATCTAGCTATATGGGCATTAGTGCCGAGAACCAAAGAAATGTGGCTAGCTAATGATAGTTCTAACTATTTTGTATTAGAACGAAGCTAGACTCTGCTACTTAGCATATAGTATTAACTCTTCCTACTGGTTATCCTTTTTTTGTATTAAATAAAAAGCGTAGCCAGCTGAACAAATCAGCAGGTACCGCAGAATTTGTCATGAATAAATGGAATAAGTTGGTCGTTTCTTGAATTCCCGCAGGATAGGGTTAACTGCTCGGAGGGGAGCAACTCTGTCTCGGCGCTAACGCAATGACTGGCGGCATCTTCTTCATATCATTATCCTTTACTATAAGTCATCCTCCCAATGAACTAAACAAAGAGCAGGGATAATTCCAAAAGCTAGCAGGTACTAGTG
>CAZJHY010000081.1:0-3351 GCA_964545975.1 uncultured Clostridia bacterium | reverse complement strand
AAGAAATGTGAAAATTCTTGTTTACATTTTCCGCAATCAATGTATATTCGTTACCTTACAGAAAAGATGGGAATATGCCTTTATGCTGCTTGTATCTGATAACTACTTGTTTCTAAGTGCCTTAGATGGCCTTCACGTTTCCCCAGTTCTAGCGCATTTCCGTTACAGTTCCGTGCCAACTACGTGCCCGAGGTATCCATCCCATACAAGCAGCAAAGCCCAGCTTTCATATCAGGCTTATTTACTTCTAGGCCTATTGGTGCCGAAGGCGGGATGCAAATGACTTCAATCCGTTATATACATATGGTATCTCTAATTCCATACAATCCAGCTATTTGCGCCCATTTGGATCCTACTACGTCCATTTGATTCATATAGTCCACTGGGTATCACATGTCTGTTTAACCGTTTGCTTGACCACCTAATTAAGACTAACCGCTGGCCTACCCCCAGATTGAGAATCATTTGGTAATCCATTCGAATGGCTCCATGTAGGTATTTGTGTAGTTTACCTCCTGCCCAATTGCTTTGTTATTGATTATTGTAATTCCTAGTGGAGGTATTCCACTGAAGAAAAATGCGGGATAAACTGGGATGATAGCTGAAGTAACTGTGAAATTTGGGAATAGCCATATAGTTCCATCACTTCTACTAATAATGTCTGGCTCTTTACCGATTATTGCAGATATCAACTTAACGTAAGGAACATCATTCTTCTCAAAAACGTAAGACAACAGATCCATTCTCACCCCTACCAGCTTCTCATCAATATCCAATACATATGAATCTACAATTATGTCTTCCCAGATAGGTGGTACACTTCCCAACGGAATCGGTAAGTATCCTTTCTCGTAAGTCTTGTCGTCTTCAGTACCATTAAGAATTCCTTTTACATTACTCCAAAAATCGAAACCATTAAACCCCATTAGCATATTGTCTTCTGTAAGGTAGCTAATAAGAGTAGGTCTATTCGTCATTATGGTTTCAATGCTCCGCCTTATCCTCTCTGCCTTCATGTAGTTGGCAATAATAAGTACCCCAGCCACAACAGTAGCAAGAAGAATAATAGCACTCAGTATCCTCACACGGCACTAATTCTTCATCCATCATCACCTTTTCAGCATTGTCAATGTCTATGTAATCTCGTCCGCACCCCGCACACCCATACCATCACCTTATCTTTTTTGTACAGCCAAGTGTAGCCAATCCAGTTGCACCTTTCCCATCTTGCAAAATTTCATAAGCAAGTCTTAGCATCTTTGCTCAATTTCTGTTCTAACAATCGCTAAGCATATGATTTCGTTGGACTCCAGTCATATTCTTCTAGTGCCTTGGCAATTGCCGGATACTCATCCATCAGCGTTTTATAGCGCCTTTTTATCGCATCAAGTCCTGATTGAGATATTCGATTGGCCCTATAATCCAAGATATCTGTTTGCGTATCGACGAAGATGTAATCTTCTCGTTCGTAAATTGCTTCAATACTGACCTGCTGAGCTATTAAGCAGAACTCAGCTGTGGGTTGTATCAAGTCCAGCCACTCGACAAGCTCCTCATATGAATCATAGAAAAAGTCTACTAAAGGTGGCCTAAAGACTATTCCCAGAGAAACATGAATATCTCTCACGGGACCCACAATCTCTCCATCAAGAATGTACCCAATCGAAATGTACATCCTTTGTTTCTTTAACCAAGTCATTATATCGAGCTGAAACTCGACGCTATACTTCACGTTACCTATCCTCTTGTTGAAGATGTACCTACCTGTAGCGCGCCACTCTTTACTTTTCTCCTCATCCAGCGAGTAGCCAAGCTTCTCCATCCATGGATAGATCCTCTCATGTATCAGCTTCCTATCCTTAGCATTCATGAGGATACCTCCTATCAGTAAGCAAAACCTGGATTGTTACTTGGTGTCATACCTCTTAACAGGAGAAACATAATTATCGATTCCACCGTTAGTAAGTTCTGTGGAGTAATAACCTTCATAGGCAGTTTCTCCGGGTTTTTCACTTTATTGTCATCTATCTCATAATAAATCATTCCTGGTTCTCCAGGATTCTCATACAGTGTAATCGTTTTGTCGCCCAAGTAACTGAAATTGATCGTTTCACCATTCTTAATAATCGATTTCCCAGGTTGAGCACCTGGTATCTTGCTCACATAGTTTGCTAGCTGCTTCTTTCCAGCGTCGTTCTTACTTCCAGAATTCATATAACTCACTGGTTTAGTTTCATAAACGCTAATAGTGCCATCTCCCCATGTAACTACCAGGTCAGGTCTTAGTTTAACCGTATCACTAATAGATAAATTAATTTTAGATTTAGCTTTAGGGTCGCTACCACTCACGATTCCAGCAATATGTAACCCGATCCTCCCATGAGCAAAAATGCCCATTACGGCTGTTGGTGTGACTTTCGATTCTCCGTTTTGATCCACTAGAACAATTGGATTTCCACTACAATACACAAACCAGTTCAGACCGTCTTTCGCGGGGTCAGAGCTCGTAAACCTTCCTAGGGTTGGGTCGTAATACCTGGCGTTGAAGTAGCTGAGGCTGGTTTCCAGGTCCGAGGGCTTGCCCGTGAAGCGGTGCAACTCACCGTCCACCAACCCGCTTGCTGTTGTCAAAGAACCGAAGGGCTCGTATGCGTACCTGACTACCACGGCACCACTGCTGTCGGTTACAGCTCGCACAGTTCCCACTATGTCCGTATGGTGGAAGAACTTCTGTGTTGAATTGTAACCGCCAACAAGCTTGGCTAAGTACTGACCATTTACTGCTACATATCTGGTTATCGTTTCGGTTGGTGGGTTCGGCGGCGGAGTAGTCCACTCCTGCCTTATCTCATATATCGAGTCGTTTCCGCTCCAGAGGCTCACTGTCCTCCACTCGTCATCAAGCCATGAGATGATTCTTCTTCCAAGGGCATCGTACTCATACTTAGCAAGGGTGACTCCCGCCTCGCTTGCCTCCTTCATCATCCTCATGGGGTTGTAGGCGTATGTGGTAGCGACCCCTGCCTCAGTACGGGAAGTTATCTGACCGTATGAGCCCGTGTTGTAACTTTCCTGCCCTTTGCTAGCAAGGTAGTTGCCGGGATTGTACGCATAGTTGAAGCTCTCTACCGTAAGGTCCTGGGCGTCCTTCCAGACTTCTACCAGGAAGGTAAAAAGCTATCCATGCTTCCCTTCAATACTCGAACTACGGAGCATATGATTTCGTTGGACTCCAGTCATATTCTTCTAGCATCTTGGCAATCGCCGGATACTCCTTGATAATTGTTTGGTAGCGCTTGCTTATTGCTTCTAGCGCTGCCTGAGGTATCCTTTGTGCACGGTAATCAACAC
>CAZJHY010000080.1:0-3553 GCA_964545975.1 uncultured Clostridia bacterium | reverse complement strand
GGCGGCAGCACTACCGATGTGCAGGCCACGGCCGCCGTCGAGAACATCGCCAGCAGCAATGCCATTGCGGCTGCAGCAATCGTGAATCTCTTCATCGAGTCATTACCTCCTACTTAACAAGATGGACAAAGCACTCCGATTTGTTAGGTCCTTTTCCCTCCCTCTTACTCACTTGGCTATGACGGTCAGGTATATATATACCCATGGGTATTATAATACTAAATCAGGCATATGTCCTTATAAGCTGGAAGTGGTCAAGAAAAAAATCAATGGGGCGGGGTGCACCCGTCCCATTGAAGGATATATATACGTTAGTTACTGCAGGGACTATCCCTATTTCGCCGCGGGATAGATGACTGCGGGATCCTTGCTCTCAACTACCTTCTTAAGCCATGCCTCAGGGTAGCTGACCCCTTGCTTCTTACCGGTTGTGGTATTGAATACGAAGCCAGCGTCATACTTCCACATCAGAGTGTCGAGCAGCTGCCACCAGGCTGCAGTCACTGCCTCAACGTTGTTGTTTGCGTAGTTGGTCAGCATGGCGATACCTTTGGCCTTGTCCTTGGCCATCGCCTCAAGAATCTCCTTCTCGATTGAATCCTGGAGCTCTATAGCCATGCCTTCATACTTATCGATGACTGCCATTACATCCTTGCTCATGTAGGACCACTTCAGGTCAGCATATGTGCTCACTGTAGAAATCGCCCACCTGAAGGATGTGCGGGTGAACTGCGAGTGGGCCCCAGCCGTCAGGCCGCTTACGGTTGGGGAGAGCTTGGTCATCGCAGGATATAGCGGCACATGGCATGAAAGGTCGGGGTTCGCCGGCGCATACCACACGCATCCCAGCTCGTCAGGGACTGAGGCTCTGCTCTGCGTCACGATGGTGTACTCTGTCTGGACCTGGGAGATGCCGCGCTGCCATGAGTAGGTGACTCCGTCGACTTTGAATGACATCCCGCGGTAGCGCCTGGGGTCATTCCAGGGGCCTGCGCTCAAACCCACTGTCATGTCGAATGCGGTGCCCTCAAAGTGGTCGCGGTTAAGGTTCATCACCTGTCTGAGATCGAGCTTGGCAGCTACTGGAATGGAGAACGGCAGGTTGGTTTCATCAAGCGTCTTGCCGACCTCGGGGTTAACGAGGTTGAATATCCTCCAAATCCTGCGGCCAGAGTAGTCAGCCCTCTGGGAGTTTGTGAAATGGACCCTCCAGCTGAAAGGCACGCCGGCCTTGGGGTCGAACCATCCGTTAGTTACGGCGAAGTCTATTATGCCCGGTGAGCATAGGAAGCCGTCCGGGTTGCTGAGCTCAAGGGCATCGATCGTAGAGGCGTTGCAGGTCGCTGATATATGTCCGTCGGGGACCTTCTTGGCCACCCAGTACGCTCCGGGTTCGGGGCTTCCCTGCTGCCAAAGCGGGCCGCCTCCGACGATTTCGAAGGTCCAGGCTTCCTTCTCGTCTCCTACGGCGAGCATCTCGCCGCCTTCGAAGTAGCCGTACTTCTCCGCAAGGCTGCCCATTATCTGTACGGCCTCCCTGGCGGTAGATGCGCGCTCCATTGCGAGGACGGATAGAAGCTGGATGTTGAGCCATCCGTTTGAGCATCTTAGCTGGGACCTTCCGCCGAAAGTCGACTCGCCGAGGCCAACCTGCTTGTCGTTTATTAGGCCAAAGCTGCCGCTCATTATGTATGCGTTGGTCTTCTCGACCTGGGGGATGATATGCCCGGAGGGCTGCCCCTGGCCGCTCTTAGGGTCGCTGAACTGCACGTTGGTGAGCATCTGCAGCATCACAGGCAGATTGAATGTGGAGCCCGCCGGGTATGTCTTGGCATCCACCTTGTAAAGCTCCCACGGGGCGCCTCCTGCATCGCAGGTATGGGTTACGGATGTACTGCCGCTTACCGAGCTTGAGGCGGGCAGGAGTATAGAGGTGCACGCCATTGCCTGGGGAGCGATTGCCGCCATCAGCATTATTGCTATGATGGCGATGATCTGGCTTTTTCTCGTTTTCATTTCTCTTCCTCCTTCGTGTATGGTCTATAAAAAAGAGGCCCGGCCACCTGTGCCGGGTTCCTACCTATATCGGGCTATCTACAGGCAGGCTATTCAGCTGAAGAATGTATAGTAATAAAAGAAAAAGGCGAAGCCGGTAAAGATGAAGGCGTTCACTGAGAAGAAAGAAGAAAGGAGGCCATGAGAACTCATGGCCTCCTCTGCGTGCTTGTGAGACTTGGCGGCGGCGCACTTAATGCCTGTTAAGGTAATGTTGGCTTTTGACATCATGGCGCACCTCCTGCCGTTTTGATATTAGATTACATAGATTTGCGCGAATGGTCAATAATTATTTATATCTTCTCAATTTCCGCGCCGGCTGCGTTCGGATCGAGGAAGTAGTTCTTGAGGCCGTTTGCCATTATGTCCTCGAAGGACGGGGCGGTGAACTCTATAGCCTTATCCTCATAAGAATAGGACCACTCCTCGATTACGAGCGTTGAAGTTGTGAAATGGCGTCCGACCCTCAGGTCCATCGTCTTGCCCTCTTCGGGGTCGTAGGGGCAGAACAGCAGGCCTAGGTCGCCGAGCTTTCCGAGGAACTCGTCCTTGCCATCGAGAAGCAGCTTCTCGGTCTTAGGGCCGGTCGGCTGATCGAGGAATGGCTCTGGAGCTTCGAAAAGGAACGGATAAACATCCGCCAGCCCTGTGGTAGCGTCGCCGATCTCCCTGTGGGAGAAACCCCTGGCAAGCTGAGGCGAGCGGAAGGTGACTATCTCGAAAGGCGCTGAAAGAAGGGCGAATGAGGCGATGTTCATGCTCTTGTCCGGGGCGACTATGCAGTTGGTGACCGGGTAGAAGAGCTCTGCCTCGTGCATATCTATGGCGATATCAAGGCCTTCCTTCACAATGAGCTGCATGACTGCATACGCTGCTTTCTCGGTCAGGTTTCCGTTAGGATTTCCGGGGAAGCAACGGTTGATGTTCCTGGCCTCGACGTACGACTGCGACTGCCCGGTGGGGTAATGGAACTGGATCTCAGGGTCTGGCCACTGGTCGACTGCTGAGGAGTTCCTGTCTCCCATCCTGAACTTCCTTGGACCGAAGTTCGTCTCGATGTTGAAGTAGAGAGGGAAGCCTCCAGAAGCCTGGGTCGTCGTTGAGCCGCTGCGATTGACGTAGGGTATGACGACTACCTTGCCCTTTGTTACCTGCATGCTTTCTATGGCTACCACTGCTGCTACCACTCCCGACGGTTCGCAAGCATGCGCTCCGCCGAACATAAGGGCGCCTCCGCCCTCCTCGGAGCCTTCCAGTATGAATACCTTCGTATCCATAGGAGTGTTCTTGATGCCGTCGAAGTAGTCCGACAACATCTTGACCTCGGTCACTCCGGGCCCCTTGACAACGGTTACTTCGTAATTCCTGTGAGCATACAGGCTTCCGCCGCCTACGGCAATTACAGCGATGGCCGCAAGGGCGAGAAGTATCTTGACTGTACTGTTACGCATCTTGTTTGCCCTCCATTTCGGCCTATTTGAACCTTAGGAGCCTCAGT
>CAZJHY010000079.1:0-3627 GCA_964545975.1 uncultured Clostridia bacterium | reverse complement strand
TCAGGCTTCGCCTTCCTGAGTCCGAGTACGCTGAGATCTCACCTATCGCGCGCTTCCTATAGAATGCATGGAGCGGCTCGTGCCCCTTCCTCCAGTACGGCACCGCACAAAGCACGCTTTGCGGAAGCTTCACGACCTCCGAAGCCATGAATGCTATTAGGGCATCATCCAGGAACGGCATGTCGGCCGCCGCGATGAAGCACCAGTCCCGGGAAAGCTCCAGCGCTGTTATTATGCCTGCGATTGGGCCGATTGCAGTGCCGGAGTCGTAAGCCATCCTCTGCCTTGCCAGGCACCTCGGAACATTCCCTTCCCTGCAGATGACTATCGGATCAGGGAATAAGCCGGATAACAAATTATACGAACGCAACCCCAGGGGTATGCCGCACACCTCGATGTCGAGCTTCCCGTGTTTCGGATCCGCCTTCCCGTTTTGGGCCCTTCTTCCCTCGCCCCCTGCAAGAAGCGCCGCCTCCATAAATTCAGCATACAAAGCCGCATCCTCCTGACTCTTCAATTACACCAAATCGCGGCGGCATGTTCAAGTTATATGGAGTTTAACTGCAAGGATGGTCATGAGCTTTCTTACAGTTTTTCCTTTTTTTCTAGGGACATATGCCCGCTTGGCAGCGTTATAATCTATTAGGCAGGCATCATGTAAAGCATCATTCATCCTCTTGCTCATCACGGTGATTGACAGGTCTAGTATCTGCGAAAGCGTGGTATAGCCCATCATGAATGTTAAACTAATGTTCAGAAGCAAGTCGGCCTTGCCACTGCTTGCCTCACTCCTCCTGACGCTTCTTGCTGCGCAATCTGGAAGTGCAGCAGGTCAGCAAGCTGTGGTCCTTAACAACGGCGGCAGCGTGATACAGGTCGTGGACACAGTCTACTTCCTTCATTGGGATGACCCATCAAGCTACTATAGTACGGCAATAATGCGCATGGATACCCTGGAAGGTAAGCCTGAACTGCTAATCGATGCTAAATGTGGAGAAATCCACTTCCTAGACGGGCATCTGATATGGGACGGTGCCTACGCATATGACATATCCACTGGACACAAGAGACTGATTTCCAATGGGGATGTTTGTTTCGTCGATGAGGATTCAAACAGGGTATTCGTTGAAGTGTCCTTTTTCGATGATCCCACCAACCCAGGTATCTTCAGCATGGATGTAGACGGTGACAATGAGAGCTGCATTGCCCCTGGTATATGCTATTACCTTGGGAAAGATGAGGACACTTTCTACTTCTACCGCCAGATAAGAAGCGGATCGACTATATATGCAGTTGGCTACTGCGGCGAGAACCTGCATGAGGTCACCTCGGATGATTCCGTTTATCCCACATATTTCGAAGAGTCTATGCGTATGCCTCCGGAGATCTTCGATTTCTCCGTGAGCGATGACAGGCTAATCTACTCCATGGGCAATCTGCAGGGAAGCATGGGTAATTTCGATGGTCATTGGGTCTCTGTAACTAAGGATGGCAAGGACAAGAGGACGTTTGACGGTCTTGAGAATTATTCTTTCCAGTTACTAGACGGCTGGATATATTTAAACATGTTCGATGGGTACTCTCCAAGCAGGATTTGGATCCAAAGGATGAGAAGCGATTTCTCATCCACGGAAATCCTCTTAGAAGACGCATCTTTGAAGTACGTCACTGACAGAAGCGACTTGATGATCTGCTCCATTGAGCCAATGGGCAGTACGCCTGACCTGATAGCCTTCGGATACGAGAGTAAGACTATGACATTACTTGTCGACGGAAGCGAATACTGGCCAGGCATCCAAGAATACGATTCTGGTTGTTACCAAGTTGAGGTAGTGGGCGACTGGGTTTACTTTTATACTTCGGTCTGGGGGTACCGGGGAAACCGCGGATGGCGCAATGAGCTTATATCGAGAGAGTTCCACCGTATACGCCTTGATGGAACTGGCTTACAGACATTCAGCCGTTATCGTTCAGGTGTTTAATTGGGACCTTCCAAGTTCTTGTACCCAATGAACCGGTTGCCAAGCGCTTCATTGCTAATTATCGTTATTCCTGCAGGCGGGATACCAGTACCAAATAGAACCGGGTAAATACCAAGCAACTTAAGGGTAATCGTGACACCTGGCAGTTCCCAGACGTAACCGTCTGCTTTGGTATCTGGCCCTCTTCCAACCAATGCACACAGAAGCTCGGTATCCGGGATGCGCTCCCGGGTGAACCAAGGATTCAGGTTAAGCCTTGCTCCAACAAGCTTCCCATCGACTTCCAGCAACCAGAACTCGTTAAATATGTCTCCCCATACGGATGGTTCGCCTGCTATTGGCAGGGGTATGTATCCTTTCCTGGGATCGCTTCCCTGTGAAGCATTAAGAACCTTGTCAATCTCATCCCAGAAATCCACGCCGTTAACCCCGAGAAGCAATCTTTCATCGGTCAGCAGGTCGACTATACGGGGTTTGTCAGCAAGCTCCTTGTCAATCCTTCGCTCCAGGTTCTCATTTAGGATGTAGTCAACTAGCAGGTAAGACCCGATTAACGTAATCACAACAAGGAAGATAACCAGAATTATCATGCTCCTAAGCTTGCATTTCATATTGCGCCTCCAGGACAGCCTGTTTGCTGATTGTTGAGAGCGAACCTTACTTATTATGGAATCTAGCTAGACAACGATTGCGATGACTACAGTAAAAATGATGCACATCATGCTGAGGATCATGTATTGCAATATCAACAGCCGCAACCTGCTCGTCCTGAGCAATTCTGCCAGCTTCGTTGTCACTTGACCGTACTTGACTATCTTCCGCTTCTTCATCAAGACGGTACGGAAGTTGTCTACTTCTGTAAGGACGAAAAGAAGCAGAATTCCAACCTTCAATGGCAAGCTGAAGGCGAATCTCTGCCTATACTGCAGCATCACGAGAATATATCCAGTTAAGAATATGCCCAGCATCAAATAAGAGATTACAGAGCTAAATGTCGGTATCCGCTTTGGTCCCGGGAGTCTCTGCCCCATCTTCATTTTCAAAGCGCTGTTCTCGTACTTATAGTAATGGGCGAAAGAGATTCTCAGCCAGTAAACTAGCGAAACAAGAAGCATTGATGCTCCAATCAAACTGGATTCTAGCTTCCAGAGTATCAGAATAAAAGCAACAACCATGATGGATATAATGGTTCCCTCAACATGCCTGCCAAGTTCCTCCCAGGCATGGTTGTATGCCTTCTTCGTAGTATGCTCGATGGCTGATTGTGCCTGCCTATCACCGCAAGCCGCTGCCAATCGAAGCCATTCTAGTCCATCAAGCTGGGTATTCTTCTCCTCCGGTATAGAAGCACCTCTGAGCCCAAGCTCTCTCATGCTATCTATGTCCCCGGATTGGGCTTTCCACAGCAGCTTCTGTTCAAGTGCTTCTCGCTTTCTGTTGATTATAGAGAGCGCATTCACATTGTTAGGCTCTCGTTCTAGAATCTCCCTAGCGATGCTAAGCACCTCTTTAACACTCATCTCGATGTCCGGTATTTCGTAGAGAAGAAGCATCTGCTCCTTGTACTTGATATCATCTGATAGTCTCGTTGCTTCTTTCCCATGATGATATGCCAATGTATAGGCCCCGTCGATTAAGCATCCGA
>CAZJHY010000078.1:0-3833 GCA_964545975.1 uncultured Clostridia bacterium | reverse complement strand
TCGCAACTCGTAGCACCTACGCTGTCAGCTTATCGCCGCACACCGGCTTAATTCGAAACTATCCATCATCATGTCATTAATTCCGTTAATCACTTCTCATGTGGATGCTTCCCGGCAGACCCTGCCGATTCGGATGCATGCAGAATGGATCGAGATAGCCAGCAATAAACGCGGCGTCAATCGCCGCCCATACCTTGCGGCAAGTGCTGACGACGAACTTCTCAAATATTCTGGTAGTGAAGTTGTTATTGGAAGGATGCGCCGAGAAGTGCACGCATGGCATCTTCTGCTTGAAGGTCAGACTATTACAGAGATTTAGGATTTCTGGTTTGCTACAAGTAGATGATACTAATTCAATACGTGGAGTACTGCAGAGGGTCACTTCTGCAAAGGGTCTGACCTGCCGAGGGATGGTGAGGCTTACTTCCTCTCGCGCCCCTTTACTTCGTTCCAGCTTATAATGCGATCCGCGCATCTTAGCACGGCGAATCGCCACGTCATCCTGCATGAGTGCTCTGAACCGCATAAAAAAACCTGCCTTCATCATGGCAGGAACACACTCGCAAAAAACATATTGCGCGTCTGTCTTGCCGGCATCACAGTACCGAATCGGACGAATCCGATAGCTTAAAGACCTCAGCTGTAATCATACTACCACAACAATGAATCGTTATTGGAGAATAAAATAAGTGAACTGATCTCTTTCATCAAGGAAAGCAAAATGCTTCTCCGTTTTGTTTGTCACCAACATACCCTTTGCGTGACCCCAGAGCAATATCATCAAGAAACCACCAGTATACTGACGGTATTAAACCTTATTGGTGCCGAAGGCGGGACAATATTTTTAGTAATCCACTAGGTCCAAGAAGTGTTAATCAGTGCTTTATAGTACAGCTTCCTAATTGTTGCCCAGATCATTAGATCCTTCTTGTTCATATAGTAGTACTTGATTACATAGAATCTACGTGACCGGGTGTGTCCAATAATCTGTGCTATTAGCATTCCCATCACCTTAGAGAGCTCCCGACCCGCTCGGGGAAGAACACTGATAATTGTAACAGGATTTGACCCCAATTCTGTATTCGGCCGGTCCATTTCCTAAGTACATCCTGGGTGGCCATGTAAAGGGACTTGAGCAGCGCCTCATCGTTGGGGAAGATGCTCTTGCCCTTGGTTACCTTCCTGAGCTGGCGATGATAGCTCTCGATCATGTTTGTCGTGTAGATTATCTTCCTCAGCTCCGGAGGGTACTTGTAGAAGGTCGAAAGCTCCGACCAATTGCTCTCCCAGGAGCGGACTATCAGAGGATACCTAGCCCCCCATTTCTCATTGAACGCCTGCAACTGCTGCCTGCCCACTTCCTCGCTGCAGGCTTGGTAGATGGGCTTCAGATCCATCGTCACCTTCTTGAGGTCCTTGTAGGATACATAGCGCACGCTGTTGCGGACCTGGTGCACGATGCACTTCTGGATCTCAGTATCAGGGAAGCAGGCTGCTATCGCCTCTGAGAAGCCAGACAGATTATCTACACTAGCAATCAAGATATCCCTGACGCCGTTGTTCTTCAGCTCGTTGAGCACGGACAACCAGAACTTGCTGCTCTCGCTCTCCCCGATCCAGATGCCAAGCACGTCCTTGTTGCCATCCAGGTCGACTCCTATGACCATGTAGGCTGCCTTGTTCTGTATAAGCCCCTCGTAGCGCACCTTGTAGTGTATGGCATCAAGGAAGACTATGGCGTATACGTTCTGCAGGGGCCGGTTCTGCCATTCCTTGATCATCGGAAGGATCTTGTTCGTCACGTTCGATACCAGGGTCGGAGAGACCTCTATCCCATACAGGTTGACCAGATGGTCCTGTATCTCCCGGGTGCTCACTCCCTTGGCGTAAAGCGCCAGTATCTGCTCCTCTATGCCGGTTATGTTCTTCTGGTTCTTGCGTACCACTACTGGCTCGAATTCCCCGTTGCGGTCCCTGGGCATGCTCAGCTCTATCTCACCAAGCTCGCTTCTTACTTTCTTGCTTGTCTGACCGTTGCGGCGGTTCTCTTCGGCAAGGCCAGCCCTCTCACTCTTCTTGTAGCCCAGCTCTGTCTCAAGCTCGGCTTCAGCCATCTCTTCAATAGTATCCTTCAGCAGGTCTTTCAAAGCCTTGATTGCGTCGTCTGCCGTTACCAGGCCCTTTTCCTTGATGAATTCACGGATCTGTTCCTTGCTCATCATCTTCTGCATCTGTCTGGCCTCCCATACTTTTCATTCTATATGGTTTGGCCAATAGCACAGATTCATTTACAGACCCACGTGACCATTTGCGTGACCGAAGTTTTCGAATACCTTTGCCTACCTACCATCTCATGGTATTCCTCTGTTCGCTGCCTCACTCTATGCCCTCCTTCTGTCTTCCCCTATCTTTTCTGTACAGCTTAGTGTAGCCAATCCATTGCCAGTCCCTTCATACGAGTAAAGCAACTTAATGTTCAGCTAAGTTAGCCCACTAAAAAAGCACGAATACTATTGCACATTAACTAGTATCCAATTCGATACCCTTTTACTGCGAACAATGAATAACATACTGCTGTAGTTGGGAAATATTCCACTGACTTAGTATTAGAGCATAGATGCATCCCCTAATTGATGCCATTAACATGCTGTTTAGAACTTTGGCTATTTGAGATTCTGTGTTCTCCTTTGTTAGCTTAGTAAGGTCTAGCCACCTTATTATCGGCGGAAAGATAACTAAAAAAGTACTGAACATCGAAGTCACGTGGATTCTTCTAGTAACAAGCTCAACGCTGTATGTTGCATCGGCAATGAAGTCAATGTATCCAATTGCTTCGAGAAACCATATGCATAATGCAAGAAATACAATTTCATACAACATAACCGCAAGAATTTTCCGCATGTATTTACCAGCCCCCAGATGTGGTATGTTTGTTTGACTTAACGTTGAGGTTTGTTCTAAGAAATTCTGTACGATACCAGCAGCTAGCCTGCCTCATTACGCCCTACTATGACGCCCCATGATATCGAAAACTGACTTTATTCCCTTTGTTCTAGGATTCCTCCCTCTCCTATTCCTTAAGGAGTACAATATCATTATCATTTCTATGCAACTTAGTGTAGCCAGTCCAAGCCTCATGTCGAGTACAAAACTATTGTTCATCATTATTCCATTTGACTAATAGGTAATCTAACCTCAACCGATCAGTTCTTCATAAACTATGGCGCTCTACTGAGTATTTACTGGTATGTACTGGATACCTATGATACCTTCCTTTCTCAATGCATCTACAACTGGTTTCTTAACAACCACCATTCTTCCATGAAGTCTCTCTTGGGTTAGGTTGAAATCCTTCGTAGACTCAATCCCCCTATTCGAGAAACTAATCGTCTTATACGTCCAGTAATCAGGCGTTCCTATCCTACCACAGCCACAGTGTCTTCTCCACTCTTCTGGCAAATAAGTAATCTCTGGCATGAATGAATCGATAGAGAGCAGCCCCTTTTTGAAGCTCCTTCTTTTATGCTGCTCGCTGAAGTAACTTTCGAACCCAATCCCGGAGAAACGGTGATTATTAATCACGGACATGAAAGCGTCAGAGGCAATTAGTAGCTCATGGTTACCTGCTGATACCAGATCCGTTCCTTGTATCAGGGCTTCCTTTATCTCAACAAAACTATTGACTTCTAGCACTTCATGGCATGTAACGCAGTATTTACCTCGTATTTTTGCCAATTGCGTAGGGAAGTAGTTGACCTCCTCTTCAGGGACAGGGAAGCGTGATGGCTGGACAAATGTTTCAATCAGCATGCTAGGTACTAGTGCGAAGTACT
>CAZJHY010000077.1:0-4028 GCA_964545975.1 uncultured Clostridia bacterium | reverse complement strand
AAAAACCGCCAGCATGCTGACGGTTTAGAACCCTATTGGTGCCGAAGGCGGGATTCAAATGACTTCAATCCTCTGTATTCATCTAGTATCATTAATTCCATGCAGTCCAGCTACTTACCTATATTTGAATCCTACTACGTCCATTTAGTTCATATAATCCACTGGGTATCACCACGTTTGCTTGACCGTTTGCTTGACCACTTAACCAGTCGCTAGCCCTCTCGGTTTTCTATATACGCCCTCAACCAGTGTTTCGAGCACAACTGACTACCATCAAAGGTGATACCAGTTTTTAGGGTGAAGGTCAGATCATGCCAATCTGAATGTGAGTTTTCGCTCTCGATAAAACTTAACCTGCTTGCCAGAATGAATTTCTCTGAAGGCAATCAGGCATAAGCAATTATGAGTGTCTGAGGCGCCGGTGGCCTGCCCCCCGAGCTGCTATGAGGTCGTGTCCTTTTGTAGTAGTCTTTCTATCTCAATGACAGCAATTCTCATTTATCTACCTTACTAATTTTCGTAAAACCCATTTGTGGTTAACTTATACTATACCTTACAAATAAACTATCAGACGTGCTTTATAAAAAGAATAAACTATACCACCGAGTACCCCACAACCAAGCTCAACAAAGACCGGATTAGGCTTGTACTTTTTTAACGCTACAAAAGCAACGATAACTATTCCGACTGCAATAAAGTTTATATTACTAATATCAAGCGAAAAACCATTATCACCCCAAAATGAAAGAATGATTATCGACAGTTCAGCGGAAGCAATTAACGCAACAACAACCTGGTGCAACACGTTCATTATACTTTTGATAATGGGCAATTCCTTATGCTTAAAGCGGTAATGCTACGCCTAGAACAGCCAAGAAAGCCCCTATTGCCTCGCATATTTTGTAGCCAACTAACAACGCAGTATTAGCAGTCATTACGCCAGGCGATGATTGAGCGAGCGCAATCAGGTTGATCATTTCTTCTTCGTCAATCCATTTCAACTCATCTACAAATCGTTTTTTTATGACCGAAACTATTACATAACCGCTGCCATGGAAAGGGCTCCGCCGATTATACTGCCGGTGGAAAGGGCGTACAGCTGCATGGCTTGCAGCGGGCCGCAAGGCATAAGGCCGTTCAGAAGCCCTATGTTGAACGGACTCCTGCTCTGCTGGCGAAGTCCTATCTTGCTTGCCAATGACTTTGGCATCCTGGGGACAAACCTTGAAAGCGACGGAAAGATGTTCAGCATGTTGAGGCCCATGATTATCATGAATATGCCGGCTGCAAGCTGCACAATTCCTCTGGCGGATCCCGAGAAGCTCACAACAGAGCCTATAGCGCCGATGATGCCGCCGATGATCGTATAGGATACGGCCCTGCCCGCATTGTAAAGAAACGGGGGCCTGAGGGCAGAAAGCTTTATGCTGTCTACAGAATCGGTTGACGCCTTGCTGACGCTCTGGGAAATGTTAATGCCTCCGCACATCGCTATGCAGTAAACTGAAGTTAAAAGGCCGATGATGAACAACATCCCATAGCCCATGCCCTCTTTTGCAAAAGGAAATGAGTTGAACGCCTTGAAGCCGCCCAGGCGGTCTATGATGAAGTATATGGCGAAGATAATCAGTCCGACGCCGACTACTTTGGTTATGCTTGTCCTGCTCGCAGCGCTATCCGAGGCTTCTGACGCCTCATAGTCCAGCCGCTTTACTGCGCCGATGATTTCTTGGAGATTAATCACGCTTTCGTCATAATTCACTACTGCCTTGCGGTTCGGATAACTTACTTTTGCCTCTGTTATCCCGGCAAGGGACAGCAGTTTCTTCTCTATTCTGTTCTCGCAGCTTGAACAGGTCATCCCGTCTATCTTGAGCGTTTTCGTAATCCTCGCGACAGGCATTGTCTGCACCTCCGTAGTCTTTTCGTATTTCCATATTAAAATACAGTTATGAGGAAATTATGTCGATTGCAGGCTGCAAGGCCCAAACGCACAAAACTCCTTCGCGGACTGCACGGCTCGTCTAGTGAAAGCAAGGGGCATGTGAGCCTTAAGTAGACGCCTATACGTCACAAGCTTGGACCGATGGCGGGCATATCAATTCCGTTGCATGATTTTTATATATCGTGTTAGTGTAGGGACCGCGGTGATTCGGATTGGTTAATACCTATCATCAGATCGATAGACTTTAAATAGGGTGATGCGAGTGAGCAAAGTTATGGTGGCGATGAGCGGCGGAGTAGACAGTTCGGTCGCCGCTAGCCTTCTGGTTTCCCAGGGATACGACACGGTAGGAATAACCCTGAAGCTGCTGGATAACGAGGATATCGGAGCAGACGGGGGAAGGACATGCTGTTCACTTGACGACGTAGAAGATGCAAGGGCGGTCGCTTTTAGGCTGGGCATCCCCTACTATGTCCTGAACTACACTGCGGATTTCAAGAAGGAGGTCATCTCCAGGTTCGTAGATGCATATTGCGAAGGCACAACCCCAAATCCCTGCTTATGCTGCAATCGATATATCAAATTCGACAAGTTGCTGGATAGAGCCTTTCAACTTGGCTTTGATTATATGGCTACCGGACATTATGCGATTATCGAGCGAAGCGCCGGTGGAAGGGTACTTCTTAAGCAGGCGGCTGATAAGAACAAGGACCAGTCTTATGTCCTCTATTCCTTGACTCAGAGACAACTTGCCCATACCCTATTCCCGCTGGGCGGGCTCAAGAAGAGCGAAGTAAGGCAAATCGCCTCCCAAAAAGGATTAGCCAATGCAAAAAAGCCTGACAGCCAGGATATTTGCTTCGTAAAAGATAGCGACTACGCGTCATTCATAGAAAAGTTCTCGAACAGGGGATCGATGCCAGGCGACTTTATCGATCCGACCGGGAAGGTCCTTGGCAAGCATAATGGAATCATCCGCTACACAATCGGGCAAAGGAAGGGACTAGGATTATTCTCCGGGGAACCTTTGTACGTCTGGTCGAAATGCGCAGATAAGAACACCATAACCGTCGGAAATGTCGATGGGACATATTCAAATTCCCTGATCGCAAGCGACATCAACTTGATTGCCGTAGACAGGATAGATGGGGCAATCAGGGCCAAAGTGAAGATCCGCTATAACCAGCAAGCCCAGCCTGCGATAGTCGAGCAGGTAGCCGCAGACAGGTTGCTCATAGAATTCTGCGATCCGCAGTTTGCCATTTCCTCCGGCCAGGCAGTCGTTATCTATATTGATGAGTATGTTATCGGCGGAGGTACCATAGAATAAGTATGGCTAAATACTGAACATGTTGTGCATACCTTAAGATATCGAAAAGGAAACATGCACGTTTCGTCCATTATTTCTGGTTTCTCCGCAGCCGGATCGCTAAGATAATGCCTTATAGCTTTGATTGTTATATTATTCAATATTTTAGCCACCTATTCGAGAACCAACAAAGGAATAATGGGCTATGGCTGGAATTATCCATTAGGCTACTACAATCACCGATTGGCTGCGTCGATCAACATAGAATTAGAATCGGGCGACGGGTTTTATCAGGGATCTTCATAACAAGCGCGCAGTATAAATGCTAATACTCCCCTATATGCATTGCTTACGATGTCAGAGTAGGCCCATCTCCAGAAGTCAAAAAGAGTATGCCCAGTATTAACAGTATCGTATGAAAAGGGCTCAGATCCGTCCTTCTTATGTAGCTCAATTCTGTCCAGGGCATCCGTAGGGAAAACGCTCATATTAACCTCTCTGCCTGATGCATTTGGTCTGTGTAGTCAACGTTTTTTGAATTTTCCTTCTTTTCTCGGAAGAAACACGTCCTGATATCATTCTCCAAATCGCAACAAAATGACTTTGCCCATAGATATCTGTCTGGATTGGCTACAGTAAACTGTACAGAAAAGATAAGGTAATGATATTCCTTTAATAAAGAGAAGAAGGAGAAAGCCTTAACCGAAAGACGAACAAGGCGAATGTACAGCGAAGAACATACCTCTACGTCCATTTAGTTCATATAATCCACTG
>CAZJHY010000076.1:0-4062 GCA_964545975.1 uncultured Clostridia bacterium | reverse complement strand
TCTTGATCTCCTCGGCCTCTTCCTTCTTGATGCCCTCCTTGACGGGCTTCGGGGCATTGTCTACGAGGTCCTTGGCTTCCTTGAGGCCAAGTCCGGTGATCTCGCGAATGACCTTCAGGACCTGGATCTTCTTCTCTCCGGCGCTGGTGAGGATCACGTCGAACTCGGTCTTCTCCTCGACCTCGGCTACGGCGGCTGCAGGCGCTGCTGCGGCTACTCCTACGGGCATCGCGGCGCTGACGCCGAACTTCTCCTCTATGGCCTTTACGAGCTCTGCGAGCTCAAGGACGTTCATCTGCTCTACGGCGGCGATGATTTCCTCTCTTGTCATCTTAATGTCCTCCTTCATATCCTAATTGAATATCTTAGTTGGCAGCCGCTGCTGCCTTCTGTTCCCTGACCATATCGAGGGCCCTGGCAAGGCCCGCGATGGGAGCGCTGAGCGTCCCGCAAAGTATTGCGAGCAGTATCGGCCTGCTGGGAAGCTCTGCCAGCTTCAGGACCGCTTCCTTCGTGATGGGCTTGGAATCTAGCATTCCGCCTTTTATCTGAAGGATCTTGGTCTCCTTCGCGGCTTCGGCAAGTATCCTAGCCGGTGCCGTGAGGTCCTCTTCCACACCGAATGCGACGGCTGTCGGTCCGTGCAGGTACTCATGGATGCCGCTTATCCCGTTTGCGCTTGCTGCCTTCTCAATAAGGGTATTCTTGGCGACCTTATAGGTTACGCCGGCCTTCCTGAGCTTTGCACGCATCTTGGTATCCTGTTCGACTGTCAGGCCCCTGAAGTCGGCGAATACCACGGTCTTGGCGCCTGCTATCTTCGCTGACAGCTCGGCAATCTTAGTTTCCTTCTCCTTGGTAGGCAAGTTCACACCTCCGTTTCGCAGATAGTAGCGTAAAAATACCGGGCCCCCGGCGGCTTGAGCCGGAGGCCCGCATGAAAGCATTAGCATTCATCGATCTCCGCCTCGGCAGGAACGCTTTCGCCTTTATCCCCTCACAGAGGGGCTCCTGCTGTCTCTGGCCGTGGAAGCAATATTAAGCCCTACTTCTCCAGTGAGATTCCGGTGGAAGTCTGCGGATTCACCTTCACGCCGGGTCCCATAGTTGAAGCAACGGCCACGCTCTTTAGGTAAGTTCCCTTCGCAGCTGCGGGCTTAGCCTTAACAAGGGCATCCATCAGCGTAGCGAAGTTCCCTATGAGCTTCTCCTTATCGAAGGAGACTCTTCCAATCGGTACATGCACGATTGCGGTCTTGTCGACACGGAACTCAACCTTACCGGCTTTGATCTCGCGGATCGCGCGCTCTACATCGAATGTGACGGTGCCCGTCTTGGGGTTCGGCATCAGTCCCTTGGGACCGAGTATCTTGCCGAGCCTGCCGAGCGCTCCCATCATGTCCGGAGTCGCGACTACCACGTCGAAGTCCAGGAAGTTCTCCTGCTGAATTCGGGCTGCGAGGTCCTCGGCACCAACTATGTCGGCGCCTGCCGCCTCGGCTTCCTTGGCCTTCTCACCCTTGGCGAAAACTGCCACGCGCTTTGTCTTGCCAGTCCCGTAGGGAAGCACTACCGCGCCGCGGACCTGCTGGTCGGACTGCCTAGGGTCGATTCCCAGCCTTACATGGAGCTCAACGGTCTCATCGAACTTTGCGAAGGCGACTTCCTTTACGAGGCCGATGGCCTCAGCTGGGTCGTACAGCTTCGAACGGTCGATCTTCTTCTCCGCATCGATTGTCTTCTTTGCCATGATGATTACCTCCTGTGGTGCAGTCGGGCATCAGCGCCCTCCCACTACTCTGACTACTCCTCCGATACTGTGACGCCCATGGACCTTGCTGCGCCCGCCACCATGCTCATTGCCGATTCGATCGAGGCTGCGTTCAGGTCGGGCATCTTTATCTGGGCAATCTCCTTGACCTTGGCGCTCGTGAGCTTGCCCACCTTGTCCCTCTGCGGCACTCCGCTGCCCTTTTCGATGCCTGCGTACTTCTTTATTAGGAAGGACACCGGCGGCGTCTTGAGGACCATGGTGTATGACCTGTCCTCATATACCGTCACGACCACCGGGATTATCGTCCCTACCTGGTCGGCGGTCCTTGCGTTGAAGTCCTTGGTGAAGCCCACGATGTTGATTCCCGTAGGCGCAAGGACGGGGCCTACCGGCGGCGCAGGTGTCGCCTTGCCGGCGTTGAGCTGCAGCTTCACTATTGCAGTTACTTTCTTGGCCATCTTGCGAAATCCCCTCTCAAACTAGCGCTTGCTAAATCTTCTCTGCTTGGTCGGTATCCAGCTCGACTAGGGTGTCCCTGCCGAACATCGAGACCATCACCCTCATTTTGCCCTTGTCCGGCATGATCTCCTGCACTGTGCCTGTATAGATCATGGACGGACCTAGTATGACCTTGAGGGTCTCACCGACCGCGAAATTGACCTTTGGCCTGGAAGGATCGACGATGCCCATCATCCTGAGTATCTTGTACGCCTCGTCGTCTCCAAGCGCTATGGGCTTATTGCCCGAACCCACAAAGCTCGTCACTCCCGGCGTGTTCCTTACGACATACCAGGAATCGTCGCTCATTATCATCTCTACTAGCACATAGCTGGGGAAGATCTTCCTCTGGGTTACCTTCTTCTTCCCTTCCTTGACCTCTGTGCTCTCCTCGGTCGGCACGAGCACCCTGAAGATCTTCTCCTCCATGCCAAGGTTCTTGACCCTGTTCTCGAGGTTGACCTTCACCTTGTTCTCGTAGCCCGAGTATGTATGGATGACATACCATTGACGGTTTGCTTCGCTCATCTTGACCCCCTAGATCCGGGAGGCTTCCTACTTCACCAGAGCCCCGATAACCGCGGAAAGACCGTAGTCGATAAGGCCTAGGAATGCCGCAACTACTGCGACTGTTCCAATAACTACCAGCGTGTAGGCTGTGAGCTCTTTCCTGTTGGGCCACTGTACCTTCTTGAACTCAGCGCGGACCTCGCGGAAGAACCTCCCAATCCTACCGAAGAAGCCTGCTATTCGCTGGGTGAATCCGGGATTGTTCTCGGACATCACTGATACCCCCTAGTCTTTTGCGCTTACCTAGTCTCTTTGTGAGCGGTATGCTTCCTGCAGAACTTGCAGTACTTGCTCATTTCGATCCTGTCAGGGTCGTTGCGCTTGTTCTTGTTGGTCTGGTAATTCTTGTTCTTGCACTCGGTGCACTGGAGCGTGATGCCCTCCCGCATTGGTATCCCTCCTCTGAAGGTTAAGAGGCCCGCTGACGCAAACTTTTAACGCTCCTTGAAGGAGCTCGGCTTCAGATGCCCCTATATACTAACAATAATTAAGACCCCCCTAGGGGTCGCATTAGGAAGTTTACCACAGCCCGTTTTCATAATCAATGCTTTTTTGTTCCAAAGGGGCCTGTGTCCACTGCGGGATAGATCAGCCATCATCCCTCTCCAGAAGGACGACCCTGTCCTCGCCATCGGTCTCGTTCAACCTGACCCTTATATGCTCCCTGGTCGATGTGGGCAGGTTCTTGCCGACGTAGTCCGCCCTGATCGGAAGCTCCCTGTGCCCTCTGTCGACTAGGACTGCAAGCTGGACTGAGGCCGGCCTTCCCATGTCGGTGAGAGCATCAAGCGCCGCCCTTACCGTTCGGCCCGTGAATATGACATCATCCACTAAAAGGATCTTCTTGGAATCAACGCTGAAGTCCATTACGCTCGAGGATACGCTGGGTCTTTCAGTTATCGTGGAGAGGTCATCCCTGTAGTGGCTTATATCGAGGGTTCCGCAGGGGACATCGGCGCCTTCTATCCTTGCGAGCTCCTCTACCAGCCTGTTGGCCAGCGGAACGCCCCTGGTCTTAATACCGACCACGACAAGCCCACCCAAACCCTTGTTCCTCTCGACGACCTCATGGGCTATCCTGGCAAGCGCCCTTGACACCGCAGCCGAGTCCATCAGGGTCGCCTTCTCGACTAGTCCCATCCCTCACACCTCCGAGCGCTCATATACCAAAGGACCGCAGCTTGCCTGCTGCGGCCTTTCATATGGAGCCCGCGATCGGA
>CAZJHY010000075.1:0-4090 GCA_964545975.1 uncultured Clostridia bacterium | reverse complement strand
GTGGCCCCATGATTGGGCATAGGATGGAGATAGCAAGTCTATGCAGGCAATTGCGCTTGAGGAACATGGCAAGGAACATGGATTTGGTGCCTGCGGGCGATAACGAATCCTTCCTGCTGGAGCTGCTCAGGCTCGAAGCAGAGCAAAGGCAAGCCGGAAGGCGGGCGATGTTGGTTCGCAAGGCTGGTTTCCATACGCTGAAGACATTTGACGGCTATGATGCCAATGAGCTGAAACTGCCACTTGGCCTGGATATCGAGACCCTTAAGAGCTGCGAGTTCATCAAGCAGGCCCGTAACCTTGTGCTTTATGGCAACGTGGGTACCGGCAAGACACATCTAGCAACCGCTATTGGCAATGAAGCTTGCCTGAAGGGTTTCAAGGTCCGCTTCTTCAGGACGGCAGCGCTGGTGAATGCCCTTTCAGAGGCCAGGAGGGACAACCGCCTGTCATCCATGCTTGCGTTGTTGGAGAAGCAGGATTTGCTCATCTGTGATGAATGGGGTTACGTACCTTTGGAAAGAGATGGCTCGCAACTGCTGTTTCAGGTAATCTCCGATTGCTATGAGAAAAGGAGTGTGATCATCACCACCAATCTCGAGTTCTCAAAATGGACAAGCGTGTTCTACGATGCTCAGATGACTGCTGCCCTGATTGACAGGCTTGTGCATCATGGACACCTGATCCTGTTCGAGGGAGAGAGTTATCGTATCCGACATTCGCTTATTCGTACTTAGTCCATTGAGGTGCCTGACTAACTTATTCTGCAAAACTGACGACTTCTTAGTTGCAATAAAGAGCTTCAAGCCAAGTCTGATTCCCTCAGTAGATTTTTACTTCTATTACGATGTTTCATCTCTTTTTCATCCTCATTTGGTTTCATTTAATAACCAAATCGGTTTTATAGATATTATGTAGAATTAAGAAGATTAATATCCGGTTCCGCTTAATCCAAAACTAGACTTAAGAATATTCTGGAGATAATCGATAGTATGGGGATAAACTCCATCATTCGTTCCAATATAGGTTGGTTCATTTGAAATATGAGTTCCTTTCAAGTCTAGGAGTTGATAATCTAGTTTTGTTGGAGGATTATGCATTACAGACTCTGTGGTCGTTGGATGTGAAGGATAAATTAAATGTCCTGTTTCATGTTTTAAGAACCATTCTAATAATTCATCACTAACATTTGTAGGATTCATTCTGATTTCCCCTCCCCAGTTAACCCTATTTTCTCCGAATGCGCCTAAGTAAGCACTTCCTATCGCAATATCTGTATCTGGAATAACATAGATATTTCTTGAGCCAAGGGTATATGGTTCAGGGGGGTCGATTACTGCGGGATAACCGCTTGTGTTCAAAATCATCTCAATATTATTTGAAGGATCAAAAGCTAAATCTCTTAAGTATTGTGCTTGTTCTGGAGTGAATGTTCCATTACCTGTTGGATTTTGTGTTAGTATTTTAAATCCTTTAAATCCGGTTGGATCAAACCTTCTTGGCCCACTTCCAACAGTTTCCCACATAAATTCTACGAAACCTTCTAAGTCATCAGGTACTATCCTCATAAGCAACCCGGATGCATCCACCCCGTCGAAGCCCTTGGTCCTTATGAAGTAACCAGGCGCCCCTGCCTGCAGTATCACCTTCTCGCCTATGGGTATCTCCGGCTGCATGCTCCATCTGCCGCTCGCATCGCAGAAAGTGGTGGCGACTAGCGTCCTGTCCTCCCTGTATGCCCTGACCTCCGCACCGGGCACGGGGGCATCCTGCTCGTTGTCCTCAATGGTGCCAGATAAGGTTATTTTCTGAGTGACTGTCACAGAAGCGGAGCCGGTAATGCCTGAACAGGTCGCATCTACAGTCCCTGCACCTGCAGCCTCGGCTGTGAAAGTTGTGCTATCTCCCACGGTTGGAGCAACGGACCCGATCCCTCCGGTGACGCTCCACTCAGCCTCGATCGCCATAGGCTGTCCGTACTGGTCCAAGCCCTGGACAGTGAAACCCTGCTGCTCGTCTACCCTTAGAGTGGCTGTTGCCGGGGACACCACAACGGAGGTGAGGACGGAAGGGGCTGCGGTCACAGTGATGTCGGAGCTGTCTGTCTTCGTCCCCTGTGTTGCGGTGAGGATCCCAGTGCCCAATGCCGTTGCATAGAAGGTGGTGCTCAATCCCGACGCAGGGTCCACCCAACCGATGTCGCCGGAGAGGCTCCATTCAGGGCTTACTGCCATAGTCCTGCCGTGCTGATCGGTGCCGCTTGCCGTAAAGACCTTGCTTCCTCCGTCTGCTAGGATCCAAGACGCCGGCAAGACTGTAAGCGTCTCCAGGACAGGCGCATAGACTTCCGTTGATAGGGTATCTTGCAGGATATCGGTAGCACCGGTAACAACGACATCCCCGGTATAGGAGATTGAAGTAGTGAATGTAACGGAGCTTCCCGTGAGCTTGCTGAAGGTGCCTGCTTGAGCAGGATCTGCACTCCAGGTTACGGAGACGGGCCTTTCCTTCGAACCGGAGTCCTTGCCCACCGCAGCAATGGTGATGACGTCTCCCTGCCGCAGAGGAAGCGGGGCTGATGTGCGTAGCTCTATGGAGATCGGCTTGAACCCGCAGCCCGAAAGCAGCGCTGCAAGCAGGATAGATATGATCAGAAGAGAGATTGACCTTCTCACTAGGCAGACCTCCCGTATATGGGCGCGCATGATGGGAAGCACGGGTGTATCGCCTTGATGGTTAAGTATTCTGAATGGCAGAGGTGAAATCCTTTAAGGCTGGGGGCTGGCGATAAATGTGTTATGCGACATGCAGTATACGTGACTTAGGTCATTCAGCATGTGATCTACGTCAGATGCGTCACTTCTACAGCGTTTTCATAAAAGTACTATACGAGAGATATTCATGAGGAAGTTTCGGAAACTGCCCTATAACTGACGTAGGTGACGACGGCTGTTCCGCCCAGGCCCTCTATTTCAAGCTCATCTACAATAAAAAGCAGGGTGCTCTCCCCTTCACCCTGCTTTCACGTCCTAGCCATATTATCATCTACTTTCTTTAAGCTCGATGTGTCTGGTGCATAGGGCAACTAGCGCTTCGCCGCCAGCCCATCACTTGACCAATCTACTTGCTCTGATAAGATCTCATTGACCTGCTCTAGGGAGTAACCTGTAGATTCTGGCTCTTCCTCAGCATTATTGTCTTCTTGACCACTAAGCTCATATGGATTCTTGAGCCTATACCCCTCAAAGCTGCGTTCTCGTCCTCTCGGGGCATCTCTCCAACCTTGTTCCTTCAATTTCAAAGTCAACACGGATTGTGACACAGGTCGCTCACCATTTTCTTCGCACCATTGCTTGTAAGCCTTAAAGACTGACTTCCTCGATAACCGCTCTCCCTCACAGGCTTCTACTTGATCCTCGATGAACTCGCCGATGATATCCTGGGACTTACGGTATTCCTCTGAGGCTTCCTTAACTACCTTTGGAGGCTTGAGCCCTTCCTGCCGCCATAGAAGGCATCCTTTGACCGCCCATGCAAGTATTGCCGGGCCGATTTCTGTAGTATCCTTCAGCTTGGCCTTTAAGGAAGGGTCCCTCTTTTCCTCTGGTATGGTTTTATCGAAGGGCAGTATCCTGATCCTGCGCCACATAGCGCCGTCCTCGGCACTCACCTTAGGTTTATGATTGGCAGCTAGCCAGAGTTTCATGACAGGTAGAAACTCAATTGTGCTCTTGTACAGGGGCCTGCAGGCTATGGTATCCCCGCCCGTTAGCTTTTTGATAAGTCCCTCTGCTAGTCTCTTACCTTCATCGACTTCAACGCCTACAACCATCCGTGCGCCTTCCAGTATTGCAATGTCATCTCTAGGGCCACCGCCACTTTGTAGCTTGAGGAATGATTCGAAGTCGGCGGTCTTGGCATAGCCCCCCAAGGTAGCTTTGATGGCCTCTAAAAAGGTGGATTTGCCCGTCGCTGTGGGGCCGTAGACGAAGAATAAGATATCATCCGATGTATTCCCCGTAAGACTGTATCCTACCGCCTTCTGAAGGAACCTGATGAGCTCTTCATCACCTCCGGTTACCGTTCTGAT
>CAZJHY010000074.1:0-4103 GCA_964545975.1 uncultured Clostridia bacterium | reverse complement strand
TTGAGAGACTAGAAGAAGCGCTACCAGTAATCGACAAGCTTGCAGGAGACGAAACCAAGCTTGATGAGCTGTTAAAGTCATTCCCTAAGAAGATAAAGGACGCAATCCTCCAAGCTGCTATCCAAGGCAAGCTTACTGAGCAGCTGCCTGAAGATGGAGATGCAAGAGTTCTACTGAAGGAGATACAGAAAGAGAAGCAGAGGCTTATATGGGAAGGCAAAATTAAGAAAGAGAAGCCTCTGCCTGAAATCTCTGAAGAAGAGGTCCCATTTGATATCCCTGCAAACTGGTGCTGGGTAAGGCTCGGTGAAGTTGGAAGCTCATTTTCTGACGGGGTGCATTTTGCACCAAAATACTGCGCAAGCGGAGTGCCATGCATTTCTGCAAAAGACATTTATAATGACACTATCAATCTTGATAGATGCAACTATATATCCGAGGCAGACTATCAATCGATGCGAGAGAAGATCAACATTCAAAAAGGTTCATTATTGTTCACGAAGAGCGGAAGTATTGGGAGAACATGCATCGTAGATGGGAATCAGAAATTTGGACTTGTTGAAAGCGTCGGTGTGATTAACTTGGTAGCCGTACAACACACATATGTAAAATTCATATTTGATCTCATATTTAATGGAACTGGGGTTAGCAATCAATATACTCAAGGAATTGGAGTGAAGCATCTTACTCTTGCTCTTGTTAGGAATATTCTGGTCCCCCTCCCGCCACTTATGGAACAATATCGAATAGTTGAGAAGACAATCGAAGCACTACAGCATTCTAGTTTGAATTTTGAGTAAGAACTAATAGGAAGATATTGGGAAGCAACTTGGATATCCCTAGGTTATAGTTGAAAATAATCATCATACATCACAAGGAGTGATTCAATGTTGGACATTAAAGAAGATTGGGGGAAAATTCTATCTAGTTGTAGGAAGAGCCTTGAGCTTGATCCAGACAACGCGGAGATTGCTAATACTCTTAATAATTCAAAAATCACTCTAGAAGAAGTAGATTATGACAATTGGAATGGAGGAACATACATATACCGAGTGAATATAGAAATGGAACCAGAGCAATATGCTCGGGTTCGAAAGAAAAAGGATCGATATTGTAATGAGATACTGAGTATTCTAAAAGAATATACCGTTGGGTCTACAAATGACATTATATCGGAGGTCGTTATAAAACCAATCTGTAAGCAATATCTCAATTGGAGCAGCTTGGCTGGTATTGCAGACAAACAAGCTGTATTAGAATCAATTGAAAGAATAGAAGGAAAGCTAATTTCTGTTGCAACTCATGCACAAAGGATTGACGATGTAAATGATAACTATAAAAAAGAATATGAGCAGTTGAGTGGTTGGTTAAGTAAAATCGGGCTAATTGATCCCAATCCTTTTGGCGATTTATGGCAGTGGTATGGATATTGGAAGCAGAACCTTGATGATTATGCTTCAAGAAAACAATACATAATTGAGCTCTACAAAAAAACTGTAGATACTATTAAGGACTCAGCATCGAGTATAGAGAATGAGTATACACCAACTGGGTGGATGCGTGTTGACAGAACGCTTATCAACATGCAGAAGGCACTTTTCGAAGCAGCTACAGAGGAACAATATCAAGCAATAGGAATGTTCGGGAGGGAAGCCCTTATCACTGCTGCACAAGAAGTTTACGATCCTAACATCCATAAATCCTCGGACAATATCGAACCTAGTAAATCTGATGCCAAAAGAATGCTTGAAGGCTTCATCAACTATGAGCTTAAAGGAAATGCAAATGAAAGGCCAAGAAAATGTGCGAACTCCACCTTGGAATTAGCCAATCACCTTACTCATGATAGGATGGCTTCCAGAAAAGATGCCGAACTGTGCTTCATATCAGTCTCCTCTACAATTCAGATTATTAAGACTCTTTTCAAATATAGAGCCTTTGTAACAGCTACACCGACTGGATAAAATAACATCAACTTCCAATTACGTTCTATCGAGTATGTGAAAATGAGACTAAAATAAACCATATTAGTGCACAAAGGTGTACCTTTATATATAGTCGATTCGTGTGTATCTAAAGGTTGATATCTATAATAATATATGTACAATAAAGATAAGATACCTTTAGATATGGAGTGAAGCATAATGACCAAGATAGGGTACATAAGAGTATCGACAGAAGAGCAGAACCTTGATAGGCAGGAGGACATACTCGGGCCCATCACGGAAACCATGTTTAGGGATAAGGCAAGCGGCAAGGATACCAAACGCCCCGAATTCAAGAAGATGATGGCTTTCCTAAGAAAGGGCGACGCTCTATATGTCGAGTCAATCTCAAGGCTTGCAAGATCCACTAGGGATTTGCTTCAGATAGTCGACGAGTTGAGAGAGAAGGGTGTCGACTTAGTATCGCTGAAGGAGAATATCAACACTGAAACCCCACAAGGTAGGTTCATACTTCAGATCTTCGCGGCACTATCTGAGCTCGAGAGAGAGTCGATTAAAGAAAGGCAACGAGAAGGCATAGAAGCAGCCAAGAAACGCGGTAAACATCTTGGTAGGCCAAAGATGGCATACCCGGATAATTGGGATAAGGTGATCAAGGAATGGAAGGCTGGTGGCATTACAGCTGTCCAGGCTCGGAAGAAGCTCGGACTTGCTCATGCTACTTTCTATAAGATGGTTAAGAGACAGCAATGATTAGTTGTTGAGGTGGAAGATGAACACAAAGCAGAGAAAGCTGCTTCTGGCTAAAGTAAGTCCTTCACTTGAAGCCGAAGGCTATCAGATAAGCTTCCAAGACAATGGTAAAGGATATATCTTCATTCTGTTTGAAAGAAGACATGAAGATGAACGCCAATGTATTTCTTTCTATGGCGATTATTCGAATTGGGTAAAAGCTTCGAGATTAGTGATAAAAATTGGGCATACAGCATCAGAGAGGATATCCCCAATATTCGGATGGGATGGGATGAAAGCTTCTGTTTGGGAAATTGCCGGTTTTAATGGTTTTGTTCGTGACGAGATATACTTCAATGATGAATCTGAGTTAACTGAATGGCTGGTCTTATTGATTCCGATAATAATGGGTGTTGTTAGAAAATGGTTTGACTTAGGATTTGACTATGATAACAGAATTATTGAATATCGGATGAACAGGAAAGCCAACGATTTAACTAGGTTAGAAATACCTCAGAGCTTATTAAGAGCTGCAAGCTTACCCAAAGAGGTACTAGAGACTCTGCAGAATGCGTAGAATCCTATGAACCTCACCTGACAGAATAGTTGCCTAAGATGGAGGCAGGCTAATGAATAAAAGAGTCCTATTACTGAGCTATGAAGATTTCACATATGAAGAGAGCTTGGTCACATTAGCTATCGATGGACTAATCATCGAGGGGGTAAGTGTGATTGCTAACACAGAAGAAAAAGCCATACTTAAAAATAATCTCGGCCATGCACTTCTCATGAGTTTGTGGTTCGACGCTCACATATTGACTCGGATAAAAAAGCCTTTGCTGGAAGCTGCTCCTGATAGGGTTACTGGATGTGTTGAGAAGCTCGTGTTCAGGGACGAGATCGAATTAAACTGTGGAGTAGTTATCACAGTTTACACTTATGGCTCTAAAGATTTCCCAAAAGATATTAAGCCTGGAGATTACTTATCATTCGATGGCATCTTTTTTGCGATGATAGCAGAGGAATGAGTCAAGGCTGGATAAAACCCGATGTTTTGATCTAAAACGGCTACCGTCACCTACGTCAGAGTTTGAGCAATTTCCGAAACTTCTTTATGAATTCTTCTCGTATAGGACTTTTATGAAAATGGTTAAAGAGTGACGCACCTGACGTAGATCAAGTGCCTTTGGAGGTAGAGCATCTAGTCTCCTATATGATTCAAATAGTAAGGGACAGATAGCAGATATCAGTCGCCGTATCTTTCCAGCAGAATTCAATTTAATGGCTGAAGCAAACCCGATTGGATAAAACAATAAACACTAGTATTGGAAGGAAGCGGCAGGTTGTTCAAGAAGATGTAAATGATGCTCATACAAAAGGTGCGATATCTAGGGGCAAGCTCAACTCAGTTTATGAGATAAGGAC
>CAZJHY010000073.1:0-4126 GCA_964545975.1 uncultured Clostridia bacterium | reverse complement strand
TATAGGATAGCCTACGTATTGGAAAAAGTCCCAACTATTTGAACCGCAGAAGCAGGAAATATGGCAAATACCGCTTATTAAGAATGCCTTGGATTTGGTAGATGGAAAATGATATCGAATAATGGAGGTAATTAGGAACACTCTATTGAAAATATACCTTAAATGTTATTCACTGCATACTCAAATATGAACGGGAGGCAGCAAAATGACTGGTAGAAATAGGGCAGTCATCGTGATTATTATCCTCATGCTTACAGTTGGGCTTGCCTATGCTGCAAGTGATGTGATTAAGAGAGCCTATTATGCAGATATGACATTCTTCCTTAACGGGACAAAAGTAGATAAGGCCCCAACATCTGTGTTTGTGGAAACTACAAGCGGCAAGACCTTGTATCTGCCTCTAAGGCAAATAGCGGAATTGCTAGGGGTGGAGGTTGTATATAATGCAGCAAATAAGACGGTATCGCTAAAACAATCAGGGCCCTCAACAGACAATGCAAAAACGGGCACAAGTGTTGCTGTCACAAGCGGCACGGCAGCTCTAACCAAAGATGAGAATGCTATTATCTTGTCGATTGGAAGCAAAGATTGGAAGGAAAGACTCAAGGCTATAGAGGATCTTGCCTCATTAGAAGCTAAGGGCGGATTTGCGGCAAGCGCGATTCTAGATCAGATTTCAAAAGAAACGAATCAGCAAGTTATTGTTGCGATGGGCAAGGCCATGGCTTCCATTGGAGAGCCGATATATAAGGCTATAACAGCTAGGATTCTCTCGGACGCTCCCGCGTCGAATCATATATTCATGCTTTATCTTCTACGAGGTTTATACATAGAGGATCCGAAGTACTATCTATCGGTCCTTGATTATTACTTCGATGCAAGGCTGAGTGGAAGTAAAATTGAACTTATGAGGCACTACATAGCAACTCTTACTGCCGATTTTCAAAGGGCTGTCAAAGAAGATATTTCGGGGGAAATTGCGGAAGCCTTTGGAAAATACTTAGATGGTGTGTACTATTATGAAGGAATGTACGTAAGTAATGCGTATCAATCTGTGTTAAGAGCAGTTTCACTATTAGGAAAGAGTGCGACCAGTATAGCAGAAGAAATGTTGTTCAGCGACAACAAGGGCAAGCGAAAAGATGCGTGTACACTGCTTGCCTCAATTGCGCATAAGGACATTGAAGTAGTAAATAGGCTTATTGGAGAAGCACTGTATGACTATGTTACAAGGGATAAGGCTAAGGACGCAATTGTTAATGTAATGGGATCATTAGCCGAACCAGTATTGCCGATTATTAGGAACTTGAGCATTGATAACTATGATAAAAACCAACTCATCGATAGCATAAGCAAACCATCAAAAGATCATTTTGTACGTAAAATATCTGAAGAAATAACGCTGAAAATCGACCTAATAAGGGATCCAATAATGAGAGAAGAGTCATATGAGCGGCAGTACTATGTTCCCTACATGGGTTTAGATATAACTATTATAGGATCAGACGGTAACATAATAGCAGAATACAGCCACTATCCAGAACGTAAATACCCTAAAAATATCGAATATTACGAGTTTTCATCATATGAAGCGTCAATATTTGATTGGGGCAAATCCGTATGGAGTTATCAAGATGCAAATAGTGAAGAGAAAATTGAGATTAAAGAAATGGATGTCCTGATTCTAATGAAGTACCCTGATTATACAGACGACAATATTCCAAGCACTTTATTCATGATTAATGAAAAGGGTGAGATAGAAGCTCGTGAGGTGTACTCGTATTAAGTGTAATATTCCTTGGTGTTTAAAGTGGTGGCGAATAAGAATAAATCATAAAACCTCGTACTGCAACTTGGCACCAGACTCGCAAGACCAAGCTTCATGAGATTGAGACATGGTCTTCGAATGAGGGTGTGTCCAATAATCTGTGCTATTAGCATTCCCATCACCTTAGAGAGCCCCCGACCCGCTCGGGGAAGAATACTGATAATTGTAACAGGATTTGACCCCAATTCTGTATTCGGCCGGTCCATTTCCTAAGTACATCCTGGGTGGCCATGTAAAGGGACTTGAGCAGCGCCTCATCGTTGGGGAAGATGCTCTTGCCCTTGGTTACCTTCCTGAGCTGGCGATGATAGCTCTCGATCATGTTTGTCGTGTAGATTATCTTCCTCAGCTCCGGAGGGTACTTGTAGAAGGTCGAAAGCTCCGACCAATTGCTCTCCCAGGAGCGGACTATCAGAGGATACCTAGCCCCCCATTTCTCATTGAACGCCTGCAACTGCTGCCTGCCCACTTCCTCGCTGCAGGCTTGGTAGATGGGCTTCAGATCCATCGTCACCTTCTTGAGGTCCTTGTAGGATACATAGCGCACGCTGTTGCGGACCTGGTGCACGATGCACTTCTGGATCTCAGTATCAGGGAAGCAGGCTGCTATCGCCTCTGAGAAGCCAGACAGATTATCTACACTAGCAATCAAGATATCCCTGACGCCGTTGTTCTTCAGCTCGTTGAGCACGGACAACCAGAACTTGCTGCTCTCGCTCTCCCCGATCCAGATGCCAAGCACGTCCTTGTTGCCATCCAGGTCGACTCCTATGACCATGTAGGCTGCCTTGTTCTGTATAAGCCCCTCGTAGCGCACCTTGTAGTGTATGGCATCAAGGAAGACTATGGCGTATACGTTCTGCAGGGGCCGGTTCTGCCATTCCTTGATCATCGGAAGGATCTTGTTCGTCACGTTCGATACCAGGGTCGGAGAGACCTCTATCCCATACAGGTTGACCAGATGGTCCTGTATCTCCCGGGTGCTCACTCCCTTGGCGTAAAGCGCCAGTATCTGCTCCTCTATGCCGGTTATGTTCTTCTGGTTCTTGCGTACCACTACTGGCTCGAATTCCCCGTTGCGGTCCCTGGGCATGCTCAGCTCTATCTCACCAAGCTCGCTTCTTACTTTCTTGCTTGTCTGACCGTTGCGGCGGTTCTCTTCGGCAAGGCCAGCCCTCTCACTCTTCTTGTAGCCCAGCTCTGTCTCAAGCTCGGCTTCAGCCATCTCTTCAATAGTATCCTTCAGCAGGTCTTTCAAAGCCTTGATTGCGTCGTCTGCCGTTACCAGGCCCTTTTCCTTGATGAATTCACGGATCTGTTCCTTGCTCATCATCTTCTGCATCTGTCTGGCCTCCCATACTTTTCATTCTATATGGTTTGGCCAATAGCACAGATTCATTTACAGACCCTTTTTTACGCCTGTACTAGAAAGGGCTTAAAGGATATCGTCATAAACTTTAGTACCCTTCTTATTAATTGTTCCACTAGTCTTAACCTCAATGACTGCATATACATCGTGGGACTCAAAACATTAACGAATTGGCTTATTGATTTTGCATTCGGTTTTAATACCAGTAGATCAATTTCGTTAGAAGAGCCCTTAACATAGGAGTTTGGCTCACTAATCATAAGTTGTATGCCTAAGGCCCCAAATTCATCTTTTAACATCTGCTTAAGTATACCAACGGTCAATGCTCCAGTTCTTTTCTTGCAGCCTGTACTGCCCATATTCTTAAGCTCGTCAACAAAGAAACGAACAAAATCCACCTCAGAGTACTTTACCAAATCACCTCCTTATAGGAAATGAATGAGCAAACTGGGGATTTCCTTGGTAATGTCAACGCCGACGAAGATTTGACCCACTGGGGGTGCGGACGTTGTCTTGGACAACCTAGATAGCAAATCCTAAGTTTCTCCGGTATTCCATAGGACTCATTCCCCCAAGAGACAGCTTAATCCTGCCGTTGTTGTACCAGTGAAGGTAATCATCCAAGCAGTTCATGAATTTGGTGATGCTAACCCCGACCCACGACCGATTGTAGAAGAACTCATTCTTAATCCTGCCGAACAGCCCCTCACATGCTGCATTGTCCGGCGAGCAGCCCTTCTTGGACATTGATCTTATTAGCCCTGAACGTTCGATCCGTTCAAGAAATCCGGGCCAACGATAATGGCCTCCTCTATCAGAGCGCAGAATTGGGCTCTCACCTTCGCGAAGGGTGCTTGTCGCCATATCAAGCATACTGTTAACCATATCGGCGTCCGGACTGGTCGATATCGTCCAACTGACCAGAGCTC
>CAZJHY010000072.1:0-4262 GCA_964545975.1 uncultured Clostridia bacterium | reverse complement strand
CGAATGTACAGCGAAGAACATACCTCTACGTCCATTTAGTTCATATAATCCACTGGGTATCACCACGTTTGCTTGACCAACTGAAGTACCCTATAGTCATATTTTCCCAATCTACATAACCGAGCATTGTTAGTATATTGGCTGCGCTATACTCACCAAAATCGCAGGCTATTTGAAGATCTCTGCAGGCTGGACTACTACCTGATTTGAAACTAGGCATCATCAGACGCTCTTCGTGTTCATTACCCTGGATGCGTTCAATATGGCCAAGATTGCTACGCCCATGTCGGCAAATACAGCTTCCCACATGGATGCAATACCTGCAGCTCCCAGTACAAGGAAGATGGCCTTTATACCCAAGGCAAACACAATGTTCTGGAAGACAATCGTTCTTGTCCTTCTGGCAATTCTGATTGCTGTTGCTATCTTGGACGGCTCGTCTGTCATGATGACGATGTCGGCCGCCTCAATGGCAGCATCTGAGCCCAGTCCACCCATGGCTATCCCAATGTCAGCTCGAGCAAGAACCGGTGCATCGTTGATTCCGTCACCTACAAAGACAATATTGCCTTTATGTGTTCTTAGAGCTTCCAATTCTTCCAGTTCTTCAACCTTGTTGGCAGGCAACAACTCAGCGTATACTGCATCTACACCTAATTGTGCGCCAATCTTCTCTCCGACTGACTTCAAGTCGCCGGTCAACATAATAATTTTTCTGATTCCTATTTTTCTCAATTCATTGATTGCATGTGAGGCATCTTCCTTGACTTCGTCCGAAATCACAATGTATCCGACATATTTGTTATCCAAAGCAATATGGACGACCGTACCAACTGTTTCAATATCACTGTACTGAATATTCCGGTCGACCATCAGTCTGGCATTACCGGCCAGTACTTCTTTGCCGTCAATATTACAAGTTATGCCTTGCCCAGCGAATTCCTTATAATTGTCAATTCTTGATTGGTCCACTTCTGTTTTGTACGCATTCACGATTGAAACGGCAATCGGGTGGTTGGAATAGCTTTCTGCACAAGCTGCATAATCCAATAGTTCCTTGACGGAAAATCCATTTTGGGGATAGATTGCGGTTACTTTAAATACGCCTTTTGTCAAAGTACCCGTCTTGTCAAATACCACTGCTTCCACATTGTTCAATGCTTCTAGGTAGTTGGCCCCCTTAACTAAAATTCCACGTTTTGATGCGCCACCGATGCCGCCGAAGAATCCCAGAGGGATTGATATGACTAAAGCGCATGGGCAGGAAACAACTAGGAAAACCAATGCTCGATATATCCAGTCACCAAACAAAGCGCCCGGAATCACTATTGGCGGGATAAGGGCCAGGGCAAGCGCCCCAAACACAACAATCGGCGTATAATACCTGGCAAATTTCGTAATGAACTTTTCGGTTGGTGCTTTTCTGCTGCTAGCGTTCTGAACTAGGTCAAGAATTTTGGATACGGTGGAGTTTTCGAAATCCTTCGTCACGGCGATCGTCAATACTCCGTTTATATTGATAAAGCCGCTCAAAGCATCCATACCGGCTTCCAGTTCCCGGGGTATGGACTCCCCAGTCAGGGCTGCTGTATCGACCATGGAAATACCGTCGATGACTTTTCCGTCCAATGGTACTCTTTCACCCGGCTTGACTACGATGATATCTCCGATACTGACGTCTTCAGGAGCAACCCTCTTAATATCGTCACCAATTTTCAAATTGGCATAATCTGGTCGAATATCCATCAGGGAAGATATCGATTTTCTGGAATGGTCCACAGCCATATCCTGAAACATCTCGCCAATCAGATAGAAAAGCATGACGGCAACGCCCTCAGGAAACTCGCCAACGAAAAATGCTCCAATCGTCGCCAAACTCATCAAGAAATGCTCAGTGAATACTTGACCGCGCATAATCCCCTTGATTGCCCCAATCACGACATTCTCGCCGACAATGATGTAACTTGTTAAGTAAACGGCTAATTCGAGCCAATTTGGGAAGTGGAAAACTAGCCCGATTGCGAAAATCGCTCCGCCTAGAATCAATTTGATCCATTGCCTCAGGTGATTGTAATCATCTAACTTTGTTTCGACATTTTTGTTCCCTTTTTTGTCGCTTTCGAAAACTACATTTACTTCTGGTTCGATCTTTTTTACGATCATTTCGATTTTTCTAAAAAGTCCGGCAGTATCTAAATCTGTTTCTATAATCAACCTCTTAGAAACAAAATCCACTGTTGCAGAGTTGATTCCATTCAATATGTTCACTTCAGCCTCAATTTTAGCTGCGCAGTTCGCACAGTCTAGCCCATCTAGGGTAAACTCTTTCTTCATCAACGAAATCCCCATCTCTTTCTACAGATTATCTTCCGTAATGTGGATCAATCCTTGATCAAATATCTGTTTTACATGCTTATCAATTAGTGAGTAGAATACGATTTTCCCTTCCTTACGGTTCTTTACCAGATCAGCCTGTTTCAATACTCTCAGTTGATGCGATATGGCTGATTGCGTCATATTCAGCAAGACTGCCAAGTCACAAACGCACATCTCAGATTCGTCAAGCGCCCACAGGATTTTGATCCTTGTGGAATCGCCGAAATTTTTAAACAGCTCTGCCAGATCATAAAGTGTTTCTTCCTGTGGCATTTTTGCCCTTACCCCATTTACGATCTCTTCGTGAATCACTTCACAATTGCATCGTTCAACTGGTAGTATGTGTCTTGCCATCTTTTTACCTCGCCTTACCTTGCGCATATTAATTGAATACTTGAACAAATGTTCATATATTAAGTTACGCCTTGTTAATGCATACGTCAATATGATTTATTGATCCTGCAGATGCAGCTGTTATTGATATGAAGTGTTTCATATAATATGCCAGGTAGATTTATTGATTGTCCCCATCATTAGTATTCTTTTCATTTAGCTTAACCATTTGGTAGAAGGTAGCGTGGGGAAGCCCCATCTTCCTTCTTGCCTGAACGGCAGTAAGCCGACCAGACTTCCATTCGCTATATACTGCATCCCAGTCGGCTGGTTTCCCTTTCCTCGGCCTTCCTAGGTGCTTACCTCTCTTCTTGGCAGCTTCTATGCCTTCTTTCTGTCTCTCCCGGATTGCTTCTCTTTCAAGCTCAGATAAAGCAGCGAAGACCTGCGTCATGAACCGTCCCTGGGGCGTCTCTGTATCTATGCTCTCCTTTAAGGAGATGAGCCCTACCTTCTTTGCCCTAAGATCGTCAACTATGCTTAGAAGATCTCTCATAGAGCGGCCCAGTCTGGATAAGGACTCTACAATAATTACATCCCCATCCCTGACATATTCAAGCATACGCATCAGTTCAGGCCTGTCTTTATCTTTTCCGCTTAGCTTCTCTCTGAACACCTTATCGGCATTGGAAATGAACATGTCCTCTTGTCTATCAAGGTTCTGGCCTTCGCTGGATACTCGGATGTATGCAATCTTCGCCATCTTGCCTCCTGCGTCTTAAAAGGTTGATGTCGATATTGATACATACATATATTAAGGAGTCAACCTTTTTGTACATAATGAAGACGTATTCAGAAAGGTAAACCTTCTTATACAACTCACGATTAGCTGGCACGCGCGGAGGTATTTGTCCAAATGGCCTAATACCTATCTATGTTCACAAAGCTCTACCTTTTCATACAACCTGTGGTTTAGGCTGGCCATGGTATAGACAATTACCTTGATCAATCTAACGCCCTTCAAAATGAACGATAAGCTCTACTATATTACACACTCTATAAGTTGAGCTGAGCTTGACTAAACATGTAGCATCCTTAAATCGAGCTGATGCCAGAAAGAACCATAAAAAACTAGAAGTCCATTATTACGGTTCAGCACCCAAGAGAGACAGTAATCATTAGTTTTTTGCCAGGGCTTTCGCTAGTCTTTGTTAGCTTCTCCTTTAATCTATCGACCCTATGTGTCAGCTCCTCTTTATCAAAGTTGACAGGCAACCTAGAGTTGGCAACTTTAATAGCTTGATTGCATCTCTCGATAGCTAGAACATAATCACCCTTTCGTTCTAAAAGTATTGCAGGCCTTACGTAATAGCTCATACCTGCAGGCAAATACTCCTGAAGGATGTAGATGTATCCCCGCAAGGCTCCTCCTGTGTCTCCATCCTTTTCCTTGGCTAGTGCCTTTATGTATAGTGGATAGTATCGATCAAATTCCTCGTCCATTGTGAGCTTTCGCCTTGGTTTTGAAGGTGTATTGAATCTCATATATGCAC
>CAZJHY010000071.1:0-4379 GCA_964545975.1 uncultured Clostridia bacterium | reverse complement strand
GCAACGTTGACATCGTTGAGGTCAGTGGTTCGACCCCACTGCGTCCCACCAGTTTTAGGGCAGGCTGCTGAAGCCTGCCTTCAAAATTTCCTGGCGCTTGACAAAGGAGTGGGATGGGAATAGCATTCTATTAATCTATGAATACTGCGATGAAGGGGAAATATACCGCAAGGACCTAAGAGACGCCAGGGCCATAGGCTGCAAGCCAGGCGGGTATGAGCGGAGTAAGACCACCCCGGAGCATGTCCCGAGACAAGGGGCGCGGAGGGCACCGTTAATGGCCGCAACGAGAGGGCACGGCGGAGAGCCTTGCCAACCCGGGTGGAACCGCGGATTACATCCGTCCCGATTTTCGGGACGGATTTTTTATTCAGGAGGTGGCCAGGATGGCAGGAAAAGCAGGACACGGGCACGGCGAGAACGAGCTGGAGATCCTGAGGCACAGCACTTCTCATGTGCTGGCGCACGCGGTGAAGAGGCTGTTCCCTGAAGTGAAGCTGGGAATAGGACCCTCGATCTCAAACGGCTTCTACTACGACTTTCTAAAGGAGGTCCCCTTCACCCCGGACGACCTTGAGCATATTGAGGCTGAGATGAGGAAGATCATCGCGGAGGACCTCCCCATAGTAGGAAGCGTCATGGGAAAGGCCGAGGCAACCGAGATGCTAAGGGGGCTTGGAGAGCAGTTCAAGGTTGAGCTAGCAGAGGATCTGGAAGGGGACGTCGCATCATTCTACAGGCAGGGAGACTTCATGGACCTCTGCCGCGGACCGCACCTTCCTTCCACAGGTAAGATACCGGCTTTCAAGCTTACCCAGGTCGCAGGGGCCTACTGGAGGGGCGACGAGAAGCGCCCCATGCTGTCGCGCATTTACGGAACGGCTTTCCTCGGTAAGAAGGAGCTGGACGAGTACCTCGCCGCAGTCGAGGAGGCTAAGAAGCGCGACCACAACAAGATAGGAAGGGAGCTGGGCTATTTCACGACCAGCGAGCTCGTGGGTCAGGGGCTTCCCCTCCTCATGCCCAAGGGTGCGAAGGTAATCCAGATACTTCAGCGCTTCGTTGAGGACGAGGAGGAGAGGAGGGGCTATGTGGCGACAAAGACCCCCTTCATGGCCAAGAGCGACCTCTATAAGATGTCGGGCCACTGGTCGCACTACAAGGACGGGATGTTCGTGATGGGCGATGAGGACAAGGGCGAGGAAGTTTATGCGTTAAGGCCCATGACCTGTCCGTTCCAGTTCATCATATTCAACAGCGCGCTGAGAAGCTACAGGGAGATGCCCATACGCTACTCCGAGACGTCCACCCTTTTCAGAAACGAGTCCTCCGGCGAGATGCACGGGCTTATAAGGGTAAGGCAGTTCACGATCTCCGAAGGGCATCTCGTAGTTCGTCCTGACCAGCTTGCCGACGAGTTCAAGGGCGTAGTCGACCTCGTTCATTACATGATGAGGGCAGTAGGCCTTGAGGATGAGCTCATCTACAGGTTCTCCAAGTGGGATCCAAACAACAGGGGGAAGTACATCGACAACCCCGAAGCCTGGGAGAACAGCCAAGCGAGGATGAAGCAGATACTTGACGAGCTTAAGCTGGACTACTATGAAGCGGACGGCGAGGCGGCATTCTACGGACCGAAGCTCGACATCCAGATCAGGAATGTGTACGGCAAGGAGGACACCCTCATCACCGTGCAGATAGATTTCGTGCAGCCCGACAGGTTCGACATGAGCTACGTCGACAGCGACGGACAGAGGAAGAGGCCGTATGTGATTCACAGGACCTCGATAGGCTGCTATGAGAGGACGCTTGCCATACTCATAGAGAAGTATGCAGGCGCGCTGCCGGCATGGATCGCTCCCATCCAGGTCAAGCTGCTGCCGATTTCGGACGCCCAGGCGGGATACGCCGACGAAGTTGCGGCTAAGCTGAAGGCGGCCGGCTTCAGGCCCGAGGTGGACAGAAGCGGGGAGAAGATCGGCTATAAGATAAGATCAGCCCAGATGGAGAAGGTGCCCTACATGTTGGTGATGGGGGCGAAGGAGCAGGAGGCGCAAAGCGTATCGGTGCGCTGCAGGAAGCGCGGAGACCTAGGGGCGATGGAACTTGAAGCCTTCATCGATGCCCTCAGGGCGGAGACGACTATAAGGAGATAGGTCGTTTGACACTTCAGTAGTCGCATGCTAATATACATAAGTACTTAGCAAGCAGAAGCATCCGCTTCTCACCGTACGGCTTAACGCCAGTCCGGTCACGAAATGAGGCTTAAGGCCGGGCGGATGCGTACGCCCGGCCTCAATTTATTTTTCGGGGGTGAAAAGCCATCGGCAAGGAACTCTACATAAACGACGAGATACGCGCCAAAGAAGTGCGCGTTGTTACTGAGGAGGGGGAACAGCTCGGCATAATGTCCATCCGCGATGCCATCAAGGCAGCGGCCGACAGGAACCTCGACCTGGTTGAAGTAGCTTCGGCAGCGAAGCCTCCCGTCTGCAAGTTCATGGACTACGGCAAGTTCAAGTACGAGCAGGCGAAAAAGGAGCGCGAAGCCAGGAAGAAGCAGCATGTGGTCGACCTGAAGGAGATAAGGATGAGCGTTAAGATCGGCGAGCATGACTTCAACGTCTGGCTCAAGGCAGCCGAAAGCTGGCTTAAAGACGGTGACAAGGTGAAGGCCACGATAAGGTTCAGGGGGCGCGAGATTGCCCACCCGGAGCTTGGGCAAGCCCATCTACTGAAGCTCACCAACCTGCTCAGCGAAGTGGCGGTTGTAGAGAGGCCTCCGGTCATCGAGGGCCGAAACATGTTCACGATACTTGCCCCGAAGCAGAGCTGATCAGAATTCAGATATCTATCGTCAGGAGGACAGAAAGATGCCTAAGATGAAGACCCACAAGGGCGCCTCAAAGAGGCTGTCCATCACCGGAAGCGGGAAGGTCAAGTTCCAGAAGACCGGAAAGAGGCACAAGCTGGAGCATAAAAGCCCCAAGTCCAGGCGCATCAAGAGGGGCACCGAGATAGCTGCGAGCGGAGCCGCCGCGAACATCCACCGCATGTTGCCCTACTCCTAAGTAGAGGCAAAGAGATTATTACGAGGGAGTGACATTAGATGGCAAGGGTAAAGGGCGGTTTCATTTCCAAGAGAAGGCACAATAAGACCTTCAAGTACGTGAAGGGCTTCACAGGGGCTAAGAGCAAGATATGGAGGCGCGCCCACGAGGCGATGCTCCATTCTATGACATATGCCTACCGCGACAGGCACAACCGCAAGCGCGACTTCAGGAGGCTATGGATAGCCAGGATTAACGCTGCATCAAGGATCAACGGTCTCTCCTACAGCAGGTTCATCGCAGGCCTCAAGGCCACGGGGATCGAAGTGAATCGCAAGGTCCTGGCCGACATTGCCATAAGCGATGCCTCGGCATTCGCTGAGCTTGCCTCCAAGGCGAAGCTTGCACTGGCCGGCAAGTAGGGTTTTAAGCAGGCATACGGCAAGCGGTCCTGACGGGCCGCTTTCTTTACGGAGAAGGCATGATAACTTCCAGGACCAACGACAGGATAAGAGGCTACAGGGGGCTCATCACCAAGCCTGAGGCGGGCTTGGTCACCCTTGAGGGGCCGAGGCTCATTGAAGACTGCGCCTTGTCAGGTGCATGCTTCAGGGAGCTGTTCGTCACACCCAAGGGCACCGGCTGGCCCGGATATCATAGGATAAGGTCGGCTGTATCCGCATCTGGCGGGACTATCATCGAAGTATCCGAGGACATCCTGGACTATATGTGCGATGTGGAGCATCCTCAGGGGATGGCAGCCATTGCGGAATGGCACCCTGCAACCGAGATTGACCCCGAGAAGCCGGCAATTGCACTCGATGGCGTCCAAGACCCGGGCAATGTCGGCACCATCATAAGGACTGCGGCAGCTCTTGGTTTCGGTTCCGTCATCCTTGGAGGAAGCTCGGCAAAGGGGAGTTCTCCCAAGGTGGCGAGGGCAAGCATGGGCTCGATCTTCCGCATACCGGTACTGCAAGTGGCGAACCTGGCGGGCTCTCTTGAGGGGATGAAGGAGTGCGGCTTTACGGTAGCCGCCCTTGACAGCTCAGGGGGGCAGCTTACGGGCTTTACCACCGATGCTGCAGTCTGCCTGGTAGTCGGAGCCGAATCCCAGGGGATATCGGATGCGGTGAAAGCCGTATCGGATGTCGTGCTCTCTATACCGATGAGCGCAGGCGTAGAGTCTCTTAACGCCTCAGTCGCTGCCGCGCTAGCCATGTGGGAATTCTCAAGGAATGCCTGAGATAATTGATTATTGACTCACGCATTGAACTGATGGTAATATAACAAATGCCTCGCCGACGTAGCTCAACGGTAGAGCAGCTG
>CAZJHY010000070.1:0-4476 GCA_964545975.1 uncultured Clostridia bacterium | reverse complement strand
TCCGTGGGCAGCTCGTAAAGGCGGGCCCGAGTTGGAGCATAGGTACACCGAAGAACGGCAGGGAGCGCCGACTCCCCATATCAGAGGAACTTGTGGAGCGACTGATAAGGTGGAGGAGTGAACAGGTTATCATACGAAGCGTCGCGGACAGCTACGAGGATCATGACTTCGTGTTCACTAGCATCGATGGGAGCCCCTTACTCATGAACAACTTAGGTCAAAGGGAGTACGCAAAGCTGGTCAAGGCATCGGGGGTCAGGCGCATAAGGTTCCACGACATGCGGCATACCAATGCGAGCCTTCTGATTGAGGCGGGGACGGAAGTCAAGTTGGTGTCGGAAAGATTAGGGCATTCGAGTACAGCGATAACGATGGATATCTACTGCCACACGTCGGCATCTGCGCATAGGGCGGTAGCGGATTCGATGTGGAGGAAGAAGTATAAAAAAGACGACATTTCCGTAGTTGAAGCTATATATCAATACGGAGAGGATAATAAAGAGGTCGCCCAGACCTACAAACACTAAATCTAATGGGCATGTCCGGGGTGCCCGAGGAGGAGAACCCGGAGCCGGTTGTTAGTAATTCCAGTAGTAAGGATTAAGATGTTCAAGTTAAAGCTAAAGAAGAAGAAGAGAGAGAGAAAAGCACGCGGGGATAAAAGAAAGATATATATAATATGCCGAGACAAGGCGGAAGCTGGATCAGGGCAGAAGAGTGAAAGAAAGTGAAAGATAGCTGGGCATAAGGGATAGAGAAGCGAGCTAGAGGGATACAAAGAGAAGCTAGTATGAGGGAAAGAGAGTGAAAGCAGGGTTTCGGTGGGGCTCATGGGAGCCGGGGTCATCGCAGAGCAGAGGCCGTAGGCCGTTGCTCAAGAGGGGCTCGGCACACATGAGGCCCAGGTGGGACCAGTAGAGGGCTCACAGATGCCTGAGGGTGGTATGGCTGATGAAGGCATCTGTGAGTATCGGAAGGGTTCAGGGAGGGTTTGCATGAGGAAGGGACACAGGTGGCCTTGGAGAGATGATCTGGTACTCGCCTACGGGGTGGACCATAGACCTATAGCGGCTATATGCGCCTTCGAGAGGGTATACAAAGCCGTGAAGAGGGTAGCGGATGCCGGCTGGGAGATGGATATCACGCTTCAAGCCAAGGCCCTGAAGGCGATGGAGGTCATAGCGCAGAGGTTGGATGAGGAGTATGACCCGGAAATATTTAGCCAGCTTGTGGGCCTACTGAGCAAGTATATCCGCCTCATGGAGCCTATGCTGCTTCCTAGTGCACCCAGCCATAACCAAGCCCTTACGGGTGAAGCTGCTCTGGCTTGGTGCAGAGATATCCGTAGGCAGTGGGTTCTTGCCAGGCACGCCCTTACCATGATGCAGGAGAGAAGAGGCGGCCCGGATAAGGTAGAGTTCGGCAAGAAGTCCTATGTCGTGAGCGTGAACCCTTCCTTCTTCGTTTATAGCTCCTGTAATCACCGGGAGAAGGCTGCACTAGAAAGCAGAAGGCAGTCATGGAACTGGAAGGAGGTTCAACCACCCGTGAGGATATCCTACGAACTGGGGTACGAAGATTTCTAAGGGGGCTCCACAGGGTTCTGGCGGTATTCTTGATAGGGAAGTATGGGTTGAAGCACCCAGAATATTCTGGAGGCTTTCTGAGAGGGTTAGGAGGCAGGGTCCTAGGAGATATGCAGACCATGGGCACCGCCGGTCACAGGAGCTACAGCAACCTCACCCATGGCTACCGCAGAGCCGTACAGGGTTCAGAGCCGATGCCAAAGATGTTACCTGATTGCTCCCAAATGGGCGTTGAGCTCGCCACAAAGCCGCGGTAAAATAAAAATGTATGATGCTCGAAAAATAAAAGGAGTTGCGCCGACGGGTTCCGAGGCTCCTGCGACCAGATATCGAAGCAAGTAGCGTGCTTGAGGTCCATATATAGGGGGATACCCGGTTCCAAAGCAATTCTAAGGGGGCGCCAGCATTACCTACAGGGCAGGAAGCTAATTGATATATCCAGGATACCCCGAAGTGCCTAGGGGTAGCCTTGAAGGGGTAAGGTGCCTCCGAGTATTCAGGTCTCAGATCCTAATGACAGTCTCGTCTTGAAGCTTACTCCCTCACATCTCATCTCTAGTACTCAATCAAAAGCATCTCATTCATCTCATCAACAAGCTGCATATGGAAACATATACCCTCACCCCCGAAATCTTATTCTTCCCTACGGACTCTCTCACTCAGAACTCAGTGAGGAGAAGTCACCGGCCAGGCGGTTGGGTTTTTCGGGGCAGGGTAACGGTTGAGATTTCTATAGAAGCGTGTATCAATATCGTCGATATATATCTAGATGGAAGGGGGTATAGCTATGGCTAAGGTAGGTTACATAAGGGTCTCGACCGAGGGGCAGAACCTGGATAGACAGGAAGACAGCATCGCACCGATCACCGACGTCCTCTTCAGAGACAAGGCAAGCGGGAAAGATACCAACCGTCCCGAGCTTCAGAAGATGCTCGGGTATATCCGAGAGGGGGATATCCTGTATGTGGAGTCTATCTCGAGGCTGGCGAGGTCCACTCGGGATTTGTTACGTATAGTAGACGAGCTGAGGGGTAAGAAGGTGGGTTTGGTCTCCCTCAAGGAGAACATCGATACTGAGACCCCACAGGGGCGGTTCATCCTTCAGGTATTTGCTGCCCTCTCAGAGCTCGAGAGGGAATCCATCAAGGAAAGGCAGAAGGAGGGCATCGAGGCTGCAAGGAGACGCGGTAAGCACCTTGGAAGGCCTAGGATCAAGCCCCCAGCGAACTTCTCTAGTGTGGTGGCGGATTGGAGGGCTGGCAACATCACCGCAGTCGCAGCGAGGAAGAAGCTAGGCCTTGCCCATGCCACCTTCTATTCGATGGTTAGGGAAACCAAGCCAGGCATCACAGACCATGCCTAGAAGCCAATCAATGGTGCTCTAGTATAGCAATTCAACAATGTAGATGGGTAAAGGGGAAGGGGATTATTATGAGGGCCCTGGGAAGGCTGGCTATCATGATGACGATACTTCTCTTTGGAGTTACCCTTGCATATGATAGGAACCATCCGCCGTACTCTTTCAAAAACGGGGCTCCTGAGCATATAAAGGCGGAGCTCTTGGTTGATTATAAGCACCCTCAGTATACTTCCCAGGATGGGCAGGTCTACGTCAAGCTCAATGATGGAATAGATGGTGTGGACCTGATTATCAGAGATGGGAGGACCTCATTGAAGACCAAGTTCTTCCCCTTCGCCAGAGCGGTCTACCGGGCTGACCTCGATAACAACGGGCTCAAGGACTTCATTGTGTTCTATATTAGCAGGGGTAACGGATTGGGGCTCGAGGGAGACGCTGTCGAGATATTCCTGAAGGCTGGTGTGGGAGAGTACAGAAAGATATCGTACAACGCCACGTATGCCGGTATCGAGGATTTCGTCGACCTTAATATGGATGGGGTATCGGAAGTGATGGTCACGGGTTTCTACTACGGAGGAAGGCATAATTACTTCACATATAGCATCTTTGAGTTCACTGACTTCAGGCTTACCAACGCTGATAACAAATATCCGGGATTCCCCAAGTTCGTGAAGTTCACCTACGCATACAATGATAAGAATGTTCATCATCTTCTTAGGGGCGTTCGTTCTATGAGCCCTTCAGGAAAAGCTCATCAGGTGTGGTCCCCAGCGCTGTAGCAATCTTTACTGCCATCTCATATGACAACCTAACATCTCCACTCTCCAAGGCATATATGTACTGCTTTGAACACCCTATCAAGGAGCCTAGCTGGACCATTGTAAGGCCCCTTGATGTTCGGGTGTTTTTTAGCCTGGCTGGGATATCCATAGCCCCTCCTGTTTCATACTAAATGTGTCTGAGCTTCACAATATTAATCATACATCCCAATAGTAGGCAGGACATAGGCATCCCTATATCAAATCCTTATAGTACTAGATATTTGCATGATAGGGGTGCATCAGATGCTCCGGCTGGAGGACATCCAGAAGGATTCGGTTATCAGCGGCATTCTTCCCAACAATCCAGTAATCTGTATGACAGTGTTATGGTATGGAACCAATAATCTCGAGCTCATCTACAAGGATGCATCTGGCAATGTTGGCCAGGCACTGCTGTCGAGGGAAGATGAATCACGCTTAAGTGTGAATCTCGCTGGTAGGCCTTGGAGCTTCGGCGCAAACGGTTATGACTTCAAGCTTGCAGCAGAAGCATACAGGATAAGCCTTGCATACCTCTTCGACCCTCACCTTGCGGTGCATACCTCCAATGTCGAACCTCTGCCTCATCAAATAACTGCGGTTTATGGCGAGATGCTCCCCAGACAGCCTCTCCGCTTCCTGTTGGCTGATGACCCAGGAGCCGGGAAAACAATAATGGCCGGTCTTCTGATCAAGGAGCTCATCGCAAGAGGAGATCTTGAGCGCTGCC
>CAZJHY010000069.1:3155-4495 GCA_964545975.1 uncultured Clostridia bacterium | reverse complement strand
AAGCCGCCCTTCTTCAGGAGCTCCTCGTGCCTTCCCTGCTCCACGATGTCCCCGTTGTTCATGACTAGTATCAGGTCCGCGTCCTTTATGGTCGAGAGCCTGTGGGCGATTATGAAGCTGGTGCGCCCCTTCATGAGGTTCTCCATCGCCTTCTGTATGAGGACCTCGGTGCGGGTGTCGACCGAGCTTGTAGCCTCATCGAGGATGAGGATCTTCGGGTCCGCCAGTATAGCCCTTGCTATGGTGAGAAGCTGCTTCTCGCCCTGGCTGACGTTGCTGGCCTCCTCGTTGAGCACCATGTTGTACCCCTCCGGAAGCGTCTTCACGAACCTGTGCACGTGGGCCGCCTTCGCCGCCTCCTTCACCTCTTCGTCGGTGGCCTCCTGTCGGCCGTACCTGATGTTGTCCATTATCGTGCCGTTGAACAGCCACGTGTCCTGGAGCACCATGCCGAATGCGCGCCTGAGCTCGTCCCTCCTGAACCTCCTTATGTCGGTGCCATCCAAGAGTATGCTTCCCCCCTGCACGTCGTAGAAGCGCATCAGAAGCTTCACTATGGTGGTCTTCCCCGCCCCGGTCGGACCTACTATGGCGATCCTCTCGCCCTTCCTGACCTTCGCGCTGAAGTCGTTTATTATTGTCTTGCCGGGGTCGTAGCCGAAGTGCACGTCAGAGAACTCCACGTCGCCGCTGATGCTGTCTACCGAGGCAGGCTGCTCCTCGTCTTTAACCTCTTCCGAGCCCTCAAGGAACTCGAATACGCGCTCCGCCGCAGCCGCCGTCGACTGCAGGATGTTCGCCGTCTGGGCTACCTGCGCGACGGGCTGGGTGAACGAGCGCACGTACTGGATGAAGGCGAGGATGTCCCCTACCTGTATCGCCTTCTTCACGGCTAGCCAGCCGCCGATTATAGCAATCAGGACGTAGCCTAGGTTTCCTATGAAGCTTATGACGGGGAACATCATCCCCGACAGGAACTGCGACATCCAGGCCGAGCCATAGAGCTCCTTGTTAATCGTGTTGAAGCCCTTTACCGTCTTCTCCTCGGCGTTGAAGGCCTTCATTATCCTGTGGCCGCCGTAGACCTCCTCCACATTGCCGTTTAGGTGGCCCAGATACTCCTGCTGCTTCTTGAAGTACTTCTGGGACTGCTTGATGATGGTCATCATGAACACAGCTGAAAGCGGCATTATGATGATGGAGGCCGCCGTCATGGTGAAGCTTATGGTGAGCATCATTACGAGCACGCCGATTAGCGTCGTAACGGACGTCACTATCTGCGACATGCTCTGGTTTAGCGTCTGGCTCACGGTGTCTACGTCGTTTGTCACCCTGGAGAG
>CAZJHY010000069.1:0-3055 GCA_964545975.1 uncultured Clostridia bacterium | reverse complement strand
CCCTCGAAGAGCTTCGTGGTCGCCCTGCCCAGTATCTTGGGGCCGACTATCGAAAACGTCGCGCTCGCAACGGCGAAAAGCAGCACGATGATTATTAGCGCCCTGTATGGCTTGATAAGGCCGAAGATCTTCCTCCAGGTGCCCTTGAAGTCCTTCGCCTTGCCGCCCGCCATGCCTCCCATGTGGCCTCCGCCCATGGGGCCGCCGCCCATAGGACCCCTTCCGCCGCCGGGACCCGGCCTGAACTGCTGCTGGTTCTCGTTTCTCTGCTCGCTCATCTTGCCAACTCCTCCGCGGAAAGCTGCGATGTCGCAATCTGCCTGTATACTTCGCAGTCTTTTAGTAGGTCCTCGTGGCGCCCGATGCCGACTACCTCGCCCTCGTCGAGCACGATGATCTTGTCGGCGTGCATGATGGTGCCGATGCGCTGGGCGACGATTAGCATAGTGGCCCCATCGGTCTTTTTGGCAAGCGCCCTTCTTAGCATGGCGTCGGTCTTGAAGTCCAGCGCCGAGAAGGTATCGTCGAATATGTAGATCTCGGGCTTCTTCACAAGCGCCCTTGCGATGGAGAGCCTCTGCTTCTGGCCGCCCGAGACGTTCGTTCCTCCTTGGGCTATCTCCGAGGAGAAGCCCTCTGCCTTCTCGAGTATGAAATCCAGCGCCTGGGCGGTCTCGGCGGCGTCCTTTAGCTCATCTTCGGTCGCGTTGTCGCACCCGTACCTTAGGTTGCTTTCTATCGTGCCTGAGAACAGCACCCCTTTCTGCGGGACGTAGCCGATGCGCTCCCTCAAGTCGTGCTGGCTCATGTTCTTAATGTCGACGCCGTCGATCAGGACCTGGCCTTCAGTCGCGTCGAAGAAGCGCGGTATGAGGTTTATCAGCGTGCTCTTGCCGCTTCCGGTGCCGCCGACTACTGCTGTGACCTTACCCGGCTCGGCGACGAAGTTCACCTTGCTCAGCATGCATTCCTCGGCGTCGGGGTACTTGAAGCAGACGTCCCTGAACTCGACTTTTCCTCTGACCCTGCCGTCCATCTTGACGGGATGCTTGGGGTCTTTTATGGAGAAGTCGGTCTTGAGGACCTCGCTTACCCTCTGCAGGGAGACTGAGGCCCTGGGTATCATGATGGATACCGCGGTTATCATGAGAAACGACATTATAATTTGTATTGTGTACTGGATGAATGCCATCATGTCGCCTACTTGAAGCGTGCCCTCGTCTATGCCGTGCGCGCCGATCCAGACTATGAGTATGACGACCCCGTTCATAAGCAGCATCATCACGGGGAACATCATGCCCATGATCCTGTTGACGAAGAGGTTCGTGGCCGTCAGGTCGCGGTTTACACTGTCGAAGCGCCCCTCCTCATGCCTCTGCTTGCTAAACGCCCTTATAACAGGAAGGCCGGTGAGGGCCTCTCGGGTGACGAGGTTCAGCTTGTCTACGAGCTTCTGCGCCTTCTTGAACTTCGGCATGGCGAAGATGAAGAGGATGAGCACGAAGACTGAGATGACAGCCACCGCCGCGGCGATTATCCAGCTCATGCCGGTGTCCGTGCGAAGGACCTTGAGTACTCCGCCAACGCCTAGTATCGGGGCGTAGATGATTATCCTGAAGAGCATGAGAGTCATCATCTGGATCTGCTGTATGTCGTTCGTCGTGCGGGTTATAAGCGACGCGGTGGAGAACTTTTCCATCTCGACGCTGGAGAAGGCGACGACCTTGCCGAACACGTCGGACCTTAACGTCATGGACATGGAGGCAGCTACCTGCGAGCCTAGAAGCCCTACGACTATCGCCGCCAGCATCGATACCATGGCTATCATGAGCATGTCGAGGCCGGCTCTTAGGATGTAGTTCGTCTGCGCCTTCGCCACGTCGATTCCTATCGCCTCGTACTCGCCTTTTATGTAGAGCGGGGCGGACTGGGTCACGATGCTGGGCGGCATGGAAGCGAACTTCTCCTCCATCTGCGCAATCATGTTCGCCCTGAACGCGGAGGGCATCATGGCTATGAGGGCGTAGGGGTCGGCGCCCGGAGGGATGGCCGCGACCATGGGGTTGTCGCCGGCGACGCCTGCAAGGCCCAGCTTGTCTATTGCCGCTATCACTAGCATGGGCTTTCCGAGGCTGCCGTTAAGCCTGTCCTTCTCCTCGAGCTCTATGGCCTTCAGCTCATAGAGCGCATCTGTCGCCAGGGCCGGGTACTTCTTTAGCTTCTGTTCATAAGTTGAAGTGTCAAGCCCTGCTTGACTTATGAGCTCATAGGCCGAAAGGACGCTGGCCTTGTCCTCATCCGACATGAAGAGGGTCACCTTGTCCAACGAAGCCTGCCTAATGATCACAGGCACGGCGTCTTCTATGCCCTCCTGCTGTATGCCTACGTTTATGATCCTTGCCATGTAGTCGGGAAGCGACAGGTCGCTTGCGGCCTGCACGAACAGAAGCCCGACGATTATTAGAATCTTCAGCCAATGCGGCTTCAAATACTTCAGAATTCTAAGCATTCTTGTGTATCGCTCCTTCTTGCCTTGCACGGTCCTTTAGTCGATGCGGCGATTGTTTCAGTGTCTAACGGTTTTCCCGTTTTCTTTTGTGGCATCCTCCACGTTTGCTAGGATGTGCATGAGGAGCCTTCGCATGAGCATGAGCTCCTCCTGGCTGAAGCCCTTGTACGCTTCCTGCTGGACCTGCTTGATCGTGTTCTTGGCCTGGGCGTAGGAGAGCTTCCCGAGCTCGGTTATGAAGACGCGGGAGAGCCTCTGGTCGGTCAGGTCCGGGCGCCTTTCCACCATGCCGGCCTTCTCCATCCTGTGGAGCATGATCGTTATGGTGGCGGGTTTGAGCTTGAGGCTGTCGCCAAGTTGTTTCTGCGTGGGGCCGTCGTTTTCTATGAGGTACATGAGTATGGGCGCCTGGCCCGGGTGAAGGTCCAAATCGACCATCAGCTGCGTCATCCTGTTCTGGAAGGCGCGCATGACCTGGCCCATCAGTATGCCTATGGATTTGATCTCATCCAAAAAGAAACACTCCCCTGTCGTTAGTTTGCTATA
>CAZJHY010000068.1:0-4718 GCA_964545975.1 uncultured Clostridia bacterium | reverse complement strand
ATACAAAAGGTGCGATATCTAGGGGCAAGCTCAACTCAGTTTATGAGATAAGGACCCAATACTGGGAGCTGGTCAATAAGGGGGAGCTATGAGAAGGGCATTATGCATGATAATCGCTTCAGTATTATTTCTAGGCTTTTTGGCAGTACCATCGCAATCGCTTGAAACTGGTTCGTTAATGCTTCCAGAAATAGCAATACCAATTGGCGGAGGAGTGCAACTGAGCATGAGTCTCATACCAGCCGGGAAATTTTTGATGGGATCTCCCGACGATGAGACTGACCGTTTCTCAGATGAAGGACCACAGCACGAAGTAACGATAAGTAAGTCCTTCTATATGGGGATATACGAAGTGACTCAAGCGCAGTGGGCAGCTGTTATGGGAACTACGCCATCCTATTTCGGAGGCAATGAGGACAACCCTGTCGAGCAAGTAAGCTGGTATGACTGTCAGGAGTTCCTACAGAAGATCAACACACTTGGGCTAGGGACCTTTAGGCTTCCTACGGAGGCTGAATGGGAGTATGCTTGCCGAGCTGGGAGCACGACAAGGTTCCCCTGGGGGGACGATCCTAACTACAGCTCTATAGATCAGTACGCATGGTATAAAGGCAATTCTAACAACAGAACCCAAACAGTAGGCCTTAAGAAGCCCAATTCATGGGGGCTTTATGATATGCACGGAAATGTATGGGAATGGTGTAACGATTGGTATGCTTGCTGGGATGAAAGGGCTCAAGCGGATCCAAACGGACCGAGCAGCGGTTCTAAACGCATCGTACGCGGTGGTAGCTGTAGCAGTGCCCCTGAGCACTGCCGATCGGCGAATCGCCCCGTCCACTCGCCAGCGAGCGTGTACATCAGTTTGGGCTTTCGCCTTGTGAGAATCGCTACATAGCCCTTGGTTTAAGAACCTTGCTGAATAGTACATGCTGAACTCCTAATCTTCAACCTGAAAACAGGTACAGCCTTCGATGTTGATAGTGTCAAGAATCTTTTTAGTCAATTGATAACGAGTAATCACAGTAATATTGCTTCCCGAGGTGATTAAATGCTTAGCTTCACAGCAATAGTGTTAGAAGGAACAGCGGTAACGATATCCTATGTAATGCTACTTATCCACTCCTTCGTAGCACGTAAGGAGTTTTATAGATTTCCCCTAGCCTCACGGTTCGGTACCCTTGCAAGGGGGCAACTGAAAGTAATAAGGATGATTATGTTAGCCTCTCTTGTGCTGGAAATTTACACAAGCTCATCCTTGTTCGTCACCGACTTTAGGGCATCCGCAGTTCCAGCATCAGCATATATGGGAGGGTTATATATGGATGATCAGCGGCCAGAGTACATTCTGGAAGAAATCAATGAAGGCAGCGACGGAAACATGGATCGTACGTTAACGATGGATCTTGCGAAATTGCTGACTCCAGAAGAGGAGTATATAGGGAAGTACACCTTCAAGAAAGCAGACGATTGGAAATTGGCTTATGGTACATCAAGGCTTTTAAGTTACTACGAATTCTCGGAAGCGAGCTTTCCCCTGTTGTATGGGAAGCTTCTCACAGCGTTCGGGAAACCCATAAGCACAACCGCAGACCTTGAAGCGGCATTCGATTACGTCATTATTGCTACAGATCCGAGCGGAAAGGAGCACGTCCTTACGGCTTACTATGGCGCGACGGGCAGCGCGATAGGCGGAGGTGATTCCCCAGAGGATCTGGAGGCGGCAAGGGCTCTTGAAGAATACCTGAAACCAGCCAAGCTAACCGATTTCGAATATGAGGGTTACTATTTCGATTCATCACTTAAGGTGAGTATCAAGCTAAAGGACAATATCTGCACGCAAAGAGAGTGGAGCATCGGTGAAAAGGAATTCGAGGAGGCCTGGGAAAAACTAAACCCATAAAGAAATGGAAGGAAACGGCAGGCTATTCAAGAAGGTGATTAGTGTTTGTTCAAACCCTGCTTATTCTGCAATTGTATCTTATAGATTTCTGTGTAAGGTCATTCATATTTGGAAGGTAAAGTAAAATCGGAGTCGTAATGTGAAAATTGCGACTACAACAGAATTGTTCGTACAAGCCTCGCTCCTAAATTAAGCCTAATGCACTTGGCAAAGCTAACTTATGTTGGGGGGTTAACGCGTAATGGATGAGTTTAAAGGGAAGAGCTTGGGCAAGACAAATGATGGGACTAGCGTATTCTCCTATGATGAGTCCGCTATCAAGAAAGAGGATAGCAGCATATTCTATTTATCAACGTATATGGAAGAGATAGAAGACCACTTCGACAAATGCTTCCCTGGCAGGGAAACAAGCGTTTTTCATGAACTCTTGTCACTTCCAGGCGAATTACATATAGATGTTCACTTCATGTGCGATCCAGAGAATGCTAATCCGATTGTCGTTTATACAACTGGCATGAGTGACTTTCTTATGGTTATTCCTGATGATGTTGAAGAAGAAAGAAACAAGTATGAAAGAGCAGAACTGATGATGTACCTGCCTGTAGATTGGCCGGTCAATGATGACGATTTCAATAAGGACGTCAACTACTGGCCAATAAAGCTGCTGAAGACTTTGGCTAGATTCCCCCAAAAGTACAGCACTTGGCTAGGTCCCGGGCATACAGTGCCCAATACGGAAGGCACTCGTCCTTACAATAGGAGCACCAAATTGAATGGCGTGATCTTGCTCCCACCTGCCGACGAGCTCGGCTTATTCACTGCGAAAGATGGGACACTAATCAATATTTACGGCGTAGTCCCTCTCTACAAGGAAGAGATGAACTATAAGTTAAAACATGGGGTCAACGCACTAATCGACAAACTACTGACTTTAAATACAGATGCAACGGTGATTAATCCAAGCAGGAAAAACACTTGTTATAGAAGTCTGCTGTCGATACTAACAGGAAAGTAAACGAGATTACGATAAAGATACCATAGCATATCTCATTTTAGGCATTGAAACCGAGCTGACCTTCACCCGAAAAACCGGTACCAAACCTGAGGACAAGCAAAAACTCCAAGGGATAGTCAGATTATTGGTATTGCCAGATAGGAGATCGAAATGGAAGGGAAATTCGCTATCTACTACAATACGGCAGATGGTCAAAGCATCATCGTTACGTTAAAACAAACGAAAGATAATGAGATACTACCAACCCTACCAATAATACGAATAGAACCCAACTTCACCGACGAAGAACTCATTAGTGCCTTCTTCAAAGCAGCCAAGCACAGTACGGAAAGGTTGCCTTATGTCAAGGCAGCATATTGGGACACTGAAAGCCCTGTTGAGATTTTTTACGAGGTAAGAGGCGAGGCTAATGCGGAACGTGGTAAGAAGTATGTGCATGTAGAATTATCAGGAAATTCGATAACATTTTGGCCCTCGAAGAAGCAGAACAATGATTATATCTTCCTTCAGCCGATTGCTTGTGATATGAGTAATCCAACTGTAGTAAAGGAAGCGCTAGAGTATGCGATTACGATATCTACTACCGATTCGTATAGCAAATCAATCGAATTAAAGGATATCGCACTACCCTATAAATCCAGCTGGTTGGCCGTAAAGGATGCTGATAGCGATATACTGATGCGCATGCTCTTGAAAGAGGATGCCAAGAATGTCAGATGTCAATCTGGAATTGAGAAGGTATTTGATAATCCAGTAGTTGATTACGCTTTCATACTGCCTAGTGTAAATAGGTGGACTATCATAGCATCATTTCAAGCATTTGCCCTTTGCTATTACGATGTGGAAGACTTGATAAGGACCCTAAGCCTTGAGTTCGGTGAATCACATGCCTTTAGCACAAATAGGATCATCGAATATCACCAATGGATGAAAGCAAGCGCTGGAAATATAAAGAGGTCCTTTGCGTACTTGGGCGAAACGGGCGAAAGGATGAGAGATAAGGGTCGTATAAGCCGCATTGAAAAGGAAATTGGGTATAGCAAATTAGATGAGGCCTGGGCACCTAACGAGCAGGACGTAGTTAGAATATGTGAAGCATGGAGTATTAATCCTATGCTTCAACTATGGGGTAATGATGAGATAGGGATCCTAGGAGAAATCGCATCTGATCTAGCAAAACGGAAGTTATAACAGCAGCTCCTATTGATATTGCAAAATTAATAATTGAATATCTCCTATGCAAGCCAGCAGGATTACTGAATCTAGTGGTCAAGCAAACGGTCAAGCAGACGTGGCGATACCTAGTAGTCCCAGATTAATGACCCTGGCAGTATAGCCGTCGTCACCTACGTCAGAGTTTGAGCAATTTCCGAAACTTCTTTATGAATTCTTCTCGTATAGGACTTTTATGAAAATGGTTAAAGAGTGACGCACCTGACGTAGATCAAGTGCCTTTGGAGGTAGAGCATCTAGTCTCCTATATGATTCAAATAGTAAGGGACAGATAGCAGATATCAGTCGCCGTATCTTTCCAGCAGAATTCAATTTAATGGCTGAAGCAAACCCGATTGGATAAAACAATAAGCACTAGTATTGGAAGGAAGCGGCAGGTTGTTCAAGAAGATGTAAATGATATTCGCATTTTGATTATGTGTGATTTTGATGTGACCCCCTAGAAAAAACCAATAAGACCTTAAGGAAAGCAGGTTAAAATCTAGTGGGGAGGTAGCAGGAAATGGGAAAACAGAACTACACGCCGGAGCAGATAATCGTAAAGCTAAGAAGCATTGAAATCCTATG
>CAZJHY010000067.1:0-5139 GCA_964545975.1 uncultured Clostridia bacterium | reverse complement strand
ACTGGATCAGGAAAAACCTTCACTGCCGCACATTGGTTAATGAAAAATGTTGTAGGTAAAGGTAAGAGAGTGTTATGGATTGCCCATAGGAATCAGTTACTAATTCAAGCATGGCATTCACTTAAAAGGCAAGCTTATCTAGCCAACACACAAGAGCGTGAAGACCCCAGGATACGCATGAGAATTGTCAGCGGGAAGTTTGGCTTCGTCAATGAGATATCCCGAGAGGACGACATTATACTCTGTTCAATTGGAAGTCTGTCACGCAATAAGAAAAGGGTAATGAGGATATTGGAAGATCCGGATATTTTCGTTGTGATCGACGAGGCACACCATTCTGTTGCAAACACATACAAAGAAATCATACTGCCGATTAAATCCTCAAAGAGAAATATGCTTCTCGGATTAACTGCCACTCCAATCAGGATGAACGAAAGAGAGAACCGCTTTCTCCAGGAGCTTTATGACAATAACTACATCCACGAGACAGAGTTCACTCAGTTGGTTGAGATAGGTGTACTTTCAAGGCCAAGAAAGATCACCGCTAAGACAGAGAAAGATGCACAGGCATTTCTTGCGATGACACCGAAGGAAGAGAGGTACTTAGATAAGTTTAAAAATCTTCATCCAGACGCCTTAAGCAGAATGGGTAATTGGATGGAAAGAAATGAGATCATTATCAATCAATATATTGCGCATGTAGGAGAGTATGGAAAGACATTGATATATGCAGTGGATATTGAGCATGCCGCCTTGCTCTCCGCCATGTTCCAGAGACGCGGAATTAACGCCAAGTATATCGCAATCAGAAGGGTTGACTATGGGTTTGACACGCTCACAGCTTATAGTGATGAGAGCTTAATAGAGGAGTTCGCTTCGCCTGAAAGCGGTTTGAATGTCCTGATAAATGTAGAGAAGTTGACAGAAGGCGTTGATATACCTGGGGTACAGACTGTCTTTCTTGCCCGACCTACAGCTAGCAGAGTATTGCTTCAACAAATGGTAGGCAGAGCACTACGTGGGCCTAAAATGGGAGGAACCGAGTATGCAAACCTCGTCTCTTTCGAAGACCACTGGGCTGACTTTACCGAGTTGGAATCCCCGTTCAAACTTATTAGGGAGGATATCTATGACCCCAATCCTGTAGATATCTCCAATATAAACGAGAAGTTTGAGATCCTTAAAGAAGAGACTCCAAATAAGGAAGTTCTTGAAGCCTTCATGGAGAATATCTTAGAGATGCAAGGAATTGGCCATCAGGAAATGAAAGACGCATTTGATTTTCTATCGAGTGTACAAAAACCTAACGACATCAGAAATTACGAAATGGTAGCCATGCCTCATGGATGGTATGTCCTTAGGCTATTCGATGGAGATAAGATCATCCCGGTAAATGAACACGAAAAAGAGTGCTGGTTTGTTATGACTAGAGACCTCTCACGGATGTCGAGTATTAGATTATCATCATATGACTTTGCCGATATATATGAGCAGTATTTCGGGGACTGTGATTACCCAAAACCAGCTGAGTTTAGGGTAAAAATGATGATTGAGTGCTTGTTAGATTCTGGTCTTTTTGAGTACTTCGAGTTCCGAGAAAGGAAAAGAGTTAATCCCGAAGATGTGGCAAGAAGCATCTTCAATGAAGGACTAAATGAGGAAGATAGGAATAGCCTAATAAAGAGGAGATTTGCCTCTTCCGGTTTAGCTAGAAGCATATATGGAAGCCTTGAGAAGTATAAGGATAGGGTAGAAGATGAACTCAAAGCGATTGCAGACCCGCAAAGTGTTGATGGGCATCCTAAGGGGCTATCTGGTATTCTAGATAATCCAGTTGAAGGACTAATGATAGAGCAACCAGACAAGAAGATTTTGGATGATGTCTTTTTGGAGGTTATCGATTTTGCTAGAGAATTCAATAACGAACTGAATATTGTTACTGATTTTACTTATCGCTGGAGTAAAGCTCCAATTAGGCGATTATGGGGTTCAGCTAGCACCGATAAACCTATAGAGAGGGGCATCAGAATTAACTCTCTTCTTGGTTCGTCTCAAGTATCAAAAAATGCACTTAGATTAGTAGCGTGGCATGAATACATTCACATATGTTTAAAAGGGACCAAACATGACGAAGAATTCTATGAATATGAGAGACGTTGGCCTGGTTATGAGGAGATCAAGCACGAATTGGCTACATTGAGGGACAAATATGGAATACGGTACTACTAGCTTAGACTGAACTGACCGAACGGAACAGTCGTCGTCACTTACGTCAGATCTAAGGCAATTTCCGAAACTTCCCTTTAATTTCCCTCGTATAGGACTTTTATGAAAACGCCTAAATAGTGACGCACCTGACGTAGATCAAATGCCTTTGGAGGTAGCCAGTATGACCGAATTCATCATTGGAGCTAGCTATAAGAGGAAAGAGATCCACGATGCCTGGGGAGGTCAAAGGCAAGGCGGTATAAGCACGCCCAAGGACCGCCCAGTGATCTTTCTGTTCAGTGCAGATAGAGAATTCCAAATGGTGTTGAGGTAACGAACATGCTTGTTGAAGAACTCTCTGTTTCAGGACTAATAACCTATATCGGAAAGAGCAATAAGCTTTCACCCAAAATCAAACTTGGGGATAAGGAACTATCTTGGGATGGGCACATCTATATACATGAGCACGAAAACTATAGTAAGGAATCCGTAAAGAGGGTTGCTGTTCAAGTTAAAGGAAGAAGTTGCAAGAAACTCTCGAAAAGAAGTATTAGCTTTACCGTTGAGAAATCCGACTTGGTTAATTACTTGTACGATGGTGGAGTTATCATATTTGTTGTGTATGTAAACGAAAAGGGAAGCACAAAAATCTATTTTTCAAAGTTACATCCAGTTGTGATTAAAAGGCTACTGAAAGAGGCACACAAGCAAAAAACCAAGAGCATTGAGCTAATTGAAGTTCCATCAGATATCAATCGTTTCGAAACAATTCTAAGAATCTTCCATCAAGATTGTCTTAAGCAAGTTAGTTTTATTGACTGTGATGTACCGAAATTTGAGGAGATGATTAGAAAGGGCTCCACCTTTAGCATTACTGGGAGCTTCGTTGCGAGTGATACTGAGAGTATAAATCCGCTAAAAGCTGCACTGAATAGTGATGTTCTATTTTTTAAGATGGAAGGAGATTTCACTTCGATACCAATTGAGGCATCAGAAATTGATGGCAAAATTAAGGCGGTTATAAACACACCAATCTCTATTAAAGACAGAGTCTATTACAATGAATACTGCACAGTGATTTCTAAAAAAGGAGTAAAAGTGGAAATTGGTGATAGCATCGTTCTACTAGTGGGTGATGTTAACACTGAGTTTAGTTTTTCGCTTAAAGGCACTTTACGGAGTCAAATCAGAGATATTGAGTTCATGCTTGGAATCATTGATGCAGGAAGAATAAAAGTTGGTGAAAAAGATATAGAAATCGGCATCAGACCCGCGAATATGAAAGGTTTCAATGTGGAAAAGCTAAGAGCGAGACTGTCATATTTCAATGTAGTTCAAAGTACGTTGGATGCCCTAGAAGTAAGAGAAGAACTAGATCTAGATTCCATGGATGATGAATCATGGCACAATCTTAGCATGCTTGTAACAGCATTTACGGATAAGAAGCCAATCTGCTTTAAAGAAAGAGAAAAGAAGTACATAGCCTTGTTTAGAATTTCGAATTTACTTATTCTTACAGCTGCCAATCCATTAGGTGATGAACAATACAGCATTCTTGACTTTAGGACAGCAATTTTCAGAATTACTAACAGTAATGGTGTCGAATATAAAGTATCCAAGTACTTGCTTATTGAAGAATCCCAATTCCATAAGATTTCCAATATTAACTTCCAAGATGTTGTGTTCTCGATAAAGGAAAGCATGGATTTCTCTACGGCAAATACGCTGCTCCTCAGATTGATTACTGCCTATGATAATAGACCATCTAATGACTTGATGATTGCGATAAAGGATCTTTCTTGCTGGCTATTTGAGGTATCACCCGATTCAAATATCCCCTTTGAAGTTCGACTACTTAATAAGCTACAGGTGATAAAGCGTGACAGAGAGCTAAACGACGAGGAAATTGCGGATCTACTACGAATTATCGAATCTATAAGTCAAGATGAAGAGGTATTGGTAGGGGCGTATCTCTTACTTGACGATATGCCTGCGGCTAAAATCCACTATGAGAGACTAGATAAAGAGAGGCAAGCAGTGGTTATGCAATATCCAATCGCAAAGTTTTTAAAAAGTAACATTGCCAATTTCGCAAAAGTTCTAGATTCTGGATTTGGCATGATAGAAAACAAGACTAACTATTAGTGAAGGGGCGATTTACGTGGGGCGATTTGAAGATGTTCAAGACTTGGAGAAGGCTTTTGATTTCGAACCTAAGTCGGGGAGAATTACGAAATGCAGACTGCCCAAGGACACTTCTGGTGAGCTATCAATTCCAGAAAGAATCTCTGGAGCATTTGTGAAAGTGATCGAAAAAGACGTCTTTGCAGGTTACAAACAGATGACGAAGCTGTCTATACCGAGTTGCGTAGAAGAGATTAAAGAACGGGCTTTTGAAAATTGTTCTGAGTTGGTTTCGTTAGAATTGTCATCCCGAACAAATGTTGCGGAAACAGCATTCCATGGTTGTTTTAAGCTTCCTAGTGATAACTTCGGTGACTATCTTTATGACTAATGTGACATAAGGCATATAAGTGTTAAAGTGAGCCCCTAAGCAAATGAAATGAGTCTCTTACATTATTTGTCGGGCTGATATTTGGAAGCCGACTACGAAAGTTAGCTGAAATGCCTAATACTTTAGCTAGACATAGAAACATTAGGTTGATGTTCGGTTATTAGACTAAAAGGATATTGTTCTCCAGGTTAAGCCTCTTAAACAACACTTGAGGTCAATTAATGCATAACACCTGCTATGAAGATTGCTGAGCGTCTACACTTTTTCTACACTTTTTATCGAGAATTAACGAAAACGGGAGCGAATAGGAAGAAACGGACAAGTCATTCAAAGGACATAACTGCACTACAGAGAGAATTGGCAAGAATTATCGAGTACAGAAAAGCAAGGGGAATAGAACTCTTAATCAGTGGGTC
>CAZJHY010000066.1:0-5526 GCA_964545975.1 uncultured Clostridia bacterium | reverse complement strand
AGGTTGTTCATGACGCCCTCGAACTTCGTCCTCCAGAAGTGCTTCTCGCCGTAGCTGTCTATGTAGGAGAAGCGGAAGAGCTCCTCGCCGGTACCGTACATCAGCATGTCGAGGTGCTCCTTTGGAAGCTCCCTCAGCGGCTTGTCCGGGTCTATGCCCTTGGTATCGGATACGAGCATGAGCCTCTCCTGGTAATATGATGCTATCGTGCCCTGGCGCTGGAACGTGCGTACAGCGCCGGCTCTTATGCTCTTGTCCCAGTCGAAGACTAGGTCGGGGTCGAACTCGTGCCTTACGCCAAGGCCGGTGCACTCCGGGCAGGCCCCGAACGGGCTGTTGAATGAGAACATCCTGGGGGCGATCTTCCCGAATGAGATGCCGCAGTCCGGGCATGCCATCTTCTCGGAGAAGACCAGGTCCTCTCCTCCCTCTACCGAGATGGTGAGAAGCCCGTCGCTTTCCTTCACCGCCGTCTCCGCCGAATCCGTGAGCCTCCTCTGGATGCCCTCCCTGACGATGAGCCTGTCGACCACTATCTCGATGGAGTGGATTCTGTACCGCTCCAGGATGATGTCCTCGTTGAGCTCCCTTACCTCGCCGTTTACCCTAACCCTCTGGAAACCGGCGCGCCTAGCGTCCTCGAGCACCTTCCTGTGCTCGCCCTTCTTGCCCCTGATGACCGGCGCAAGTACGAGGATCCTAGTCCCCTCGGGAAGCGCCAGAGTCTGGTCCACCATGTTCTGCACTGTCATCTGGCTTATGACGCGTCCGCACTGGGGGCAGTGGGGTATGCCGATGCGCGCGTACAGGAGCCTCAGGTAGTCGTAGACCTCGGTGACTGTGCCGACAGTCGACCTCGGGTTCCTGCTGGTCGTCTTCTGGTCGATGGATATGGCGGGGGACAGCCCGTCTATGCTGTCTACGTCCGGCTTCTCCATCTGGCCCAGGAACTGCCTTGCATAGGCGGAGAGGGACTCGACGTAGCGCCTCTGCCCCTCGGCGTATATCGTGTCGAAGGCAAGCGAGCTTTTACCGGAGCCAGAAAGCCCGGTGATGACCACCATCTTGCCCCTTGGTATGACCACGTCTATGTTCTTCAGGTTGTGCTGCCTTGCTCCCCTGATTACTATCGAATCAGCTCCCAAGCTCCTCGAGCCTCCTTCTGAGCTCCTTGATCCTGTCTCTCATCTGCGCGGCCTGCTCGAACTCCAGAAGCTGCGCTGCCTTTCTCATATGTTCCGTCAGCTTCTTGATCTCCGCCGCTATCTCCTCAGGGTCCTCCGCAGCCCTTAGCCTCACCTCGGAGGTCTCAAGCGACGCCTGCTCCTGCTCGCGCCTCTCCTGCATGCCTACCATGTCCCTTACGCCCTTCGTGATGGAGACAGGCGTTATGCCGTACTTCTCGTTGTGGGCCTGCTGTATGGCGCGGCGCCTGTTCGTCTCCTCTATGGCGAATGCCATCGAGTCGGTAACCCGGTCGGCGTACATGACCACCCTTCCGCCCAGGTTCCTAGCAGCCCTGCCTATGGTCTGTATGAGGCTTGTTGACGATCTGAGGAAGCCCTCCTTGTCAGCGTCCAATATCGCGACCAGGCCCACTTCGGGCAGGTCCAACCCCTCCCTTAGGAGGTTTATCCCCACCAGTACGTCGAAGTCGCCTAGCCTTAGGCCCCTTAGAAGCTCGATCCTGTCCAGGGTGTCCACGTCGTAGTGCATGTAGCGCACCTTCACGTCCAGCTCGGTGAGGTATTCGGTCAGGTCCTCCGCCATCTTCTTGGTGAGCGTGGTGACAAGCACCCTCTGCTTCCTGGCGACCGATGCCCTAATCTCGGACAGGAGGTCGTCCACCTGCCCCTTGATGGGGCGCACGGTCACCTCGGGGTCTATCAGGCCTGTGGGCCTTATTATCTGCTCGACCACCCTTGTCGATATGGACTTCTCGTAGTCCGCAGGCGTTGCCGATACGAACACGACCTGCCCGATCGCCCTCTGGAACTCCTCGAACTTCAACGGCCTGTTGTCGTACGCCGAAGGAAGCCTGAAGCCGTAGTCGACGAGGTTTCTCTTCCTGGACTTGTCTCCGTGCTCCATCCCCCTTATCTGCGGCACTGTCACGTGAGACTCGTCTATGAAAGTCATGAAGTCCCTCGGGAAATAGTCCAGAAGCGTCTCTGGCGGCTCGCCCGGCTGCCTGTTCGACAGATGCCTGCTGTAGTTCTCAATCCCGCTGCAGTAGCCCACCTCGGACATCATCTCCAGGTCGAACCTAGTCCTCTGCTGAAGCCGCTGGGCCTCAAGGACCTTGCCTTCCGAGTGAAGCTCGGCAAGGCGTATGGCCAGCTCCTGGTTGATGTCTCCTATCGCCCTTCTAAGATTCTCCTCGTTGGTGACGTAGTGGGAGTTGGGGTAGACTGCCGCCTGGTCCTTCAGGCTCAGCACCTCTCCGGTGAGCATGTCCACCTCCATTATCCTGTCCACCGTATCACCGAAGAACTCTATCCTTATTGCCCTCTCGCCGCCGGCGTCAACGACATCGACGACGTCGCCGCGCGCCCTGAAGGTGCCTCGGGAGAGCACAAGGTCGTTTCTTGTGTACTGGATGCTGGAGAGCTTCCTTAGAAACCAGTCCCTGTCAAGCTCCATGCCCCTTTTTATGACCACCGTCTGGCGCATGTACTCCTCGGGCATCCCCAGTCCGTATATGCAGGATACGGAGGCTACAATTATGACGTCGCGGCGCTCCACCAAAGAAGCCGTGGCTTCGTGGCGCATCCGGTCGATCTCCTCGTTGATGTCGGATTCCTTCTCGATGTAGACGTCCTTGCTGGGGACATACGCCTCAGGCTGGTAGTAGTCGTAGTAGCTCACGAAGTAGCGGACGGCATTCTCCGGGAAGAACTCCCTGAACTCCCCGCAGAGCTGGGCGGCGAGCGTCTTGTTGTGGGCGATTACGAGCGCCGGCCTGTTCATCTTCTCGATGATGTTCGCCATCGTGAAGGTCTTGCCGCTTCCCGTGACCCCCAAGAGAACCTGAGCCCCGTCTCCCGCGGCAAGGCCTGAGCAAAGCTGCTCAACGGCCCTTTCCTGGTCGCCCTGCATGGTGTATTCAGACTTCAGCTTGAAATCCATGTGCACCTCTTATAGAACATCTGTTCTGATTATATCCCCTCCGGATGCGCCTTTCAACGAGAATCAAGCCGGCTCCCGTAAAAAAAGCGGGGCCGGCTCCGATCTCGAACCCTATATAATTCTACACTATCGGGCTCAGCTCATCCACGAATACCAGCTCCACGCCGTACTCCAGCATCTTCGGGAGAACTTCCTCGAGAGCCTTGGCGGTCGAAAGCTTCACATGCCCTATCGCTAAGGCCTGCCCGTTTTCGATGGCCATGTCCGCGGCCTCCCATAGCTTCGCCTTGACGTACTCGGTGTCGTCCACACCGTCGATGAACAAGTCGTTCACGTAGGCTTCTGTGCCGGTCTTCCTTGCCACCTCGGGGCCCAGCGTATCAGGAGTGGTCCTTGAGTCGAGGTAGAAAAGGCCGCGCTCGCGCACCTCCTCGAAGACAGCCGCCAGGACGCTTCTGTCCTGCGACACCCTGGATCCCATGTGGTTGCTCAAACCCTCCGCCATGGGGACTTTCTCCAGCGCATCCTCCAGCATCGACTTGACAGTCTCCTCGTCCATGCCCGCCCGTATGAAGCCTTCACCTTCAGACTTGTTGCCATCTATGGCCTCCATGGGCATGTGCAGTATCACTAGCTTCCCCGCATTGTATGCGTCCAGCCCGTCTTCGGCGGTCGTCCTTGCGTCTGGAAGCACCGCGCAGGTGATAGGCTCGTCTATCGCCAGAATCCTCGAAGTTGCCTCGCTTCTGTAGCCGAAGTCATCAATAACGATGGCAAGCTTCGCCTTTGCCCCTGTCGAAGCGGGCCTCTTCGTGCGCGACGGCGGGTCCGACACTGTAGGCACGGCCGCAGCCTGGGCATCTTCCGTCTCCTGATAGACGTGGTTGGCAGGCTCATCCGCGGCAGCGCTGCCATCCTGCCCGGAACCTGTGGCAGGAAGCCCGGGTTCAATCGGGTTGGAGGGTGAAGGTTTCAAGGGATCATCGCCTGTTCTCGTCCTGCCTGGTTTTGGCGATGAGGCCTGGCCGCCCATCTCATCGGGCGCGGAATCAGGCGTGGATTTGCGCGTAAGGCAACCAGAGAAGGCCGCAAGCGCGATGATGAGCGCCGCGGCCGTAAGAATGCGGATTGTCTTGGAGTATTCGCCTTTCAACATCCCTTATCTCTGCCCGATGATCCTGAGAAGCTCTTCTATGCCCGCCTTAAGCTGAGGATCAGTGGCGGGGTCGAGCCTCATGAGGTCCTCTGCCGTCATCTCCTCCGGTTTCTTGTTCGTCGACTGTGTCCTGAGCTCTGCGAGCTGCTCTTCCGTTACATCAACGATGATATCCGGGACGATGGGGGTGTCGTGCGTTATCTCCTTGCCGGCGGGAGTCAGGTACACCTGCGTAGTAAGCCCAATCGCAGAGCCGTTGCTGATGGGGAAGTATGTCTGAACTAGGCCCTTGCCGAAAGTCTTTGATCCTACGATGGTCGCGCCCTTCAGATCCTGCAGGGCTCCTGCAAGTATCTCGGATGCGCTTGCCGAGTATTCGTTCACGAGGCAGACCACCGGTACGTTCACGAGCTTCGAGACGTTGCTTACCACCGGCTCCTTCACTCCGTCCCTGCCCCTTGTGTAGAGAATGACTTCCCTTCCAACGAACAGGCCGCCGATGTCCACCGCCATGTTCACGAGGCCGCCGCCGTTGTACCTTATGTCGAGGACCAACGCCTTCATGCCCCTGGACTGGAGATTCCTTATCGCCGCCTCCATCTGGCTTGCCGCGTTCTTCGAAGTGAAGCTTCTTAGCTCTATGTAGCCTATCTGCGACTTGTCGTTCAGCATGTAATACCTTACGGGCTGGTCTGTTATGGTGTCGCGCACTATGCTGAAGTCAATTCTCCTCGCGTCGCTTCCGCGCTCTATCGAGATCACAACGGTGGTGCCCTTCTTGCCCTTGATCCTGCTGGACACCTCGTCAGTTGTGAGCCCGTCTACGCTTACACCGTCTACCATCACGATTATGTCGCCGGGAAGAAGCCCGGCCCTGTAGGCAGGCGTCCCCTCAATGGGGTTTATGATGGTCATCTTGCCGTCTCTGAGCCCGAAGAGTATGCCGATGCCCTCGAAGGTGCCCTCGGTGCCCTTCCTGAATTCGGTATAACGTGCAGGGGGAAGGTAGTTGTTGTATGCGTCCGGCAGGGAGTCAAGCATCGCCTGCAGGTTCCCCTCGCGAAGGTAGACTTTTATGAGCTCGGAGGTGGAGACCTCCTTGTAGTAATCCTGCCTTATAAGAAGAAGAGCCTCGAATGCCTCAACTATGTCCTGGTATTTCGGCTCTGCCGCCACCGGGCCGGTCGGCGCCGCCGCTATTACGAATACGGCGCTGGCCAGCACAAGCACTATCGCCAACA
>CAZJHY010000065.1:0-5669 GCA_964545975.1 uncultured Clostridia bacterium | reverse complement strand
TAGGCATGTTCATCCAGGTCATGACGCTTACAGGAGTAAGGGGCTTCATTGTAGTAAACTCGCTGTCGCTGCCTTCGGCATGGCTGTATGTAGCGATGGCCGTGACGATACCCCTCTTCGGCGCGGTCTCGGCATTCGGCTCAGCTTCAGTGCTGGGCGTGCCATTCCTCCTGGCCCTTAGCGGGTCGGGAAACTCGATTATCCTCACCGTCGGGCTTACCCTCCTGGTTTCCCTCGGAGACCTGGTTCCCCCGACGGCGCTTGCCAGCATCTTCGCAGCCCAGGTCGTGGGGGAGCCGAACTACTTCAAGGTGCTCAAGCACTGCGTGGCTCCTGCCATGCTAACCATCGCCTTCGGACTGCTCGTGATAGCCAACTCGGGCATCCTGGCGAAATGGCTGCTGTAAGGAGGCGATGAATATGATTTGGGCTTCATGGTCATGGCTGTCGTGGATATACTGGCTTATCTGCCTTGGGCTGCTTGCTGTCATAATCTCTGAGATCTTCAGGGAGAGGGGCTTCTGGAAGCAGGTCTCCGCGGCTATGATAATCATCCCGCTAATACTAAGGGTGCTTATGCTCAAGTAGGAGGTGACGGCAATGCAGAAACACAGATGGACGGCGATAATCATACTTGCCGTCGCCGCGTTCGTGGTTTTCAACACGGGCGCAAGCTTCAGGTCCATGTACAAGGAGGATGTCATCGTATCCGGCCCTTCGGTTAAGGAGGTGCGGATGCTGTCCGACTGGTTCGACGGCCTGAAGGGGACGGCAGGTGACACGAGGGTCTATATCCTAGAGGGCGAAGAACCGGGCGGCACATTCCTCTTCCTCGGCGGGACGCACCCGAACGAACCATCAGGAATGATGACGGCGGTGCTCTTCATAGAAAATGCCGTGGTAGAGAAGGGCCGGTTGATAATCATACCGCAGGCGGATGCAAGCGGCTTCACCGCAAACGACCCGCAGGAGGGCTCCCCGCAGCGCTTCAACATCACGACTGCATCAGGGGCGGTAAGGACGTTCAGGTTCGGTGCAAGGGCGACGAATCCTCTACACCAGTGGCCGGACCCTGACATCTATGTGAACCCCTCCCAGCAGACGCTCTCCGGAAGCGAGACAAGGAACCTCAATAGGTGCTATCCCGGAAGGCCGGACGGTACTTTGACTGAGAAGATCGCTTACGGCATCATGGAGGTAATCAGGAAGGAAAATGCCCTGGTATCGGTCGACCTGCACGAGGCAAGCCCTGAGTATCCGGTTATAAACGCGATAGTCGCCCATGAGAAATCTATCGACCTAGCATCGATTGCCGTCCTTGAGCTGGAGCTGGAGGACATCAAAGTAAGGCTTGAGAAGTCCCCGCCGACTTTCTACGGGCTTTCGCATAGGTCGTGGGGAGATTACTCTGATACATGGCCGCTTCTCATGGAGACGGCGAACCCAGCGCAGGGCAGGCTCCGTTCGAAGACCAACGAGAAGCTTGTACTAACTGGAATCGACCCATGGTATGTGAAGGCGCAGAAGCTCGGCAGGCTCTACGTGCCGTTCGATGAGAGCGGGCATCCTCTTGAGGAGAGGGTCGGAAGGCACTCCAGCGCGCTGCAGTCGGTCATTCGGGCGATAGAGTATTTCTTCGATTACGACCAGACGATAATGGTGACCGGGGTGCCGGGATATCAGGAGCTAATGGACAACGGCCTCGGCGCATACCTGAGAGATCCGGCAGCAAACTAATCAGGCGGAGGTAGGGGAATGATCAGGAAGAAGGACGAGCACGAGACCACTTACAAGTCGGATATGTTCGGCGGCAGGGGCACTGTCAGCTACTGGCATATGTGCGGCAACGAAGAGCTGGGCAATAAGGGCAGGATGTTCGCGAAGCTCACGATACCCGAAGGCGGCATCCTGGGCTATCATGTCCATAAGGGAGAGATAGACATCTACCATGTGCTTAAGGGCAAGGCTGAGTTCAACGACAACGGCATTGTCAGGGAATTCAACGAGGGCGACACCACCTGGATAAAGCCGGGGCAGGGTCATTCCATAGCCAATGTAGGCAAGGGAGACCTTGAGTTTCTAAGCCTCGTGCTGTTCGTCGAGGAGTAGATTCCGCAACTTGACTAGTTTTCGCGGCCCGGCGCCTCAGGGTGTCGGGCCTCTCCTATCTCTACCTGTCATTTGCCTAGCTAGACTGGTGAATCCCCTAAGCGAATGCCCGTTGAACACCTCGGTCAAAGCCGATATGATCCCCTTCGAGACAGCGCCTCCCGTGATGAATGCCAGAGACCTTAGCGGCATCTGAAGAAGCAGGTCGGGCGCAGCTGCCATGGTAGGGTCGTCCTTGGCTTTGCGCGTGCTCATCCGCACGGCGGCAAACAACGCAAACCGGAACAGACCTCCCCAGAAGCCCCTAAGCTCACCTATGGGAGTGTTCCTGTCGATGCGAGCAAGCTTCGTTCCAAAAGCGGGAAGAGGGACTTCGTCGGCCACTGCTGGGGATTCACCGGAAGCGACGCGCGCAGGCTCGAAATGATCCCTCATGGTGAAGCTGCATTTAAGCCTTATGTCCCTGGAGGAAGCGCCGATTGATGCATGGTAAGTCCCGGCGGGGATATGCCAGCCATGCCTTGGACCGTCCCATCTGGCAAAAGCTTCAGGGTCTGCCTTGACCTCCATTTCGGAAGAGCTACCCTTCGAAAGCTCGGTCCTTATGAAACCGGCTAGCTTCCCAGGCTCCCATTCGCTTGTTTCCTCCGGCCCCGAGATATAAAGCTGGCTTACTTCCGCTCCGTCGTAAGATCCCGTGTTTGCCAGCCGGAACCTGAAGGTGGGACGCCCTTCACTGTCTTCTCCACGGAACTCAATGCTGCTGTAGTTGAAGCCTGTATAGCTTAGCCCGTGGCCGAACGGGAAGAGGACATCCTTCCCATGCCTGTCATAGTGCCTATAGCCGATGTCAGTTCCCTCAGCGTATACGACTTCGTGTCCGTCGCCGGTGAAATTCCCGTAGGAGGGATTGTCATCAAGAGCCGACGGGAATGTCTCCGCAAGCTTGCCTGAAGGGACGGCGTCACCGAAGAGCAGATTTGAAATTGCGGTTCCCGATGCTTGTCCCCCTAGATATGCCTCAAGCACCGCGCCAACCGAATCCAGCCACGGCATAAGCACCGGCGCTCCGTTCATGAGAACTACCGCAGTCCTCTTGTTTGCCTCGGAAACGGCCCATATAAGCTTGTTGTGGCCTTCCGGAAGGGAAAGGTGGATCCTGTCCCGTCCTTCGGTCTCCCACATGGCGGGCAGGCCAGCGAACACGACTGCAGCGTCGGCTCCGGAAGCCAATCCTGCCGCCTCCTTGACCTGCGCTTCGGTGGCATTCCCGTTCCGATAGTCATATCCGGGGCAATAGACCAGCTTAAAGGCTCCATTCGCCCGCCTCTGCATCGCCGCCAGGGCATCGTCAAGGTGCGTAGGGTTCACCATCGAGCTTCCTGCGCCCTGATACCTGGGCTGCTTGGCAAATGAGCCTATGACTGCAATCGTAGTTGCGTCCTTCAAGGGGAGAGTGGAGTAATCGTTCTTGAGGAGTACCGCACCTTGCTCTGCAGCTTTTGCCGCCAGACGGTGATGTGTGCTCATGTCTGGGGCCTCATACGGCTTCTCTGCCGTCATGGACCGCCCAATGAGCTTAAGTATCCTGCCTGCTGCCTCATCCAGGCATGCTTCGCTGAGCACTCCAGACCTGACAGCTTCGACTATCTCCGATGCTCCGTCGCCATTGTAGCCCGGCATCTCGAGATCCATGCCTGCAGCAAGCGCCAGGGCTCTGTCATCCACCGCACCCCAGTCCGAGACCACCGATCCGTTAAAACCGAACTCGGTCCTCAGCTTATCTGTCAGCAGGGTGCGGCTCTCGGTGCAATATTCGCCGTTCAGCCTGTTGTAGGCGGCCATGACAGTCCAGGGCTTGGACCTGCGGACTGCAATGCTGAAGGGCTTCAAGTAGATCTCATTGAGGGGGGCCTCATCGACTATGACGTCAATAACGAATCGCATTGTCTCCTGGTTGTTGGCGGCGAAATGCTTAAGGGAGGCGCCAATGCCTGCCGCCTGTAGGCCCGATATGAAGGATGATGCCGTAATCCCCGATAGATAGGGATCCTCCGAATAGTACTCGAAGTTCCTTCCGCCGAGCGGTGAGCGCTTGATGTTCGTGCCAGGGCCCAGCACGATATCGACTCCGTTTGCCGCAGCCTCGCAGCCTATCGCATAGGCGACCTCACTTATAAGGTCCATGTTCCAGGAGCTTGCTAGGGCGGAGGCGGTGGGAAAGCAGGTGGATGGTATGGTGCTTCCCAGCGATATGCTTGAGCCATCGATCTGCTTTCTTAATCCATGGGGGCCATCTGCTACGCTTATGGAGGGTACGCCGAGCCTTTCCACTGGCTTCGTATTCCAAGCGTCAAAGCCGGAACAAAGAGATGCCTTCTCCTCCAGGGTAAGATTCTTGAGCAGCTCCTCAACATCCAGACTGATGCCTGAACCGACTGGTTTCATTTACACGGCCTCCAATCTGAAGAGATAAGCTGTCAAAGTCCCTTTAGATGGGGCAGTATCCTGCGGAACTCCGGGGTGTCGGCCCTGCCGACAAGCTCAAAAGCTAGGCTCTGGGCGGTAGCCACAATGATACCTTCATGTCGCATCCTCTCGAAGGCGATATCCCGATGGTAGGGCGAAGTGGAGGAGCTGGCGTCTGCGACCACGAACACTTGATAACCGGCAGCCGCTGCGTCCAGCGCAGATTGGCAGAGGCATACATGTGCCTCAACTCCGAACATGATCAACTGCTTTCTGCCGGAAGCATCCAGAAGCTTCAGAAAATCTGGGTTGCTGAAGGCTGAGAAGGACGTTTTCTGGGCAGCGGGGCAACTATCCAGAACTGCTGCCAAGGTTTCTGTGGTCCTTCCCATCTTCTCGGGTACATGCTCCAGCTTGATCATCGGCATCCCCATCTCTTTGCATATGGAGGTGAATGCCACTGCCCTGGGGCGCAGTATGTCATGATCCCAGGTTATGTCTATCACTTTGTCCTGCATATCGACGCTTATAAGGATGCTGTTATTAGGGTCAACCTTGAGCCTTCTCTCCATTATGATGAACCTCCATCATTGCCTTTTAGCTTATTATATATTTGCCGTAACATGCCTTGCGACCTTGGTGTATGGCGCATTCTTGTTGATTTTTACGGGTAAGTTGTGCTAAATTACTCCTTGCACAGCTTGCCGAAGTGGTGGAATTGGCAGACGCGCTAGATTCAGGGTCTAGTGGGGGCAACCTCGTGCGGGTTCAAATCCCGCCTTCGGCACCAATAGGGTTTCAAACCGTCAGTACGCTGGCGGTTTTGCTTTCCGAATCATCCAAAGGTCAAACAAAGGTCAAACAATTGCATCAAATCTTGTTTTGGAACCATACAATAAGGTCCTTCAGTGGAGCGCTTGCAGAAGACCGGAAGAAGGTGCGAAATGTATGGCGACATATGAAACTACATATGAATCTGAAGTGTATGATATCGCCTGCTATAACTAGTGTTGACATTCCGACTACAACCGAATACAATCTCTCCTGCAGTCTTCCGAACTGCTTTGAACGTCTAGTCGACATCAGATCTT
>CAZJHY010000064.1:0-5673 GCA_964545975.1 uncultured Clostridia bacterium | reverse complement strand
GGGCGCCGATTTCAGCAGCGGAAACCTGGTTAAAAGGGCCAAGGCGATGCTGCCTGTCCTAATCCCACTGTTCGTGTCAGCCTTCAGGAGGGCGGACGATTTGGCCCTGGCCATGGAGGCAAGGTGCTACAGGGGAGGCAAGGGCAGGACCAGGCTGCGCAAGCTTTCTTTCGGAAACGTCGATTTGCTCTCTTTGCCCATAATAGCATTCTCGATAGTCCTCGCCGTGCTGGCATGAGCAACATCTACCTGAAAGTCCAATACGACGGCAGCTCCTACTTCGGCTTCCAGCGCCAGGTGGGCTTCCTGACCATACAGGAAGTGCTGGAGAAGGCGATATTTGAGCTGACCGGCGAGGCAAGCCCAGTAACGGGCTCCGGAAGGACCGACGCGGGCGTGCATGCCCTCGCCCAGGTGGTCAACTTCAGGACTTCGTCCAGTATACCCCCCGACAGGTGGAGATATGCAATGAACACGAAGCTGCCTAAGGATATCAGGGCAATAGCTTCGGGGCTAGTGCCGGACGGCTTCAGCTCCAGGTTCGATGCCGTTTCCAAGACTTACAGATACCTGATACTGCCCGCAAGCGACCTGGATGCCGTCATGGGTGACTACGCCTGGGTGATGAGGGACGATCCGCCCGTCGAGAGGATGAGGCAGGCGGCCTTAGTCCTTAAGGGCAGGCACGATTTCAGCGCGTTCAGATCGGCCGGATCCTCCGAAACGGGCCCCGTGAGGGATCTCTGGGGGCTGGAGGTAGAGGATGGCAGGATAGACCACCTGGACTGCCGGTACATATCGATTACGGCCAGCGCGGACGGTTTCCTGTACAAGATGGTGCGGAACATAACGGGAGCAATAGTAGAGGCCGCAACCATGAAAGAAAATGCCTCATCATATATCCTTAATCTCCTCGAGGGAAGGGACAGGACACTAGCGCCTCCGCCGGCGCCGGCTTCCGGCCTATATCTGGCAAAGGTGAGATACCCAGAGATATATAATATATAGGCATATGCGGATAAATGAATATATAAAGATAAATGTATAGGCCCGGGCTTTTTGCACCGGGCCTTGTCTTATAGGAATGCTGTTCTGCTACTTCGCTGGTGCCACATACTGGCTCCATCCTCTTACGTCGGTGGAGTTCGTATCGTACTTGAACATCTTCTCTATCCAGTCTGCTGGGTAACCTTTACCGTTGACTTTCTTGTTCTCCGTTATGAAGCCCATGTCGTACTTCCAGATGAGGAAGTCGACCGTATCCCAGATTGCCTTGCGGTATGTATCCGCAAGCTTCCAGGAGTAATCGGTAAGGAAGTTGATAACCGCATTCCTGTCCTTAACAAGTAGTTCTGTGGCCTGTTTCTCGAACTCGGCCTGCTTCCTGAAAGACTCGCCCTCGTACTTGTCGCGGATTGCGGACATGTCTGCATACATGGGCTCGTACTTGATGTTGATGTATGTGGAGAGCGAACCGATGGCCCAGCGCATCGAATCTCTTGTGAACTCGAAGTGGTCGCCGGCCTTGGTATTGTATGTGGGGTTAAGGTCGCTGACGGTTGCGTAGATCGGCAGCATCCAAGCGGCGTCAGGGCATACAGGCGAGTACCATAGCAGGCCCTTCAGGTCCTTGTTGACGTTTTCGCGGCACTGCACGAGGGTAAGGTATTCGCAGTTCCTTACGGAGATTATCCTCTGGAAGCTGTAGCTCTTGCCGTCTGCTTTGACTGTTCCGTAGAAGCGGCGTGGGTTCTTCCAGGGACCTGCGCCGATTCCCTGGTGCATGTCGAACTCCGTTCCGTCGTAATGGTCGCGGTGGATTTCCAGGACCTGCTGTGCGGATACCTTGTTCTTAACGGGCACCTGGAATGGCAGGTCAGCTTCATTCAGCGTAGGCGCAAGGTCCGGGTTCAGGAGCGAGAATACCCTCCAGACCCTTCTGCTCGCCTTGCGGGCATTGCCTATTAGATGTAGATCCCATCTGAACGCCTCGCCCTTTGCAGGGTCGTACCAGCCCTGGGCTATCGCGAACTCCTTGATTCCGGGTGCGTACATGAACTCGTCGTGGTTGTCGAAATCCACTTCGCGGATTACGGGAGTGTTCGCCGATGCTGCGACGTAGCCGTCCTTGACCCTCTGTGCGATCCAGAAGGCGCCCGGCTCCTTGTCGCCGACCTGCCACAGCGGGCCAGGTCCGCAGATCTCGAATATCCATGCTTCCTTGCCGTCAATTACGGTAAGCTCTTCGCCCCCGTCGCTGTAGCCGTACTTCTCAGCTAGGTCTCCCATGGCTTTGATGGCTTCGCGGGCGGTGGCGCCGCGCTCCATGGCGAACATGGAAAGATGGGTGATGTCCAGATACCCGTTCTGGTTTGACAGCTGGCCGCGCGCACCTATCGTAGTTTCGCCGATGCCTACGCCCATCTCGTTAACATATCCGAATATCGGCGTCTTTATGTAGCCGTAGGTGTGCGTGACCTGGTCTACGAACTGACCGGTGGGCTTCAATGCCACTTCGTGCAGCTGGTGCCCGCCGCCCATCTGCGGGATGGTGAGAAGCTCGTACTTGGTTCCCGGCGCATAGTCCGCGGCAGGGACCTTATATAGTTCGTATGGCGACAGCCCCGAGTCGGCGTTGTGCGTCGTGAAAGACGAACCGTCAACGGTCGAGCCCGGAGGCAGCGCTATTGAGGTACATGCCAAGGCGCCTATTGCTGTAAGGGCCACTGTAAACATAACAGCGAAGGCGACCGCAAATGCTCTGTAACCTTTCGACATCATAAGTCCTCCTTACTCTAGAGCTTTCTTGTTCCGGGCTCAGTTATTGGTCACTTCACCAGCCTGGCCCGGCGGGTCCGCCTTAACCATGGTGCGCACGAAGTTCTCGTTCCATACTATAGGCAGCCTCTTTTCGGTCTCCTTGTCGTATATGTTCGTCATGTCATATTTCCTGAACAGTTCGTCTAAAAGAGCCCACCAGGCATCTGTGGCCTTCTCGATGTTCTCGTTGCAGTAGTCTGTCAGATACTCCCTTGCGGTCTCAGGCCCTTCGCAGGTGAACAGCTCGGAAGCCATCGCATCGACTGCGTGCTGCTCTCTCATCCACTTGCCGGTGGTCTTGTCGACTTCCTTCTTTATGTCTTTGGACACGTAGTTGTACATATAGTCCGCAAAGGTGTTCACCGCCGAGACCGCCCAACGGAACGAGTCCCTAGTGAACGTCTGGTGCGAACCCGCCTTCTCGTTCATCAGCGGAGATACGTTGTCTACGCCGGCATAAAGAGGCACATAGCAGGTGAGGTCCGGGTTGGCAGGGCCGTACCACACGACTCCGCCCACTTCGTCCGGCAGCCAATTGCGGCTCTGTGTTATGGTTACGTATTCGCACTGGACCTGCGATATGCCGCGCTGCCAGCCGTAGCTCTTGCCTAGGTAGGAAAGGCCGCTGGGGCGGTAACGCCTGGGATTCTCCCATGGTCCTGCAGTAATTCCCTTGGTGAGGTCATACTCAGTGCCCTCATAATGGTCGGCCTTTATCGCCATGATGTCGGCCAGCGTCAGCTTCTCCTTGACAGGCACGCTGAACGGCAGGTCCTTCTCGTCGATCTTGCCCACCAGGTCGGGATTAGCAAGCGTCATGACGCGCCATACGCGCCTTGCGCAGGTCTCGATCGAAAGGGAAGCTATGAAGTTCTCCCTCCAGCTGAAGGGGACCTTCGGGTCTTCCTTGTACCAACCCTGGGCGATGGCGTACTCCTTTATGCCGGGGCTGAACATGAAGTAGTCAGGATTGTTGAAGTCGATGACATCGATTACGGATATGTTCGCGGAAGCTGCCACATGTCCGTCCGGGACCCTCTGGGCTACCCAGAATGCACCTGGTGCTTCATCGCCGACCTGCCACAGGGGGCCTGGGCCTATGATCTCGAATATCCAGGCTTCGTACGGGTCGGCAACGGAGAGCTCCTCGCCGCCGTCGCTGTAGCCGTACTTCTCGGCGAGGCTGCCCATCACGAGTATCGCCTCGCGCGCGGTCGCCCCGCGCTCCATCGCCAGCATGCTGAGGTTGGTGATGTCGAAGTAGCCGTTGGTGTTGGAAAGCTGGCGGCGGCCGCCTATGGTGGTCTCGCCGATGCCTACCTGCATGTCATTCATGTAGCCGAAGATCGCGGAGGTGAGATAGCCGTAGGTGTGCGGGACCTGCGGTATCTTGTTGCCTGTGGGGTTGCCGGCCACCACCTTGAGCTGGTTGCCGCTTGTCATCTGGGGTATGTTCAGGACGTCCACCATGGAGCCCTGGGGCCAGTTCTTGGCCGGCACCTTGAAGAATTCGTAGGGTGAGCTGCCGGAGTCGCAAGTGTGCGTCACCGACGAGAAGCCCTCTACGGTGGAGCCTGGCGGCAGCACTACCGATGTGCAGGCCATGGCCGCCGTCGTAAACAGCGCAAGCAATACGGTCAGCACGACTGCGGCAGAAAAGAGCCTTCTTACCATAGAAACAACCTCCTATAGTTTTTTAGAAGTTTACAGAGGATGCTTTTTCCCGCGCCTCCTTTCAAGGGATTGAATATGATTTGATGGTTAAATAAAACATTGATAATGCTGGATATGTAGGAATTATGGATGTTTTCCCCTATTAATCCTAATACTGAATATGTATCAATTCAATATTTATCCAAAGGTATTTTAAAAAGGACAAAAAGAAAACGGCATCCGGAGAGGATGCCGTTTCTTCTCCCTGGTGACCGCTGCGACTACTTCGCAGGTGCCACGTACTGGCTCCAGCCGCGGATGTCGCTGGTGCCGAAGTTGTACTTGAACAGCTGCTCGATCCATGTCGCAGGATAGCCCTTGGAGACGACCCTGCCGTTTTCGGTCACGAAGCCCATGTCATACTTCCAGACTAGATAGTCCAGGGTCTGCCATACCGCTTCGCGGAAGGTGTCGACTGTCTTGTAAGAGAAGTCGGTCAAGTACTTGATTGCGGCTGCCTTGTCCTTGTTATAGAGCTCAAGGACCGCCTTCTCGAAGGCTGCCTGGTTTCGGACCAGTTCACCTTCGTACTTGTCGCGGATCTTCGACATGTCGGCGTACATCGGCTGCCATTTCAGGTTCATGTATGTCGACAGCGAGCCGACTGCCCAACGGTAGGAATCGCGCCTGAACTCGAAGCGGTCTCCGCACTTCTCTATGGTTATCGACGGATTGAGCTCGGTTACTCCGATGTACAGCGGCACGAACCAGCCGGCATCCGCCGGCAGGGGGGTCATCCAGACAACGCCGCCGATTTCATTGGGCAGGCTTGCGCGGGTCTGAACGACTGTAACATATTCGCTCCTCTGTACGGCTATCGTCCTCTGGGCGGTGTATGTCTTTCCGTCAGCCCTGTAAGCTCCCAGGAAACGCCTGGGGTTGCCCCACGGGCCTGCTCCTAAGCCCTGCGTCATGTCGAACTCGGTGCCCTCGTAGTGGTCGCGCTGTATGTCCATGACCTTGGCGAGCGTCACCTTGTCCTTCACAGGCGCCTGGAAGGGGAGATTGGCCGGATCCAGGGTGGGCAGGAGGTCCGGGTTCAGAAGGGTCATTATCCTCCATATGCGGCGAGCCGAGTAGTCCAGCCTGGGGTTGTTCATGAAGTGCTTCCTCCAGCTGAATGCCTCGCCCTTGGCAGGG
>CAZJHY010000063.1:0-5728 GCA_964545975.1 uncultured Clostridia bacterium | reverse complement strand
TCTTATGCAAAAGATTAAAAGTCTAGACTCCCCCCTACCCCCTTATGCCTGCTAAGAAGCTGTTTCAGCTTCATTGCTGGCCGCTTGATGCATTGTTCGGAACAGAGTCATCCCGCTTGCCTATGCCTATGGGGTTGCCTATGCATGCCGCCATTTGACCCCGACGTTCATCTGCCTTCAGGATCCTGATAGCACCTGATGAGCCGCCAATGGGCAGCATAACATGAATGAATAAGGATTATTCGATTATGCTGGCTCTTAAATGAGTACATCAGAAATTGACGTTTTCCTTGATAATGTCATTAGCAGAGTTCTTGCATTCTGTTCATAAACCTATTGAAGTAACAAGTCGATTAGGAGGCTAGACAATGAAACAGAGAATCGTCAGAACAGCGCTTGTGGTCCTTGTACTCGCTATGGCCCTATCCCTATCCGGCTGCATCATGACCTTCAGCGTAACGGGTGATGAGGATCTCTATACCTATGACAGTACTGGCCTTATCGGTCCTGCCCTGGTTGATGAAATCAAGGTGATTGTCACCATCAAGGGTTTCATCCCTTCCTGGCCAGACCTCCTCACCATAGAGATGTCGGGCGCGGTCGAACCAGCCAACCCTGCTTTGGCCAACATCATCGAACAGCAGCTGCATGACGCGCTATCAGAAACCGACTCCCCGTTCTACTCCGTAGTCATGGAAGACGCCGCCTTGGGGACCGACTCGAACTATAGGGTCACGGCATTCCTGGATATCCCTGAATGGCAGTCGCTCATCCCGACATCCGCTTCGACCTCGATTTCGACACCTGCCCTTTCGCTGTCGGCTTTGCTAGGAGCGGAGGCCTATGATCAGCTTGAGACCTCGCTTATGGAAGCATGCAGCAACATACCCCTTGGAACATCAGTGAGCTTAACCTTGGATGGGACGCTCGATAACACGGCGAAGAACAAGGTGATCGGGACAATGCTTCTGAACTTCATGCTTGATGGAAGCCTGATATAGAACAAGGGTGCCAACCAGGTTGGTTTGGTATGTTAGTATCCTTCATCAATAGCTGGAAATGGACTCCGTTGATGACACCAACTAGATAATGAAACGTGTAGCAGCATCCAAACCATGAATGCTGCTACACTTCTATATCATTACCCTTCTTCCTCTTGTCCCGGGTATATAGCTGCTTGATGGGACCTTAGCAAACTAGTCTGGGAGTATATTGGTTAGTGCGACCATGCTGTTTTCAGCCACCTATTCTCATGCAATCACCCTCCTCTCCTTCGGTCATAGCAGCTATAACCCTTGGGTAATATAACGAGGAGGGTTCCTAGGTAGTTACTGAATTAGTGCCTATCAAGAATGAATAGTTTCTTCTCATTAGTCAAACTTACTACCTGCTTAATGACCGATTTCCTCTATGCATTGAGCGATACCACTAGATTTTCGTCACAAGAACATACTCATAACCAGGTAGGTAGTTTCCTACTTAGCTTAAGTGCTAGCCCTTTCGTAGTGAATGTCTGACTGCTGTTCTATTTCTCTTTGAAGTTTGGGTACACTTAGTATCACGCTTTCTAGGCGTATCTCGACGTTACAAGCTCACTTATAATCCGAACCTTGCAACGCTCATTATTGAGTGCTGTTCTAACTCCTGTCCTTACTTAAGAAGTACACGTGCTTGGGAATCTAGAATGTGTTTCTCTAGAAGGATCTGCGCCTTCTCGATATCTCTTTGCCGTATAGCATCCATGATATCGATATGAGATACTCGGAAGAACTCAAAATCGAAGGCTGCTCTGTCATGTAATAAGATGCGGCTTATGTGGTCTATAGTAGTCTCAAAGGTTCTAATAACGAAAGGGTTTCTTGTTAGCTGAGCGATTCTTAAGTGGAACTGAGTATTTAGATTTGCTGCTCCTTCTGAATCATTCCTCGTAGGCTTCTCTTCGAGGGTTTCCGCATACAAGGCTTCTAACTCATTATCAGTTGCTTGTCTGCAGACCAGAGATATCACTGCGCATTCCAATACCCTTCGATATTGGAATAGATTCTGACAATCAGCCAACGTGAATGCTCTTACTATATAACCCTGGTTAGGAAGCTTATCGATATATCCCTCATAGCTTAATCTAGATAATGCATCGCGAACTGGAGTTGTGCTTACTTTGAACCTCTCAGCGATCTCCTTCTCCTTTATTACCACTCCATCGTCAAGCCTAAGATTGATAATATCCTCTCTCAATGAAGTATAGATGTTGCAGCTTAATGAGCAATTCATAACTTCTCTCCAATCACATAGTCAATGATAGAAGTCGTGCTTCCTACTTCCATCTACCCTTCTGAAAGTTCGGATTACTCGGACCAGTTTCAGGAAGATCAGGTATAGGTTGAGTAATCGGTACGTACTGCACCCATGCTCCTCCATCTATGAAGAAACTATTCGCTACCAACGCGCCCTTAATCTTCCCGCTGCCTCCCATAGTCACATCTGCCTTAGGTGCATACAGAGCCTTAACATTAGCTGAGGCATCTCCATTGATAAGAACATGGCTGCCTCCAGTGATTATGTTCCCTTGTATACCTCCACTATTGCCTATAGTCAAAGTAGCATCTTTAATATACACGCTTCCGTAATACCTGGTGTCACCGCCTAGGTTAACATCAGTTGAGCCATTATAATACATGTGTACTCTTGAAGTATCTCCAAGATCGTTGATCCTGCCGGAGTTTTCGATCTTCAGATTCGTTACGTATAACTCAAGCTTACCGGAGCCAACGATTTCTATCTTGCCGGAACCTGTTACTTCAAGTGTATCAATGCGAAGCCTTCTGGTTCCTGAGCCTACCTCAATTCTTAGGGTGCTTAATACCTTAATGCTAGGGTACCATCCCTCACCCTCTGTGAGAGCTAATGTATATGGTGGGGAAGGCCACCAACCAGCAGTATATGCGCTCTTACTAGGTAATGCTGGGAAGCTCGGAAAAGCCGGAAGCGGATACTCCCTAATCTTTGGTAGGACTTTCCTAGTGCCTGGACTGATGACATAGTTGCTCATGTCACTTGGAGCAGTAACTGCCGTATTCGTGTTCCCGCCTGGTCCAATGTTCACATCGCCATAAACCTTTGTGCTCCAGTCAAATGCCACGGTAGAATTCGCTAAGGAGTTCGTCCCAACTGGGCCTTGGATGTAGGCACTACCATCAAGGGATATCGCACTAATAGGTTCTGGCAACAGAACAAGTTTTCCTTTTTTGTCAAGTGTGTATCTACCTGCTCTCTCTTTTGTAGAGAACACCGCCATGTCCAATATCGGACCGCCTGAGGTTCCTTCATCAAAGGCAATTGAGTAAGTAGCTGTTGCAGATATTCCCTGGACTATGCCTGTCGATGTGACTTCTACTGTGTTCTCATCAAGGTCCCTTGTTACTGCTAGAGAGAAGCTGCCTTCACCTACTGCTGTTGAGTCAGATACACCAGCAGCAACTACCGCATCTACATAATCTGACATCTCTTGTGCTGTCAGGTTGTCTGGATTATTGATGATGTATGAACCAAGAGCATCCGCTCCGGATCTGGCGATATAATATGCCTTTGCCTGCCTCTCCAATCTTAATGCCTGCTGATGATCATATGTCGACATTATCGTTAATGCAAAACCGAGCAGCAGAAGCACGATTATGAATAGCAGGACTGTAGCTAGTGCAATTCCTTTCTCATTTCTTAATTTCATTGTTTCTCTCCTGGTTTTACTTGCCCATTTATGTAAGACAAGAATATTACATGTAGTATTATATACTCCATAGACGTTCTCCTGCTTTCTGCCCCCATTGCTTGGATCCATGAGCATGAGCTGTAGTAATATGATCTCAGTTCTTTCGATTAATATGACTAAGAAGCTTGCTGTTGATCATGTATTAGCAACTTCTCGGTTGTCTTAATGGACTAAGCTAGAAGCACATCTCATTGATATTGCAAACACATGCAACATCAAGGTCATGGTCTCCAGTTGGAGCAGGTCTATTGAGTGGATTATTCATGTGCCCTCCCAATCGAGGTACTCTGACTCCGAGATCACATACTGCAATCCGCCTTCTTCTGATGGCTATCGATTCTCTGTCAATTACAATCTCCTTGTCCTTACCCTGCTTCGCTACAGCTCTGGCTATGATGAGTCCTTGGTACTGGAAGAAAAGAAGACTATCACTTTCGATTCTCAATCTTCTTATACCTAGCTTCCTGCCTTTCCATTGAAGGTCGTAGATGAAGTAATCCAATACCGCTCTCTCATTGGGGAAACGCTCATCTTGTTCGCTTAAGACCACTAGTTTTGCTACTTCATTAATCATTGTCTTCACCCAATCGCATCATGCTCTTCTGCTGAATTAGCCTGCACTGCAGGTCAGCATGCTTTCATACTTCCTAGTATTTTGGCCAGTTGTTCGGAATTGACTACTCTATAAGATGGCTTGTAGTTATAGCGATATATCTCGCTATGTGGCAGTATCGGGAAACCCTTCTCTGAGCAATCGTCAAGAAATGCTTTTAGCTGTTCTTGGGAGTACCCGAAAGCCGCCTCTTCGAAGAAGACCTTCAGAAGAAGCAGCTTATCCACGAAACTAACAATGCTGCCCTGCATCAAATTGATGCTTCGGATATAGCAGTCGAATATGGTTTCAGGGGACGCCAAGCGCTTTCTTGCTGGCCTAAGATTGATCCTGTGGAAGCCGTTCCCAATATCCTCAACAAGCTGTTCATTTTCAAGGTCGAGCACATAATCGTTCCATTCCTTGACTAGATAGATCCATGCGGACGTAGAGTCAGTTATTGAGTGCCCATAACCAAACTCGTTCTGGTAAACGAGCTTGTAGAAATCTTGCAGCTGCATTAAGGGATACTGAGCATACTGGCTTCTTAAGACCTCCATCAACTCCTCTGTTGTCTTTTGTTCGATTTTGGGCACCTCCTTCAGGGAAGCGGTAAAGCTAGCCCAAAGACTCCAAGACTGATGCGCGCGGCTCTCTGTACTCTTGTGTAATATACATTGAGCCGAGCGGTAAAACCTCTGCAATCAGTCTTATATCTTCCATATTCATGAGCCAAGGAACATAGGTTGTCCGAAAAACATGCGGGAGCCTGCTTGTTTCTATTCGAGTCATGCTTTCTTTAATAACCTCAATATCTACATAGAGCCCAGCCAGCGCTTTATACTTATTCCAAGGTGCCTTTACATCCATAGCAATGAAGTCAATCAGCTTTCTTGATATCAAGTCTCCCAAGACATCTGGCCTGCTTCCGTTCGTATCCAGCTTAACTAGGAATCCCAGCCTCTTGATTTCCGATGCCAGATCAGCAAGATCCTCATGTATTGTCGGTTCTCCACCGCTAATAACGACAGCATCCAACTTTCCCTTTCTTCTGTGCAGATGGTCCATCACATTATCAATATCGAAGGGTTCAACTGCCGCTTGCAGCGGAATCAGTTGCCTGTTATGGCAAAAAGGGCAGTCGAAGTTACATCCCTGAGTGAAGATGACTGAAGCAATACTACCAGGGTAATCGCAGAGGCTGCAGCTTTCATACCCTCCGATGATCATCTGCAGTCCCCGGTATTGAAGAGGCTCCTGACTTTGAACTCCTCCTGTTTCCCTGCATTCCATTGGCTTATAGGCCGCAAGTATCCGACGACTCTGGAATAAACCTCAGTTTCCAATCCGCAAGCAGGGCATTCATGAGC
>CAZJHY010000062.1:0-5736 GCA_964545975.1 uncultured Clostridia bacterium | reverse complement strand
AAGAAATGTGAAAATTCTTGTTTACATTTTCCGCAATCAATGTATATTCGTTACCCTGCTAACTAGGTAGGAATGTGCCTTTATACTGCATGTATCTGACTTCCATCTTACTCTAGGTGCCTTTGTTAGCCCTTGTGTTTCCCCAGCTCCAGCTGATTTCCGTGGCTGTTCCGTGCCAACTACGTGCCTGAAGCAATCCTCCCCATGACAAGCAACAAAGCCCGGCTTTCATGCCAGGCCTCTTTGTTTTCTTTGGTGCGAGAGGTGGGACTTGAACCCGGAACGGGATACCGATTACGTTCTGAATGCAATAATTGGTACAATTACTTTGCATTTCACGCAATAAGTGTGAAGATTTGCGCAATATATGCACTTATTTGCATTTCTATGGCACTTCCCAAGGGGCATGAAAGAGGCATCTCGGCCTTACTCTGCGGCTTTGCCGGGATGCTTCAAGAAATGATGTTGCAAGGGGACGGGATTGATTTGGAAGATTGTGCAACAGATAGCGTTCTAAAACTTCCAACCTTCATTTCTCATGAATTCAAGAAGATTTACTGATGGAACCTTACAGTTCTTACAAGCGAGATGTAACTTGTTGCCATTCTTCGCTTCAGAAGATAAAACTGTAAGGCCTTTCTTCATAGCTAATGCTATTACATATGGATCAGCATTTTGTTTAGAGTCGCCGACTTTGAGAATAAACTCATTCTTCGCTCCAATCTCCTCTGCCTCTGTCCAGTATTCCGTTTCCTCAATAAAAGCATCGTTGAAGCTTCTTGCCCATAACAGGCAATCATCATGCACCTGTTCTAACTCATCTAGAACTGACTTTGTGAAAACAAACGTACCATTATTAACATATTCATCAAACTTCCTCCTTAGGGATGGAAAAACATCACCAGGGTAGAATCTTCTATATACGTCAATTAGTACATTTGTATCCACGCTATAACCCACTAGAATTCCACCACCCTAGTTAATCTATATGGAATCAGCTCTGCTATTTGAGGTATATGTTTGTTCCTTATATTAAGTTTCTGCACAACTTCACTATCAGAGATTAATCCCAAAGAATAGGCTTGAATAGTGTTGGCCACGTAGATTAAGCCATTTACATAGATAGCCTTTTCAACAGGATTTGTCTTATAATCTGTACTGTTTGGCCAAACCCTATTCGCGTACCTCTCACTAAGCATCTTTCTATATGCTTTGTAGAAGTCATCACTTACCAAGTGGGCCGCTACCATTCTACGAACTATGACTTCGTCACTAGCCTTGAAGAACCTCGCAAGAGACTTTATTACTAACTCTTTTCTCAAATCATCATTATGATACTTTCTCTTGCTGATTACTTCTCGTAATTTATCGATCGGAACAAGAATGCTTCCAGCTACTAGATTGCAGTAAACTTCGGTCCTTCTGTCAGTTTCACTCTGCGAGTCTTCACCTAAATCGCAAATGCTGTTCTGTCTCAAGGCTAAATGAGTAAGTTCATGCAATAGTGTAAAGCACTTTGCTTTATCCGCATCCTTAATATTCACTCCAATGATTGGCAGCTCATCGAAATGATAAGAGTACCCCCTCATTATTTCAATTCTAATCCCAATGGCTTGCCTTACCAAAATACCTCTTTCTTCAATATGCCTTCTAAGCCCCTTCCATAAATCCTTAGACTTCACCTGTTTCGCCCTAATGGCTTCAAAGCTCAGCGCAGCCGACAAAAGATCTGCAGCTGTCTCAGCATTAATCTCCAAGCTTAAGTGCGGTAATGATTGTTCTCCTTTTATTTTCAATTCTTTCCATATTTCAATGGCGCTGTCCCTTTGGTTTAGGGCTTCCCTCATTTCGAATGCCAGTTTCTCAATAGATTTAGGATCATTAGTACTAATATCCCCTAACACCCGATAGTCGATTGGTTGAGTAATGTTCTTAGGCACTTCTTTCAATAAAAAAACGGAAAGTGGACGTCTGTAAGCTTTAGCCAGACACCTTAGAATGTCGACACTTGGCCTTTGTTTTCCAGTTTCGAAATCTCTAATAGTCTCTGCCGATAGCTTGGTTTTTCTAGACGCACTTTCCAGTTGGATGCATGAACTAGTGCGAGTCCATTCAATAACTGCAGGGTTAACATATACAACCTTGCTATTAATCGCTTCGGTTTCACCCTGCATCTTCTTCACATCCTGCCATAAAGAAATTGTACTTTTTATATTTACACTATTATAGTTGCTTCTCCTGCAATCAATTCCAAAAACCTCATATTCTATCTATTGCGCCCAAACGGCTCGAGCCTCTTCCGTGACAGCTGCACCAGACTGTCTCCATCTATACCGGAGAACTCGTAGACGATGGACTCACCCCTACCGGCAGCGGGTACTTCGCCTCGAAGACGCCTTCGGAGTTATTGATAATCCTAGCCGCTCTTCTTGCCAGTTTGTTTAGTGTAGCCAATACAACTACCACATTATTAGTCTTTGAGTTCACCAACAATGGCCTATGATACATCTACCGGAATGTACTGGATCCCAATAATACCTTCCTTAATCAATGCATCTACAACCGGTTTCTTAACAACCACCATTCTTCCATGAAGTCTCTCTTGGGTTAGGTTGAAATCCTTCGTAGACTCAATCCCCCTATTCGAGAAACTAATCGTCTTATACGTCCAGTAATCAGGCGTTCCTATCCTACCACAGCCACAGTGTCTTCTCCACTCTTCTGGCAAATAAGTAATCCCTGGCATGAATGAATCGATAGAGAGCAGCCCCTTTTTGAAGCTCTTTCTTCTATAATGCTCACTGAAGTAACTTTCGAATCCAATCCCGGAGAAATGGTGATTACTAATCACAGACATGAAGGCGTCAGAGGCAATTAGTAGCTCATGATTGCCTGCTGATACGAGATCCGTTCCTTGTATCAGGGATTCCTTTATCTCAATATAACCTTTGACTTCCAGCACTTCATGGCATGTAACACAGTATTTACCTCGGATTTTTGCTAATTGCGTAGGGAAGTAGTTGACCTCTTCTTCAGGGACAGGGAACCGTGATGGCTGGACAAATGTTTCAATCAGCATGCTAGGTACTAGTGCGAAGTACTTACTACTTTCCTTCTCTTGCTCGCTGAATAATGCAAAGCGCCTCCTCTTCAGAGAGTGGCCACGAACATATGCTAGGCGTAGTCTATCGGAGATCTTTCTATAACCAGTAGTGTTAATTGGAATGCAGATTGTTTCTCTGTCATCAGAGAAGCCTGCCCTGTTGTCAAAATGAATACCTTGCACCAAGTAATCATGCAGTATTCGATTGCAACCAAGCCAGATCTTTTCATATATTTCCATTTCGCACCTCAAAGAGAGCAGTATTCCCAGTAAGCGTTGATCTTATGTAGATGATTAAATAGAGTAACTATCTCAGCAGCAATCGAAACGCATTTTTCCAAAGTCACTGAAGCTTTGTCCATTTCACAATGCTCAATTTCCAAGTGCAGCTTGTTAACTGAGTTAAGGTATAGCACACTAGCTATCATCATTCCCCTTAATGACTGATAGTATTCATTTGCGCGGCGTATGCTAATCTTCAATGCGTTCGATAGCTTCTTTGCCACTTTTCCTTGGAGTTCCTCAGCCAAATATTCATCAATACTCACAAGAATCGGATCATAATCATTTTTTCTACTAATCTCTAAGTACTTATTGCTGATGCCTTCATCCTCTTCTTGAAGATCAAGAGTGGTTCTTCTCAACCTATACTTCATATGTGGTTTCCTTGAACCAAAGAATAACTTGATGATTCTGTTGCCTCCCCAGCTAATCATCTCTGTATCCATGAAGAAATTGATACAGGTCTCTTGCAGCTCTCCCTTCCTCAATTTCTGAGCTGCACTGACCAGAGTCATCGCCTTTATCAAGAATTCCTCTATATGATCACTTAGTTCAACCACCTGGAATACAACCTCTTCTGGATACTTCTCTGCTAATACTTGGGGCCGTTCGTCCATATAGTAGTCATGTATCCCAAAGAATGCTACCATCATTTACGCACCTCCCTGTGAAGGGGATCTACGTCATAGATCAAACCGGTATCTCATTAGGATAAGTGAGTTTAAATCTGGAGTGGATTGGCCGCACTCAGTCGAATAGAGTTTAGGTCACATTGTTTTGCTTGTTCTACTGAGGACATGTAGCCAATTCTCTATTACACCCCTTCCTGATATAGCAAGATTCAGCTTTGTACCGATTTTTAGTTCAAGGTCAATTGCTGGACAATATGCACCAAGCGTTCGAAAAGTCCAGTTTGGCCAATTTATCTCTTTCGATATAGTATGTGATCTTCCCCATGTCCCCGAACATAAGCCCCATATCCTCATCAGAATCTATCTGAAGCAGCATGACCCAGTTCCTAGTTTCTTCTTTTGATTCGGCTTCAGCAATCGCATATGAATCACTGCTCAGCTCATTGCCTTTTGAGACTATGCTAGAAACGATCCGAAGATCTCTGTTCACTACATCCGGATATCCCCATAGCCTAGACAGATCGTCTTCCTCACTGTGCAGGGAATCTAGGAAATCGATGTGCCTTCCACGGAGGTCTTCACTTATCTCCATATCCACTAATACATCTTCTATGACCGGACTGAAGGTCAGTTCCCTGGTTAAGCCCAGGTGCTTTGGTGATATGGTGCTCTCTTGTTCTTTGTCTTCTGGATGGAGTTCATCCGGCGAAGGTGCCTCCTGATACAAGATTCTGAAGCCACCCTTATCTTGTGGCTCGTTTCCCCAAGGCTGTTCAGTTAGGTCAAAGAAGAACCACAGCATGCCGCTAGCTGGAAAGCCAAAGTTGAGAGCATCTTTAGGCAACTGGCTGCAGTTTATCTGAGCAATGAAGTCCAGTCTCCTGCCCTTCCATTCTGGCCAAGACAAACTCAGTGGGAGATCAGGATGCCCTCCAATCCTGCTCGAGAAAAGAGGCGCTCCGGAAGGTGCTTTCTCATACAGCCTGTATGATTCAACCGCGCTTTGAAGTATCCTCTCAACCACAGTCTGTTCGAAATGCCTGGATGCCTTATTCCTAGCAACTGACATCGTGACGGTTCTCGGTTTACGGTTCACCCCAGGGCTACTGGGTCCGCCAGAGGTCATGGTCTGATTTGATGTATTTTGGATCTCTTCTCCTTCTTTAGTTAGGATGGTTACTTTGGGTTCAATCTTCATTCCTCGAAACAAGTAAGCCACCCATAAATCCCGTGCCTTCTTCGATAGGACAAGTTTCTTCACTCCATAGAAGTATCCCTCAACCGAGTGGTTAAAATCGCAAAGAGAGCTCACGTCTTCAATGCGATAAACCCTTTTATCAAGGACGCCACTTCCAAGGTCCTTACGCCCACAATTTGGACAAATATCAAGATGTAACAATCTCTCTCCCATCAGTACGGGATTATCTTCTTTTCTAAGAGCTGGCATGGCGTTCTTAACTTTCATCTCGCAGTATTCGCTTGAAGGTAGCGCTTGGCCACGCACATATACCGGCAGAAACTCAACTCCAGTGATTCCATTTGCAATGAATGCATCTTTTACTTTTCCAGCTACGATATACCTATCAAGCGACACAACATGGAAGATATCGAACTTCTTGCTGGGCTGCTTAATCCATAAGACCTCATCGTCATCAATCTGTTTGTCACAGATGACACAGCTCCTCCCGTATCTGGGCATGCTTCTGATGACTTCCTTGC
>CAZJHY010000061.1:0-6118 GCA_964545975.1 uncultured Clostridia bacterium | reverse complement strand
GAGCGCCAGTTCAGAAGGGGCCTTCTCACCGAGACGGAGAAGGAGCAGAAGGAGCAGGACATCTGGACGGACGCCAAGGAGAGGGTCCAGAAGGCCATGGAGGCCAACCTCGACAGGTTCAACCCGATATACATGATGGCCACCTCCGGCGCCAGAGGAAACCTCGGGCAGCTGGGGCAGCTGGCAGGCATGAGAGGCCTCGTCGCAGACCCCTCCGGCCGCACCATCAATGTGCCTATCAGGGCCAACTTCAGGGAGGGCCTTAACGTGCTGGAGTACTTCATCTCCACGCACGGCACAAGGAAGGGCCTTGCCGACACGGCATTGAGGACCGCCAAGTCCGGCTACCTCACAAGAAGGCTCGTGGACGTCGCTCAGGATGCGATAGTTCGCACCTTCGACTGCGGTACGGACATGGGCATAGAGGTCACCGCGCTGTTCGACAGCGAGGGCAAGAACATAATCGAGCCTCTGAGGGACAGGATAATCGGTCGAATGGGCTTCGAGAACGCAACGTATGAGGATCCCGTCACCGGCGAGCTTAAAACCGTAGAGATCAAAAACAGGGTAATCAACGAGGAGACTGCGCTGTTCATGGAATCCGTGGGCATAAAGAGGCTCAAGGTCCGCTCCGTGCTTCAATGCAAGGCGAAGTTCGGAGTATGCGCATGCTGCTACGGAAGGAATCTGGCGCTCGGAAGGCCTGTCAGAAGGGCCGAAGACCCGGAGGAGTTCAACTACGCCATCGACGGGACACCTGTCGCCAAGGGCGAGATAGTGGACATCGGAGAGGCGGTAGGAATAATCGCCGCCCAGTCGATCGGCGAGCCCGGAACCCAGCTTACGATGAGGACATTCCACACCGGAGGCGTCGCGGGAGACGACATCACATACGGCCTGCCTCGCGTAGAGCGCGACTTCGAGGCCAGAATCCCCAGCACCGACGCCCACAAGGCCGGTGTCGTAAGCATAAGGGAGATAGGCGGGGTCGTGAAGGTCATAATCCGCGCCACCAACGGCCAGGAGCACGACTATACCGTACCGGCCGGCGCAAAGCTTCTTGTCCAGGAGGGGCAGAAGATCGGCAAGAGCGACAGGCTCTATGAGCAGCCCCTGCATAGAAACGCCCAGGACGTCTTCCAGCAGGAGGGCATAGTAGCAGCCCTCCAGTTCATAGTCGGAGAGGTCCAGGAAGTATACAGAAGGCAGGGCGTCGAGATCAACGACAAGCACATAGAGGTGATTGTAAGGCAGATGTCCCGCAAGCTTAAGATCATGGATTCCGGTGACACCCACTTCAAGGAGAAGGCCGTTGTCGACCGCTTCGAGCTCGAGGAGATCAACAGGAAGCTCATCGAGGAGGGCAAGAAGCCGGCGCAGCCGTGGCTTCCGGGCATCAAGCTAGCTGCAGTGTCAATGGACAGCTTCCTTGCGGCAGCTTCCTTCCAGGAGACGGCGACCGTCCTTACTGACGCTGCCATCAAGGGGAAGACGGACAGGCTCATTGGCCTTAAGGAGAACGTGATCATAGGGAAGCTTATACCGGCAGGCACAGGCATGAGGAAGTACAGGAACATCACGATGTACAACCCGGAGGACCTCATAGCGATGGTAGCGGAGCAGACCGGGGCGGCGCTGCCTGAGGAATTGCCGGGCTTGCCGCAGGACGCCCCTCCGGATGAGACGGCAGCTACCGAGGAGGCAACTGCCTAATCAATCGCGCACCCAATCTCTCGAATAATATTGACAGCGAGGGTGCGCGATGTTAACATTTTTAGGTGCCTGCCCGTGATTCAGACTACGGAAGAAAGGGCGCGGTGCTCATTGAAAGCTGAGCTCACAGACCCCGTAAAGAGGGTAGTGGGAAAGAAACAGGTACTGAGAGCCTTGTCGAAGGGCGAGGTCTCAGAGGTCGTTCTGGCAAAAGACGGCGACACATCGATAGCTAGGCAGATACGCGAGGCGGCGAACGCTGCAAAGGTGCCTGTTACGGAAGCCGAAAGCATGTCCCAGCTGGGAAAAATCTGTGGCATCGAGGTTTCGGCCTCGGTTGCCGCGATACTAATATCGGAAGCAAAATGACGTACTGGAAAGGAGGTGCAGCGAATGCCGACAATCAGTCAGCTGGTCAAGAAAGGCAGGGAGAAGGTCGAGTACAAATCGTCCTCACCGGCTCTTCGTTTCCAGTATAACTCGCTAGAGCGCAGGACCAACTACGGAGAGGGTTCGCCGCAGAGGCGCGGTGTTTGCACAGTAGTAAGGACGGCCACACCCAAGAAGCCGAACTCGGCCTTGAGGAAGATCGCGAGGGTAAGGCTCAGCAACGGTATAGAGGTAACTGCCTATATACCCGGAGAAGGGCACAACCTGCAGGAGCACTCGGTAGTTCTCATAAGGGGCGGGCGCGTGAAGGACCTGCCGGGCGTAAGATATCACATCGTCCGCGGTACCCTGGACAGCGCTGGCGTATCCAACAGGCGCCAGGGAAGATCCAAGTACGGAGCCAAGAGGCCGAAGTAACGCGAGACCGCAAAGGGAGGTAAACCCATGCCCAGGAAAGGCAGCATATCCAAGAGGGAAGTAACACCGGACCCGGTGTACAACAGCGTCCTGGTGTCCGAGTTCATCAACAAGATTGTCATGGACGGCAAGAAGAGCATAGCCGAAGGGATATTCTACGGCGCCTGCGATATAATCCAGCAGAAGACCGGAAGCGACCCTCTGGAGGTTCTCGACAAGTCCATGAAGAACGTTATGCCTCTGCTGGAGGTCAAACCCCGCAGGGTCGGCGGAGCGACCTACCAGGTTCCCCTTGAAGTAAGGCCGGAGCGCCGCAAGGCACTGGCACTCAGGTGGATCATAACCAATTCCAGGAAGCGCAGCGAGCGAACCATGGTGGAGCGCTTCGCAGGCGAGATCCTCGATGCATCGAACAATGTCGGCGCCTCGATTAAGAAGCGCGAGGACATGCACAAGATGGCCGAGGCAAACAGGGCATTTGCCCATTACAGGTGGTAATGGCGCATTGATGCCTGCAGCACTTTATGAAGGGAGTGGTGGTCATGTCTGATTTGGGCAGGATTAGGAACATCGGAATAATGGCACACATCGACGCCGGCAAGACCACTACTACCGAGCGCATACTCTTCTATACCGGCAGGCTCCACAGGATGGGAGAGGTTCATGCCGGCACCGCGACGATGGACTGGATGATACAGGAGCAGGAGCGCGGTATTACGATAACGTCTGCTGCCACTACCTGCCTATGGCGGGATCATCAGATTAATATCATAGACACGCCCGGCCATGTTGACTTCACAGTAGAGGTCGAAAGGTCGCTCAGGGTGCTCGATGGCGCTGTTGCTATCTTCTGTGCGGTAGACGGTGTGCAGCCCCAGTCGGAGACCGTCTGGCGCCAGGCCGACAGGTACAACGTGCCCAGGATAGCCTTCGTCAACAAGATGGACCGCATGGGAGCCGACTTCTACGCGGCTGTCAAGAGCATGAAGGACAAGCTGGGCGCCAACCCCGTCCCGATTCAGATGCCCATCGGAAGCGAGGAGCGCTTCAAGGGCATAATCGACCTCATACATATGAAGGCCAGGATCTACAGGGACGACCTCGGCGTCGACGTCGAGGAAGCCGAAATCCCCGCGGAGTTGCTCGAGGAAGCCAAGTCGCACAGGGAGTTCATGGTCGAGCAGGTATCCGGATGCGACGACGAGCTCACCGAGTGTTACTTCGAGGGCAGGGAGATAACTCCCGAGATGCTCATTGCCGGCATTAGGAAGGCGACGATATCAGCCAAGCTGACTCCGGTCCTCTGCGGCTCCTCATTCAAGAACAAGGGAGTGCAGAACCTGCTCGATGCTATAGTCGACTGTCTGCCCAGCCCGCTGGACATGCCCCCCGTTCAGGGCGTGGATCCCAGAGACGATGAGAAGGTCACAAGGCTTGCATCTGAGGACGAGGAGTTCTGCGCGCTGGTGTTCAAGATAGCGACCGACCCGTTCGTGGGCAAGCTGACCTATATCAGGGTCTATTCAGGAAAGGCCGAGGCGGGCAAGGTATACTACAACGCGTCCAAGGGCAAGCGCGAGAGGATATCCAGGATACTCAGGATGCACGCGAACCACAGGGAAGATCTTGACAGCATATCCGCAGGCGAGATAGTCGGCATAGTCGGGCCCAAGGAAGTCACCACTGGGGACACTCTTTGCGACGAGAGGCATGCCCTCATACTTGAGCGCATGGTCTTTCCCGAGCCAGTCATATCACTCACCGTGGAACCCAAGACGAAGACGGATGAGGACAAGCTCACCCTCGCGCTTCTTAAGCTCGCCGAGGAGGATCCCACCTTCAGGATGAGCACTGACCAGGATACCGGGCAGACGATAATCGCAGGCATGGGGGAGCTTCACCTTGAGATAATCGTCGACAGGCTCCTTAGGGAGTTTAAAGTCGGCGCCAACATCGGAAAGCCCCAGGTAGCCTACAGGGAGACGATCTCTGAGCATGTTGAGAACGAGACCCGCTTCGTAAGGCAGACCGGCGGCCGCGGCCAGTACGGGCACGTGGTGTTCGAGGTCGAACCGGCGGCCGCGGGATCGGGCATCGTCTTTGAAAATGCGATAGTCGGAGGGTCCATCCCCAAGGAGTACATACCGGCAATCGAGGCCGGCGCGCGGGAAGCCTCAGGTGCAGGCCCGGTTGCGGGCTATCCTGTAGTGGACGTGAAAGTAAGGCTTACCGACGGGTCATACCATGTGGTAGACTCTTCAGAGTTGGCCTTCAAGATCGCTGCATCCATCTGTTTCAAGGAAGCAGTCGCGAAGTCCAAGCCTATACTGCTGGAGCCCATAATGAAGGTGGAGGTCACCACCCCCACCCAGTATGTCGGCGATGTGATGTCCGACATCAGCGCAAGGCGCGGCAGGGTTACAGGCATGGAGAACCACGCTGCGGCCGAGATAGTCAAGGCGCAGGTTCCAATGGGCGACATGTTCGGATATGCTACCACAGTGAGATCGCTTACCCAGGGCAGGGCGACATATACGATGCAGTTTCTAAGGTACGAGCAGGTCCCGTCCTACGTTTCAGAGGAGATAATCAAGAACTATAGAGGCATATGATCAAGCAGGCTACGATTTGAATATCCTTTAAGGAGGAGAGAAAATGGCAAAGCAGAAGTTCGAACGCAACAAGCCGCACGTTAACATCGGAACCATCGGCCACATCGACCATGGCAAGACCACCCTTACTGCGGCGATCACCAACGTGCTCGGAAAGGCCGGCCTCGCCACCATCAAAAGGTTCGACGAGATCGACAACGCACCCGAGGAAAAGGCCCGTGGAATCACCATCAACACAACCCACGTCGAGTATGCCACCGAGAAGAGGCACTACGCGCACGTCGACTGCCCCGGCCATGCCGACTATGTCAAGAACATGATCACCGGCGCTGCCCAGATGGACGGAGCGATCCTCGTCGTTTCAGCCGCTGACGGCCCGATGCCCCAGACCCGTGAGCACATCCTGCTCGCTCGTCAGGTCGGAGTGCCCAAGATAGTCGTAGCGCTCAACAAGTGCGACGCCGTCGATGACCCTGAGCTTCTGGAGCTGGTCGAGATGGAAGTCAGGGACCTCCTGTCGTTCTACGAGTTCCCCGGCGACGAGATACCCGTTATCCCAGTAAGCGCACTTAAGGCAGGCGAATGCGGTTGCGGCAAGCGCGATTGCGAATGGTGCGGCAAGGTATGGAAGCTCATGGACTCTGTCGATGAGTACATCCCGACGCCTGAGCGCGCCGTCGACAAGCCCTTCCTTATGCCCATCGAGGATGTCTTCACCATCACCGGCCGCGGAACGGTCGTAACCGGCCGCATCGAGCGCGGCAAGATCAAGGTAGGCGAAGAAGTAGCCATAGTAGGTCTCGCCCCCGAAATCAAGAAGAGCGTCGTCACCGGCGTCGAGATGTTCAGGAAGCTCCTGGACGAGGGCTTCGCAGGAGATAATGTAGGCTGCCTGCTTCGCGGAATAGACAAGGACGAGGTCGAGCGCGGCCAGGTCCTCGCAAAGCCCGGCACCGTCAACCCGCACACGAAGTTCCGCGGCCAGG
>CAZJHY010000060.1:0-6550 GCA_964545975.1 uncultured Clostridia bacterium | reverse complement strand
GCCCCGAAGCCCGTCAAGGAGGGCATCAAGAAGGAAGAGGCCGAGGAGATCAAGAAGAAGATCGAGGCCGAGGGCGGAGCCGTACAGGTCAAGTAATAGGGCCGCGATACAGAAGATGCCCCCAATTGCGGGGGCATCTTTTTTTGTCGTTGCGGCAGTTTACAATCTTGCAAAGATGTAGTAACATTATTTATTGCCCATAAATTTGGGCAAATGGGAGTCTATAAGGGAGAGGTAATGCGGAAGAGAATGTTACCTGTCTTCTAGTATAGTGCGCACGGACATCGCTGGCAACCGCCGACGGGAAACTTGGTCCGTGTAGTTAACCATTTACCTAGCAGGCACCTCGCAGTGCATCTTTGCGTCGCGCCGGTTCCAAGGCTGCGGCAGCATGAGGGGGTAGGCAAGCAGTGGCGTCAGAAGAGAAGAAGACCGCTTTGAAGAACACGGACAAGCCGGCAGCAAGGAAGGCCGGCACCGGAAAGGCCATGGTGACTGAGACGGAGGTTTCGCAGGCGGAACCGAAGCCCAAGAAGCAGGCCAAACCGAGAAAGCCCGAGCTCAAGCGGAACGCCGGAATGCCCGTATCCAGGCGCAGGCAGCGCATGAGCTTCTCAAGGATCAAGGATATCGAGGAGGTACCGAACCTCCTGGACATCCAGAAGCAGTCATACGAATGGTTCATAAGCAAGGGGCTTTCTGAGACCTACAGGGAAATCTCCCCTGTCGAGGCCTTTACGCACAACCTCGTTCTCGAGTTCATGGAGCACAGGTTCGAGGAGCCCACATATTCGGTGGAGGAGTGCAAGAGGCGCGATGTCACCTACTCCGCCAGGCTCCATATAAAAGTGAAGCTGACTTACCGCAACACCGGGGAAATAAGAGAGCAGGAGGTCTTCGTGGGGGATTTCCCGATGATGACCGACCGAGGGACCTTCATCATCAACGGGACCGAGAGGGTCATCGTGACCCAGCTTGTACGCTCTCCAGGAGTGTACTTCAACCAGGAGAACAAGGAAGGCATCAACATCTTCAACGCCAGCATAATCCCCAATAGAGGGGCCTGGCTCGAGCTTGATGCAAGCCCATTGAGGGGAATCGGCGTGAAGCTCGACAGGAACCACAAATTCCCTGTGACGGTGCTTCTGAGGGCGCTCGGCCTCAGCACCGATGAGGAGATACTGGAGCTGTTCAACGGCGACGAGCAGGTTGCAAACACCCTGAAGAGGGATCCCTCCAGGAACCAGCAGGAGGCGCTCGTCGAGATATACAAGACCATGAGGCCCGACGACTTCACTTCGATGCAGGGTGCAAAGGAGCTGTCCAAGAAGAGCATCGACCCGGAGGTCAAAGCCCGCTATGTAGGAGACATCGCCCCATTCGGCGGTACCCTTCTGGACCAGCTTTACTTCCAGGAGAAGAAGTATGACCTGGCCGAAGTCGGACGCTACAAGGTGAACAAGAAGCTCAACATCTGGGAGAGGCTCATTGACCGCACCGTAACCAGGGACCTCAGGGCAGAGGGAAGCATAGACGAGGCCACAGGAGAGATCCTGGACGGCGAAGTCATAGTGCCCGCGGGCACTCTCATAGACCGCAGGAAGGCGCATGAGCTGAAGCGCGACCCCAAGGCGCAGCACATATGCGAAGCCTGGATCCAATCCCCGGACGGAAACGGCAAGGAGCTGAGGGTCCAGGGTAACGGAAACATACCCGAGGGCACCAAGATCGTCACCAAGGAAGACATAATAACCGCCATCAACTACCTCGTCAACCTGACCTACGGGGTGGGTGGAATCGATGATATTGACCACTTGGGCAACAGGAGGCTCAAGACTGTAGGCGAACTGCTGCAGAACCAGTTCAGGATAGGCCTCTCCAGGATGGAAAGGCTCATCAGGGAGAGGATGACGCTGCAGGACGTCGAAGTTGTAATGCCCCAGACGCTCATCAACTTCAGGCCCGTGGTTGCGGCCCTCAAGGAGTTCTTCGGCTCCTCGCAGCTTTCGCAGTTCATGGACCAGACGAACCCTCTTGCGGAGCTTACTCACAAAAGGAGGCTGTCGGCGCTGGGACCCGGAGGCTTGAACAGGGAGCACGCAGGCTTCGAGGTAAGAGACGTCCACCACAGCCATTACGGCAGGATATGCCCCATCGAGACTCCTGAAGGCCCGAACATCGGCCTTATCGGGGCTCTATGCAACTATTCGAAGATCAATCCCTACGGCTTCATCCAGACCCCCTATATGAGGGTCCAGGACGGCAAGGTCACGGGAGACATCGAATACCTTACGGCCGATGAGGAGGACATCTACGTCATCGCACAGGCCAATGAGGAGCTCACCGCGGACGGCAGGTTCGCAAGAAACAGAGTTGAGGCCAGGTATAAGGATAAGATTATCGTGAGCGACGTCGCCCAGGTTGACTACATCGACGTGTCACCGAAGCAGATCGTCTCCATAGCCACAGCGCTCATCCCCTTCCTTGAGCACGACGACGCAGGCCGTGCGCTAATGGGCGCAAACATGCAAAGGCAGGCGGTTCCTCTTATTAAGGCCGAAGCGCCTCTGGTAGGTACCGGCATGGAATACAGGGCTGCAGTCGACTCCGGCATAGTAGTGACCGCCAACAAGTCGGGCACTGTCGTCGATGTGGACGCAAACCACATAACCATGGTCTATGAGGATAACACAGCCGAGACTTACCCGCTACTGAAGTTCAAGAGGTCCAACCAGGGCACCTGCATAAACCAGAAGCCCGTGGTGCGCCTTGGAGACTTCGTCCCGGCAGGAGAGGTGCTGGCGGACGGGCCCGCAACTGACATGGGAGAGATGGCCCTCGGCAGAAACGTTCTCATAGCATTCCTGCCTTGGGAAGGCTACAACTATGAGGACGCCATACTCCTTAACGAGAAGCTCGTCAAGGAGGACGTCTTCACCTCCATACATATAGAGGAGTACGAGTGCGAGGCAAGGCTCACCAAGCTCGGCCCCGAGGAGATAACCAGGGACATCCCCAACCAGGGCGAGGAAGCTCTGAAGGACCTGGATGAAGAGGGCATCATTAGAGTAGGCGCGGAAGTAAGGGCGGGCGACATACTCGTAGGCAAGGTGACGCCCAAAGGCGAGACTGAGCTTACCCCCGAGGAGAAGCTCCTCAGGGCCATCTTCGGTGAAAAGGCCAGGGAAGTGCGCGACACGTCCCTTAAAGTCCCCCACGGGGAGTCAGGCAAGGTCGTCGCGGTGGACGTATTCTCCAGGGAGAACAACGATGAGCTGGGACACGGCGTGCTCAAGCTCGTTAGGGTATACGTAGCCCAGAAGAGGAAGATCTCAGAGGGCGACAAGATGGCAGGGCGCCACGGCAACAAAGGCGTCATAGCAAGGATTCTCCCCCAGGAGGAGATGCCTTTCCTTCCCGACGGAACGCCGATAGAAGTGGTGCTGAACCCGCTGGGCGTTCCTTCAAGGATGAACATCGGCCAGGTTCTGGAGACTCACCTGGGGCGCGCAGCCGTCCCCAATCCGCTCAAGTACCCAGACCGCCCGAAGACCCACATGGCGACGCCTGTCTTCGACGGGGCGCATGAGGACCAGATCATCAAGATGCTCGAGGAGGCCGGCTGGAACAGCAACGGCAAGACCGAGCTGAGAGACGGAAGGACGGGAGAGCCCTTTGCAAATCCCGTCACCGTGGGGTATGCCTACTTCCTGAAGCTGCTGCACCTTGTAGACGACAAGATACATGCAAGGGCGACGGGCCCCTATTCGCTGGTCACTCAGCAACCGCTGGGCGGCAAGGCGCAGTTCGGAGGCCAGAGGTTCGGCGAGATGGAAGTCTGGGCTCTGGAGGCATACGGCGCAGCTAACACCCTGCAGGAGCTTCTGACAGTGAAGTCAGACGACATAGTCGGGAGGGTTAACACCTACGCTGCGATAGTCAAGGGCGAGAACGTGCCCGGACCCGGAATCCCCGAAGCTTTCAAGGTCCTGATCAAGGAGCTCCAGTCGCTGAGCCTTGATGTAAGGATCATGACCGGGGAGGACAAGGAGATCAGCATAAAAGACCTTGAGGAGGATGCAAGCGACTCGGCCAGGGACCTCGGCTTCGACCTTGGGGCAAGGCCCTACAGGATAGGCGGGGACTTCCACGTCGAGGAGCGCAGGCCCGAAAAGGAAGCAAGGCGGGGCGAGGAGGATAAGGAGGACGACCTTCTTCCTATCTCCGACTTCAGGGTCGGCATGGAGGACGACATCGGGATTGAGAGCGATCGCCCCGAGGGCGAGGAAGCCGGGATGTCAGACTTAGGCGACCTGGAGATTCCGGCGGACAGTAAGGACGATGAAGCGGACGAATAGCCCGTCCGGTCCTCAGCATCCTAAAGATAGGGGGGCTTTGCCGATGATGGATGTCAACGATTTCGATAAGATTCAAATAGCGATGGCTTCTCCTGAGAAGATCAGGAGCTGGAGCTCGGGTGAGGTTAAGAAGCCCGAGACGATAAACTACAGGTCCCTTAAGCCTGAGAAGGACGGGCTCTTCTGCGAGAAGATCTTCGGCCCCACGAAGGACTGGGAGTGCAGCTGCGGCAAGTACAAGAAGGTGCGCCACAAGGGGATAGTTTGCGACAAGTGCGGAGTCGAGGTCACAAAGGCCAAAGTTCGCCGCGAGCGCATGGGCCATATTGAGCTTGCAGCGCCAGTATCCCACATCTGGTACTTCAAGGGAATATCAAGCCGCATGGGGCTTCTGCTGGACATGACGCCCAAGCACCTGGAGAAGGTCATATACTTCGCCTCGTACATAGTTGTGGACCCGGGCGACACGCCTCTTTCAAAGAAGCAGCTTCTGACCGAAAGCGAATACCAGTACTACAACGAGAAGTACCACAACCTCTTCAGGGCTGGAATGGGCGCGGAAGCGGTCCAGGACCTCCTGAAGGAGATCGACATACCCTCCCTTTCCGAAGAGCTGAGGGAGGAGATAAAGACCTCGTCCGGTTCCAAGAGGGACAAGGCCAGAAGGCGCCTTGAGCTTGTAGAGGCATTCAGGGAGTCCGGCAACAAGCCGGAATGGATGGTCCTTGAGGTCCTGCCTGTGATACCGCCAGACCTAAGGCCCATGGTACAGCTGGACGGAGGAAGGTTCGCCACAAGCGACCTCAACGACCTGTACCGCAGGGTCATAAACAGGAACAACAGGCTGAAGAAGCTCCTTGAGCTGCAGGCTCCGGACATCATCGTGAGAAACGAGAAGAGGATGCTCCAGGAGGCCGTCGACGCGCTCATAGACAACGGAAGGCGCGGGAGGCCGGTGACCGGACCCGGAAACAGGGCGCTTAAGTCCCTGTCTGACCTATTGAAGGGCAAGCAGGGCAGGTTCCGACAGAACCTGCTGGGCAAGCGCGTCGACTACTCCGGAAGGTCAGTCATCGTCGTAGGTCCCAGGCTCAAGCTCCACCAATGCGGCCTTCCCAAGGAGATGGCCCTTGAGCTCTTCAAGCCATTCGTGATGAGAAGGCTCGTGGAGAAGAAGTATACGGAGAACATGAGAAACGCCAACAAGATGGTGCAGAGGCTGCGCCCCGAGGTATGGGACGTGCTCGAGGAGGTCATCAGGGAGCACCCTGTCCTCCTAAACCGCGCTCCTACGCTTCATAGGCTGGGAATACAGGCATTCGAGCCGGTGCTGGTGACTGGAAAGGCCATACAGATACACCCGATGGTCTGCGCAGCATACAACGCTGACTTCGACGGAGACCAAATGGCAGTCCACGTGCCGCTGTCGCCCGAAGCCCAGGCAGAGGCCAGGCTTCTGATGCTCAGCGTGAACAACATCCTGTCGCCTGCGTCAGGAAACCCGATCACCGTCCCCAACCAGGACGTTGTAATCGGCTGCTATTACTTGACGGCGGAAAGGCCAGGCGTGGCAGGAGAAGGCAGGCTCTTCAAGGACATGTCGGAGGCCCTAATGGCCTTCCAGAACGGCGAGCTGCACCTGCAGGCAAGGATATTCGTCAGGATGCCTGACGCCAAGTGCATACTCGGAAGCGAACCGAAGCAGGGCAGGCTCTTCATGAGCACCGTCGGCAAGCTCATATTCAACAGCGTGTTCCCCGACGAGTTCCCGTTCATCAACAGCGCCGTGAACACCATGGACGAAGGGCTCACCGGAGGCGGCGTGGTCCTTGCTGAGGACCTGGACGCCATAAAGGCAGTAAACCGCGAGGACGCGGGTCACGCCCTTATAGACGCAGTGACAAGCAGGACCGGCAAGGAAAGGAAGGCCGCATCCAAGAGCTTCCTGGCCAAGCTGGTCGCTAAGTACAGGAATACATACGGAAACACGATGACGGCAGAGATGCTCGACAACATCAAGGGCCTCGGCTACAAGTACGCCACATATTCCGGCACCACGGTCGGCATAATGGATGCCGCCATACCGCCGGAGAAGAAGCAGATACTCGGCCAGGCCGACAACGAGATAGAGAAAGTTGAGCGCCAGTTCAGAAGGGGCCTTCTCACCGAGACGGAGAAGGAGCAGAAGGAGC
>CAZJHY010000059.1:0-6617 GCA_964545975.1 uncultured Clostridia bacterium | reverse complement strand
GCGGAGGAGACCTTATATTCAACTCGGTTAATGTGAAGTATAAAGGCAGCATCATATAGCAAGCGACATTGAATGTCCCTGCATTTCGTTTCCCCGATAGTGAAGCACTTCTTACTTGATATCGCGCGATGCTTGATGAAGGCGAATTTCCATTGAGAAGCTCGGAAGTGAAGCTTAACGGGGGAATGCACGATTAACTTCAAGCCAAAAGATCTATAAGCCAGGGCAGCGCATAAAAGCGCTGCCCTTAAGTTCATCCATATTCGTATGTCACCTACAAGCTCCTCTGCTTTTCTCTGATCAGTTATCCCTCATCGTAGAAGTCGGCCTCAGAATCCGGTTGAGGTGGCAGACCAGCTTCGGATAGCATGGATGAATACCTCTGCCTGTGCATCAGCTCCTCGTTGTCATGACAATCCTTGTTCATGTCACATACCGAGCAAGCAAGGCTGAGGCTGTTCACCCTCGCTACATACTCCGATGCGCTGTCCATCAAGCTAACTAGCCTTCGTTCGATATTCTCCGGGTCTCCGCAATCCACAGCCTTGATCAGTATGCTGTCCTTGTTTTCCACGCAGTTGATGAAGTGCAGCTCAGTACGCGCAACCTCCCCGACAAGCTTGTTGACCGCGTACTTATATGCCTGCATCTGAAGCGAATACTTCTCCACCAGCAGCTCCGCCTTCGCCTCAACATTCGAGTTCGTCTTTATATCGACTACCGTCCAGGTTCCATCCGCGTTCTGCTCGATTCTGTCTATTGTGCCTTCAAGCAGATACTTATCGATAACGAGCGTAAACGGCACCTCTTTGAGGATCTTGCCGGGCTTCTCCCTTCTACTAAGGCTTTCGATATATCCGGAGCAGAGCGCATGAGCCGCTTTCGTCAGCTCAGTAGGCGCGCCCTTCTTGCCATATATCTGGCTTTCCGCTTCGGAGAGCACAAGGCGTATATCGTCGCCCTCCTCATAAAGGCTGCACGCGAGGTGAACGAGGGTCCCCAAAGCTGCTCCCGAGTACCCCTTTGTGTCGGTTGCGGTTTCTTCCGTTGAGGAGTACCTTCCAAGTTCCATCAGCCTGAACCAGTACCTTCTCAAGTATTCCTTCGGGCAGAGCTCAAACTGCATCAGTGACGATGGGGAGAACCTATACTGACGGTCCGACTGCCTTTCCAGCATCAGCGGCTCAGCGCCTTTGGCTTCTTGAGCTTCCTTAGCCTCCGCATTTGCCTGATCAGAGGATAGGTCAGTTCCGGTTATCACGCTCGAATCGCCGGGAAAGTCCTGCATCTGTCTATCAAGCATGGATTTTATCGGTGCCTTGGCATATAGCCTTTTGCCCCGGTTATTCACCTTTGCCGTTGATGTCAGCACCAAGTAATCCTTCGCCCTTGTCATCGCCACATAAACAATCCTCATGTTCTCCATCGTGGCCGTTTGCCGGGCCTTAGATCCGCCTTCGCTCAGAAATGTGCAACCAAGGCTCCAATCTTCGCTGTCTGTGACGAATTTGTCCCTCTCCTCGCCTTCGATTTGCATGTTAGCCTCGCCGAATATGACTATAGGAAACTCCAAGCCCTTTGCGGAGTGTATCGTCATCACTTTGACCGCATCTTCGGAGCTGTCGAGGATGTCCGGTTCACTTACCTCTCCGCGTCCCCTCGAGCTCTGGCGTATGTACTCGCTTAATGCGCCTATGTCTCCAAGACCGAGTGCACTGTTCTGGCTTATCTCGATTAGCTTCCTGAGATTGGCGACGCCTTGCCTGCCGAAACCTCTTAACAACAGGGTTTCGAACCCTAGTTCATCGGAGATCTCCTGAAGAAGGCTGTGCGAAGGCTGTTTCCTTCTTTCCTCCCTTATTGTCCTGTTGATTGCCTGTATTGCCATGAACCTGTCGAGCTCGCCTGCATCAAGGGATGCCTGGACGGCAGTCACTTCCTCTGATGTCTTTGAGAGTATCCCCTCAAGCGATCCGAACTTCTGTTTCAGGCTTACTATAGATGCTTGGCTTATTGCGAGGGCAGGAGAAGCCATTACCGAATAGGCCAGCATTGGGTCCATGTCGTCAAGCGATGCATCGATCAAGTCCGCTATGAAAAGGCATGAATCAGATGCGAATACATTATCTGACTTGTTTAGCAGGTACGGAATTCCCTGATTCTCAAACTCCGCGGTATAGCTCTTTGAGTCCTTGTTCTTTCGAAGCAGAAGTGCGATGTCGCCGTAGCTGGCCTTCTTTCCTGCTGCAAGCTCGAGCCCCTTGCCTACCCATCCCTTGATCAGGCGGGCGACTTCAGCGGGTTCCTTACCTTTGTTTCCTTCCAGCACCAATATCCTGCTTCCGTGAGCGCTTTCGCTTCGGCCCGCCTCCACTTCCTCGTAGTTCTGACCAAAGAGCTGCTTGAAGGTTTCGTTGAGCTCCCCAACGAGAGAAGGATGCGACCTGAAATTCTTCTCCAGGTGATTGTCGATCCTTTTTTCCTTGGCTGCTTCCATCCAATTGCTGAATACGTCCGGATTTGCCCCCCTGAACGCATATATCGATTGATTGGGGTCGCCGACAATGAATAGCTTGCCTGACGCAATAGCTGCGCCTCTGTCATTCTCATCATCGCAGACTAGAAGCCGGACTATCCTATCCTGAAGGTCGTTCGTATCCTGGTATTCGTCCACCAGGACGCTCGTGATCCCAGATCTTATTTCTTTGCCTTTCTCGGACCTGAGAAGCTCGAGGGCGGCATTCTCGACCATTGCGAAATCCATCGCCCTCATCTCCCTTAGCTTCCTCTTATACTCGTTGAATGCGTTGTCCCTGACGTCTGTGAGCCTCTTATTCGAGCCTGTGCACTTGTAATTGCCTTCATCGGCAAGCCAGAAGGCCCCTTTGGTCTCTGCAGTGATCATGTTGCCTGCCAACTCATCAATCATGTCTGTGTACATGCCTTTGAACGCATCAATCGCGGACCTTAGGGCTTTCCTGTCTTCAGCATCATTTCGCTCCAGCACCGCCTCCACGGTTCTGTTGACGCAATCGACAGCAATGATCCTAGAATCTGAGGGGGAAAGTATCGCAAATTCCGCTACGACACCTGCGTGAAGCGGGTTTGCTCTGACCAGGTTCATGCAGAACGAATCAATGGTCATGATCCTTGCTTGGGGCAGCCTTTCCAGCAGCAAAGAAGCGTCTTCTTTAGATATCCTCTCCTCAGGCGGGATGTCCGGATTATCCTCGCTGCGGCTTCTTATCTCGCTTTCTAGCCTGCTTCTCATCTCCGAGGCGGCCTTCTCGGTAAATGTGATGGCTATGACCCTCTCAGGGCCATTCATCTTTCCATTGTCACCCTTCTCGGTGATTATTCTGAGGTATCTGGAGACAAGTACTCTGGTCTTTCCTGATCCAGCCCCTGCGGTAAGCACACAGGACTTGTCGATATGCTCAATCGCCCTTCTCTGATTCGGTGTGATCTGACTACTCATCCGCTGCATCCCCCTCTCCGTTGCATCCACCATCGACTCCTAGACGCAGAGGAGCGCAGAAGACTTTTAAGATGCAGTTTTCGCACTGCCGCTCGGATACTTTTATATGCTCCAGGAACTCCCCGCCGGAGATGCTGCCAATATATTGGTCAAGCAGTTCATCGGACAATCTGAGTATCTCGTCAGGATCGTCGCTATCAACTTTCAGGAGGCTGGTCTTCTTCAATGATCCCTCTTTGCTGGCATTGACTCTTGTGTAACCAAGCGCTTCCATATACTTTTCCAGGAAGATTCCACGCCGAGATGCATCTCTCATCGTCTTTACTTCCCCATTGCTTATGATTGAGAGATACAGCGATGCTACTGGCTTCATCGCCAGCGCCTGTGCGCAGATGATGCTGTAGAATGCCACCTGGCAGTCGCTCTTAGGTTCAGGCGGGCTTCCCGTCTTGTAATCATACACAACGCATCTCGCATCGCCGCCATCGATTACCTTATCGATCCTGTCCACCTTGGCAGAATAGCGTATCCTTCTGCTGCCTATATTGATATCCTGCGGGCTGCTATTTTGAGGAAAGCTGATTTCGAAATGCAAAGGTTCGAACTTACCTCCCGAGTCCTGGTCCCAAAGATATGCTGCCTCCTCTTCCAGGAACAGCATGACAGCCTCCCTTATGCCATCGACCATGAGGTTCCATACCTGCTCGCTTGCATCAGCATATTTGAAAGCCTTATCATACGACATTGCGTTCGCTGCTGCTTCCTTGGCCTTCTTAAGGCAGTCGCCGGCAGTAAGCTTTCCTTCCTTCCTTCCGCTGGCCAGGACCTTCACTGCCTCCTTGAGCGCCTCATGTGCGATGTTGCCCCTGCCCAGCCTTGTAAGGGATTCTTCATACCCCTGCTTGTCCCTAATGCCAAGCAGGAACTCCGGCAGTGCGCTCAAACTGCATTTTAGATACTTGTTGATCCTTGAGGCAGACCAGACATACTCATCCCCAATGATCTCGCTCGCAAGGTTCTTGAGGGCTTCCTTTTTTTGTTGGTCATTGCTCCATGCGGCCTTGAAGCCGTATGGTTCGGACCCTTCATATATCCTCTCGTCAAGCTCGGCGACCTCAATCTCGTTTTTGGTCAAGCAAGTATCCTTAGCATATGGAGCCGGCAGCTTCCTTAACACCTCGATTGTGCTGATGGTGAAACCCTCTCTCTTCCTTTCTATCAGGTCGTCTACCCATACACTCTTGTTGATCTGCCTTTCATCGGTGCCGATGCTGGGTAGAGCAAGGACAAGGTTCTGCCTTGCGGTATCGGCGGCCGCCATGAAGCGCTCTTTCTCAAGTCTGATCTCCTTATCGCGGGAGACCGCTTGGATTCCGCTATCGAAAAATGGCAACTCATCCTCGCGCAGCAGCCATGACGGCTTCTCGGCGCTGGGGCAGTGAACCTCAGTCGGCTCATAAATAACGGTTGTGTCGAATGAAAGACCGGCTACATCAGCAAGCTCTGCAACTGCAACCCCGAGAGGCGAGGCACCTTTGACGAGGATGCGCTTCCTCTGAAGTGCCTCGGCAAGAGTATACGAGAACTCGGACCAGTTGACTTCAGCTCCATCCTGAGAGACCAGCTTGCCAGCTTCGATAATCTTGCTAAGGATATCCTTAAGTCCGGCCCATGCCTTTTCTTCGAGGGCCCTTAGTGCCGGTTGCAAGGCCTCATCGTTAAGATAGGCGAACCGCTTGTCCAAGTAAGCCAGGAAGCGGTCAGCCAGCTCATCCCAAGCTCCAGAGGAAGCGAGAGACTCGCAGTCTGACAGCATGCCATCTGCCCAGGCCTTGAGCTCTTTTTGAGCGATGCTGTTCAGGTCGAAATCGGGATCCTTTTCGTTCATTCGGAAGTACCTGTTATACTTCCCGTCCTCAGCCCAGTTCGTAAGCGTTAGCAACAGGCCTTTTGTCTTTGCTTTCCCCTTAAGAAGAGGGAGCTTGCCGGCATCGGCTATCCCGAAGTAAGGGTTGCGCATATATCTGAAGGCGTCCAGCTTCTGCTTGCGCGCAGAGATCAGCTCACATAACAGGAGGACGGAGTATCCTACTGGATGGTCGGCCAGGTTCATCCATACCGGTTCCGTGCAGGGTATTCCTGCCCAATCCATGGCTGCTGCTACTTCCTGGGACGCTTTGGAGCTGCCTGGCACGCATATGCAGAACTCGGAGTAGCCTATCGATTTTTCGATATGCCTGTGTTTTATATGTCGCGCGATTTCCCTTGCCAGCTGCATCCCCTGTCTTGCTTTCAATGTGACCAGCATCGGATTATCAGAATCCTCGACCTTGCTCCAACGGAATAGCTCCTTCGGAATGAGGCTCTTTACATTCAGCGCTTCAAGCTTCCTCTCCGATAGCCTGTCTCCATCAAAGCCTACTGACATATTCAGGTATCTGCTGCCTTTGTTCCCGCTTGTACATATCCTATCCCACAGATCCTCAACATCAAGGTAGCCGCTGCTCTGCAGCCATTGCGTGTATGCCTTGTATACCCTGGCGAGTGCCTTCTTCTCGCCATTTTGACCTGCAGCTGCCTGAACTTTTCCGGCAGAGATGCCATATGATTTGAGCATCGAAATCGCGCTGTTGAAATCTGAGACGTATTGGCTGAGCTTCTCCTTGGAATCGGGCACCCAGCTTTTCTCTCCCTCCAGCAGCAGCTGAAGCTTCATTTCCCTTCCCATCGAGCCGATGATCTGAGATTCAAGTCCCAGTTCCCTTGCTCGCTCCGAAAGAAATGAGCTGAGGCTCATTACTTCCACTCCGATGATTCCTTTTATCTTTGTGCAGTTTATCAGCGCGCGCCTAATAAGGTTGGCCGATCTTGAGCTTCTGCAGATCAACCGCACAATCTTTCCTTGTCCGTCAAGTATTCCTACAAGATTGCCATTACAATCGTGCATGACGGCCTCCGTTATTGCAGCGTGTCTAAGGGGTTCTTACAGATAAGTGATTATATCATATCATATGCTGGAGCAGTTCCCGCCCGCTGGGAATGAAAAGTAAACGGCCCCCGCAAATGCGAGGGCCGTTACAAATAAAGATCCGGCGGCGTCCTACTCTCCCGGGTCGTTGCCAACCGAGTACCATCGGCG
>CAZJHY010000058.1:0-6693 GCA_964545975.1 uncultured Clostridia bacterium | reverse complement strand
ATCATCATCTCCGAATTATTCCCAATATCGGACTGGAGGCGGCACGTGCTCATCAAGTTGCGTGATACAACCAGGCCTTCGAGGGTATCGTTCCTTCTTGTCTTCCTCTTCATTGTAATTATGACGATGTCCGCAGCAGCATCCCAGGACCCATCCACATGCGTAGTATCCATAGAAGCCAGCTCCATGGACGCCAAGCTGGTCCTGAATGAACTGGCCAACATGGCCGGGGCTGACATCGTCATCGACGACACGATAACCAGCCGTGTGAGCGCGAAGCTTACGGACGTGCCTTTCGGGAAGGCGATAGAGATAATCGCAAGGACCATAGGCGCGGAGGTAAGCATAGAAGGGGACTTCTACGTAATCACCAACACAAGGGGTCTGTACTACTCACCGCAGCAGGCCCAGGAGCAGACGGCGATACAGATAGTGAACCTCTCCGGCATAGGAACCGAAATCGGCATGAGGCTCATAAACACGCTGTCAAAAGACCTGATAGTGGAGGAGCTGCCTGAGCTTAAAACCGTGGTAATAAGCGGTCCGTACAGCAAGGTGCAGGCAGTGAAGACTGCAGTCGATACCTATCTCAGGGAGACGGCGACAGGCACCACAGCTGAGACGGCGCTTCAGATAGTAAGGCTCATGTACGCCGACTCCTCGGAAGCTGCCATGGCCTTGCAGAGCCAGTTCGGCACAATCAGGGTGACGAGCCTTCGTACGGACAACGCCCTTCTCATATCCGGGCCTCCTGAGAAGGTGAAGGCTGCATCTGAGCTCATCAAGCAGCTCGACGCAAAGCCCAAGCAGCTGAGGATAGATGTGGAGATCATAGAGGCGTCCTCGGAGGACATCGACGCATACGGCATAGACTGGGGGAACACCTACGGGGGTACGACGCTGTCCCTAAGCCTAAGGGAGCTGGACATGCAGTTCGACCCGACCAAGGGGATACTTGAGAACCTCATAGGCATCAAGCCGATGACGCGCAGCAGCATTCAGATAGCCCTATACGCAAGGGCGCTAGTCGCGGAGGGCAAGGCGAGCGTGATAGCAAGGCCCAGCCTTCTTGCCCTTGAGAACCGGACAGCGAGGGTGACCACAGGGGACAGGTACACCCTGACCATAGACCAGAACGGGAGCAGCTGGCAGCAGACCACCTACATAGACTCCGGGGTCTCCATGGAGATAACGGCAAGGGTGGACGCTGAAGGCAGCATCATCGCCACCATAACGCCGAAGGTCAACTCCATGACAGGGTATACCACAAACGGGATGCCCATAATCGGGACGAGGGAAGTAAGGACCACGGTACGCCTCTCAGACGGGGAGACTACAGCGCTTGGAGGGCTCATCAAGGAGTACAGCTTCGAAAGCGAGAACGGGCTGCCGATACTCTCTGAGATCCCTCTCATAGGGAAGCTGTTCAGCACCACGAAGAGACAGGAGCGCAAGACCGAGCTCATCATCCTCTTGACTGTGACCATAATCCCATAATCGCTTGGAGGTAGGGAACATGAAGGCACTAAGGGCATTTACTATAGTTCTACTCCTGTGTCTGGCATTCTCGGTGAAGGTTGTCGCAAGAGTAGAGAACCAGACTGCACAAGATGTTGTCTTGAAGCTTCAACTGGAAGGCATCTCCAAGCAATATGGGATAGCTGCAGAGGAGCTTAAGCCTCTTACCGATGCTGGGATGAAACCTGAGGAGATCAGGAAGTACCTGGAGAGCCTATACCCGACCAAGGGCTTCAGGATCACCACGGAGGCATGCGCAGAGCTTAAGCAGAAGACTGGGTTGTCAATGGAAGACGCGCTCAAATGTCTGCAGCTGTCAGTCCGGTTCGGAAAGGATCCCGAATTGCTGGCTCAGCTTGTCGAGAATGTCAAAGGGTGGGATGAGCTGGAAAGCTCGCTGCTGAAATATGCGAGGGCGCGAGATGCCGCAGAGCAGGCATCATCAAATATGAAGGACAAGCAGAGGGTGGCAGAGGCAGCTTCCCTGATCGCCACTGAGTTCATGTGTTCATCCTCTGACGTGTACAGGCTGATGGAAAAGGGGGCCAGCGTTGAGCAGGCCTCAGCCATAGCTTTCCTCTTCGATATCAACAGGAAAGACAAGCCGATGCAGGCTGTGATGAGGGTGGAGGAGCTCCCTAAAGACTGGATGAAGGAGCTCCCGGAGGAGCTAGACCGTTTTACTGTGAAATGGCCTCTTAGGAGCTTCCCCAAGGAATACCTGCCCTTGGATCCCAACAAGGCCAAGCAAGCTTCCGCTACAGGCTTTCATTCAGACGTCACAGCAAGCTCCTTACCGGATCCGGTCGATATCACGGATTTCTCGACATTGTATAACGTAGAGAGGGTATCCCCATTCAGCGAGTACTTCAAGAACAATGAAGAGACAGTCAACCCCAGTTCGGGTTCTCTGGTGATTAAACAGACTGACTTCACTTTACCAGGAAGGTACGGGAACGATTTCTCTCTTACCAGGTATTTTGACAGCAGCATGTCAAGGCTGGACGATTTCCGGCTCTCGGTTATCAACTATTACGAGATCACAGCAGGTGAAGTTACAACCGTTGTAGATTCAGAGATTGTTGAAGCGCCTGATGGAAGCTATACATACTACCTATACTACAGAGTGTTCGAGTACGGAAGCCAGATAAGCGAAGATGGGATGGCTGATGGCACTGTATATGAGTTCATTGATGAGGAACGTTATTATGCTCCCCCAAACAATCAAACCCCTTACTATACTGACACGATACTTGATGATTTCTACTCAGCAAATTCGGCACCTGCTGCTCAGGACATTGACTATATCAATACCGCGTTATTGGATATTGAACCCATGGATGATTCTATGGCATCAATCAAGATAGCTACAGGCTGGTACATCGATGGATTACCTATCTACAACGATCATCCTTCAGGCCCATATCTCCATCTCGGAAGCAGGGGCACGTACAAGCTGGAGACCAACGGACTTTTAGCCAACTACGATTCAAGGGATATGCAGGTGTCCCAGACTGAAGGCAATGAATACGTGTACGATGGGATTATCGCATCCCATAAGCTTATTATAGCTACTGGCGATGTCTGGTACTTCGATTCGGATGGAAACCCGATAGCCAAGAAAGACAAGTTCGACCAGTACATAAGAGTGCTGTACACAAATGGAAAAGTGTCAAGAATCATCGATACTGTGGGCAGATCGATCAGGTTCGCGCAGAATAACAACTCAACTACCGTAAGTGTATATCAGGACAATAATGAGTTCTCGACGTTGCTAGAGCAGTGGGTTTATACCAAACAGCAGAACTCGGATGGTTCACCAAAACTAGTGAGTGTCCTTCCTCCATCTGGGTTGCCAACATCATTCACCTACACAGAGATAGAATCGGCTGTTGTCATGGGGGTATATGGACTTAGCGACCATGTAACCCACTTATTGCTCTCTACCATGACGCATCCTACGCAGGCAACAAGTAATTACAGTTACACAACCAGAAGAAGGGCTTCGGGAACCGATAACCCAAGCTCAATGGAGACAAGCGATAACTATTACATTGACCGGGTACTAGCATCAAGGAACGATACGGTCCCTACCTTGGAGTACTCCAATGGAACGCTTGTCCAAACGAACCATACCGAGAACCAAATCACATACACTTACGGGATCTGGATCAGCCAGGAAGGCAGCTATACGACAACAGCAACAAAGAGCAGAACAAGCGGTGAGTCTGGCGTTACCCCCGCGGTTGAGAAGTGGTCCTATAATTTACAAAACAAACTGAGCTATCATATCCAGATTGGCCAGGAAGCGGGGGAAAACAGGCAGAGGACAGAGACCATAACGGAGAATTGGTTGTATTCAAGCTCTTCAGAGGTAAGGCCGTTCTCAGTGATCGAGGAGACCACATATTCGGGCACTCAGGAAACAAACAGGAAGAGAAGCTTCTCCTTCTTCACGGAATATGGTGAGCTGGCGAAGGTTATCAATCCCGATGAGACCGTTACCGACTACACATATGACAGCTCTTACAGGATGCTGGCAAAAGAGTACAAGTATGGGCTGGAAGCTTCATCCGGGACGAAGCTCGGAGTTGAGACCGCATATACGCTGGATGCCTCAAAGAAAAAGACCATCGCAGTTCAGAGTATGATGCTAAGGATGCAAGCGACAGGCGTACAGAACATCAGTGGCCCAAATCAGAGTGTACCCAATGATGGGGAGCTGGTCTGGTACCCGATGCGACAAACAGGCGAAGAGATACTGCTGAATGCCCGAGTGACAGTCAGCTGGTCGACAGGCGGCTGGGGCGGAGACAACCAATACAAGATCTGTATCAAAAGGTCGCAGGACGCCATTTGGACAGATTATTATGTTTCGCCTTTCGTTGACGGAGGATTGTTTGCCAAGCGGGATACGAGGAATACAGACATCGTCTTCCCTGAAGCAGGGTTCTGGGACATCAAGGTTGTGGAGCTATATGGTGTGAACTCGGCGGTGATGACCGCGAACAAGGTAACCTATACAGCCTCTGCCGCAGGTGACGCGGTGACAACTGGCTACGCATATAGCACAAGTCACCCTGGAAACGTCACAGCCGTCACATCGTATGGCAATAGCTCAGTACCTGGAACTCCTGGACCTGTGGAAAGCACTACCACATATAGTTACGACACTGCTTGGAACGCCTACCCTGTCCAGCAGGAGACGATTGTTACCAGGGCTGATGGCACATCCTCCTACTCGAGGGCGATAGTTGCTTATGACAGTCTGGGTAGGCCTACCTTGCTGCGCCAGGAGGGATCCCAGGGGTCACCTTCTGAAACCAGTTACCAGTACGATGCACTAGGAAGGATAACCTTAATAACTAACCCTCCTCATGAGGGGGGCCTCACCTCGAGCAAATCTGTGCTCTACATCGATAGCCAGAGACAGGTTGAGATCACGAATGAAGTAGGCAATAAGATTAGGAGTACATATGACGGCAAGGGCAGGCTGATCGCCTCAGAATACTACGATGCCGGCATCTGGCGGCTGACTAACCACGTGAGGTTCGACTCCGTTGGGAATGAAGTGACAATAACTGATGCACTTGGCGCTGCAGCCAACAAGCAATATGATGCGTTCGGGAGACTTATCAAGCTGATCAGGCCGGACCAAACTTACTCTGAGACCTGGTATGCTGACGTGAATCTGCCGATATCTTCCAATCCGGCGCTGGATCTGACAATACCTCAGGGGTTCAACCCGCTTGCAACCAAAGGGTGGAAGAAGACGGTTGACGCCGGTGGGGTGGCATCCTTCGAAGGCTATGACCTTTCAGGCAGGTTGATATGGTCTGCAGGCAATCCGAAGAGCTCCCCTCCAACCGGTATCCCCGCATGGGACACGGTCATTCAGGAATACGATGTGCTAGGCAGAATCATAAAGGCTGCTGTGAAGAGGACAAGCACAGCCTGGGATGTCACGGCGTACTCGTACTCCAATGTGCAGGGCATACAACAGAACACCTTTGGCAAACCGATAATGATGGACCTGCCAGGCACCACAGAGCAGGTACACTACTATGCCTATGACGGCAGAGGCAATCTGATCAGCGAAACTATAGTTGACGGGGTCACTTACAGCATTGAGAACAGCTTTGACGAGTTGAACAGACTGAAGCTGGCCACATATACATCGGGCTCATCACAGATGACAGCCAGGTTCTTCTATGACTGCCGCAATAACCTTACAGCGGCTGAGCTATATGATGGAGGAGTCCTTCAGAACGCCCTCCAGATGAATTTCAACCTTAGGGGCTGGGAGACATCGGAAACCCTATATAACGGTGCGGAGAATTGGACTCTAGGCTATGCCTACAATGCAGCCGGAGCAAGAACCAGGGTGACATATCCCGATAATACCTACGTTGAATATGAGTACGACAACAGAGGGTTGCTGTCGAAGATCCCTGGCCTATTTGAGAACCTATCCGGTTTTGGTACTCCAGGATTCTCATATGACGCAAATGGGAGACTGACAGGCAGCAAATCGATCAATGGAGTCATCTCTCAAAGGAGCTATGATACAACCGGAAGGCTGGGCAGCATTTCAGCTTACATATCAGTGCCTGGGGATATCTTCAGTCAAACGTACCAGTACACTTCCAAGGACCTCATAAGCAGCATCACGGAATATGACGGGAGCAGCAGGGCGCTACAATTCGCTTACGACGCGATTGGAAGGCTCACAGAGGCGGAGGTCTATGGCTATCAGGACAGGGCCAAGGTGCTCTACTCCTATGACGGAGCTGGCAACAGGCTCACCGAAGTCTGGAAGGATGCGCAGGACCTTACGGTAGAGAGCTTCAATTATTCCTATAGTGCCGGCAACTACCTTGCTAGCAAGGGACAGGAAAGCTTCAGTACGGGTTCATATGGCCAGATGACTTCCCGCACTGAGGCAGGTGTCACGACCACATACGCCTACAACCCCATGAGGATGATGAAGGAGGCAAGCGAGGCAGGAGTCACCCTTGCCAAGTACGAGTACGATGCACTCGGGAGAAGAATCATCTCCTGGCTTGATGACGAGTGGAGGACAGTGAGCCTCTGGAGCGGGAACGACTCGATATATGAGCTAAGGCAGGAGTGGACTACTCCGCCGCCGAACCCACCCACGGAGACGATAACGAG
>CAZJHY010000057.1:0-6695 GCA_964545975.1 uncultured Clostridia bacterium | reverse complement strand
AGACCACCGAAGCCAAGGCGAAGGCCATGAGGCCCGTAGCCGAGAGGCTCATCACCAAGGCGAGGAAAGGTGACCTGCACAACACCAGGCTTGCAGCGGCGTACCTGACCAGCCCCGCGGCAGTTCAGAAGCTCTTCGGCGAGATAGGCCCGAAGTTCGCAGAAAGGCCGGGCGGATACACCAGGATACTGAGGACTGACGTCCGCAGGGGCGATGCAGCCCAGATGGCCATAATCGAGCTGGTCGGCTTCGAGCCGGTATCGTCAGCCAAGGATGACAAGAAGGCCGAGAAGAAGGAAGCAGCGAAGAAGCCGATGGCTAAGAGGCCGGCCGTGAAGAAGCAGCCTGCTGCACTGAAGCCCGAGGCTCCCAAGAAGACTTCCGTCAAGAAGGCCGGAGTGAAGACCACGGCAGCAAAGAAGGCGCCCGTAAGCGGCGAGAAATAAACCCTCCCGGCATGGGGCATCCCGCTGGATCAGAGGTAATATGAAAGAGGTGGAAGTGCGCTTGGATTTGTTTGAGCGCACTTTTGTCACATGGAGAGCGGATTGATGGAACCGGTCATAAGGATTGAAGGCGTCAGGTTTACGTATGACGAGGGCAGCCCCGATGAAGTCGAGGCGCTATCAGACGTGGACCTGGACGTATATCCCGGGCAATTCGTGGCCGTCATCGGCCGGAATGGCTCTGGCAAGTCGACCCTCGCCAAGCTCATGAACGCAGTCATAGTGCCGGATGAGGGCAGCGTCACCGTGCAGGGGATGGACACCCGCGACGAGACGAACCTGTGGGAGATAAGGCGCCTTGTAGGTATGGTGTTCCAGAACCCGGACAACCAGCTGGTCGCCACGACCGTGGAGGAAGACGTCGCCTTCGGCCCAGAGAACCTGGGCGTGCCTGCCGAAGAGATAGCGGTAAGGGTGAGCCAGGCTCTTGAGCTTACGGGGATGTCCGATTACAGGGACTTCCCTCCGCACATGCTCTCCGGAGGCCAGAAGCAGCGAGTCGCCATCGCAGGGGTGATAGCCATGCGGCCCAAATGCATAGTCCTGGATGAATCCACCGCCATGCTGGACCCGGTAGGACGCAGGGAGGTCATCGAGGCCGCCAGGAGGCTGTCTGCCGAAGGCATTGCCATCGTCCTCATCACGCATTTCATGGAGGAGGCCATGCTTGCTGACGCTATCCACATAATGGACCGCGGCAAGGTTGTGGCAAGCGGCGATGCGGAGGGCATCTTCTACGGGCAGACCGACCTTACGGAATATGGGCTGGACATGCCTCAATCCGTCGAGCTTGTCAGGATGCTGAGAGCTCAAGGGCTGGATGCAGGGGAGTTCATAGACCCCGCGGCGCTTGCCGACGCCCTTGCATCAAGGCTCAGGACGGTGGAATCTAGATGATTATTGAGATCAAGGGTATAAGCTTCACATACAACGCGGGAAGCCCGCTTCAGCGCAAGGTGCTTGACGACGCGAGCCTGTCCATAGCCAGGGGCGAGTTCGTGGGCATAATAGGGCGCACGGGATCCGGCAAGTCGACCCTAGTCCAGCACATGAACGGCCTTCTAAGGCCCGATTCCGGCACAGTGACCGTAGATGGGCAGGACATATGGGCAAAGGGTGCGAGCCTCACCCCGGTAAGAAGGAAGGTCGGACTTGTCTTCCAGTACCCCGAGCATCAGCTCTTCGACGAGACGGTTGTGGGCGACATCTCCTTCGGCCCCAGGAACATGGGGCTGGGAGAAGACGAGGTAAGGGAGCGCGTGATGGAGGCCATGGACATCGTGGACCTGGACTACTCCCAGTACAAGGACAGGTCCCCGTTCGAGCTTTCGGGAGGGCAGAAGAGGCGCGCCGCCATAGCCGGAGTGCTTGCCATGAGGCCAGAGGTAATCGTGCTCGACGAGCCTGCAGCAGGGATGGACCCCTCAGGTAGAGACGAGATACTGGGCGAGATCGACAAGATGCACAAACGCGGCGGGTTCACTGTGGTCTTGGTCTCACACAGCATGGAGGATGTCGCAAAGCATGCAGACCGCCTTATTGTGATGGACAGGGGAAGGGTGGTGCTTTCCGGAGGCCCCAGGGAAGTCTTCGCCGAGGAGCAGAGGCTACTTGGCATGGGACTCGGCGTCCCTCAGACCGTCAGGATCTACAACCTGTTGAGAATGAGGGGCATTAGCCTTCCATACCTGCCGCTTACTGTAGAGGAGCTCGGCGGTATGATTCTCAAGCTGCATCCCGGAGCGGGGGTGGCTAAGCCATGAAGATAGCAAGCCTTGCGATAGGGCAGTACATACCGGGAAAGTCGCTCCTTCACAGGATGGACCCGAGAAGCAAGATACTGGCTATGACAGCCGTTATCATATCCCTGTTTCTTATCAGGCAGGCCTGGGGATATGCGGCCTTCGGCGCCCTGATGGTGCTGGGTATTTTCACCTCAAAGGTCGGCTTGAGGTTCATGGCGAGGTCCATGAGGTCGCTTCTGGTCATCATGTTGTTCACTTTCATCCTTCACATGTTCATGACGGAAGGCTCCCCGATATTCACCTTAGGCCCGCTCAAAGCCACATATGAGGGGGCGGCCCAGGGCGGCCTCATGGTGGCAAGGCTCATACTGCTGGTCGTGGCGACTTCCCTTGTCACGCTCACTACGTCTCCCCTTACGCTTACAGACGGCCTTGAGAAGCTGATGAAGCCTCTCACGTCGATAGGCTTTCCCGCTCATGAGCTGGCCATGATGATGACAATCGCCCTAAGGTTCATACCTACTCTGGTCGAGGAGACCGAGAAGATCATGAAAGCCCAGATGGCAAGAGGCGCGGACTTCAGCAGCGGAAACCTGGTCAAGCGTGCTAAGGCCATGCTGCCGGTCCTCATTCCTCTCTTCGTGTCAGCTTTCAGGAGGGCAGACGACCTGGCCCTAGCAATGGAGGCAAGATGCTACAGGGGAGGCAAGGGCAGGACCAGGCTGAGGAAGCTGCGGTTCACGGCGGCTGACATGGGGGTCCTTCCCATAGTAGCCCTTTCGGCAGCCCTTGCAGCGCTGGCATGAGAAGCATCGCTGTCAAAGTCCAATATGACGGTCATGCCTATGAGGGCTTCCAGAGGCAGGCTGGCGCGCCTACGATCCAGGAAGAGATAGAGTGTGCCATATCGGCACTTCAGGGCATGAGGGCGGCAGTAACGGGCTCTGGAAGGACAGATGCCGGCGTGCATGCCGCTGGGCAGGTGATAAGCTTCAGGACGAGCTCGCAGATCCCGCCGGAGAGATGGGCGGTCGCGCTTAACACTAAGCTTCCCCGGGACATAAGGGCGATTGCCTCCTGCGAGGCACCTGAGGGTTTCAGCGCGAGGTACGATGCCGTCGAGAAGACTTACAGGTACATGATTCTACCCCACACAAAAGAGCATGCCATACTTCAGAATTACGCCTGGGTGACAGTGGACTGCCCGGATACCGAGATTCTCAGGAAGGCAGGAAGCGAACTTCTGGGGGAGCATGACTTCACTTCTTTCAGGTCGGCAGGATCAAGGACAGGTTCTGCGGTAAGGACCATAAGCCGGATTGAAGTAAGCGAAAGCACCCTTGAGCACCTAGGAGTGGCGGTCATCAACATGAGCTTCACGGCAGATGGCTTCCTTTACAGGATGGTGAGGAATATGGTGGGGGCTCTCATGGAACCGGCGGTAGGCAGGCAGCCGGCGGAAGGGTACATCCAAAGCCTTCTTGCAGCAATGGATAGGAAGCAGGCACCTGCACCTGCTCCTGCTTCGGGGCTTTACCTACTAAGCGTGCTATACCCCGACGGGATGCTCGGTTTCCGCTGAACCGAAACGTATAAGAATTGGAAAGCAGCCCGGCTCACGCCGGGCTGCTCCTTTTCCTGTAGGTTTCTTGTGCTCACTTTGCAGGCGCTACGTATTGGTTCCAGCCCCTTGCGTCTGTCGAGCCGAAGTCATACTTGAACATCTTCTCTATCCATGCTGCAGGGTAACCCTTGCCGTTCACTTTGCCGTTTTCGGTTACGAAGCCCATGTCGTACTTCCACATCAGGAAGTCAACTGCCTGCCAGATGGCCTCGCGGTAGGCGTCTGCAAGCTCCCATGTCCTGTTAGTTATGAAGTTTATGCCGGCCTTCCTGTCGGCTTTTAAAAGCTCGGTGGCCTGCTTCTCGAAGTCGGCTTGGGTCCTGAAGGATTCGCCTTCGAACTTGTCACGCAGCTTGACCACGTCAGCGTACATGGGCTCGAATTTGATGTTCATGTAGGTCGAGAGCGAACCTACCGCCCAACGCATCGACTCCCTGGTGAACTCGAAGTGGTCGCCCGCCTTCGTATTGTAGGTCGGGTTAAGCTTGGTGACTGTCGCGTAGATAGGTAGCATCCAGGCGGCGTCGGGGCAGACAGGCGAGTACCACAGCAGTCCCTTAAGTGCAGGGTCCACATTGGCGCGGCACTGCACCAGCGTGAGGTATTCGCAGTTTCTGACGGAGATTATCCTCTGGAAGCCGTAGCTCTTGCCATCGGCTTTGACGGTGCCGTAGTAGCGCCTGGGATTGCCCCACGGACCAGCGCCAATACCCTGATGCATATCGAACTCTGTGCCGTCATAGTGGTCGCGGTGGATTTCCAGGACCTGCTGTGCCGTCACCTTGTTCTTGACGGGAACCTGGAAGGGAAGGTCTGCCTCGTTTAACGTGGGGGCGAGGTCGGGGTTAAGAAGGCTGAATATCCTCCATATCCTCCTATTGGCTGGAGGGGTATTCTTAATGAAATGCTTCCTCCACTCGAACTTCTCCCCTTTCGCAGGATCGAACCAGCCCTGCTCCAACGCATACTCGAGTATACCGGGGGAATACATGAACTCGTCGTGATTGAGCCATTCTATCTCCCTTATGACAGGTGTGTTGGCAGAAGCCGAGACATAACCGTCCTTCACCCTTTGGGCGACCCAGTAGGCGCCGGGTTCGGCATCGCCGACCTGCCACAATGGGCCGGGTCCGCATATCTCGAATATCCAAGCTTCCTTGCCGTCGATTACGGTCAGCTCCTCGCCGCCGTCGCTGTAGCCGTACTTCTCCGCGAGCATGCCCATAGCCTGTATGGCCTCTCTCGCAGTGGCGCCGCGCTCCATCGCGAACATCGACAGATGGGTGATGTCCAGGTAGCCGTTCTGGTTGCTAAGCTGAGATCTTGCTCCGATGGTCGTCTCGCCGATACCGACGCCCATCTCGTTCACGTATCCGAAGATAGGGGTCTTGAGGTATGCATAGGTGTGCGCGACCTGTTCCACGAACTGGCCGGTAGGCTTTAGCGCCACTTCGTGCAGCTGGTGCCCGCCGCCCATCTGGGGTATAGTCAGCAACTCATATTGCGTACCGGGCGCATAGTCCATTGCCGGCACCTTGTAAAGCTCATAAGGCGACAGACCTGAGTCCGCGTTATGAGTGGTGAAGGATGAACCGTCTACGGTCGAGCCCGGGGGCAATGCTATAGAGGTGCAGGCCAAAGCGCCGCTTGCAAACGTTGCCAGCATCATAAGGGCTGCGGCTGCTGCGGCGAATGCTCTGAAACCTTTCGACATGGTAAGTCCTCCTTACTCAATTTCATAGGCTTAGTTGTTGGTAACCTCTCCGGCCTGTCCCGGCGGGTCTGCCTTTACCATTGTGCGGACGAAGTCTTCGTTCCAGACTATGGGCAGCCTCTTCTCGGTTACCTTGTCGTAGATGTTGGTCATGTCATACTTCCTGAACAGCTCGTCAAGAAGCGCCCACCATGCGTCGCGCGCGGACTCGACGTTCTTTGTGCAGTAATCGGTAAGAAACGCCCTGGCGGCCTTGGGATCCTTCTTGAAGAGCTCCACGGCCATGGCGTCGATTGCGCTCTGCTCTCTCATCCACTTGCCTGTGTACTGGTCTATTACGGCCTTCACGTCCTTGGATACGTAGTTGTACATATAGTCTGCGAAGGTGTTGACCGTCGATACCGCCCAGCGGAAGGACTCGCGGGTGAATACCTGGTGCGAGCCTGCCTTCTCGTTAAGCGAAGACGATACCGTGTCTACTCCCGCGTAAAGCGGTACATAGCAGGTGAGGTCGGGGTTGGCAGGGCCATACCACACGACGCCGCCGACTTCGTTCGGCAGCCACCTGCGGCTCTGGGTTATGGTCACGTACTCGCACTGCACCTGGGAGATGCCCCTCTGCCAGCCATAGCTCTTGCCGAGGTAGCTGAAGCCGTTCGGGCGATAGCGCCTGGGATTCTCCCACGGGCCGGCGGTGATGCCATTGGTGAGGTCGAACTCGGTGCCCTCGTAGTGATCGGCCTTTATGGCCATGATGTCGGCGAGAGTCAGCTTGTTCTTCACCGGCACGCTGAAGGGCAGGTCTGCTTCATCTATCTTGCCCACCAGGTCCGGGTTGCACAGCGTCATCACGCGCCAGATCCTGCGGCCGCAGGTCTCGACCGTCTCGGCTGCGAGGAAGTGGTCCCTCCAGCTGAAGGGATCCTTGCTGTCAGCTGCCCACCAGCCCTGCGCGATGGCGTACTCCTTGATGCCGGGGGCAAACAGGAAGTTCTCGGGGTCGTTGAAGTTGATTTCGTCTATTACCGGCTGGTTGGCCGATGCCGCGACATGTCCGTCCGGCACCCTCTGGGCCACCCAGAACGCTCCGGGCTCCTTGTCGCCGA
>CAZJHY010000056.1:0-6794 GCA_964545975.1 uncultured Clostridia bacterium | reverse complement strand
GCCTTACCTAACGCTTCCTTCATAGGATTTACAGGCACGCCTTTGGAGTTGGCAGATAAGAACACCAGGTCAGTATTCGGTGAGTATATAAGCATCTACGACATAGAAAGAGCTGTGGATGATGAGGCAACCGTCCGCATCTACTATGAAAGCAGACTGGCTAAGCTGGAGCTGGACGAAAGGGAAAGGCCTAGCTTGGATGACCAGTTTGAAGAGGTTACTGAAGGCGAGGAGATTGAACGCAAGGAGAGGCTGAAGACCAAGTGGGCTCAGCTTGAAGCCCTTGTAGGTTCAGAGAAGCGGATTAAGCTTATCGCCAGGGATATTGTTAAGCACTATGAAGACAGAGTATCCGCCCTAGAAGGCAAGGCTATGATAGTCTGCATGAGCCGAAGGATTTGTGTAGACCTCTATAAGGCTATAGCAGAGATAAGGCCGCACTGGTGTCACAGCGACGACGAGAAGGGCAACCTCAAGATAGTGATGACCGGTGCCGCTTCAGATCCCTTGGATTGGCAGGAGCATATCAGGAACAAGCCCAAGAGGGAAACTCTGGCTAAGAGGTTCAAGGACCCTAAGGACCCCTTCCGCATAGTGATAGTAAGGGATATGTGGCTTACGGGTTTTGATGCCCCTTGCCTTCATACTATGTACGTAGATAAACCGATGCGCGGGCATGGCTTAATGCAAGCCATCGCAAGGGTAAATCGTAAGTTCTTGGACAAGCCGGGCGGACTCATCGTTGACTACCTTGGCTTGGCACATGAGTTAAAAGAGGCCCTCCATGTCTATACAGAGAGCGGAGGTTCGGGAGAGACTGCCATAGACCTGGAGAAAGTAATCCTTGTACTGCAGGAATACTTGGAGATATGTGAAGGCCTCTTCCATGACTTCGACCGATCTGACTGGTATTCGAGTGAGTCTTCTAGAAGGCTCTCGATACTGCCTGCCGCACAGGAGCACATACTTGCTCAGGCTGATGGAAAGAGGCGTCTTGATGAGGCAGTAACTGCGTTATCCAAAGCCTTTGCTCAGGCTGGATCTCACGAAGTAGCCTTAAGAGTAGCGGAAGACGTAGGGTTCTTCCAGACTGTTAAGACGGCAATATCCAAGAGTGCTGAAGTGGATAGGAAAAGCCCTGAGGATCTAGGTCATGCCATAAGGCAGATACTCTCTAAGGCTGTAGTCTCCGATGAGGTCATAGACATATTCAAAGCAGCGGGATTAAAGAAGCCAGATATTTCTGTTCTCTCAGATGAGTTCTTAGCAGAAGTCAAAGGGCTACCACACAAGAACCTTGCTGTTGAGATGCTGAAGAAGCTTTTATTGGGAGAGATAAAGAAGAGAGGCAAGAGAAATATTGTTCAAGCTAGATCCTTCGCAGAGATGCTGGAAGAGGCTATGCGGAGGTACCAGAACAGGGCAATAGAGACAGTGCAGATAATTGAAGAGCTCATAGGGCTGGCTAAGGAGATAAAGGAAGCTGATCGGAGGGGAGACTCTCTAGGGCTTACTAGTGATGAGGTGGCCTTCTATGATGCCCTCAGTGTAAATGACAGCGCTGTGAAGGTCTTAGGAGACGATAAGCTTAAGCTGATAGCCCAGGAGCTTCTAAAGAACGTTAGAAATAACCTCACTATAGACTGGACCATTAGGGAGAATGTGAAGGCAGATATTAGGGCTAGGGTTAGAAGGATACTTAATAAGTACGGGTATCCTCCAGATAAACAGGAGAAGGCTACACAACTGGTACTAGAGCAAGCTGAGGTTATATGCAGCGAGTTAAATTAGTACTAAGGAGGATTAGCATGAGGCGATTTATCTTGGCTGTAATAATCATGGGGCTCTTCTTTCATAGCAGTCCGGTGCACGCTTCTGCTTCATTACTTCCCTTTGATCCTAAGTGGACAGCCCAGGAAGTACTTGAGCTGATTAACAGGGGAGCAGATGTTAACGAGGTGGATAAAAAGGGTTGGACTCCAATAATGTATGCAGCCTATTCTAACCCGAATGCCGATGTAATCAGAAGCTTATGTACTAAAGGGGCCAACCTAAAGATAAGGGCATTGCTAGATAACTATCACGATAGGACAGCTATCCTCTTGGCAGCTCAATTTAATAACATAGAAGTGATCAGAGCTCTAGTTGAAGCAGGAGCTGATGTTAACGACAAGGACAACAGAGGCTTTTTACACGATGAGACGGTGTTGATGCTGGCGGCAGAAACACAAAAGGATCCCGAAGTAATAAAGCTACTGGTTAAAGCAGGTGCCAACTTGAATGCAGTAACGGATATGTTTGAAATAAATGCGCTTATGTTTGCGTGTAGAGAAAACTCAAATCCAGAAATCATTACAACAATCCTAGACTTAGGTGCTGACATTAATGGGAGAGACTCTTTAGGCAGAACGCCATTAATGTGGGCAGGAAGTAATAACCTTGATGTACTGAAGGTGCTCATTAACCGTGGGGCTAAAGTAGATGATTGGAGTCGCGATGGGGTCACGCCTCTAATGTTTTTTGCTGAGAAGAATACTGATACTAGGACTTTGCTCACCCTGCTGGACTTAGGAGCAAAGATATATTCTAGTGATGAAGATGACTACAATGCACTTATGTATGCAGCATGGGATAGAAGTTTGGATATGGTCAAAGTGCTTCTAAATGCAGGACCAGGAAATGTGGATCGAAAAAATGATGATGGAACATCAGCATTATTAATTGCCGCAGAAGGCAATGCTGACGTAAGGGTAATAGAAGCATTACTAGATGCAGGCGCATGGATTGATGACCGTGATAATGATGGTAGAACACCTCTTCTTCTAGCCGCAAAAAGAAACAGCAACCCAGAAGTGTTGGAGCTCCTTCTCCGTAGAGGGGCACGAATCTCCGAGAAAGATAATGAAGGGAATAATGCTCTCATGATTGCCGCTAGAGGAAACAGCAACTATAAGATTATAGAGTTATTACTGAAGAAGGGCATCAGCATAGATGCCAGGAATAATGCTGGTATGACTGCACTTATGTTTGCGGCTTGGCTTAGCAAGACCCCTGAAGTTGTGGATACCTTGCTAAAGGCAGGCGCAAATCCCAAACTTAAAAACGCATATGGCGAGACCGCGGTAGATATGATTAAGAAAAATGAAGCGCTTTTGGGGACTGGAGTATATAACTACATGGTCCATGGAAAGTAAAGAGTTCCATGCACAAGGATAGAAGTAAACCTGTATAGCCTATTAGAAGAGAATACGAAGGCGGATATTAGAGCTAGGGTAAGAAATAAGTACGGTTACCCTCTAGATAAGCAGGAGAAGGCTACTCAACTGGTGCTGAAACAGGCTGAGGTTATCAGCAGCGATAGCCAGAGTAACGACAACAGATAGAACACCTATACCTGACAGGAGAGGGTGGATTGAATGAGAAGAGTAGTAATCTGCGGGTTGCTAGTCATGCTATGCTTTGCTATAGTCCCACGGTCGGCAGAAGCTGCTAGTCCAGGGCAGTTATCTCTAAGTTTATCTGCGGGTAATCTTTCTGAGCTCACTGCAGTAGAATTGGAGCTAGAGTACAGCAACGCGCCTTGGGCTGTAGGAATTCACGCCGGGTATTTAGGTGCCATAGATAAGAGCGGATTAGAGCTGGGCATATTAGGAAAGTACTGTATCGATTTTGCTAAGGGATGGAGAGTGTATCTTCAGCTTAATCCCTCTTTTGCCTTCATTGAGTACTTCGGTGCAGATATTACTTTCATACTAGAAATTGGACCTGGAATTGAGTATCGATACAAGCATTTCCGGATTAGCTTTGATATTGGACCAACGCTTTTAGTTCCTATCAATGGAGTGGATAGCCACTTCTTCTTATATGGAAAGCTAGGGGTGGGCTACGTCTTCTAACTATCTATGCCAACAATCTATGGATAGATTTGGGAGAAGTATCTGAACGGAGGACTAAATGAAAGATATCCTTTTAGCTACAGTTGATTCCATAGCTGGGCATAGCATCATTAAGTATTGCGGTTTTGTCTCAGCTAGAATTGTAGTCGGAACGGATGTGCTAAGTGAGTTCGTTGCCAGTTTTACGGACTTCTTTGGAGGGAGATCAAATACTCTGGAAAGGGAGTTGAACACTCTATTTGAATACGCTATGGACCAGATAAAGAGTAAAGCGGTAAGACTCAATGCTAATGCTGTCATAGGAATGAGGAGTGATATTGACCAGATCAGTGGGAAAGGAACCTTCATGTTCGCGATTACAGTATCGGGGACAGCTGTAGAACTGGATAAATCTACGATAAAGGAGGAAAGAAGGGAGGAGGAAAACCAGAAACAGTATGTAATGCGCCGTAAGGTCGAGCAAGGATTAGTCAAGGCAGAGTCTGCTGGTGAGATTAAAGACCTACTAGATAAGAGCAGAGGTGAAGGATCTAAGGTAGGCCTTGGAATACTTTTTAGCAATATGAACCGAGTGCTGGGAGATAACAATAACCTTTTTGAGACAGATGCTACTTTGAAGAGTATTGTTGCCTATATGTCATCCTACCCGTCATTAGAGCTGATAGAACAAAGCCACCATTTTTTAATAAACGGCAACGAGCACCTAAATGATAGATTAAAGCAACTCCTAGCAATGGCCTTTAATGGACTAAAGGATTATGACCCAGGATACCTTGCGACAGTACTGGATAGGATTCCTATGTACCTCTGGGGGCTTGGATTACTGAGAGTAATTGCTGAAGCTAGCCATGAGTATAGCAAAGCTGAGCGCGGATATCTGATTGAAATCCAGAAAAGGATTGAGCGGGAACCGCCTGTGGTCGCCAAGCCAGTAAAGGGGCTATTTTCATCAGGGAGTAAAACATGCATCTGTGGTGGGACAATCAGCTCAGAAACTTGCGAAAGGTGCTTTAGAGATGCAAGCGGGTTCAGAATTGAAGATAGAAAACTTCTTGAGGATGCTCGGAGAACCTTGAGGTTAACCCTTTCATGGCTAGATGAACAGTGATCTCCGTGAGTTGAGAACTTAGCAAAGATAGATCAGGCTACCCCTGCAATACTATTAATGAGAAAGAAGGCGCTTGTGAGATTCAAGAGGGCATTTTATCAGCCCTTTATGGAGGCCTTCAAAAATAATGCAGAAGATAATTGGTATATGTAGAATATGCGGGCAAAGGAAAGAACTCTCTTTCGAGCATGTACCTCCTCGTTCAGTAGGGAACACAAAACCTGCGAGGCTTAGAAGTGGTGAAGAGATAATTAGAAATGATAGGTACATTTGGGATGTTGGGGATTTAAGATTTACTAAACGCGTTAGGGGAATTGGATTCTACAGTATTTGTAAGGATTGCAATAGCTTCAAAGGAGGTAACTATGATAACTACTTCAAGGAATTCTATACTCAGATGTCTAATGACGAGTCCTTCTGTCTTGGTGGGGACCCATTTGAGGCTGAGGTAAATCTCCAGAATATTTACCCCTTACGTATATTGAAGTACTTAGTTGCCTCCCTGTTAACAATATCCAGCCCTGAATGGGCTCTTCATCTCTCAGACTTACAGCAGTTTGTTAGAGATAAAAGGAACCTCAGCTTTGATATGGACAAGTACTCTCTGGATGTATACCTTCGTGTTGGACAATTCCGAGCGGAGCAGTATTGCGCGCCTATGTTCTATATGGGCTCATTTATGAAATTCCAGCCATTATTCGTAACCTATACCGACTTAACTAGCATTGGCTATCATATGATAATTGGCAGAAGCCTAAACACGATGAGCTTCTCATGGTTTGCGATGCAGTTTGGAATTGATCAAAGCTTTTCGGGTACTCGAAGGTTTCTATGTGTAGAGAGAAATTCTTGGGTTCCTTTCGACTATAGAACAAAAAAGGAGATAGTTACATCTTCGATGGAGGATGCGCAGTGATAGATAGTAAGACTGATGACTAGACATATATTACTTAATAGGGCAGAGTAGGATGCACAAAATCCTACATTTATAGACTCCCCTATTCGTGTCCATAAAGCTTGACAGCTGGATTCTTGGACGTCTACAATATTATGTAAACCATTATGAACACATAAGGAGAGATTTCTGTGGCTAAGATAGGATACATAAGAGTATCCACCGAGCAGCAGAACCTCGACCGCCAAGAAGATGTAATAAAGCCCATCACAGATAAGCTCTTCAAAGACAAAGCCAGCGGTAAGGACACCAACAGGCCAGAGTTCAAGAAGATGATGGACTATGTACGAGAGGAGGACACCCTCTTTGTAGAATCTATCTCAAGGCTGGCGAGGTCTACTAAGGACCTGCTGCAGATAGTGGATGAGCTAAGGATTAAAGAAGTGGGTTTAGTATCCCTCAAGGAGAACATCGACACCGAAACTCCTCAGGGCAGGTTCATCCTACAGGTATTCGCCGCTCTATCAGAGCTCGAGAGGGAGTCAATAAGGCAAAGACAGCGCGAGGGCATAGATGCTGCTCGCAGGAGGGGTAAGAAGTTCGGCAGGCCCGCGGTTCAGAAACCTGCTAATTGGGACAAGGTTATTAACGACTGGAGGAGTGGAAGACTGTTAGCTGTGGAGGCCTGTAAGCAGTTAGGTCTCCCCCGCTCCACCTTCTACAAGATAGTAAGGAGTGAGCAGATATGACATGGGATCTTAAGCTATACAAGGGGGCTTTATTACAGCAGGGGGGTTGGAACATACTAGATCATCCGTTAGCAATCCCCTATTTTGACCTTCAGAAGAATAATAAGGAGAAGGTGATAACCCTACAGGCAGCGTTTAAAGAGGAC
>CAZJHY010000055.1:5373-7305 GCA_964545975.1 uncultured Clostridia bacterium | reverse complement strand
TGAGACCTCTTGCAGTGGCCAGCATCTGCTGCTCACCGCCGGAAAGGGTGCCTGCTACCTGCTTCCTGCGTTCCTTGAGCCTAGGAAACAGGCTGAACGCCCATTCCATGTCTTCGATGATTCCCGCCTTGTCCTTCCTGAGGTATGCGCCGAGCTCGAGGTTGTCCGAGACGGAGAGGTTCGCGAATACCCTCCTGCCCTCAGGCACATGCGATATTCCTAGGTTAACTAGCTTATGGGCGGGTACCTTGGTAAGATCCTTGTGCTCGTCACCCTCCTGCCTGGTGTAGGTAATAGTCCCGTCTGAAGTCTTAACCAAGCCTGAGATTGCTCTTAATATGGTGCTCTTACCCGCGCCGTTGGCTCCTATGAGGGTTACTATCTCACCTTTGGATACGTCAAAGGAGACGCCCTTGATAGCATGTATCGCACCGTAGTGAACGTTGAGGTTCTCAACCTTGAGCATCTGCATCTAGCACGCCTCCTCTCCGAGATAGGCCTCGATTACTTTCTTGTTTTGCCTTATCTCGTCCGGTTTGCCCTCTGCTATCTTCTCGCCGTAGTCAAGGACGACTATCCTCTCGCAGAGGTTCATTACCAGGCTCATGTCGTGCTCGATAAGAAGTATGGTAAGGCCGAAGCGGTCCCTCAGCCAGTAGATGAGCTCCTGAAGCTCCTTCGTCTCCTGAGGGTTCATTCCTGCAGCTGGCTCGTCCAGAAGCAGTAGCTTCGGCTCGGTTGCAAGCGCCCTTGCGATTTCGAGCCTTCTCTGCATGCCGTAAGGAAGCGAGCTTGCTATCTCGTAAGCCTTCCCGTCCAGACCGAACAGGTTTAGTAGCCTCATCGCCTTGTCGGTCACTACATCTTCGGTCCTTCTGAAGGAGCCGAGCCTCGTGATGGCATCAAGGAGCGGGTAGCCATGCCTGCTGTGGAACGCCGTCTTGACGTTCTCAAGCACTGTAAGGTTGTTGAACAGCCTGATGTTCTGGAAGGTCCTTGCGACACCCATTGAGGTTATCTCGTAGGGAAGCTTGCCGTCTATGCGCTCGCCGTTTAGCATTATCTGCCCTGATGTAGGCTCGGCAAGTCCCGTCAGAAGGTTGAATACAGTGGTCTTCCCTGCGCCGTTCGGCCCGATTAATCCTACCAGCTCGCCCTTGTTCAAGGTTATCTCGAAGTCCTTCGCTGCCTGTACTCCTCCGAAAAGCTTCGTTAGCTTCTTCGTCTGCAGCACAGGCGGTGCTTCGGCTTTATTGCCCTTGCCGAGGGGCTCCTTCCTCTTGTCGCCGAGGCCGAACATCTCGAAGCTGAACTCCTTGGTGCCCATAAGCCCCTTCTGCCTGAACAGCATGATCAGTATGAGCATCAGGGAGTAGATGACCATCCTGTAGTTCTGCACAAACCTCAGGACCTCGGGCAGGAATGTTACTACCACTGCTGCGATTACCGCGCCAGTGATGCTTCCGAGCCCTCCGAGCACGATTATGACAAGAGACTCGATCGACTTCATGAAGTCGAACTGGCTGGGGTCGATGAAGGTTATTCGGTGGGCGTAGAGCCCGCCTGCGAGGCCCGCGAACATCGAGCCTATGACGAAGGCGGTGATCTTGAACTTGGTGGTGTCTATGCCCATCGTATCGGCCGCCGTCTCATCCTCCCTGATTGCGATAAGCGCCCTGCCGTGCCTTGAATTTCCGAGGTTTGATATAAAGACGATAGTGAATACCGCCATGACGAATACCCAGAGGAAGGTTGTGTACTGAGGTATGCCCGGTATTCCCCTGGGGCCGCCTACCACTTCCAGGTTAACTATGGCGACCCTTATGATCTCCCCGAAGCCCAGCGTAGCAATCGCAAGATAGTCGCCCTTCAGCCTTAGGGTGGGTATGCCGACCAGAAGACCGCCGAATGCTGCAGCAATTGCGCCTGCAA
>CAZJHY010000055.1:0-5273 GCA_964545975.1 uncultured Clostridia bacterium | reverse complement strand
AGGGTGGGTATGCCGACCAGAAGACCGCCGAATGCTGCAGCAATTGCGCCTGCAATGAGGGCTATCCAGAACGGAAGCCCCAGCATCTTGGTGAAGTAGGCGGAAACATACGCGCCTATCGCCATGAAGCCGGCATGTCCCAGTGAGAACTGCCCCGTTATGCCATTGATGAGGTTCAAGCTCACGCCCATTATCACGTTGATGCCCACCCAGGTGAGTATCTGCATGTAGTAGGCGTCTATTATGCCCGCCCTGCCAAGATAGTCCAGTACGAGGTAGATGACTGCAGTGACCGCAATAAGAAGCAGGCTCCTTAGAACCTTCCTGCGGTCCATCCTTGCGATTACGCCCTTCAACAATTCCTTAGCAACAGCCATTCGTCACACCTTCTCCCTTCCCGCCTTGCCGAACAGGCCGGCAGGCTTGATAAGCAGGATTAGGATAAGGATCACGAACGCTATAGCATCCTTCAATGTAGAGGACACGAAACCGATTACGAAAACCTCCGAAAGGCCCATTATCATGCCTCCGGCCATTGCGCCCGGCAGGACACCTATTCCTCCTACGACGGCTGCTACGAAAGCCTTCAGGCCGTACATGACGCCCATGTTCGGCATTATCCTGTTGTAGTAAAAGCCGACCAGGATGCCGGCGGCGGCGGCAAGAGCCGAGCCAATCGCGAAGGTGACGCTTATTATGCTGTCCACGTCTATTCCCATAAGCCTTGCGGCGTCCTTGTCGTGAGAGACTGCCCTCATGGCCTTCCCAACCTTCGTCCTATATACGAATAGGCTGAGCAGTATCATCAGAGCCAGCGAGGTTCCCAGCATCACAATCTGCATGTTGGATATTATGACTCCTCCGATGTCCCAGATCTTTATGTCCATGACCTGGGGAAACGGCCTGGGCCTGGCCTTGAAGATGATCAGCCCGAGATTCTGCAGCAGGAGCGATACGCCTATGGCTGTGATGAGGGCTGCAATCCTCGGCGCCTTCCTTAGAGGCTTGTAGGCAAGTTTCTCAATTATCACTCCCGATAATGCGGCCAGCAGCATCGCGGCAGGAAGAGCCAGCACGAACGGCAGCTTGAATAAAGTTATGAGGAAGAATCCATAGTATGCGCCTAGCATGAATATGTCGCCGTGGGCGAAGTTGATGAGGCGGACTATGCCGTACACCATCGTGTATCCCAGGGCGATCAGCGAGTATACGCTTCCGAGGGCAAGGCCGTTGACCAGCTGCTGAACGACCTCCGCTATCTTAAGGCTTGGCCCCAAAGGGCATCACTCCCGTTCTTTCCCGATTGGTTGAGCCGTGGGCATGCAGCCCCGGTCCCTATGCCGTCTCCACGCTCTCAAAACGCATGGCATACCGGCATGCGCATCTTTAGTCTATGCCAAGCCGGCGGGGTTCCGCCCGCCGGCCTGGCCTTCTGCTATTAGCTTGCAGTTGTCATCTACGGGTTGACTACGTCCCTGTATACGAACTTCCCGCCCTTGACTTCGAGGATGACGGCGCCCTTGATCGGGTTCCTGTTGGCATCGAACGTGATTACGCCCGATACAGCCTTGAGGTCCTTGGTTGCTGCCATGGCGTCGCGTATGGCGACCTTATCGAGCTTCCCGGCCTTGGTTATCGCGTTTCCGACAACGAGGCAGGCGTCGTAGGCAAGAGCTGCAAGAGCGTCAGGGGCTGCGCCGAAGCGCTTCAGGTAGTTGTCATAGAACGCCTTGGCTACGGGGTCGGTGCTTCCGGGGGCGTAGTGGTTGCTGAACATGCCGCCCTCTATTGCGGCGCCGCCTATCGGCACCAGCTCAGCAGAGTCCCAACCGTCGCCGCCTAGGAAGGTCGCGGTGATTCCGAGCTGCCTTGCCTGCCTTGCCTGCAGTCCGACCGAGTTGTAGTAGTCGGGCATGAAGAGCACGTCAGGCTTTGCGGACCTTATGCGGGTAAGCTGCGCCGAGAAGTCGGACTCGTTTACTCCGTAGGTCTCGGATGCTACGATCTTGCCGCCGAGCGCCTCGAAAGACTTCTTGAAGTTCTCAGCGAGGCCCTTGGTGTAGTCGTTGCCGATGTCGTACAGCATGGCTGCGGTCTTGGCCTTAAGGCTGTTGAATGCGTACTTGGCCATGACAGTGCCCTGGAACGGGTCTATGAAGCAGGCGCGGAAGATGAAGTCTCCGACCTGTGTGACAGCCTCGTTGGTTGATGTCGGGGAGATCATCGGTACCTTGGCAGACTGGGCTATCGGGGCGCCGGCAAGCGTGCACTTGGAGGCGACCGAGCCGACGACTGCCACTACCTTGTTCTGGTTGATTAGCTTGGAGACAGCGTTTGCGGTCTCAGCGGGGATGTTGCGGTCGTCCTCTATGTAAAGGACAACCTTTCCTCCCAGGAGGCCTCCCTTGGCGTTGACTTCGTCAGCCCACATCACTGCGGCATTCCTTGTCGATTCACCGAAGGTCGCGACGTCTCCGGTTAGAGGAGTAACCAAACCAATTTTCACGTCTTCCGCCGCGTATGAGCCTATTGCCAGAATCAGGCCCATGAGTACGGCTAACAATGCCACTTTCCTGACCATGAACTAGACCTCCTTCGTTATTCTGATTGTTCCGATAATCTCATCTTGCCTTAATGGTACAATTCGGATTGTTTGTCTAATATACGACACAGGCACGCCGTAATTCCTGCATCCGGCGAACTATTTGTATGTCTTTGTTGCCTGTGGAATTGTTAGCATTATGGCACGCATGAATTTTCGTGTCAAGCTCTGAAAATCAGAGAATTCGCACTATCAGGGCGATTAGGTACTTGGCCTCAATTGCATACAATATACATTAGTATGCGTTTGCCCTAAGTCGTCTCCTGCTCAGCGCAGCCGCTGACTTCACCATTTGTGGTGCCACGGTCCTGATTTCATATATTATTGGATATAGCGACGGAGGTGCCCGATGGATGATACCGCAAGAAGGATCGAGGAGCTCGCTGTCGAGCTGACCCGCATACCGAGCGTCGTGGGTACGCCCGGTGAGACCGATATCTCATCCTACCTGCTTGACTTTATTAAATCGATGCCTTACTTCAAAATGAACCCTGAAAAAGCCTTCAGCGTGCCCATCAAAGGCGACTCGTTGGGAAGGTTCAGCGTGATTGCCGTGATTGACCCTCCTGAAGGCTCAGATGGCGCCCTTCTCATGATAAGCCATACGGATACGGTGGGCGTTTCGGATTTCTCCGGCTTGAAGCACCTTGCCTATGACCCCCGGAAGCTCTCCGAGGCGCTGAAGGCGGCTGACCTTGATGAGGATGCGGCCAGGGACCTGGCCTCCGGGGATTATATATTCGGCAGGGGCATCTTCGACATGAAGGCCGGGCTGGCTGCACAGGTCTGTCTTCTGTCAGACCTATCGCAGGAGCCGGAAATGCTGGAGAAAAGCCTTGTCTTCGCATTCCTTCCTGACGAGGAGGGCGGCTCTCTTGGCATGGTTGCGGCAGCAGAGGCCGCCGCAAGCATAGCAGAGTCCCGCGGCATGCAGTACTTCGCCGCCATAGATACCGATTACATGACAGGAAGGCATCCTGAGGATAAGACGAACTATGTATACATCGGTTCTGTCGGCAAGCTTCTTACCGCCTTCTATGTGCACGGCTCCACCTCCCATGTCGGTGAGGCATTCCGCGGCCTTGATGCAAACCTCATAGCATCGTACATCATGCGCAGGATAGACTTGAACCCGGGCCTCTGCGATATTGCCGAGGGAGAGGTTACTCAGCCTCCTGTCAGCCTCAGGCTCAAGGATACCAAGCAGGAATACTCTGTGCAGACTACCGGAGTATGCCATCTCTACTTCAACTTCTCCACGCATGTGAGCGAACCAGATGAAGTACTGGCCATAATGGCGGGGCAGGCTAAGTTTGCCATGGAAGAGGCCGTTACGGAGATGAGCGCAAGGTATGCCGAGTTCCTAAGGGCAAGCCGGCTGCCTAAAGCCGAGCTTCCATTCAAGGCCCGCGTGATGACCTACTCAGAGCTGGCAGATGCAGTGGATGCGCAGACAGGAGGCCGGCTCAATGATATCATCCGCGAGTACTGCGAAGGGGAGGGCATGGACGAAACGGATCCCCGGGACTTCTCTTTAGGGCTCGTAAGGCATGTCCATAAGCAGCTGAAGGACCAAGGTCCAATCATAGTGGCTTTCTTCTCGCCCCCGTATTACCCCCACGTCTACGTAAGCGGGGCGGACGAGAAGGAGCGGGCCCTCATCTCAGCCGTTGAAAGCGCAGCAGCCGAAGTAAGGGCGAGTTTCGGCTACGACATAGCCATACGCAAGTTCTACCCTTACATTTCCGACCTCAGCTACTGCCGCCTTCCGGAATCTCAGGGCGCAATAGAGGCGCTCACCCGGAATATGCCGGCATGGGGCAGATGTTATAGCCTTCCACTAGAAGCAATCTCACGAATCGCAGCTCCAGTAGTCAACATCGGCCCTTACGGGAAGGACGCTCATAAGCCCACAGAGAGGCTGTGCAGGAGATATTCGCTGGATGCCATGCCGGCTCTTCTGAAGGGGGTCGTCCTGAACCTTGCCGGATGCAAAAGCCTGAAAGAGAATATATAATATAGGAGAATATGTAAAGCAGCATCAATACTAGCAATCCATAGGCGAACCGAACAACGCAGTCTCCGAATCCACCAAAATTGGCAGAGGACATATTCTTGCATACCCATTATCGTAAGGAGGAACCAGGATGAAGAGAGCATTGACCATCGCACTGGCAGTAGCCCTGATCACGTTCACCCTAGTTGGCAACCTCTTCGCTGCCCAGGTCATCAAGATCGGCGCAATCCTCCCTCTTAGCGGCTCGGCCGCAGCGACCGGCATCAAGCTGAAGTATGCAATCGAAGTCGCGCAGCAGATAATCAACGAGCAGTTCCCCAACTCCGACCTTCCACTTGCCAAGACCAGCGGCCTACCCAACCTCGGAGGGGCCAAGGTGGAATTCGTGTTCGCCGACCACCAGGCCAACCCCGAAATCGCCAAATCCGAGGCCGAGAGGCTCATAGTAAACGAGAAGGTCGTCGCGCTAATAGGATGCTACCACAGCTCAGCCACCAAACCGGCAAGCCAGGAGGCCGAAAGGCTCGGAGTCCCGTTCGTGGCAGGCTCGTCGAGTTCCGCAGCGCTTACAGAGCGCGGCTTGAAGTGGTTCTTCAGGATAGCCCCGAACGACGATATGGAAAGCGAGCTGTTCTTCAAGTACCTCAACTACCT
>CAZJHY010000054.1:0-7329 GCA_964545975.1 uncultured Clostridia bacterium | reverse complement strand
TAATGCTTGTATTCCTTCTTATTTTATACATCTAATTGCGGTTTTTTATCAAGGCTGTGCAGCAATGTCCAACGTATTCAATATACCACACGTAGGCTCATGATAGGTGTATTATCGCTCCTCCAAACATCCTCTTCCGCGGCTATCTCTATTCTTACCGGTTTTCCGGCCTCAAGCGATCCGATTATCGCCTCTGTGAACTCGAGGGCTTTGATAAATGTTCCTATCCTTCCCTCCTGGTCGCTTACCATACCTTTCGCTATGGCAATGGAGTTGACCTCTTCTATCAGGTTGAGGATCTCCATCTGTATCCTGTCCGCACCCTGGCTTCCGTCCACAGTCCTGCCGGCTATTACCTGGCCCGTGAAGAAGATGAGCTCGTCTGAGAACGCGTGCAGGGATACCCATAGCGGTTCACCGGGCCAGCTGTTCACAGGTGAAAGCGCCCTTAGTATGACCTTGCCGGAGGACGCGTATATCTTCTGGAATGCATTGAGCACATTCTCCTCGTCGAAGTTGAGGACTGACCCGTCCTGCCTGTCGGCAACCTCCCCTGCCCCTTTCTCCTTTGCCAGCGTATTAACCTTGATCAGGAAATCGTTGATCTGTGTGTGTATCACCTCAACCGGCTGGGAGCAGTCTATTACCTCACCAATTATGATCTGGTCGGCGTAGAAGATAACCTGCCTGGTCATGGACGTCTGCTTGCTCTGGATGAGAAGAAGGCTGGTCTGCATGAGGCTGTTAACCTGCTTCTCGAGCTCTGCAGCCTCCTCCAAGAGGTTTCTTCTGGTCTCCTCCAGCTGCACTATCTCGCCCTGCAGCGCCTCCCTCTCCTCAGAAAGCTCAGCTATCTCGCCTTCCTGGTTCGAAATCCTCGAATCGGCCTCCACTATCATGACGCTCGCCGCATTCAAGTCCCTCTCTGTCTCAAGAAGCTTCGCCTCTACCTGTTCAAGGCCTGCCTGAAGCTTATTTAGGTCCCTTATGGTCTGGATTTTCTCAGATATTGCATTCTCAAGCTCGCCGCTTATTACGTTATAGTCGGACTTGAGCGCCTCGTACTGCTTCCCTACATCGGCGACCATCCTGGTAAGCTGCTCCGCTTCGTCTCTCTTCGCGGTGAGCTCCGATTTGGTCGTCTCCAGCGTCTCATTGGTAAGGGTGAGGTCCCTCCTGAGCTCGTTTATCCGGAAGATGGCGATTCTCACGTTCTCGGAAAGAAGGGAAAGGACCGTTACCGTGAGGGCCACTACGGCTACTCCGGTGAGGAAGGTGATTATTATCGACGTGTACTTCGGCCTTAAGCCGAACACCGTAAGCCTCTTGCGGCCGGTTCTCAGCCCAATCCTGTCGCCTGCTATTGCGATCAGGCCTCCGAGCAGTGCAAGGGCAACTATAAGCAAGCCTCCGCTCAATTGTCCCTCCTATAGGTTGAATGCATCCCCGAGATAGAACCTCCTGGCAAGCGGATCCGCGGCGATCTCCTCCGGAGAGCCGCTTACAAGTATGTCCCCTGTGTACATTATATACCCTCTGTCGGTGATGGCCAGCGTATCGCGCACGTTGTGGTCCGTTATGAGGACTCCCAGGCCCCTTGCCTTAAGGCGCCTGATTATGCCCTGTATCTCGATCACCGCTATTGGGTCGACCCCGGTGAAGGGCTCGTCAAGCAGAAGGTAGGAAGGTTCGGTAGCCACAGCCCTTGCGATCTCCACCCGCCTTCTTTCACCTCCGGATAGAGTGTAGCCCATCTGCCTTGCTATCCTGTCGAGGTCGAACTCCCTCATAAGCTCGTCGGTCCTTCGCTGCACTTCTTTCTTCCCCAGCTGCATCGTCTCCAGCACCGAGGCGATGTTCGCCCTTACGCTCATGCGCCTGAAAATTGAGGGCTCCTGGGCGAGATAGCCTATCCCGAGCTGTGCCCTGGTGTGCACCTGAAGAAGAGTGGCATCGCGGCCGTCCACGTCTATGGTGCCCGAATCCGGCACCTCCAGGCCCAGAAGCATATAGAAGGTCGTGGTCTTGCCGGCCCCGTTAGGACCGAAAAGCCCGACAACCTCACCCTTCTCCAACTTGAGGTCTATGCCGTTCACAACCTTGCGGCCTGAGAACGACTTGCTCAGCTTGGAAGCCCTGATGCCCACTTGTCCCTCCTTAGGCGCCCTATACGGTGAAGTTGATCTCTATTTTCTGGCCTTCTGCTTCGAAAGTGTCCCTGTCTGTGTAGACTACGGCCTTGTCGGCCTTGACGGTGTCGCCCTCCCGAGTCTCGATTACCACTCCGGAAGTGAGGGTAAGCTTCTTCTCCGCGTCCACGTATGCCGCATCGGCAGCCTGGACCTTCTGACCCTCCTTCGTGATGAAGATCCCGCCTCTGGCCACGAAGTCGGTGGTGTTGATATCGATTTCCATGCTGGCTGCCGTGAGCACTATGATGTCCTTCTTGGGAAGGCCCTTCTCGTCCTTCTCCTGAAGCGTCTCGGTCATCTCAAGCCTCACGTTGCCGGATACCGTCATCTTCTCGGCTTTGAAGTCGGCATTCATCTGGTTTGCCGTTATGACTATGTCGCCCTGCGCGATTCTGACCCCTGAATCGACCTTTGCGGTCTTGTTGTCGCTGTTGAAGATGACCCTCTCGGCGTTTATCACGGTGGTATCGTACAGGATCTTGACGTCCCCTTCCACCATCGCGTCTCCCTTGGCGCCCTGGTAGCTGAGCTTCTTGTTCGCAGTGATCGTCACCTGCTTGGCCGCAAGGGCCTGGGATGCCAGCGCCAGGACAAGCACTGCCGCCGCCGCCCACCTTAGGAACTTCCTGTCATGCATATGAGCTCCCCCTTCCTAGAGGTCTATTACTATCGTGGTTGGGCCGATTATCTCCATCTCGCGCCTTGTTACCGAGTATTTCATGTTCCCCGCGGTTATGCTTACATTGTCCCCCTGCTTCACGAATATGTCGCCTGTGGTGTAGATGTACTCGTCCTTGAGGTCGACTGTGAGGTTCTTAGCCTGCATCACGCTGCCGTCGGCGGTTATCCTGGCCTCGCCCGGAATTGTGACGAGCTGCGAGGCCGGATCCCATCGCATCATGTCGGAGACCATCAGCTCCTTGCCTTCCGAAGTCACCGTGACACCCTCCGTGAACTCCATCCGGTTTCTCCCGTCGACGCTTGCAGCCCCTGCCGAAAATCCCAGATAGGCCTCATTGTTCCTGAATATTGTTCCGTTGTCTATCCCGGTCAGCTCAGCCCCCCTGCCGAAGCGGGGCAGGGCCATCCTGTCTGCCTCCATCTCCCATACCCTCTGGCCGTCGGACCAGTTAGACATGGTCAATCCCTCTATGACCACAGCCTCGTCGTCATCTTCCTTCCGTGAGGCGGCCTGATCGGAGGCGGCTTGCTGCCCTGCATCCTCGAAGCCGAGGAAGTAGGCGGCGGAAAGCAAGACAACAAACGCCAGAAACAGCGCAGCCCCGGTCTTAATGCTCACCTCTCCCGCCCCCTTTCGGACATCTGTGCTACGAGTATTCCTCAGACACCGCTCAGTTTCCTATTATCGACCAGTCCCCATCGCCGATTCCTATGGGCACGTCTGGGAAGGCCTTGAACTTGAGGTTCACGAAGAACCTGTTGTCCACTATCTGGTAGCCTGCCGTTATCTCCCTGCAATGAAGGTCCTTCGTCACTGCGATGTCGGCTTTCATAAGGCCTTCCCTTCCGACATCATAGATCACCGCCCAGACTGCCCTCCAGCTTTCAAGGAACCTCACGCTGCCGCTTGATTCGACCTTGCCTATCTTCCCCGTGGTCCCGTTGTACTCCATCCCCAGCTTAAGCTCAATGTCATCTGTCGGTTTCAAAGTCAGCCTGCCTGTGATGCTGGTAAGAGTGAATGCGGGAAGCGCGAACCTCGCGGAGATTCCTGCCGAATACTTTCCCTGGTAATTGTATGAAAGGCTTGCCGAAAACGGATCGTACTTGGACTTGATGAAATCATATCCAGTGCCGGCCGTCGCCGTGAAGCCGAAGAACATTGCCGTAGTCGAGGCGCCGACCTTGTTCCTGCGCGCGAGAGCGTCGAACCTGTACGGGCTTGAGCCAACGAGATCCGCCCAGTCGTAGGTCAGCTTCACGCTCCAGCCCTTGACAGGAGTGACTGTAAGCCCGGTCGCGACTGAACCATATAGCCGCTCGGACCCTTCGGTGTATACGCTTCCCCTTACCGTCCCGCCCAGGTCGAAAGACAGGAAGCCCCACAGCTCCTGCCTGTCCAAAGAAAGCGATATCCCCGCTTCCGCCTTCCCGGCGTCTAGATACTCAACCGGATTAGTATCAAGGACCCTCTCGATGTACCTGCCGGCCGATATGTCCCCCGATATATTCAACGGAAGGCTTCCCAGTTTGGTCTTCAGGAGCTCAAGGGTAAGCTCAGGCAGCCTTCTCAGCGACGATGAGACTGTGACCTGGTCCTCCTTCATCGTCTCGGAGGCCTGGAAATTCAAAGTAAGCCTCGTGAAGTCCGACTGCTGGGACACTGACGCCTTATAGGTCAGGCTCTCAGAGATTAACACCCCTTCCGTATCGCTTCTCTTGTAGCTGACGCTACCTGAAAGCCTTACGCCCGCTGGAAGCTCCGACGTGTGCGACGCCGAAACGGAAAGAGACGATGAGTCGGTATCTGAGTCCTTGTACTTGTAAGAGGCGGCAAGGGACGTCTTGTGCCCCGTCACCGAACGGTTAAGCTTAAGCTCGGCCGAATGATCCTCGCTGACTTTTAGGGTGCTTCCCATCGCATACTTGTATGTGTACTTGCCCGATGCCGCAAAATCGAGCGGAAGTGCCAGTTCCTGATATACTTCCGCTGTCATGCTCGTCTGAGGCCTCGTCAGGTTTTTAAGCACGTAGATCGAGTAGTAGCCGTCTCCTATGCCATCGAAGCCATAATCATGCCTCATGCCGGCCCCGATGCCGCTTGAAGTAAAGAAGTCGAGCCTTAGGGTAAGGAGGTTATCCTCATCGAGCCTCCTTCTCATGGTGGTCTTCACGTAGACGCCGTCCTGTGCACTCCAGCCGAACTCGGGCAGTATCAGCCGATCCTCCTCGCGAAGCGGAATCGTAAGCGAAGGCAGCCTTAGAATGCGCATGTTTCCCTCGAAGTAGGAGACATCCTTTGCGATTATGTAGTCCGAGCCTGTAAGCTCGATGCTTGCTGCCTCTATCCTGTAGTGGGGCTGCGGGAGGTCGCAGGTCGTAAGGTAGCCTCCCGTAAGCCTGAAGGTCCCGTCCTCCTCTGAGAAGCTCTCGCCGGCTAAGTATATGTAGCCGCTTACGCGCTCGTCGCTTATCCTGCCCTCGAGGGTCGAAAACTCCACCTTCCTGGACTTAATGTCCATGACGGCGGAGACAGCTTCTATGATGCTCTCCCCTGTCTTTACGCTCACATTCCCCGAGAGGTATGCCTTCGCAGTGGCAAGGTCGATTCGCGCCTCGTCAGCCATAATGATGACATCATCGAACGACACCTCAACCTCGCCGGTGGCAGACCATATGTCCTCTCCCTCATATACAAGCCTTTGGGCGGTCACCCTGACGTTCGTCTCCTTGGCCCCGGCGACCGGGGATATGGCTAAGACCAGCAGGAGAACAAGAAGGGCCGATGCAGCCGGACCCCTGGGTGGGATGAGCCTGACCTTCCTTCTCATCCTCCTGGCATCAGCCCTCAGAAGAAGGACAACAGCAGCTGCCATGAAAAGTATGTCAGCTGACCAGGCAGCCATCCAGGGTTTTATCTGGGTCGCCTGGAGCATGCCGTATGAGCGCACCACGGATTCGAAGATGAAGTAGAGCGTAACTATGACTATTCCCGCCGCTATGCTGTATACCGCCCCTCCCCTTCTCGGGCTTCTAACGGCAAGGGGTATGGCAAGCACCGCGAATATCAGTGATGACAGCGGCTGGGCGATCTTCAGGTAGTAGTCGATGAGGAGGTTCTTGGCTTTGATTCCGCTTCTTGAGAAGAGGTCTATGCTCTGCTTGAGCTCTTTCATCGACATCTCGGAGGTTGTGCGGCCAGAGTTCGTATACTCGATGACCGCCCTCTCCATGACTATGGTCATCGTATCGAAGTGGGCTGTCGAGACGACGCGGCCGTCCGCGCCGCATTCATGGATATTTCCATCCGTGAACACCCAGGTTCCGGTGTCGGCCTTGCCGCTGGCCGCAGTAATCAGCTGCGGATATCTCCCGTATCCTATGTCATATATCATGATGTCCTGAACGGTGGCCCTGTCTTCGCTGACCCTGCCGATATAGAAGAACTTGTTGTCAGGGCCCCTGAAGAACACGTTGTTTTCGATGTTGGGTATGCTGTCGCCGAGGATCATCATATTCACGATGTTCCTCGCCTCCAGGTTCGCCTTTGGAGCCACACGGTCTCCCAGATAGAAGCCTAGGCCGCTGATCATCAGCGCAATGGCTATCATCGGGGCTGCGATCCTGGATAGGCGAAGCCCAGCCGCCCTCATTATGGAAAGCTCGCTGTCCTTGCTTAACCGGCCGAGGCCGAGGAGGACCGCAAAGAGGGTGGCGAAGGGAAGCACCTGCACTATAGCTGAGGGGAGGTTGAACAATATCAGCCTTAATACGGTCGACAGGGGGGTGTTCTTGACCACAACCATCTCTGCCAGCCAGAATAGCTGGACGCTGAGTGATATGACTATGAAGGCGGTTATGGCCGCAAGGAAAGGCCCTAGGAACTCCCGCAGTACATACCGGTCAAGTATCCTCATAGGCGCAACTCCTGTCGATTGTGTGAATAAAGGGGCGCTTCATGAAGCGCCCCTCACAGCCAGAAGGCGTCTTTTACTTCTTGCCGCCTTTTACGAGCACGGCATCGGTCATGTCCACGCCGCCTTCGATCACTATGGAGCTGTTGAGGATGACGGTCACACCCTTCTCCTTTGCGACTTCCTTGACGGCGGTCTCAAGCTTCAGGTACGCAGGATCCAGGGTCTTCTTCGCAAAGTCGTTGTAGGAGGCGTTGTATGACTCCTGCAGCTTGGTCTTCGCATCGGCGTCCTGGCCTTCCGCCTTCTTGTTGAGCTCCTTTTCGAGCTCGGCCTTCTTGGCAGCGACAGCGTCCCATGCGGTCTTAAGCGCAGGGAACTCGGAGTTCAGCCTGTCGGTGTCGATATGGCCTATAACGGCGTAATCCGGTGCGGCACCTGCCTTGCCGGTTGTTACATTGCTGATTGTGGCGGCTACTGCGACTAGAGCTATTGCCATGATCACTGCCGAGGTATTCCTGAAAAGGTTCTTCATCTGGGGT
>CAZJHY010000053.1:0-7421 GCA_964545975.1 uncultured Clostridia bacterium | reverse complement strand
GCCATCCGCCCCGCGCCCGAAGGCCTGAAGAGGAATTGGCACAGGTTTACGGCGAACGGGGCGGATTATCTTTACGACGTGATCTCGGGAAGCCTCCACATCCTCGACGAAACATCTGGCCGTCTTGTGGACCTTATCTGGGAGGGAAGGCTCGAGAAGGCACTTGCCGAGGAGCACTCGGCAGGTCAAACCGGGCTTTTAGAGGCGTATTCAGAGCTTGTATCGCTAATGAACGAGGGCATGCTGACAGACCCGGATTCGCCGGACCCGGAAGTGAGCTGGTCCCATGAAAGGGTGATAAAAGCCCTTTGCCTTCACATAGCCCACGACTGCGACATGAGGTGCGCCTACTGCTTTGCGGGGCAGGGGGGATTCGGCGGAATGCGCAAGCTCATGGATGCCAGCGTCGGTAAGGCCGGGCTCGACTTCCTGGTAAAAGCGTCAGGCGATGTCAGGCACCTGGAGATAGACTTCTTCGGCGGAGAGCCCCTTATGAACATGGGGGCGGTCGGCGAGATAGTCCGATACGGCAGGGAGCTTGAGAGGAAATTCGGCAAGGCCATGAAGTTCACCCTGACGACTAATTCCCTCAGCCTTGATGGGGATACGATGCGCTTCCTCGATGAAAACGACATCGCAGTGGTGCTCAGCATGGACGGAAGGCCCGAGGTTCATGACAGGGTAAGAAGGGCGGACGACGGAAGCATAACATCCGATAAGATTCTGAGCAACTGCATCCAGTTCGTAAACGGCAGGGGCGGCCAGGACTACTATGCAAGGGGCACCTACACGGCTCTCAACCTGGACTTCGCAAAGGATGTCGAGTACGTGGCCGATAATGGCTTCGACAGGATATCGTTCGAACCCGTAGTCCTTTTCGATGGATCTCCCATGCAGATACGCGAGGAGCATCTGCCGAGGATATTCGAGGAGTACGACAGGCTGACGGAGTACATGCTGGAAAGGAAAAGCAAGGGCTTGCCCATCCTCTTCTTCCACTTCGACATGAGCGTGGCGAAGGGGCCATGCCTGGCAAAAAGGCTTTCAGGCTGCGGGGCCGGCGCGGATTACGTTGCCGTGACCCCGGAAGGGGAGATATACCCATGCCACCAGTTCGTAGGAAGGCCGGAGTTCAGGTTGGGGGATGTCTGGGTCGGCATAGAGAACGGGAGCAAGGTGAACGAGTTCTCGAATGCCAACATCTATACGAAGTCGGGATGCTCTGAATGCTGGGCCAGGTTCTTCTGCAGCGGCGGCTGCCATGCTAATGCTTATTCGTCAAATGGCAGCATTCTTGAGCCGTATGCCATTGGCTGCGCGATAACAAGGAAGAGGCTCGAGTGCGCATTGAGGCTTCAGGCAGGCATCTGAGGAATAGGGCTTAAGTAAAGGACGAAACTAGGGCGAGGAGGCGTTGCTGCTTCCTCGCCCTTTGGTGTTATTCATAGCCTAGGGATTAGCCCGAAATTCTAGTGGCAATAGTTCGACTGCGCTGGTAATTATAAGGTAGTAAACAAATTCTTTACTGGAGGTCGTAGCATGGAGATCACAGCGGTAGGAAACGGACAGCCTGAGGCAGCCCTACAGACAGCAGAGCCAATCGCTTGCGTAATGGAAGCAATCCTCATGCCCGTAGGAAACGAAGCAGGACTCGGCGCACCTTCGTACGGATCCCCATCACAGAAGGCGGAAGGCGGATTAGGCAGGGGAGTCATCTACCTTTACCTTAACGGGGGCAGGGAGCAGGCAAACATCGCCCCGTACAGGTTGGCGGCACAGCACAGAAGGTTCAGCGGGGACCTTTGCGCGGCGAAGCTCACAGCCACTGAGACCTCGGTATTGGAGAAGCTATCCGAAGGAAAAAGCAACAAGATAATCGCCTCAGATCTCTTCGTGTCCGTCAATACGGTCAAGACCCATGTGCGCTCGATCTTCCAGAAGCTCAACGTCAACTGCAGAAGCGCGGCTGTGCGCAAGGCGCTTGATTTGGGCATCGCGGGATGCTCCGATTTGCAGTAGGCTTTCATTCTTCCGCCCGATTACGTGGCGGCTCCGCTGTATGCGAACATATCCCCAGCAGACGTCGGCCGAGGGCTTTCTCCCCGCTCAAGGGACGTTTGACTAATGCGAGGAGGTGTGGGACATGTTCAGGAAGCGCACAGGAAGGAAAGCGAGGCTGGACATCGCAATTGACGGTTACTGCATCCATTTCCCTGTTTGGATCTTCGAAATCACCTTGGGATGAGGACTATCGGGCGGGGCTTGTCAAAGCCCCGCCCCGGTTTGGAGGACGACATGCGTGAAGTCGGAAAGGCGGCAGTTCTGTCCAGGGACGTAAGGATAGTAAACAGGCAGGAGGATTCCCTTCTGCACAACATAGCCAACGGGGCATGGTGCAGGATATCAAGGCACGCCGCGGACTTCTTTTCGAAGGAAGGCGGCGTCGAGCTGGCTTATGAGGCAGCGAGAATGGGAAACGGAGACGCGGTGGGCATGTTGAGGCTTGCCGCGGAGCTTGCGGATACCGGGATGCTCATACCGGAAGGTACAAAGCAGGAAGAGACGGCAACCAAAGTCGGTAAGGCATATCTCATAGCCACCAGAAGGTGCAACCTTGGCTGCCCTCAGTGCTACATGGGTGAAGCAGGCATGGATGATTATCCGCTCTCCACCGTGCTGGAGGCGGCGGGCTCGATTCTCAAGCTTAATCCCGCAAGCACCTATATAACCGGGGGAGAGCCCTGCATGCGGTCCGACCTCGGCGTCATCATAAGGGCATTCAAGGGAGCAAAGCTCGTCTTGTGCACGAACGGCACCTTGCCGGACAGGATACCTTACGCACTTCTAAAGGAGTCAGGGGCTAGGCTGCAGGTGTCGCTTGAAAGCTGCTCGGAGGTCGCGCACGATGCCATAAGAGGAGACGGAAACCACAAGCTATCATCCGAGACGGTAAGGAGGGCTGCCTCCTACGGCATCGAAGTCGAGGTCGTGCCGACGATAGCCCCGGGAGGCGGAATCGAAATCGAGGAGATGCTGAACTTCGCAGGAAGCCTTGGCGCCGGATGCCACGGAAGCCTCATGGTTAGCTCAGGAAGGGCCAGTAACGAAAGGCACAAGAAGGACGGGGAGCTTCTGGCAAGCATATGCGGTTACCTTAGGAAGTGTGTTGAAAAAGGGGAGATCGAGGAGGATTGGGACCTCGAGGATATCGTGCCCATGCTCTCCAGGTCCACATGCGGCGCGGGAAGCAGGATAGTCGCCTTCACGGGAGACGGGGCGATACATCCCTGCCACCTGCTATGGGACAAGCCGATTGACCAAGAGGTTCTCAGAAGGGATGTCGACTTGGATGGCATCTGCATGAACTGCGACGTGAGGTATCTATGCGGGGGCGGCTGCATGGCCGCTGCCGAACTGAACGGGGGCCTTGATCCGAACTGCGGGGTCTACAGGGCTGTCTATGCAGCTTTCGCATGGAAGTGGGACGATTCGCTTACCGTAAGCGAGAACATGAAAATCATCGGCGGTGATTGCTATGAGATGGCTGATGGCGGCGCTGTGCGCGTTCAAGCTTGCAGTCAGGCTTAGAAACAGGCATGGCGCGGCAATAGACCTGGGCGATGCCTCTCTTCTTGCAGTGCTGTTTCTAGCAAAGCCAGAGGGGGAAGACCTGGCTTTCGACGCGGCCCTTGCCCTGCCCGGTCCCTCCCAGGCGTTTTACGCCTCGATATGTCTTGCTGGGCTCTTCCTCTTCGGAAGGGCCCTTTCGGAGCTCATGGGGATGGAAAAGGAGAGGAAGCTAAGAAACGTCCGGCCCGGCGGCGCAGCCCTTGCCCTTATGCAGCTTCAAGGGCTTGAGGTTATATTGGCTGCGCCGCTTTTCTGCATGCCGGGCGCCGCGCTTGAGGAGATTGCTTTCAGGTGGGTCCTTCAGGGTGCCCTGGCAAGAGCGCTTGGGGAGACTGCGGCTCTGCTGCTTCAGGCTGCGTCCTTTGCCGCAATCCATGCCATTCCGGCACATATGCTGGGGCATCCGAGAGGAGTCATAGCATACGCCTGGATCTTCCCATTCGTCTCGGCGCTAGTCCTTACGCACATGATAAACGCAGGATGGGGACTGATTGCACCTGTGCTGGCCCATTCCATGCTCAACACCTTCGCCGCATTGAGATGGAAGTTTGGCAATAAGGAAGGTATAATATAATGCTTATGGAATTATGATTCATTGAGCCTTGCGGCTCCTGTTCATATTAAGAGAGGTGCACTGGACTTCATGTTCGTAGACAGCGCAAAGATAAAAGTGACGGCGGGCAAGGGCGGAAACGGTTCCGTCAGCTTCCGCAGGGAGAAATTCATACCCAGGGGAGGCCCCAACGGGGGGGACGGCGGAAGGGGCGGAGATATAATCGCTACGGTGGACCCATCCTTCAGAACGCTCTCAGACTACAGGTATAAGACAGTCATCAAGGCCGATAACGGGGCTGACGGGGAGACCTGGAACAGAAGCGGCAAGAGTGCCGAGGACCTTGTGCTCAAGTTCCCTCCCGGCACGATGGTATATGACGACGAGACGGGGGAGCTCCTGGCTGACCTTGTCGATGAGGATGTTTCAGTCGTGATAGCCAAGGCGGGGCAGGGAGGGCGCGGCAACGCCCACTTCGCGACGCCAGTAAGGCAGACGCCGAAATATGCCGAGAAAGGCCTTCCCGGCCAGGAGAGGTTGCTCAGGATAGAGCTTAAGCTGATCGCCGACATCGGGCTGGTAGGTTATCCCAATGCGGGCAAATCGACCCTCATCTCCGTGCTGACGTCGGCAAGACCGAAGGTGGCCAATTACCCCTTCACAACCCTTTCGCCCGTGCTAGGAGTAGTGGAGAACGTAGAGGGCAGCTTCGTCATAGCCGACATACCCGGCCTCATCGAGGGGGCTTCCCAGGGCGCGGGGCTGGGGCATGAGTTCTTAAGGCACGTTCAGCGGACCAAGGTCCTGGTCCATGTGGTCGATGCCGCCGGCACAGAGGGGCGCGACCCGGTCGAGGACTTCTTCACAGTCAGGAAGGAACTCGAGCTCTATGACCCGGGCATGGGCAGGAAACCCTTCATTGTGGCCGCGAACAAGATGGACTTAGCGGAGGATCCCTCAATAATAAAGAAGCTGGCTGAAGCCACCGGCGCCGAGGTCTATCCCATATCCGCTGCCACGACGGAGGGGATAAAGGAGCTGCTGTCCTCGATGACGAAGCTTCTTTATGCCGAGGAGGAACGCTTGAGGTACGAGTCTTCAGAATCTTCGGCGCCTTCGGGCGAGAAGGTATACGTCCTGAGGGGCCAGAAGCTAAGGGATGCGAAGGTAGTCCGTTTCGCAGGAGCCTTCGTCCTGTCCGGCGAGGGCGTGGAGAGGCTTCTTCTAAGGACGGACACGAACAATGAGGATGCGATGAAGAGGTTCTACGGGATGCTCATCAAGGCCGGCATAATCGGCCGCCTTCGTGACATGGGCATCAAGGAGGGAGACCTCGTACGGGTACTGGACTACGAATTCGAATACTCGGAGAGCTCCGGGATAGGGGTGTAGGATGTCAAGGATCGGCCTTATGGGAGGCACTTTCGACCCGATTCACTACGGGCACCTTGTGACGGCTGAGGAGGCATTCGTGCGCTTCAAGCTGGACAAGGTGGTGTTCATACCCTCCGGTAATCCACCTCACAAGGCGAACCGCTTGGTCTCGGACGGTTCGCACAGGTTCATAATGGCACAGATGGCGACGATCACAAACCCTCACTTCGATGTTAGCAGGATAGAAGTCGACGAAGAGGGGCCGACCTATACTGTCGACACTCTTAAGAAGCTTAAGGCAGGAGAGATGAAGGACGCAGAGCTCATCTTCATCACAGGCGCCGACGCCATCCTCGAGATATGCACGTGGAAGAACCCACAGGAGCTGTTCACGCTGTGCAGGTTCGCCGCGGCGACAAGGCCGGGCTATGTGGTCTCTGATGAGCTGGTTAAGTCCGTATCGGCATTCGGCGCGGACAGGCTGGAGTTCTTCGAGATACCTGCCCTTGCCATATCCTCCACCGACATAAGGCTGAGGGTCAAGGAGGCAAGGCCGGTCAGATACCTTCTTCCGGACGGCGTTATAAGCTATATTATAAAAAACGGGCTATACCGCTGAGGAAGGACGGTGCGGCGCTTGGAGCGGGCGGAGATAATCGAAAGGCTCAACAGCATGCTCAGCCCGGCAAGGGTCAAGCACTGCCTCAACGTGGAGGAGATGGGACTGAGGCTTGCCAGGGTCTACAAGGCGGACGAGGGCGTGGTGTCGAAGGCGGCGCTTCTGCACGACTGCGCAAAGGAAATGCCGAACGATGAGCTAATCGCCATGGCAGCCGCAAACGAGCTCATATACTCAGAGACGCTTCTAAGAAACCCGCACCTGCTGCACCCTTTGGTGGGCGCGATAATCGCCCAGGCGATATTCGGGGTCGAAGATCCCAAGGTGCTTCAGGCAGTTGCAAGCCACACGCTGGGGAGGCCTGAGATGTGCCTCGAGGAGAAGATAATCTTCGCGGCCGACTACTGCGAGCTCGGAAGGAGCTTCAACATGGACGACATCAGGAAGGAGCTGGAGTTCAACCTCGACAGCGCCGTCCTTATGATCCTCAACAGGAAGATAGCAAGGACGCTGGCCAAGAACAGGGAGATAGCCCCGGAATCGGTCTTTGCCAGGAATTGGGTCTTAAACGAGCTAGCCAACAGGGCCAAGGGGCTCAATTAGGAAGGAGGGCGAATATGCAGGAGAACGCGGACGCAGGAAGGATATCTGATGCGACCATAGAGGCTATGCTGGATTCAAAGGCGAACGAGATCGTCAGAATAGACCTGATGGAGAAGTCGGCGGTTACGGACTACTTCGTTATCTGCACACTTAACACACCCACCCACCTTAGGATTACAAGGGATAAGATCACAGAGGCTGTTGAAAGCGCCGGAGGAAACCTTCTCAGGAAGGAGGGCGCAGATGAATCGGGTTGGGTCCTGATGGACCTGGGAGATGTAGTCGTGCACCTCATGCTCAGGCGCGAAAGGGAGTATTACAACCTGGAGCGCACTTGGGGAGACGCTCCTATAAAGAGGTACGAGGCATAGCTTGACGCAGTTACTGACAGGCATTGCCCGAACGGAACGCCTTGCAATCGATATTGACGGAGCGCTCGGGCGTTAGTATAATTATCTTTGTTGACATCGTAATAGCAAATGCGATGACCGGGAGCATCGGTGATTGGACGCCTAAGAGAGGCCATGTTCGGTGAGAATGGTCGACGTCGGAACCGAGACTCGCCCGTGAAGCAGACCCGCCGAAATCATCAAGCGGGTACGCGGCCTGGCGTTAACGGCAACAAGACGATGCGTGCGTGGG
>CAZJHY010000052.1:0-7592 GCA_964545975.1 uncultured Clostridia bacterium | reverse complement strand
TATGACTCACTCCTCCGTTCGGCTATTTCGTAAGGGGCACGAATGTCTTCGTGAAAATGAGCATCGAAAGCGCAATTGCCGCAAGCACCAGCCAAGGGACTATTACAGCCTTGAGGAAGGCCATGTAGGATCCCTTGAAGCCGGTCTTCTCTATGGACAGCCGTCCGACTATCCTCGAAGGCGGCAGGCAGTCGCCCAGAGGGAACATCATGGAAAGCGCAGCTGCCACGACGGTCACGTTGATGCCCACAGAGTTGAAGCGGAAGATAAGGGGCACGCCCAATATGACCGCGCTGCCGTATGACAGCGAGCCCTGGGCCAAGGGGCAGAACAGCAGTGCCGTCACGTAGATCCACACGATGGGCAGGGTCACGAAGTTGATGGCGATTAATCCCCTTACTCCTGTGAGTGCCATTATGTTCACGAGCACGCCCACGCTGACCAGGGTTGCTACAAGGGGGAACACCATCTCGATGGTCTTAGTTGTAACTTCCCACCAGCGCTTCAGGCCCCTCTTCTCCGGGTCGAGAATTATTACGAGCAATGCGCAGAGCATGAAGGTCAGAGGAAGGCCGATAACGGGCATCAGATGGGCACCATACTGCGCCATAAGGATCAGGAACAGCAGCAGGGCGAAGGGAAGCGACAGCCTGAGCCAGTTCATCCCCTTGGCAGTTTGAGGAAGGCTTGCCAGGACTTCAGCCTTAGGCCTGGCCTTCGTGCCCCTGCCATAGAAGAACACTGCGAAGACTGCCGTTACCACTACGGGTATGAGAAGGATCTTGTTGAACCCTACATAAGGCATGTTTGCGCCGGCTGCCATCAGCATCGCCCAGAGGTTGATGGGAGGTGCGGCTGCCGAGAGAATGGCGGTGATGAAGACGAATGCCGCCCTTCTCTCTGGTGGGAAGCCCATGAACTCGAGAACGGTGGCCACAAGGCCGCCTACTACAAGTATCGACACGCTGCCGGCGCCTGTGAATGCGCCGGGAATAAGCATGACGAACGCGAGCAGGAAAAGCATAAGCCACTTCTTGTCATAGAACTTGGAGACGAGGCTTCTGACGAGAGCGTTCGTCGCGCCGACCTCCGAGTAGAAGTTCATGAACAAGGATGCGGTAAGAAATAAGAGAGCTAGGTCGAAGTAGGTGAGAGTGCCCTCGATCAGCAGGCGTACCGGAAAGCCGAAACCGGCCACCAGTGCACCCACGATAGCGGTGATAACCATTGAAATCTCAGGCGACTTGAGCTTCCAGCTGCTGAGAGCGAAGACTGCGACCATCGCTGCAAGCGTGTAAGTGGTCTGTAGAGTCATGCACATTACCCCCAAAAATTGCGCCCCTTTGGGGGGCGCAATCCTTTACTTAGAGAACATCGCTACAAGAAGTGCTGGGATGTCTACCATTGCGTTGTCGAAGTAAGTGAGCGGGACCTTGTTCTTGTCTGCAATCTTCTTGAACTTCTGGTCCGTGTCGCCGTCCTTCTTTATGATCAGATAGTCTGCGAAGGGGGCGATAGCGTCGATGCTCTGCTCGTTGGCGCTTCCGGGAAGTCCTCTGTTGTCCTTGCCGTTGAGGATTAGGGCGACGATCTTAATCTTCAGCTTCTTAGCCTCAGCCACCACCTTGTTAAGGCGGGCAATCTCCTCGTCGATGGTGATTCCTGAAGCTCCGAGGCCCTTGGCGCTTGAGCTGATGGCGAAGATTATGGTCTTGTACTGAGCGATGTCAGCGGGCTGCGGCTCTGCATTGTAGAAGTAGTCCTTCTCATATACCACGGCCGCCTTTGAAGTGGGGTTGAAATTGATGATTGTCCTGGTACCCTTGCCGTCCGGACCCTGCCCAGCGTTGCTTAGGAGCATGGGGAACGCGAACTTCGGCGGGGGGTTCACTCCGGTTACGGTAGCCGACACGGGATTTGCCCCCATGAGGACGATGAGCCCGAAGAGCACCAGCAAGATAGTAATCCTCTTCATTTATATTCTCCTTTCGATTAGGTTAATTACTAATACGCAACAGCCTACTCCGATGTTCGGTTACTGTTTGACGCTATCAGTATAGAATAATGGGGCGGGGTTTGGCACGCCCTCCCGAATACATTGAGGATTGACTATGCATACATTCTTGCATATATATCGTCAGGATTTGGTGCGGGGATATTGTATACACCTTCCGAGTTCCCAGATAATTGCCAATATATTCATGTATTAATAAAAAACATCGCCCTGGCGAGGAGCTTCCTTGAGCCCAATTGGCTCGCCCACAGGTTATTAACCTTACCGCCTCATGGTGTATGATAATTACTCGTAGGGGGTCTAAGATGGACGGCATAGTCATCATCGTCGCCTTTCTTGGGCTGCTTGCTGCCGGTTATGCCGAAAGCGTGCAGCACAGGAGGCGGATCTCGTCAGTTCGCATAAGGATGAACGTGAACGGCACTAGGGGCAAGTCCACTGTGACGAGGCTTATTGCCGCAGGCCTGAGGCAAGCCGGCATTAGGACGGTGGCCAAGACAACGGGCACGGCCCCCAGGCTCATACTGCCTGACGGCTCCGAGGTGGAGATAAGAAGAAGGGGCAGGGCCAGGATATCCGAGCATGTGAGGATTGCCAGGAGGGCTGTGGCCGAGAAGGCTGAGGCTCTCATAGTGGAGTGCATGGCGCTGGAGGCGGAAAACCAGCATGTATACGAGCACAGGCTGGTCCGTTCGACAATCGGCATAATGACGAACATAAGGCCGGACCATCTAGACGTGATGGGACCCGGTATCGAGGATGTCGCGAGGACCTTGGCAATTACGGTGCCGTTGAAGGCGGATTTCATCGCAGGGGACGGATATGGGCTTGAGATCCTTCAAGAGGAGTGCGCGAGGAAGAATACGGCGCTTCATGTCGCGCACAGCTCGGAAGTAAGCGACGAGGAGCTGGCTTGCTTCGGATATACCTCATTTGCGGAGAACGTGGCCATTGCACTTAAGGCATGCGAGATTGCGGGAGTCGACCGCAAGACAGCCTTCGAAGGGATGCTTAAGGCTAAGCCGGACCCAGGGGTCAGCTCTCTCGTCCGGTTAGATGCGTTCGGCCGCAAACTTATGGTGGTGAACGCTTTTGCCGCAAACGACGTCGAATCAACCAGGCTCATGTGGGAGTCCTTCGCAAAGCCGCTCTCCGATGGCTATGATAGAAGGGTACTTGTCATAAGCAACAGGGATGACCGGCCACAGAGGGTTTGGGAGATGTCGAAGCTTGCAACCGAGCTTCCTGTGGATGAGGTCCTCTACATAGGCGGAATGCAGAAGCTGGCGAAGGTTCTTGCCCATGGCAGGGGCGGCATGACTGGAAACGCTGACGCGGAAGGTGTGCTCAGGGAGATAGCGGAGCTGGTTCCTGAGGGAGGATCGGCCCTGGTGCTCCTTGCGGGCAATACCAAGGGGGCTGGCGCCGAGCTCACAAAGCTGATCGAAGGGCTGGCTGGAGGTGGAAGGGCATGATAGGTACGTCGGTGACTCTGGGCATAGTACTCAGCTTCCTTTTCAGCGAGATCACAGGACTTCTGGCAGGCGGCCTTGTGAGTCCCGGATACCTTGCGCTCTACATGGACCAGCCCTTAAGGGTGCTTGCGACGCTGGCTGTGGCTTGGGTTACCCTGGCTGCCGTTAAGATGGCCTCCCTTCGTCTCATTCTCTTCGGGCGAAGGCGCTTCATGGCCATGGTCCTGACCGGCATGCTGATAGGATGGCTCCTGGGAAGGGTGGTATCCTGGGTTCCTGGAGCCGGCCAGGAGATAAGGGTTATTGGATACATTATCCCGGGGTTGATAGCCAATGATGCATCTAAACAGGGGTTTCTGAAGACTGCGGCTTCAACTGTGATAATCGCCGGGCTCGTTAGGCTCACACTGCTCATCATTTATTAGGAGACGGCATGGCAAAAAGGCAGATAGGCGCCATATGGTTAATAATCGCGCTGGCTGCGGTCTCAGCCTCGCTTTGGCTCACACTGTCCTCAGCAAGGATGGAGAGGCATCCCAGATATGATGATATGCTGGCTGCATCAGCCAAGATGCAGGAGGCCGAGGCAGGGGTAAGGCGGATAAGGCAGGACCTCGGCATCCCGATAAGCGTAGACGACGTGAACAGGACCGGGCTCATCGGCAGCGAACTTACCGAAATAACGACGACAGTCGGAAACCTGCAGTCAAAGAGGACGTCCACCAACCCCGACTTCGCGGCCTTGGTAGTAAGATATTTCGATGAGCTGGGGCTAGAGGCGGGAGACAGGATTGCAGTCGGGGCATCGGGGTCCTTCCCGGGCATAATGCTTGCAGTGCTCTCGGCATGCAGCGCGGCAGGAGTCGAACCCGTTATAGTGCCTTCCATCGGAGCCTCCGAGTACGGGGCGAACATCCCCGGGCTCACGTCCGTTGAGATGATCGACGGCTTAAGGGCCCTCGGTGTGTTCGACTATGTACCTGCAGCAGTCTCCTTGGGCGGGGCCGGGGACACCGGAGACGGCGGTATAATCACGGATGCGAAGCCAATACTCGAAGAGATCGCGCAGAGGAGCGGCCATACGATAATAAGGCCGAGCGACGTGGTGGACAGCATAAAAGAGAGGATGCGCTACTTCGAGGAGGGCGGAGAGATAAAGGCATTTGTCAATATAGGAGGCGCGGAACCCAACTTCGGCTCCACATCGGCATCACTTGAGTTTCCCAACGGGCTAGTGCTTTCACCACCCGTCAGGATAGACGCCCCCAACATGGGACTCATATATGAGTATTCGAACAGGGGGGTGCCGGTGATGCACTTCCTGGACATAAAAGGCCTCGCAATAAAAAGCGGCATACCTGTTGACCCGACGCCGCTGCCGGAGGCAGGCACCAGCATGGTATATTACCAGAAGGAATTCACAAGGGAGTATGCGGTGGCGGGAATAGCGGCAGCAGCGCTGGCGCTTATGGTGCTTCCCGGCATTTCGGCAAAAAGGAGGGCGCTTGGCAAGAAGAGGTGAACCTTTGGGAAGGACCAGGAGGCTGGTCCTTATAGCGATGCTTCTTGCCCTGGGAGTGGGGCTTCACGCGCTTGAGGCGCTTATCCCGGTCCCCATCGCGTTGCCAGGGGCGAAGCTCGGCATAGCCAACATAGTGACCCTGGTCTGCCTCTATGCCCTGGGGCCTATAAATGCCCTTCTGCTGGCAGTGGCGAGGGTGACTCTTGGTGGGCTCGTGTCAGGCACGTTCGGCTCCACTGCTTTCTTCATGGCCATGGCCGGCGCCGTAGGAAGCGGCCTGGCGATGTCGGCGTTCAGGGCACTTACTCTGCAGAAGGCAAAGCTGATTGCGGCATCATCCATGGTCGGTGCCGTCGCGCACAACATATCGCAGCTTGCGATGTTCACTGCGATTGCTGGCACATCCAAGGTGTTCGTGATGCTGCCTTACCTTCTTGCCATAGCGCTTCCTACCGGCTACTTCACAGGCCTTGCCGGCGTATATGCGTTCATGGCGTTGAGCAGGCTGAGGGGCTTCTCTCTTAATACCGCCGGGCTCTCATCGGCATACGGCAGGAGGTCGCTCATCGGGACCGCTGCAGTAATGCTTGCGCTCGCAGTTGTGGCATGGGGTGCCATTCTGCTGTCGGACAGGATAGCGCAGGCGAGGGTCGACTCCGATTCGCCAATGGTGATAACTATTAAGAGCTTCAAGAAGGACGCGGAGAGGGGGCAGGTGGCAGCAAGCTATCCCTGGCCGCCCGCGCCTGGCCAGATCTCCGAGGGCCGGTTCGAGCTGGAAGGAAGAATCGGTGCCTCCGTCCTGGAGTACGACGAGGAGAAGGGTATAAGGTTCATAGCATCCCCATGCCCTGATAAGCTCTGCGTGAAGCACGGCTGGGTGAACGACGAGATGGATCTTGCGGCATGCCTTCCCAACGGCCTTGTGGTAACAGTAGAGGACAGGAAGCAGGAGTAGAATGGAAACTCCCATATGATGAAGCGCCCGAGGAGGAATCCCCGGGCGCTTTCGATAGTTGTACAGATGGACTACTTTACTTCGCTCAGCGGTATGCCGAGCGCGTCTGCAACTCCCTTGCCGTACGCTGGGTCCGCTTTCAGGCAGTTGCCGATGTGCCTTACCTTTATATGGCGGGGGGCATCGCCCATTGCCCTTGCGGTGTTCTCGAACAGCACTTTCTGCTGGGCCGGGCTCATCAGCCTGAACAGCTTTCCGGGCTGGGTGTAGTAATCGTCATCGTCATCGCGGAAGTTCCAATTCCAGGCATCGCCCTTGATCTTTAAGGGCGGATCCTGATATTCCGGCTGCTCGCTCCACTTGCCGTAGCTGTTGGGCTCATAGCCGATGGTGGATCCGGCGTTGGCGTTCACCCTCATCTGACCGTCCCTGTGGAAGCTGTTTACCGGGCACTTGGGGGCGTTTACAGGTATCTGGTGGTGGTTCACTCCAAGCCTGTACCTCTGCGCGTCGCCGTAGGAGAACAGCCTGCCATGAAGCATCTTGTCGGGCGAGAAGCTGATGCCGGGGACTACGCTGGCGGGGTTGAAAGCCGCCTGCTCCACCTCGGCGAAGTAGTTCTCAGGGTTCCTGTTGAGCTCGAAGTACCCGACTTCAATAAGGGGGAAGTCCTTCTTGTACCAGACCTTGGTCAGGTCGAATGGGTTGTAGGGCATCTTCTCGGCCTGCTCTTCGGTCATGACCTGGATGTACATCTTCCAGCGCGGGAAGTCTCCGCGGTCAATGGCTTCGAGAAGGTCCTTCTGATGGCTCTCGCGATCCTTCGCCACTACAGCCTCGGCCTGCTCATCGGTAAGGTTTCTTATGCCCTGCTGGCTCACCAGGTGGAACTTTACCCAGACACGCTCACCCTTCGCGTTGATCATGCTGAAGGTATGGCTTCCGAAACCGTGCATGTGCCTGTACGACTCTGGTATACCCCTATCGCTCATGGTGATGGTGACCTGATGCAGCGCTTCGGGAAGCGATGTCCAGAAGTCCCAGTTGTTCTTCGCGCTTCTCATGTTGGTCCTGGGGTCGCGCTTCACTGCATGGTTAAGGTCGGGGAACTTCAGGGGGTCTCTCAGGAAGAACACGGGGGTGTTGTTGCCGACCAGGTCCCAGTTGCCCTCCTCGGTGTAGAATTTCATCGCAAAGCCCCTGATATCGCGCTCGGCATCGGCCGCTCCCCGCTCTCCTGCCACTGTTGAGAAGCGAACGAACATCTCGGTCTTCTTGCCTACTTCGGAGAAGATCTTGGCTTTGGTGTACCTGGTGATATCATGGGTGACTGTGAATGTGCCATATGCGCCTGAGCCCTTCGCGTGCATCCTTCTTTCGGGTATGACTTCGCGGTCAAAGTGCGCTAGCTTCTCCAAAAACCACACATCCTGAAGAAGCATGGGGCCTCTGGGACCTGCGGTCTGGGCGTTCTGGTTGTCCGGCACCGGCGCCCCGGCTACGGTAGTGAGCTTCTCCTTCTTGATCTCGTCCATCGGCCTACCTCCCTTTTTCCTTGTTTCTGCAATCCTTGCAAATGCCTGTAAATATGATTTCCTTGCGCATGATCTCGAATCCTTCCGG
>CAZJHY010000051.1:0-7619 GCA_964545975.1 uncultured Clostridia bacterium | reverse complement strand
TCTCGATGATTCCGTTGATCTTCTCGAACTTCCTGGCTTGGCTTTGATCCTGGACCATTCCCTTTTTTACCTCCTTGGTCGCTAGTAATATGTCACGCTCACTTCTTTCCCCAAAGCCTTCATCATCCTTATGAGGGCGTCCACTGCCTGGCCCTTGAAGCGGTAATCGACCAGGCTCTGCCCGTCAGTGTGTGCGACGTTCTCCGCCCTGCCGATGAAGAAGTCCAGCCTGTCAGATTCCAAGAGGAGCTTCACAAGCACGGACGCTGCGTCTTTGCCTGAAATGGTCCCCTTAACGATCTCGCCAGCGTCCACTGCACCCAGTATGTCCAGGGCGCGCGTCAGCGTGATGATCCCCTCGGTCACGAGGTCGATCCCCCTCATCGAGCCCATCGGGGGTATCCCGTCTCCTCCCGAGCTCAAGTCCACGTCAATATCCGCTCCCAGCTCCCTTGCGAAGAGGTTTCCGGTGGCACCTCCGCAGATGGCCTTCCGGCCTGGTTTCTGCATGAAGCGCCTCACCATCTCGGCGTCCCTGTCCTTGCTCCTGGGTGGGCCTATCGCAATGCTAGTGAGCTTGGGCTGCCTTGCGCTTACGCACACCACTGTGGTGTCATCTCCGGGTTTTCCGGCATAGAACTGGTCGCATACTCCGGTGAGCCACCTTGCCAGCTGAGCGCTGTCGCCTCTTGCCTTGGGAACTGTCCGCCTAAGATACTCGGCAACGTTCTCCCACTGCCAGCCCAAGTTCAGTATCCCGCCCAGGCCGGCGTGTATTACGCCGTCGGTCACAAGGAAGATGTGGTCCCCGTCTTTCACTTCGAACTCGCCTTCAAGGATAAGCTTGTCGCCGACCTTCCTCTTCTCCGTGTCCACCTTGGTCACTGTGCCGGCCCTGTACAAAAAAGCGTCGGGGGTGTCATATTCGACCAATATGCCCCGGCCGTCCTCGAAGAGCTGAAGTATCGAGAATGTAGAGTAGGCTACTCCGCGCACCTGGCATATCGGAAGGGTCCTTCCGACGATGTCGACGACATCGTCTGTGCTGGATCCCTCCTTCAGCATGTAGGAGGCTATCCTCGTGGTAAGAGTCGACAGTACGTTCGCCTTCACTCCGGATCCAAGCCCGTCCGACATGACCGCCATGACGGAACCCGGGGTCCTTGCGATCTCCACGCGGTCCCCGCAGATGCTCTCGCCGTGCTTGATGAGCGAAGTATATGAGGCTTCATAGTAGAGCCCCGGCATTACTTCTCCGAATCCTCCTCGAGCTGCTTAATGAGCCTTGTAAGCAGCACCTTGGTCTCGGCGGCTGCTTCTCCCATGAGGCCTGCCACCTGCTGTGCCACCCTGACCTGGTTGTCTATGACGCGTCCCGCCTTCTCGGCCGTCTCGCGCCTTGCCTTTGAGAGAGACTCCCTGCCCCTCTTCTCTGCGCTCATGTCAGAAAGAAGCAGCACCACCATGTCCTTCGCCTGCAGATGGAAGTAGGCTTCCTTAGCCCAGGCCACCCCACCGTTTCCTTCCGCCTCCCTGAATGTGGTCGTGCGGTTCCTGAATACCTCGGAGAAGGGCGCCCTGTCGAAGGAGGCCGGAAGCGGCCTTCCGATGAGCTTATCGGACGAAAGGCCCGTTATCCTGCACATCGCGGGATTTGTGAGCATGACCGTCATCTCCTGGTTCACGCCAATTATCCCGTTGGGGGATTCGTTAACCACTAGGTTTCCCATCGTCTCTGCCCTGGATTTCATGTATGGCATGCACATCTCAGGCTCGGCAAGCCCCCTTATCACGGCGACTGCCTTGTCCCTGCAGCTGTAGTAGCCGCACGCGCCGCAGTTAAGCTCGTCTTCCGGGCTCATCTTCCCCGTCAGGGCAAGTACTCTTGCGATGTCCTCTTCCTTCGGTTCCGGTGCCCTTGCATCCTTCGACGAATAGGTGCCGGAGGTATCGTACTCGTCAGTGTAGGCTCCTCCCATGTCCCCCATCTCCGCCGCATAGGATTCAACCAGTCTCCTTCTGGCGTGGCTCCCGCGCGCTTTTCCTGCAGCTGAGCCCATTATGCAGCCGCCTTTGCAGGCGAGCATCTCGATTATCCTCACGTCCGAGTAGTCTTCGAGATGATCAAGGGCCTCCCTGATCTCATCGATTCCGGTTATGGAGATGTCCCTGGACCCGTCGCATCCGGAGCATCCGGCGGAGGAGAGAAGCCCTCCTTCCACTGGGAAGGACCTTGCCGACCCGGCCTTCGCGGATGCGTTATCTGGGTTCACGGGGATGCACTCCTCATAGCTTATGCCCCTCTTGCCGAAGACGGACAGAAGCTCATGGAAGGTCAGCACCGCATCTGTAATCCCCTTGTACTCGGCCCTTTCGGATTCCTGCTTCTTGGCTATGCATGGGCCGGCGAACACCGTGAAGCACTCGTCGCCGAACCTCGATTTGAGCCATCGCATGTGGGCTATCATGGGCGATGCCACCGGTGCGAGGCTTCCTACGGCTTCGGGATAGTACTTCTCCACAAGGTTAACAACAACAGGGCATGACGAGGCGATGACGGGATAGTCTTTCTGCCGCCTGGCAGCATATTCCGCGTGAGCGGCCGCCACGGCGTATGCTGCGGACGAAGTCTCCGAGACATGGGAGAAGCCGAAGCGCTTGGCGGCTCCGATTAGCCTCTTTGCCGCATCGCCCGGAAACTCCGAGGCGAAGGATGGCGCAAGGGAGAGAGCCAGCTTCCTTCCCGAGGCCAGAGCGTCCAGGACGGACTGCCTGTCGTCTCTCGGGATTTTGGCGCTTTGGGGGCATGTGTTCACGCACTCGCCGCACGCAAGGCACAGCGCCTCCTCAATCTCCGTATGGTTCCCCTCCACCTTGATCGCCTTGACAGGGCAGTGCCTTACGCATTTGTAGCAGTCCCTGCAGTTGGACGGAACAGTGTAGATGGCAGGCATCCCGCTCACTCCCCCATGATTATCTGACGGAAGCGCCTTTCGGCCTCCTCAGGCGTAAGCCCCCCGAAAACCTGCCCGTCGATGTCCACCGAGACACCGTCTGCGCAATTCTGCAGGCAGAAGCATCCCTTCAGCACGACCTCGCATGCAAGCGAGTTTTCGGTGATGAGCCTCTTGTATGTCTCGATCACCTCAGGCGCCCCCTTTATGTGGCAGGCGCTTCCGACGCACACCCTTACGGTCTTCATTTTCATTCCTCCGGTCTCAGGTCCCAATAAAGTATACTTATTTGTGAAGGCTATCACAATAATATCGATGTTCCAATTTCGATACCTAAAAACGCGGCGCCACATTGTGGCCGCCGCGCCTTACACCCTGCTATTTACATTTTCTTCTAAACCTTCACCGATGCTTCGACATTGAGCACGAAGACCGTCGCGCCTCCGTGAGCCACCTTTACCGGCGGGGGGATGAAGCCTCCCTGGGAAGGTATCGGCACCCCAAGCGACATGTATTCCTGCCTTGTAGTGCAGCAATCCTTTATCATGGAGATGACCTCATCCACCTTATCGTCCTCGACTCCCAGAAGGAGAGTCGTGTTTCCCAGCTTGAGGAAGCCTCCGCTGCTGGCCACCTTCGTGAACATATACCCCGCATCGGTCAGGACCTCGTTAAGCGCCCTCATAGTGTCGTCTCTGACTATGGCCATCACGAGCTTCACGGGCATCCCTCCCTTATGAGAAATCTGCCTAGGAGTCCCTCCTGTCCCTGTTGTGATGTTTCGACTCCATGCCCCTTAATACCTTCCCCATTATCTTCTGCGGTTCAAAAACTGCAAGGAACACTGCCCATCCGGACAGCCTCACTATCATCGATGCCAGAAATGCAGCCTCGATGCCCATATTCTTCGTAAGTGGGCCTGAGATGAGGGAGCCGAGGGCGGCGGCGGCGAAGATCACCGTGTTGGTGGCGGCTATCCCGTTAGGCCTTTCTGCCTCATCCACGTATTCCATGCTCAAGTTGAACATCGAGAGGTTGTAGCCGGCGACGCCAATCCCTAGTATCGCCTGCCAGGCCATCATCTGGGGGATGCTGTGCCCGGACAGGTAGTAGAAGTAGGGGAAGAGCGCTTGCCATATCGTCGAATAGGCGAATATCACGGCATTGCTCCTCCTTTTTGAGAACCAGCCCCAGAAAGGCGAACCGACCACCACGAAAAGGGTGCCCGTTGTCATAAGAAGGCTTATGGTGCTTTTACTTAATGCAAGCTCCTTGACATAGAACAGAGAGAACGCCGGGCCCGAGATGTATATGCCTAGGTTATAGAGGAAAAGCCCTACTGAGAAGTAGGCGAACTTCCTTCCCAGGACCCTGTCCCTAAACGGCATGGCGAGCCTTCTGAAAGGCGAGAGCTTCCTGGGCTGCTTGCTTTGAGAGGGGATTTCCCTCATCTGCTGCAGTGAGTAGATGGAAAGAAGGCCCGTGGCCCCTGAAATCGCGAAGATTGAGAAGTAGCCCCAGCCGCCGGGAAGCCAGTCGATGAGAAGACCTGCCGCCATGGTCGCAACCACCGCGGAGAAGTTGGCGAATGCGTTTCTTCTGGAGAACACCATGCCCCATTCCCTCTGAGGGAAGGTACCTCCCATCATGTCGGTCCATGCTATGAGGTAAAGCACAGCGGGAATGGACTGAACCGCGTTTAGGCTTATCAGCATGCCTGCCCTGTAACCTTCAGGCATGAACGGGACTAAGGCCATCAGAAGGAAGGCCGACCTTGTCGCATAGCCGGATATGAGCACGAGGCGCTTGATGCCCCCGCCCCTTTCCGCGATTGCCGCGAAAGGCATGAAAAGTATGGTATTGAACAACGCGGGAAGCAGATTCAGAAACGACAGGCCTATGCTGTCGGCGCCGTACGACAGCGCCATAATGGCTATGAAGGGCGGCACCATTCCCGAGCCCACATAGGCCAGGATACCGTCCGTCACAGCCCATCTGTAGTTATGCCTGAGGTTTTTGCGCCTTAGCGTCTCAGGCGCGGTCTGTAAAGGGTCCATCGCGCCACTTGCGCTAACCTTTGCCTTTTCCATGACCCCTAAGCCACGCTCCTACTTGATGCCCGCCATCTCCTTAAGCTTCTTAAGCGTGGGGGCTCTACCACATGACATGGTCCCTTCCGGGCAGTAGCCAAGCTCGTCGCAGGATGCGCCTGTCCGCCAGAATATGTTGGGAGCGATCTTCCTGTACTCCTCGAGAAGCCCGCCGAAAAGCGCCCTTATCTCCCACTGCGCCCTCGTGCAGCACCTAAGGTTGAACATGTGCCTTAACTGCCTTGCATTCGTCGTGATGACGAACCTCGTCTCAGTAGCATTGGTAAGCGCAAAGCGCACATCCTCCGCAGGAAGCCCGGCGACGTTAAGGCCATACTCCTGAAGCTCCTGGACCTGCCTTTGGATATCGGTGAACTTCTCATAGAAGGCCCTGTCGCTCTTCACGCTCGGCGGCACTACGTAGTTGAAGTCCTGCTCCTTCACATAGCGCTGCGACTGCTGAAGCTGGGAGGTGTCGGGCGAGCCCTGCTCCGGGTCGCATACGTAGCCCACCGCGCAACCGTGGTCCTTGAACATCTTCATTATCCTGTGCCTGTCGTTCTGCTGGCTTGATATCCTTGAGTACCCCTCGACCGCAAAGCTCGTATACCAGTGCTCAAGGGCTCCCAAATGGCCTGAGGAGATCAGGCCCCTGACGAACTTCCCCGCGTCCTCGTCGCTTACCGAAGTGTCCTCGCCGTGGACCATCGCCGCCATGCCGTGAGCTCCTATGGGCGTATAGCAGAGCTTCGCCATCAGCATGAGCCTTTCGGTGTTTATTGAAGTGCCCATGAACGGGTAGTTTATGATCCTGAAGCTTAGCTTAGTCTCCATGCCGCCTCCGTCCCGCCTTCGCTCCGGCTTCGTATCCTAAGTGATGCCTGTGCTACGGCATCTCGGCCAAAGTGAGCTCCGCCGTCTTCCTCTTTGCGTTCTTGTCGTAATAGGCAATCGTCATCTTGCTGCCAATCTCCGCCTTCGCCAGGTACTCGCCTATCTGTGAGCCGGATTTGAGCTCGCTTCCGTTCATCTCTATGATGATGTCACCGCGCACAAGGCCTGCTAAGGCTAGAGGTCCCGTCCTGTCTGTCGTGTAGACCATGACGCCCTTGTCGCTCACCAGGTTGTACCTGGCTGCAATGACCTCGTTGATGTCTATGTATTCCACAAGGCCTATGTAGGCCCTCCTGACCTTCCCGTACAGGATGATCTCGTCGGCCACCTCCATGGCGGCCTTTATCGGGATGGCGAAGCCGATGTTCTGCGCCTCCTCGTAGATGGCGGTGTTGATGCCGATGACAAGCCCCTCCGATGAGACCAGGGCGCCTCCCGAGTTGCCGGGGTTGATGGGCGCGTCCGTCTGTATGACGCCCGCCATCGTAATCCCGTTGTCCATGTCAAGGGACCTGTTCAGGGCGGATATGACTCCTGCGCTTACGGTGTGGTCGAAGCCATAGGGATTTCCGATTGCCACTGCCAGCTCGCCGACTCTTACGAAGTCAGAGTCACCCAGGCTTGCCGCAGGAAGCCCGAAAGCCTCTACCTTGAGAACGGCAATATCGGTGTATTGGTCTGACCCTACGACCCTTGCCGCGAATTCCCTGCCGTCGTTGAGTGTCACTTTGGCTTCGGTCACATTGGCCACCACATGGGCGTTCGTGATTATGTAGCCGTCAGATGAGATTATTACCCCGGAGCCCATGCCCTCGGTTTCCTGGACGATGGGGATGGAGAAGAAAGAGTAGACTACCTCCTGGCCCTTGGTCGATACCTTGACCACGGCCGGCCCCACCAGGGCCGCGACGTCGGCAACGGGGCTGAATATCGAATCCGTGTTGGGCGTGATGAGGCCGGAGCCGGTCGTAACAGCCGGGCTTACCGCATCTGTGCCTCCGGTGCTGCTGCCGGTCATGATGGGCAGGCTGAGGAGTATGGATCCAACGATTACCCCTCCCACCAGCACGCCTGCCAGAGATGCTACGAAATATCCGAGGAAGCTGGACTTAGGTCCGTTGGCCCCCCTGTCGTAATAGGACATCAGGATTCCCCCAAATCGAAGGCGGCATTTACTCCGCCTGTTAGTATTCTATGCCCCTTCGCGCGCTTACGCCCTTCTCGAAAGGGTGCTTTACCATCCGCATCTCAGTCACGAGGTCGGCCTCCGCAATGATCTCCTCCGGTGCGTTCCTCCCGGTTATTACCACCTCTACGCCTTCCGCGCGGCTTCTTATGAGCTTGACGCAATCATCGGCTGTGAGCAGGCCGAAGTATATCGCGTTGGTGAGCTCGTCCAAGATGACGATGTCGGCCTCCGCATGCTTCAGGCTCATTAGTGCAAGCACATAGGCCTCGGCGGCAAGCTCGAGGTCCGTCCTAGTCTCGCTGCCTTTCATCACGAAGCACTCCATGCAACCGTCGCATTTGGCGGTTCCGTCCTTGATGGCGTCCTGTATCCTGCAGCCCCTGCCGAACTGGTAGATCTCGACCTCTGGCTGCAGCTTCTCCGCAGAATAAAGCTCCCCGTAGTAGGTGGAGCCCTTCATGAACTGGATGATCCGGACCCGGTAGCCGTGGC
>CAZJHY010000050.1:0-8037 GCA_964545975.1 uncultured Clostridia bacterium | reverse complement strand
CCATCTGGAAATGCGTCCTTCCTATGGACCACGTGGGAGTAGCCGAGCCTCCCTCGCGTCGCCATGACTTGAGGCACTCGGCCACTGCCTTATTCCTGTCTGTTTCTTTTGAGATTCCCCCGAATTCGTTCTTTCTCAGGCAGGTTTCCTTTTTCATAAGGTATAACCTAATATGACGCCGGGGAGATTGTAAAGCACAAAGTGCCGAGTCCATCGTCCTTAAACCGATTATTTCTATGATATGCGGGGTTTGTCAGAAGGTGGAACTCGCTCCAGCTCGAATTGGGGATTATTAGCTAGGTGACTATGTCCTGCTAATGTCCATCAGATCTCGGCGATTGGGAGGGAATGCGCATTGGACGAGTTCAGAGGCAAGAACAGAGGCAAATCTGAAGACGGCACAACAATCTATTCCTACAACGAGAAAGATATCCAGAAGACAGATACTACGTTCCCTACTCTTATCTATATGGAGGAAATCGAGAATCACTTCGATAAGTGCTTCCCCGGCGCAAAGACCGAGGTATTCCATGAATTGCTTCATCTGCCTGGTGTGCCCCATATAGACACGCACTTCATGCAAGGCTCAGAGATTGATGACAGGATCATCGTCTACACCACCGGTATGAGCGATTTCCCGATGTGCCTCCCTGAGGAGCTCAAAGAAGACAGGGCGATATACGAAAGGGCAGAGCTGATGCTTTACCTCCCGCCTACTTGGCCGGTAAATGACGAAGCTTTCCAGCAAGAAGCCAATTACTGGCCTGTAGAACTGCTTAAATCACTCGCCAGGTTCCCCAATAGATTCAGCACATGGCTTGGCCCTGGCCATACAGTGCCTAATATCCAAGGTTCTCGCCCTTACGCAAGAAACACTAAGCAGAATGGAGCTCTCCTGCTTCCGCTTGCGGATGAGCTTAGCATCCTGAAGGCAGCTGATGGTACGACAATCAATATCTACTGTGTGATCCCTCTCTACAAAGAAGAGATGGACTACAAGCTGAAGCATGGGATAAATGCTCTGATAGATAAGTTCGAGCAGTCAGGTGCAGACATGATGACAATCAACCCTGAGAGGATCAGCACCTGTAGTAGAAGTCTGTTTTCTTTTCTAGGTTTATAATGATGATAGGCATTTCGGATTAGATGCAATATTCTTAGCACTGAATAGTAATTGTTGGTTCTTTGGCATTAAAGGTGTAACGACGGCGGCGGCGATATTGGCAGAGTGTCTCAAGAGCGTTTCAATTGTTGGTTCTTTGGCATTAAAGGTGTAACTTCGGGCGGCCCCTGTTAGGCAGTAGCGATATTCTGTTTCAATTGTTGGTTCTTTGGCATTAAAGGTGTAACCGGCAGGCGCTCTGCTGTTACCAATTCCCAAGGCCCGTTTCAATTGTTGGTTCTTTGGCATTAAAGGTGTAACGCTTGTGGCTTACAGGGGCGAGGGCACCAAGAAGGGTTTCAATTGTTGGTTCTTTGGCATTAAAGGTGTAACAGCAACACTCATCCAATAGTTTACGTGCGTTTTTAACGACTGCCTTAAGGCGCAATTTTCGAAAGGCTTGGACCTGCACGAAAACGGTTGAGTTTTGCGAAAAGTATAGTAAAATGAAGTCACGTACAACTTTGCCAAAGAACCGTACGTTGAAATCACCAAAAGTAAAGTTTGACTCTCCCTCTGCTTGCATGGAGAGTCCTTTCTTTTTTATCTGTCATTGCAGTGCTTGAAGAATTCACACTGAGAGCATTGATGCTCTGAAGCTGCTGTATCTGGCAATGTAGATGCATTTATTGCAAGGCACATTTCATTATATAGGTTCTCGAATGCTTCTCGGTTATCATCTGAGTTTTTTAGTTCCCTTACCCTGTTAGTTGCATTATCTACTAGCAGCCCATGATTGAAGACCTTATCATACGTTTCTTGGGCAGCGATTCCATAAGCATATACTTGAGCAATGATCCCCCTCCCAGTTCTCGAGTTACCACTTTTAAACTCTACAGGGCAGATTTCATTTTGTCCTACAAGCAGCATATCGATTATCCCATGGAGTTGGAATTGCTCCGATCTCACCTTAGCTCTATATATCGTATCTGCTTTCTCGATGCCTAACCAGATTAGCGTTCTTCTATGCAAGCGCTTTTCGGCTTGCTTATGCTCATCAATACCTTGTCTTACCCATAGCGGGCTATTAACTGCTAGACCGAGTACTTCAACGAAGTAGGGAATCCTAGGACAAAAAGCAGTTTGCCTTAGCAGACTTATAGGTATGCTATATGCTTCCATAATCAATATCCTCAGGTAAATCGCTTTCCGAGTAGCCACAACCATTCTTGTTGATGGTCTCTCTTAATCTTACCTTCACAATAAAGCCTCTGTCAGTTGTAGGGTCTGATTGGTTACGTAGTTCGTTTAGTATCGCTCTCTCCTCAGCAGTATTGACGTATCCCCAGAAAATTGACTTCTGAATACTGATCAGTCCGAAGTCCTTCATACGCTCGAAGAACTTATTCCTCCTCTTGTCCTCCGTGATGTCGTAGCATACGATTACTTCCTTGAACATGCTTTTCATTTTTCTCACCATTTGAAGATGTAGGGCTTATATTCTTTGTCACCTGCAAAACATCCTGATAGCTTATATACTTGCCTTTGCAGGATACTATCAAGGGGTATTAAGCTGCCTTTATAATGGTAGCTCTTCGAGAATGCTTCCTGGACCCCGTTTATTATCACCTTCTTTACAGCAGGCACGAGACTCTGCTCTTTCTGTAATAGGTGCCTATTCTTAATGATCACCTTGTCAACGCACCATGCTCGGTACTCCTCCATCAGGTCAAGAACAAGTGATGGTTTGCCCGGCCTTTCCACATGGAATATTCCTATATAAGGTTCCAGCCCTGCAACAAGCACCGCATTCCAGACTCGCGATAGAAGGATGGCGTACCCATAGTTCAGAGCAGCATTCGTTATGTCAAGTGCACCGCGCCCCTCCCGGCCTTTGAAACTGGAAGGGAACATCCCTGACTTGGATAAACCTGACCAGTATAAGCTGGCCGCATTCCCTTCTAGTCCAAACAACTTACCCCTGTTGTCTCCCTCATGGGCAGATAAGTACTGCACAGCCTCAGAAAGTTCGCTCAGCTTGGCAGAGACTTCTTCGAATATGCAACAATGCTCCGCTTTTGTGTTTTGCGCGTATTTCAACAAGTATAGTATTATCGACCTTTGGTTTCTAATCTTCCCGTAAACTATTCTAGATGCCAGCTTAGAAGCAGAAGCAACATTCTCGATAAACAGAACCTGCTTTCGCCTAGTAGCCCCTACCGCATTTGATCGAATGCTGGATATGCTTGCATTGCAGTTGCCCAAGGAATCCAGGAAGAACATCCTCACACCACGATCCACGCATGCCTGAACCAGGTTACTTGATAGACCGACACCTTGCTTGGCAATTGTCACTGTATGAAGCCTGTTAAGTGGATACTCAGCAACCTCTCTATCTTCATGCTTGACCAACAACCTTTCACTTCTCAGTGAAAGGAACTGCCCATACTCGCTGATCACTAAGTGCTTCATCTGATCTCTGAGTTGCTGTATGCCGCCCTAAGCTCACTAGGTTGCCCATTCATTATGTATTCAAATACCACACTATCCTCACTCATAGCGACTAGAACTGCGTTATTGCGGGGACCAGTAATCTCTGCAAGTGGCCACTCGCACTTGATGATAACTGGAGCTTTTCTTGCGTCAGCTTTCAGAATCCTATCCTCAAAGAACTGCCGCTTCATGTCAATTCTTACCCTTAGCCTGGTTTTCGAACCTGGAGCAATCTCCAACACCTTAATGAAGCCAGCGATAGATTCGGGTATTGATACTCTCCGCCACTCATTCATGTACCGGATCTTGCCAACATCCTCTCGTGCCTGAATTGCAAGCTTCTGGCTTGTTCTTAATGCCCTAATCACTACAGGCGACTTAAAATCAACTGTACCAGCTCTCTCTTCGAAACCCTCGAAAGCCGCTTCATCCACCTTAATCGTATGCCAAGCAATGGTTCCATCTTGGTTTCTCCTTTTTACCACCATCTGTCCGGCAGGATCCTCTTTCAAAGGCAGTGAGAATACCTTTCTGACTTTCTTGTGTGCTAAATCATTACTGCGATTGGAGCCATTTCCAAAGTGCTTTGTTAGAAGAGCGTCCCAGTTGAAGTCCTTTCCAAGATCCTTGCCCCAGAACGGAAGCAAGATGTTATCATCAATCAGCCTCTTCCATGCTCGATAGCTTGGTAGACGCAGATCTCCTTTGAAAAATGCTTTCTTGCTGGAGTATTCAGCTTTGATAGTGCTCTCCCTGAGTATCTTGTCCTCGATCAGCTTCTTCTCTCCCAGAACGCTTCTCGTGTTTGCCTTTATAAGCTGGCTCATTACGTTGGTCTTGACTACATTGTATGTGATTGCGTCCAGTAGCTTTATTGTTTCCATCACCGACGCCTCAGTAGAGCTTTTCATCTTTAACCTGTACTCATTGATTCTCTGTTTGGACAGCCCAATGACAACTGAGGCATTACTCGTAACTGCACTCGAAGTTACCTTCTCGTACGTTAAGCCATCCGCTTCTCCATTCCACTTGAAGAACGGTTTCAAGGTATCGAAAACCCAGCCGGGTCCTTTGATTATCGGTATTCCCTCACTCGGATTGAAACCGATAGCACAGCTGCCATCCCTGTGAACGATGTATGACAGTGCTCTATCTCCATAGATTGTGTCTGAGAATAGTTTTCTTGAAGAAATCGCTTTCTTCGTATATACCGGTTTCCTCTGCAGGCTGTTCACATTGAAACTGCTAGGCAGTAAGCCGAATAGCTCTTCCGGCTTCTCTAGTTTCTCTATCAAACTCCCGCTGGAATACTCCCTTGCGTCTTGATTGCTTTCCAACCACTCAGCAAATGCCAATGCTGCATCTACGATATGACTATATGCTGACTGCTCCCTATCTTTAATCAGGCCTTCATCAATGCCTGCTACCACTTGCCTTAAGTCGTGGATACGTGAAGAATCGATACGATATCCCCTTATGAAGCAGTCTATCCCAGCAAGCCCAAGTTTCTTCCGCAGTTCTCTGCTGAACTGCTTTATAAACCATTGCTGAGTTCCGTTCACCCTGCTTTTCTGTTGCTGATGAAGGTATGAGATCATAAGCTCGCAAAGCTCAGGAATGAAAAGCGAATGGCGAACAGCAACCCTGGTTTCTCTTGGCAAGGAATGAAATGCCGTCATGAACTTGGAATCGCGTCGCATGAAGGGCGTTACCTTCTCAGTGATTTGAAGGGTTACAGTTTTGCAATCGCTGCTTCCGAATTGACGTGCTAAGTAAGCTGGATCCAGATCCTGAATGGTTAATCTCCTCTCTCCCTTCTTCCTGTTGCATGAAGAATGAGAGAAGATTAGGTTAGGTTCAACATTGAAGACCACTCCGTATTGCTTCAAGGACTCGGAGCGAGGGATTATATGATCGATCTCTCCTGCGCTGCCCTCATTAATCGCTAATCCACAGTATGGGCATACCTCTAGAGCGTCTTCCTTGATTCTTTGTCCCTTTGCGGCCCACCTATTCTCCTGGTTGTCGTACATCGAGTCCAGTCTCTTGCTGTCGATTGTCGTGCCCATCTGTTCTTTCTTGATCTTTGAGATCTCCTCAGTAAACTCGAAACGATTCTCTTCGATTATTACGGGAACAATCACGCTAGTGTTTTTCGAGTCTGAGCCTCGTATCTCATCAAGTATCTGCTCTTTTTTTGCTTGGGCTAACTCATGAGCTAGCCTGCTTATAAGCCTATTAATGAGCCCATCAAATGGTCTAGCAGTATCTGCCGGAAGCCTCTTGGCAAAAGCGTTCGCGTCGGATTCAACAGCCCTAGCATTACGTAACGAGTTGTCAATTGCGCATTCTCTGCACGTGCTGCTGAAGCCATGGACGTCTGTCTCCAGAAGATTATAAAGCTGTGCCATAGTGTATGGGTTCGAAAACCGTTCCTTGTCGTCACAGCCAAGATATGAAGCTAGTTCTGCTCCTGCTCCCAGAAGGTTTACCTTAAGCTTAGAGATCTCAACATCCTCATTCGCTGAGTCGAAGAAGCACTCGTTGAAGGAGATCCCGTACTCCTTCTGCATTTCGCTTGCTTTCCTTGCAATATTGATCATCTTGCTGCCATTCACCTTATGCTCTTTGAGAAAACCACGAAGTTCCTGAAGCTTCTCCGCAGAAATCTGCTTTCCTAGAATGTGGCTGACCAGACGATCCATGATCTTGTTCTTGTGAGGAGGATTCTTCCCACATAATCTGAGCAGGGTATCGGGTTTTTCAGGGTACCAAGCTCCTTGCGCTGCTTCCTTGCACTCGCCATAGTATCTGCCTGCGCAAATCAGGAACTGCTTCCATGTGCAGCCTATCCTCGCCTCAAGGATTTCTATCTGCTCTTTCTGTGCACTGGTGAATTCCTTTCCAAAAGCCAATGCATCGGCTAGTTCCCTTGTCTTCACTACATCGCCGCTTATCGTTCGATCCAGTATCGCTTGAAGCCTTCTTGTGAGAGGCAACTCTAGGAAAGCTTCGTCCATGCCAAACTTCGTAGGTTCAGTCCAAATCTCCCATTCAGGGAAATGCCTGTTCAATGCTTCTTCGTCAAATAACAGTGTCATGCATTTGGGTGGCCTTCGATTGTTCTGATCCTCATAAGGTGGAATGCTTATCATCGGGTCCATATCCAGCCATATGTCAATAACGCTTTTCCCTTCGGCAAGCTGGTTAATCAGTTTCTTCCTGTTAGTTTTAGTTTCAATATCCTCACTATCAACATGCCAGGCTTTTATATAGCGGCTGAAGCATCGAGTCAATCTCGGTTGGTCCCACTCTCCATCTAAGCTGTTCTTCCATTCCGGATTGTTGAAGTACTTCCTAAGGCATCTTAGCTGTAGATTGCTGATATGTCCGATCAGGTTCGAGAGCTGTCCAGCATTGATTCCCACACCATGTATTGAAGGTATATCGTTCCAGTAAGTATCTACATCCTTGCTAATATTCTTTAGGTACTCTGGTCTAGGTCTGTGACCCTCGTTAACTGCCCTATCGAAGTTGTCTATCGTCTGTTTTATCTGCTGAACAGCTTTCTGAAGGATGCTCCCTTCACTCTTATCCATTCCAGCCAGTCGCTTCTTCCATTCATCCTTATTCCAGCTCATGCATTCGTTGTTGATGATCTTCTCCCATATCCCCTTATCAGCGCCCCAAGTGCTCATCTGAACTTTGATGTCCAAGTTGGCATCAATTTCTGGAACCAGCTGTGATAGCTTCTCTTTATCCGCTTTCTCTATTGCATCAGTATCCGAATCTAAGTAATAAGTGAAGCCTCTTCTGTTGAATAATCCATTCAAGAATTGCTGTTCCTCATCAGCAATCTCAAAGAAATCAAGATTGTACTTCCCCTTGAGGATGACCCTGAAGAGCCGCTTCGCCATCTTCCTTCTCTTCAGCGCGCGAACCATATGTCTTCTCTGCGTTCTCGTCTTCTGAGAAAGTGTCAGTTTATCAGCAGGGATGTTTATTATCAGTCCCGTTTTTTCGATGCTATCTTCGCTTCCTAGTTCATATTGAGCTAGAAAGGCTCCAGTATTGATTGCTCCCATATCAATAGATATTGGAGATATCAGAACCCTATTCTCTTCTACCATTAGTGCAGCTCTCCTCTTCTTGGGTGAATTGCAGCTGAAGATCGAACAGTGGTTGATAGGCTGCTGCTTTGTTCTCCTAGAGCTATTAGTTTCTTCGGTGGATTTGAATGTCCTGCAATCATGAGTAGAGACTGAGCATATTTCTTGAATATTCCGGTTCACTCATGATTTCATTCATCAAGCATCATTACTTAAGCTTCAGTTAATCACCCGCTTCGTGGAGTGTGAATCTGTTTAGCATTGCTTCTATACCAAGTTCACAAGCCTCATATAGACGCTATCCACGAGCTTGTCGGGCAACATCTCCAGCAG
>CAZJHY010000049.1:0-8291 GCA_964545975.1 uncultured Clostridia bacterium | reverse complement strand
GGAAGCCCGGGTCAGGCACCCCGGGCTTCTTTGATTCTATTCTTCAGGAGGAATGCACTTGCCGGACATCTTGGCATTCAGGGGCACATATTTCGACACTGCAAGGGCCGGCGACCCGGCGCTTCTAGTCTCCCCCTGCATCAGCGAGGTCAACAGCCTGGACAGGGCCCTTCTTTCATCGCGCAGCAAGTCGAACGTGATAAGGGTGCTCAAGCCCGTTAAGAAACCTGACGGAACCTTTGATTACCATAGTTCGGGGCAACTTTTCCGAAACATGTGTCTAAATGGCATACTCATGAGGGACGATTTTCCGTCTATCTATAGCTACACCCTCACTTATAACGATGCAGCCGGGTCCTTGCGGAAAAGGACCGGAATCTACTGCCTGATCGAAGCCTCCGAGGTCAGCAGGTCGCGCGTGCTACCCCATGAGAGGACCTTCCCTGATGCCGTTCGCGGTTGGGCGACCCTTTCCGCATCGGCCGAAGCCGACCTTAGCGCAGTCTTCGGCCTGTTCGAAGATGATGACCAGGAAATCATGGGAGCCATTTCATCAGCAGAAGGCCAGGAGGTGCTGAACTTCTCAGATGCCGCCGGCCAGTCGCATGAGCTGTCAAGGCTGGATTCCGCTTCCTCCTCTGCCGTCATGTCCCTCATGAGGCGCAGGACCGTCGTAATCGCCGACGGACACCACAGATATGAGGCGGCGAGGCTTTCGCAGGACCCAAGAAGGCGATTCGTCCTTGCCTGCCTGTTCACCCTTGACTCAGAGGGCATCCAGATCAAGCCGTTCCATAGGCACATCAAGGGAATATCCCCCGAGCTGCTCATCGATTTCCCTTCAAGGCTACTGCCCCGATACAGAGTCACCAAGGCGTCTGGACTGAGCCCCCTCATGGATAGCCTAAGCCAAAGGAGGGAGGGTACGGCCTGCTTCGGAGCTTACTCGCCGACGTTCGGCTACATAGAAGTGTGTCCGGGACACGAGACTGGTTCATGCTCGACCGAAGTGCTGCATGAGGAAGTGCTGCAGGACGTCTTAGACTTCGGAAGGACTCCATACCTGAAGGATGACGGCCAGGGGAAGATCGTCAGGGCCAGGGTTAATTACTCGCCTTCGCCGGAGGCATGCGTGCAAGCCGTGAATGACGGCTACAGCCAGGTCGCGTTCTTCACGGTCGCACCTTCGGCTTCACAGGTAATGCGGGCTGCCAGAAACGGAAGGCCCCTTCCTGAGAAGTCGACCTGTTTTCAGCCTAAGCCCGTCGAGGGGCTTCTTTTCAGAAGATACGAGGACTAATAGGAATATGAAGGAGTGATTGACATGTACGACCGCGACAGAATAGTCCTTACAAAGGAGGACCTTCCCAAGGCTTGGTACAACGTCCAGGCCGACATGCCTGAGCCGATGGACCCGCCCCTGCACCCTGTAACCTTGAAGCCGATTGGACCCGAGGACCTGGCATCGATATTCCCTATGGAGCTTATCATGCAGGAGGTAAGCAAGGAGCGCTACATCGATATACCGGAAGAAGTGCGCGAAGCCCTCTCCATTTGGAGGCCTACCCCTTTAGTCAGGGCGAGGAGGCTTGAAAAAGCTTTGGGGACCCCCGCGAAGATCTATTACAAGAACGAGAGCGTGAGCCCTACCGGAAGCCACAAGCCAAATACTGCCATCCCCCAAGCATACTACAACAAGCTTGCGGGGAAGAAGCTCCTGACTACTGAGACCGGTGCTGGTCAGTGGGGCTGCTCGCTGGCCCTTGCATGCAATATGATGGGGCTTGAGTGCAAGGTCTACATGGTTAAGACGAGCTATTATGCCAAGCCATACAGGCGAATCCTGATGAACCTCTGGGGTGCAGAGGTCACCCCCAGCCCTTCTGATACCACTGCTGCCGGCAGGGCAATGCTTGCAAAGGACCCTGATTCCCCCGGGAGCTTGGGGATGGCCATAAGCGAGGCCGTTGAGGTGGCCATGGGAAGGCCTGATGCGAACTACTCCCTGGGAAGCGTCCTTAACCATGTGCTTATGCACCAAAGCGTGATAGGCCTAGAAACCAGGAAGCAGCTTGAAATCGCCGGAGACTCGCCTGACATGATAATCGGCTGCTGCGGTGGCGGAAGCAACTTCGGAGGAATTGCCCTTCCCTTCCTCAAAGACAGCATCAGCTCCGGCGGAAGGCTTAGGCTCATCGCAGTAGAGCCTTCGGCATGCCCCAGCCTCTGCAAGGGAAAGTACGCCTATGATTTCGGGGATACCGCCGGCATGGCTCCAATCGAGAAGATGTACACCCTGGGACACAACTTCGTCCCTTCCGCAATCCATGCAGGAGGATTGCGTTACCACGGGACATCGCCGATAATCGCGAAGCTCTATCACGACGGTCTCATCGAGGCGACCAACATCCCCCAGACAGAAACCTTCAAAGCCGCTGAGCTGTTCTCCCGTACGGAGTGCATCGTGCCCGCACCGGAATCCTCGCATGCCATCGCGGAGGCCATCAGGCAGGCCGAAAGGTGCAAGCTTGAGGGCAAGCAGGAGACCATCGTCTTCTGCTTGTCTGGTCACGGGCACTTCGATCTTACGGCATATGAGAAGTACATTAACGGCGAGCTGCCAGTAGTTGAGTTCTCTGACAAGCAGTTGGCCGAATCTTTGAAGGACCTTCCAATAATCGAATAATGAGAAGAGGGGCTGCGCAAGCAGCCCCTCCCATACCTTCTGCTCTCTGTTTACCTCGTTACGACTTCCTTCCTCACAAACACTACGGTCTTGAATGGTACTCCCTGTATGCTGTTTGGATAGATGAAAAGGGCGTGCATCGGATAGGGCAGCCTTCCCGCGAAGATGAAAACCCAGCCATCCTCATACTGCATCGGAGCAAGCTTCATCTGGTCGCTGTATTGTCTTACCGCCTCTTCTGGGTCGATGTCCCAGAAGAATGTATACATCGGATCCCCGTCCATCATATACATGGCGGTCGTAAACGGGTCGAAGTACATATCCTCATGTATCGGCACATCGAGCATCTCAGGAGTCGGTGGATCGGCCATCAGCATCTCTGCGAAGTGCTCAACGTCTCTGATATACTCCGCCAGCTCGGGATCGTACTCCTCCTCAAGGTCCGCCTCGCTGAATGGCTCATATACCTCCCAGGATATTATGATGGCGGTCTTCTTCTCATAGGCCATCGCGTCGAAGTCGAAGCTTGCATCCATCACAATCAGCAGGCAGTCGGTAACCGAGTTGTCCATGTCTTTGAAGAACCAACCGTAATTGGCCTGCTGGAGTATAGAGCCCCTTTGCCATGTACGCCTGTTTTCAGCCAGCATCCTCGTCACGAACTCGCCAGGCCAAATAAGCCTGCCGTAATCATCGTATCCGTTGTTGTCCGGGAAAATGTAGTAGTCATACCAGAAGTAGATCGGACTTTCGCTTCCAGGCGCCACACCGGTGCCCCCGGAAAGGTCATCAAGGGTCACCACGGGATAACCAAGCATCTTCTCGTACCAGCGGGCAACGTCGTCTACCACCATATCCACATAGAAGACCCTTGTCTCCTTGCTCCTAAGCGTCCCGTATACGAAGTGGTCTGGGCTATAGCTCTCAAGTAGCTTTCTGGCAGCCTGTTCGTCCGCATATGCACCTTGTATCAAAGGTATCTCCTCAGGTGCCTTCGGTACAGGCATCGCAGGTTCAGCGGCGATGCCCTCCAAGGTGAAGGATAATGCCATCGAAAGGGCCAAAACCATAATAATGATGAAGCTCGATCTGCTGTTCTTCCTCATGCTGCTCCCCCAAGTTCTATCTTTGCAGATAATGTACTGAGTCGCCGTCAACAAGATATATACCTTTTTCTGCCAGGTGAACCTCGGTCTCCCCGAGCAGCCCTTCGACGGACAGCACGGAGGTGACATTTAGGTCAGTATCCAAAATCATAACTTTGCCTTCTGCGGGAACGTAATAGTGCTTCCCATCCCATACAGGCTTACCTGCCGCAGGGGCAGGCAGCTTGGCGCTGGCTGAAATGCTTCCGTCTGATGGTTCGATGCGCGCTATCCTGTCCCTTTGGAAATAGACTGCTAGGATTTGGCCTTTTCCGCCAGCGACAAGGTACTCCGCAGGATCTCCCTTCACCCTCCAGTCAAAGCCGTACATCTCCCTCGTGTTCCACCTCACCAGCCCTGAATACTTGACTGAGACTACCATCAGCTCAGGACCCAAGGTCACCGCATCGAATATGTCGAATGGTTTGATTACTTCTGATTGCTCAACCGTGAACCCGCTTCTTAGGTCCACCACGTTGACGTAATCCATACCGTCTTCTCTCAGACCGCCGAGGTCATAGACTTCGCCGATTATCGCAATCCTTCTGTCATCAAGCTTGAGAAAGGACCTTACAGGCCCAGGTACCCTGGGTATTCAAGTGTCGCACTCCTCGTGCGCATAGTGCTCCCATATGAACTTCCCGCCGCTTGGCCCGAAAGCCAGGAGGCCATACTCGTATCCTACCAGAATCATCCCGTCCTCCAGCACGCTCAACGAATAAGCGAGGTCGAAGGTATCTGATTCCCAGAGTGGTTCCCCTTCGCCTGACAGCTTAACAATGCTGCTGCCGAACGCCGCAATAACGGAGCCGTCGCTGACTGATGCGATTTTCCTTACCATTTCGCCCGCATCCCATGTCCATCTGACTTTGCCGTCAACAAGGGCTAATACTGAGTTTCCTGAAACAACAGCGATGCCGCCTCCCGCCATCACGGCGCTGTCGGCAATGCTCGGCAGATTTGCCGCCCAGCCAGGTGCAGAGGCCGTAACCGAAAGCTGCATAGCCAGCACAATGGTTGATGCCATCAGAAACCAGAATGCTCTTCTCATGTAACCTCCTGATATTTGTGATGCTTCAGTTAATATACGTCTTTATGAAGCTGCCAGTTTCGTTGTCAGAGGCTGTACCGAAATTAATCCCGGATCACTGCGCCTGGTGCCTCCCATGCTGTGCTTTTTTTATCGTCAGTCCTAGCGATTCCGAGCATAGCCCCTTTCATCAATGGTATTATTATACTACGAACGCCGAATGGGGGCATCGGAACACTGAAGCGGTCCGATGCTTCTTTAAGGCGGTATCATGCTTAACCCGGAGGTAAAGACGTGGCAAAGCAGAAGAGAACCAACTTCATCCGCTGGATCGCATTGGCACTTATACTCTGCGCCATAGTGGTATTCATGGTCCTGGACAGCAAGGGAGACCGTGGCATGCAGGTCGTAGCGGAGGTCGACAGGAGCCCGATATACCTTTTCGAGCTTGAAAGGGAGCTTAAGAACTACTACGACCAGATCGGCGGGAATCAGAGGATAACGGACGACAACCTGGACGATCTGCGCGTTTCCACTATGAACGTGCTCGTGGAGCAGGAAATCGTGCTTCTGGCAGCAAAGAAGGCCAACTACAAACCCTCCCTTGAGGAAGTCGACTCCTATATAGAGGAACAGAAGCAACAGGCAGGCTCCCAGCTTGCTTGGGAAGCATTCCTTTCTTCATGGGGATTCAACGAGGCTACTTTCAGGGAGTATCTAACCGAGATGTATACTGTGGACAACTTCCCGCCTACGGCATGGGGCGCCACAGTAGTCACTGACGAGCAGGTACGAGCCGAGTTCGAAAGCAGGCTCGCGAAGAACCCCGAGCTCAAATTCGAGGAGGCGGAAAGCCTCATAAGGACCACTCTTGAGGTAGATGTCGAGCTTCAGGCTTCTCAGGCCTGGTTCAAGGCTCTTAAAGAGGCGTCGAAGATCAAGATCTACGATAAGAGAGTCAATGCCAGGAACCTGATAGAGGAAGGAAAATATGAAGAGGCGATCAAGGAATACCTGAAAGCGCGCAAATCTGAGCCTGATGACCCATATATTGATGTTTCGATAGCCAAAGCCTACAACAAGATGGGCGACGCGAAGAACATGGAGAAGTACTTCGAAAGCGCATTGAAAAAGGACGCGAAGAACACTTTCATATACCTTGCGAAGGCAAAGCTTCTGATCGAAGCTGAAGAGGACGAGGCAGCTAAGGAGCAGATGAAGCTCGCGGTAGAGCATGCGGACGAGACCAACCTCCCGCTTCTGGAGCGGCTTGAGGAAGTCACCATGCAGTTGGATATGGTTGAGGAATCGGACCTACTGGACAGGATGATAAGGGAGATAATGATGCCCTCATCCACAACAACGACGACAGCTCCCCTGCTGTAGAGAACAAAACCGCCTTCAATGCGTCTTAATGCATAGAGTTTATGAATTTGCGCATAATGGTCGATTGATATGTATCTATATGCGGATTTTCGTTGACGCGGTTGTGGTCAGGGTATAAAAACGAATCGGGAAGTTGCATACAAGATTGATTTGCGTTGTTCACTTAACATATGAAGGAGGAAGAGAAATGTCAAGATTAGCACGCATTATTCTAATCCTCGCGGCAGTCGCGATGGTGTCGGCGGCATTTGTGACGACAGCCGCCGCGGCAGTCCCCTTCACCGCAGAGCTCCCCGTCCTTATGCACTGCGCTGGGCAGAGCGGAGGAATCTTCACCGTAGAGGCCCTCATGCAGAGAGGAAAGATTCCGTTCGACTGGTCAGACATCCCTGCTGCTAAGGATGTCGCCGCAGGCGTAGGCCTTCCTACGATGAAGAGCAAGGAAGACGGCGGAGACGGTGACGCCTATGTAAGGCTCAATTCCACCGCCCCTAAGGGCACAGCATACAAGACAGTCGTTTTCGTCATCGGCTATAGCCTCAAGGGTATGGGAGCATCCGGCCTCACCATGAAAGATGAGCTGGCAAGGATCAACGGAATCATCGACTATTGCGTGAAGAACAAGATAAAGATGATCGGCATGCACGTGGAAGGCCAATCAATGAGAGGCAAGCCTGGTTCCGAGTTCGAGCAGATAATCGACGCGGTCGCCCCCAAGATGAACGCCCTCATGGTAGACGAGCAGTCCAACCTCGATGGCAAGTTCACCGAAATAGCAAAGAAGGGCAATATCCCGATCATCACCTTCCCCAAGGCTACCAACGACAAGATAGCAGTGCTTAAGGAAGTATTCGGGGTGAAGTAATCCAGTATAGGCAATAGATGGCCCGGAGACCCCGCAAATCGTCTCCGGGCTTCCTTAATGAAACCGAATCCGACCGCGAAAGGGGAATTTGCATGTTTACTCTTACAATTATTATCCTTGCGGTCTTCGTGGCGGCTTACGTACTGGCAAACGTCAAGCTTAAGCTCAGCGTTGAGCTCAGCATGTTCGTTTCCGCAATCGTTGCGTCCATCGTTGGAGGAGTAATCCTCCCGGACGTCAACAGGTTCGAGCTTCTGCTGCCTCTTAGGCACATAGCAGAGGGGTCCGCCACCTACATAGACCTGATACTCATCTTCTTCTTCGCAACATTCTTCATGAACATCATCAAGGAGTCAGGAGGCCTTACCCTTATGGCCAAGGGCATATTGAGCATCTCCGGCTTCAGGCCCCTTGCTCTCCTGCTTGTGATGGTGCTCATGCTTATCCCCGGCGCGATAACCGGCGCCGGCAGCGTCTCAGTGCTCGTAGCAGGCTCCACGGCGGCCCTGGTTCTGTCCAGAATCGGCGTCTCCAAGGACAGGATAACCGCCATGGTGTTCTTCTTGGCAGGCCTTGCGGCAGTATGTCCGCCTGTTTCCATATGGGCGATGCTAGTCTGCGGAGGCACAGGCGTACCTTACGTGGGTTTTGAGCTTCCACTTCTGTGGCCAGTACTGGTCTGCGGATTGTTCGTATCCCTCTGGCTGGGTCTTAAGAAGACAGCCGACGTCAATGACGCGGAGGAGCTTCCCAAGGTCCCGAAGGGCATGAACTTCCTAAGGCTTGCAATCCCCTTCCTGGTGCTCATAGTCCTGTTCATGGCACCCAGGCTAGTGAAGTTCGTGATACCCACCCTCGGTCTTCCGCTGGTGTTCCTGATAAGTGCGATAACAGCCCTGATTTGCGCACCCAAGAGTGCGAAGATCAATGTCCTGAAGCTTGCTGAGGGCACTTTGTCTCAGCTTCTGCCGCTTATGACCACCATGATCGTAGTCGGCATCTTCATCCAAATCCTCTCCGTGACAGGAGTAAGGGGCCTTGTATCCTTCGCGATCATAGCGCTTCCGATACAGGCGATGCTTATCAGCCTGATAGTGGTCAATCCCCTCACCGAGGGCGTGCTTGGCTTCGGCGGCGCGGCAGTAATCGGAATACCCCTCGTATGGACCCTTTCCTCGC
>CAZJHY010000048.1:0-8589 GCA_964545975.1 uncultured Clostridia bacterium | reverse complement strand
TCCGTGATTTCGAACCTCTCATCCAAAATGCTCCACCCCTTGCTCGGCTTCCTTCCCGGACGCCTCTTCCTGAAGTCACCCTCATGCATGAGCCCCGACAGGGCCAGAAGCACCTTCGCATGCCTCTCCTTGTCCCTCAGCATGAGCCTGTATCCTCTTACTGTGGAAGTCGCCCCGAAGAGGCCGGTTTCCACTATCTGCCCGTCTGACCTTCCATCCCTTATCATCCTGAGGACGGACTTCTGGTTCGCCGTAAGCCCGCTCTCCTTCGCCTCAAGCCCCATGAGTATCTCGAACATGTCGCCGTGCTCCGCCGATACGTGCGCGCCTGCCCCCTCATCGTCCTTAAGCGGGAAGCTCCTGCAGCAGACAAGGCACATGAGCATGCCGTCCAGGGCTCTGTAGCCTATCATCATATCGGAAGGGTCAGCTTCCCAGAAGACGGAAGGCAGTTTCATGTTGTCGCCTATTCGTTTATTCATATATAAACAATAGCCTCTTTGATGAGAAAAGTAAAGCCCCCGCGTTTGATGGCGGGGGCCATATGTCTCGTCGAAGGCAGTTTATGCCCCCGAGGCTGCGCCTATGGCCTCGTCGAGTATGGCAATGGCCTGGTCCACCTCATCTGCGGTTATTGTCATGGCCGGAGAAAGCCTCATCACGTTTCCGTAGAGGCCACCCTTTCCGATAAGGAGCCTCCTCCTCTTCGTCTCCTCGAGGACCTTAAGGAAGATATCCGGTGCCGGCTCCTTGTCGCCCTTCACGAACTCCACCCCCACCATGAGGCCCTTGCCCCTTACCTCCCCCATAGAGGGGTGCTTAGCTTGGATACGGCTCAAGCCCTCCATGAAGCGCCTTCCCATAAGCTCGGAATTCTCCTTGGTGCCGTTCTCCTTCATGAAGTCCAGGGTAGCCGAGGCTGCGGCCATGGTGACCGGGTTTCCTCCGAAGGTCGATATGGAAGGTGCGGTCCACTTCTCGGCAAGCTCCGCCCTGGCCATGAGCGCGCCTATCGGAGCGCCCGATGCCATCTGCTTTGCCGCGGTCATAGCGTCCGGCTTTACACCCCAGTGCTCTATGCCGAACCACTTGCCGCCGGTCCTGCCGAATCCCGTCTGGACCTCGTCGGATATGAAGATCCCGCCATACTTCCTCGTGATCTCCGCGACTATGGGGAAGTACTCGGGTGGAGGGACGATGACGCCGCCGACTCCTTGTATGGGCTCGGCAAGAAGTGCCGCTATCCTCCCGCTTGTGGAGGTTTTTATCAGCTCCTCCAGGTCATATGCGCAGCGCATGCCGCAGGAGGGGTACTTAAGGCCGAACGCGCACCTGTAGCAATAGCCGTTGTGGGTGTACTTCACGCTGCTGGAAGGGGCCCTCCCCTGCTTCCAGTTGTGAAGGGCGGTGAGCTCTATTGCAAGCTTGCTCCTTCCGGAGTAGGAATGCCTGAGCGCAATAATCTCATCGTTTCCGGTAGCTATCTGGGCCATCAGTATCGCCGCCTCGATGGCCTCGGTGCCGCTGCTTGTGAAGGTGAACTTGCCTATGCCCTCGGGGACTATGCCCATGAGCCTCTCCGCGAGCTCAACCTGTCCGGGTATCACGTAAACCGTGGAACAGTGCATGAGCTTATGCGCCTGCCTTGAGACAGCGTCTGCCACCTTGGGGTTCGCGTGGCCTATCCCCGCGGTGAGTATGCCGCCGAAGAAGTCCAGGTACTTCACCCCGTTCTCGTCGTAGAGGTAGTGCCCCTCGCCCCTTTCCATGACGATGGGTTCCTCATATAGGGTCTTTAATGTGGGAAATATGTACTTTCTGTATCTTGCCGCCATGTCCTCCGGCATTGTAAACGCCTCCCGGTTATCTTGATCCCGTGTAGTACCAGCTCATTATTCTTTCGAAGAGCCTCGATGGCAGTATCCTCTTTATTGTGATCGACGACTTCTGAAGGGGGCTTCCTATCAAATATCTTAGCCTCCTGCGCCTTGACGATATTATCCTCGACACCGCCGACGCGAAGACGTCCGACTTGTAGCCCGATGTCTCATCCTTCTCTATGTTCTTCATCGCCCTTGTGAAAGCCGCCTTGTAGGCTGAATCTTCGGAGAGTGCCCCCGCAGCCTTCACCCTGTTGGCCGTAAAGCCTGTCGCGAAATCCCCCGGTTCGACTATGACGACGTCGATTCCGAAGCCCCTTACCTCCATGGACATGGCTTCAGCCAGGCCCTCAAGGGCGAACTTCGTTGAGCTGTAGAGCCCCTGGAACGGAAGGCCGATGACACCGCCTATGGAGCTCACGAATATGATCAGACCGCTTTTCGCCTCGCGCATTGAGGGAAGGACAGCCTTCGATACCCTCATAGTGCCGAAGAGGTTGGTCTCGAAAACAGCCTTCGCCTCATCTATCGATGCGTCCTCGACAGAACCTCCGAAGCCTAACCCTGCTGTGTTCAGAAGGACGTCGATCCTGCCTTCAGCCCGGATTACGGCATCTATGGCATCATTAACGGACTTGTCGTCATTTACATCCATGCTCATCATAACGAGGTTTCCGCCGGCCTCCTGCCTTGTTTCTGCCACCGACCTTCCGAAGCCGTATACCTTATGCCCAATCCCGGCCAGATGAAGCGCCGTCGCCTTGCCGAAACCGGATGTTGCTCCCGTAACGAGTATAACTTTCGAGTCTTCCTTCATCTCTTCCTCCTATGCCCGCTTTGCCTTACTGCCCCCGATAATCCTGAGGAAAGTCTCCCTCGGCAGGTTTATAAGTATTACGGCAAGAAGTATAAGGCTTCCTCCCGCAACGTGGTACATGTAGACCGGCTCCCTAAGCACGAGCGAGCTTATGATTATGGCGCTAACGGGCTCCATCACAAGGCTTAAAGACGCTTTGGACAGCTCCACCTTCCCCAGGCTCTGGGTTATGAAAAGGTATGGTATAAGGGTGCAGCAGATCGTAAGCAGCGCAAGGTACATCATTGCGGCAGGCGACAGATTCAGGTTCAGGGATGTAAGCGCAGGATCCACCACGAACCTCGGCATCAATGCCAGAACCGCGGGCATCATTACCGACGCCGACACATATCCCCAGAACAGGATGTCTGTAGGTTCCATGCCGCTTTCCGCCCTCAGGCGCTTCGTCATATATAGGTACAGTGCATAGCAGAGTCCGTTCATCACTGCGAAGAGGGCCCCTGCCACCATGATCTTCCCCTGCATGTTCCATCCGCCCACCAGGATTGCGACACCGGCAAGGGATATGGCGACCGGAATGGTCTTCGTTGCGTCAATCCTCTCTTTAAGAAGAAGCGCCGCCATTATAAGAACATACACGGGCTGCAGGTTAACAAGCAGCGTGGTAACGGCGATCGGCGTGCCCATGGCGACCGAGGACGTGTACCCTATGAACATCCCTATGAATGCGAAAAGGCCGTATGAGAGGAAGAATGCTGCGTGCTTCAGGGGATTCGCCGGCTTCCTGCGGGTCGCGGCGAAGTAGACGATAAGGGCCAAAGCCGTGCCGAAGGTCCTGAATGACGTCTGTATCAGCGAGGACACTCCCTCGTTTCTGAGAAGGGCGGACAGCGTGCCTATCGCCCCGAACAATATGCTTGCTGCCATTAGCTTCCATTCAGAGCTTCTGTCCATCGCCCACCTCGTGTCCGCCCAGGCGCGCCGCCTGGGTCAGGCTTTCCTCTTGAAGAGTATCCCTAAAGTGTATGGGCCGCAATGGCTCGATATCGTGCAGCCGGCCCGGGTCTCTATGACCTGTCTGAAGTCGGCCTTCTTCCTTATGGCTTCCTTAACGCCCTCCACTATCTCGGGCGGGCAGGCAGGATGGGTTATGAAGATGCGCTCCGTATCTATGCTTGCGATGTCCTCAAGCCTGTCTTCCACATAGCGCTCAAGGCAGCGGTCGAAGTTGCCCCTGTACTTCCTTCCTACCCCCATCTTTCCGTTTCTGACTTCTATGCAGGGCTTTATCTTAAGCAGGTTTGCGCCGAACAGCTCAATGCCGCTGCATCTGCCGCCCTTATGCAGGTAGTCCATCCTTTCGATCACGAAGCTTGCGTCCACCCTGGGTTTCGTCTCTTCCAGGGAATCCGTTATGGTTTTCGCATCATAGCCACTCTTGGCAAGAAGGGCTGCGTCATAAACCAGATGGCCGCTTCCTGTGGAGAGGTTCGCTGAATCAACTACGAACACGTTTTCAAACCCCATGGCGGCGATGTGCGCGTTCTGGTAGCTGGATGAGAAGCCGGAACCTATGCTGACATGGACTACCGCATCGTGCTTATCTGTGAATCTCGAGAAGAACGCCTCGTACTCGTGCACGTTTGCCGCCGATGTGCTGCATGATTTCCCCTCCTTGTCGACAAGCCTGAAGATATCGTCGGATGAGATATCCACCCCGTCTTTGTAGTCGGCGCCGTCTATCAGGACGTGCAACGGAATCAGGTCTACTCCAAGTTCGGCAGTTATCTCCCCGGAAAGATCGCAAGTGCTGTCAGCTGTGACCTTCACCAATCGCCCACACCTACCCTGTTTAAAATGACTTTCCGCTCGTTATAAGGGATATTATAACCTATGTAGCATTCACTCCTGAACATCGCTTTTCATCGAGGAACCTATAGTGCGCATGTGTACCAAGGGCGGGTTCGGGCTTCCTCAGGCGCCTTTTATTCAAGGTTTTTATCAGAAGTAGCATAAGCGTAATCATCTTATGCTCCGTTATGATTCTGCCTCGTGCGCGCTTTCAACATGGCTCATTTACATTCTTCAGGAGTCATATCCCCTTGGTTCATTTGTGAACTTTGTGTGAACTTTTCCGATTCCGGATGCAGCAAACCCTTACGCATCGTTCATAGATAATGTAGTTGGGTATGTCAGATTGCGTGTTGAATTATCGAAAGCTAAGGCGAATTGGGGGTAATGCGGTGTACATTTTCAAAAACGCCCTGAGAAATATACTCAGGAGCCCTGGGAGAAGCCTTCTGATCGGGATCATCGTGTTGCTTATATCCTTCTCGTCCTGCATAGGTCTGTCAATAAGGCAGGCTGCGAGGTCACTTCAGGACAGCGGCCTCGAAGGCATCACCATCTCCGCCACCATAAGCGTTGACAGGCAGGCCATGATGCAGAACGCCCAGAGGCAGTCGGGCAGCCCATTCCAGTTCTTCAGCAGGGTGCAGAATATTAGCCTTGAGGAGATTGAGAAGTACGCAGCATCGAAGTATGTGAAGGACACCTACTACGTCATGACATCATCGGTAGCCAAAGGAGAAGGCCTTGAGCCTTTGGATGTTGTCGGTAGCCTTGATGATGCCGCTCCGACTGATTTGCAGCTGGGAAGACCCGGTCAGAACCTAATGGGAAGGATAGAGGACCGTTTGGCCGAAGGAGGCTTCAGGCAAGGCGACTTCACCATCTATGGTTATTCGGACGAGGCTGCAATGCAGGATTTCATAGATGGCACGAACAAGGTGTCCGCAGGATCGATGTTCGACTTCGCAATCGCGGACTACTCATGCCTAATAAGCGACCAGGTGGCTTATATCAACGGCATCAAGGTGGGAGATAAGATAACGGTGAAGAACCCGAGCCTCGATACAGAGGTATATACGCTGAAGGTCGTGGGACTGTATAGCGTGACCGAGACGGATGAGAGCACCTCGACGATCAGGTTCTCAAACGCCAATGACCCCTCGAACCAGATATTCGTGAGCTATCCGATGCTCAAGACGATAGCTGATGCCTCAACCGCATCTGCGGTGGAGGGCACGGACAACAACAGCAACGAGACAATAACAGCCCTTCGCACAGCGACAAGCGGGCGCTACATATTCGCTAACGTATCCGACTATGAGGCGTTCAAGGAGGATGCGCGCAGCATGGGCCTTTCCGGGGACTATGCGATAGTTTCCTCTGATGTCGATAATTACGAGAGGAGCCTTGTGCCGCTGGCGAACCTGAGTAGTTTCGCGACCACTTTCCTGGTCATCATGCTGTCAATCGGCGCAATAATCCTCATTGTGATCAACATCTTCAATATAAGGGAGAGAAAATACGAAGTCGGGGTGCTTACAGCGATAGGCATGAAGAAGGGCAAGGTCGCAGCCCAGTTCATACTCGAGATATTCATCATAACCGCCGTTGCAATGGCGGTAGGCACTGCCTCCTCTGCAGCAACATCCCTTCCCGTAATAAACAACCTGCTTGCGGCACAGGTCGAGGCCGAGCAGCAGCAGAGTGCAACCACGCAGCAGAATTTCGGAAGGTTCGGGCTTGATGCCGCGGTAACCGGTGGCTTCAGGGACGGCATACTGTCAGGAAGCTTCCGCAACATAGAGTACCTCTCCTCCTTGGATGCAGCTATGAATTATGACGTGCTTCTTCAGATAGCTGCAATAGGCGTGCTTCTTGCGCTGCTGTCCTCCAGCGCAGCAGTAATATTCGTCCTGCGGTACGAACCGCTGAGAATCCTCAGCGAAAGGAGTTAGCAGCCAAAATGAGCATACTTGAGCTTCAGGGAATCGAGTACAGCTACGAAAAGAATTCAAAGCCTGTGTTCACGAATTTATCCTTAACTTTCGAAAAGGGGAAGATATACGCGGTTACGGGGAAATCCGGAGTCGGCAAAACGACGCTACTGTCCCTTATCTCAGGGCTTACATCCCCTACGAAGGGCAGGATACTCTACAACGGATCTGATATCGCCGGCATGGACAGGTTCTCCTATCGCAGCCGCATGGTTGGCGTTATTTTCCAAAACTACAACCTCCTTCCGCAGCTTACAGCAGAAGAGAATGTTACTCTATCATTGGACGTTTCCGGCAAGGGCGGGAGGAGGAGCAAGGACAAGGTCATGGAGGTCCTTCGAAAGGTGGAAATCGGCGATGAAAAGGCAAAGAGGAGAATACTGAAGCTATCAGGAGGAGAACAACAAAGGGTTGCCATCGCAAGAGCCCTGTGCTTCGACCCGGACATAATCCTCGCAGACGAGCCTACAGGCAATCTCGACGTAGAGACTCAACAAGAAGTGCTGGAGATATTCAAGAAGCTTGCATACGAGGATAATCGGTGCGTAATTATAGTCACCCATTCCCCGGAGGTGTCCCGGAATGTAGATGAGGTGTTCGAGTTGTCTGCAACGAATTAACGCTTTATGCTGAAACCTAGCTTGCTACAATTGCGTTGCCTATCGCTTATCATTTGCCTTGTTTTGATGTCATCGATATTTCTGGGCATCGCCCATCCATTATGGTTTATCATATTCTTGTCTGGGAGTTTCGACCGGGGAGGAAGGCACATGAAGCTTCGCATAGTACTTCCGCTTATCGCGATCATCGTACTGGCTCTGACCTTTTCAGCTTCCGCATTCAGTTATATAGGCCTGGGTGCTTCCTACAGGTCCTTTTCGTCCGATGAGCTGTGGTCCGCCGGCAACTGGCAGGAGAACCTTAAAGGAGCCCTGCATCTAGGCTTGGGTGTGCTGCCCGGGGTAAGGGTCAACATGGCGGTCTACACTGGTTTCGGAGGATTCGAAGCATTGCCCGAGGAAGTGGATCCCTCTGCACCCATCATTAGCCTATCGGCAAAGGCTGGCATCGACTATGACCTTCTCAAGTATGATAATTCGGGAACCTACCTTGGCTTCGGCCCTACCGCGGGGATTAGCTACAGCAACGTGCCCTATGGTGCCATTGCCGGCAAGGCCGATTTCAACATGGGCATACAGACATACCTTTCGCTGTTCTCAGGGAAGCTGGAGCTAGAGGGAAGCGTATCCTATACCTTCAGGGACGCATTCGTAAACGGCGGCGTTATGCTGAGGTACAACCCCGCGAGCTCGTTCGTCATCTACTCGGGGCTTGATTACCTGAGGCGGGACGGTTTCGCGATTTTAGGTGTCGGAGTAAGGTTCTAGCTGTTTATCAGGCACAACTTCAGGGCGGCGCAAGCCGCCCTTTTTCATATGCGAGGTTGCTTGAAGGGGGGCGATATGGTAGATTCTAATCGAACATATGTTCGGCAGGTGGTGCTCATGAGTGGAGGTCTTCCATGCGCAGTGGCTGTTACAGCCAGGTTTTCCAAAGGGGCGATATCCCCTCTAGCCTTCCTGTGGGGCGGGAGGACATATAAGGTGAGCACTATAACGGCAAGGTGGTCCAAAAGGGCGGGGGCGGTCATCGAGCATCACTTCGCGGTCCAGTCCGATGGGCCTGATGTATACGAGCTGGAGCTTTCAAGCGAGACTCTGACATGGCGGCTGATCAAGGTATACATGCCTGACGGCAACACCTATAGCTAGGAGGGGTGCTTCATGGCAGAGATGTTCATCGACTGCGATTCCTTCTTCGCAAGCTGCGAGCAGGCCATAAACCCCTCGCTCAAAGGAAAGCCCGTGGCCGTGGTCGGATCCCTCGAGACGAGCCAGAGAGGCGTCGTGACCGCAAGGTCCAGGGAGGCCAAGAAGTTCGGCATAACCGCTGGGATGCCCTATTTCGAAGCCAAGCGCCTCATGCCGAACGGCTTCTTCATACGGGGCAAGCCGCACGTCTACCTTGACTTCAGCAGGAAGCTGCA
>CAZJHY010000047.1:0-8778 GCA_964545975.1 uncultured Clostridia bacterium | reverse complement strand
GCGGGTACATGAAGTTCACGCTGGTATGGGACGCGAGCGGAGAGTACAAGCTGTATGCGATGGAGATCCACTTCGACGCGAACCCGATGGCACCGGAACCGGAAGACTAACCGGAGAAAACAAGAGACAACACAAGAAGGAGCCGCCCCATTTTCGGGGCGGCTTCTTTCATTTTTGATAGTTACGGCTTAGAACCTGTAAAAGTGATAAATACTTATTTTCGGAGAAGGAAATCACTGATCTTATGGAGTATTTAACATATGTATTTTATGTCGAACATAACTGGAATACTTAACACCCAAATGAGTACTGGGAGGAGCATTGGAATGAGAAAACAACAATGGTTGAAGTTTCATGTTGTGCTACTGGCGATGGCAGTTGTGATGCTTATCGCTGGATCAGCGTCTGCAGCCCCCTCTAACTTACAGATTAATACGACTAACGGATCTGTAAGCTGGTATAGGGATGTACAGACTTTCAATCCGCCTGGAGGAGATCCAAATGCTGCATACTATGTCCTGGATTACGACTGGGAGCTAGTAGTATGGGAAGGGAATGATTACAGCGGAAGCACAGCAGGCATAATCGACCCCTGGTACAGTACTACAGATCCAGGAACTTTCGTAGTTGACTTACCAGGAACGTCCGGTCCTCTTCCTTATGGACTATATCTGCTAAGAGTTAGACCGGATGACAATAGACTTTATCCCAATACTGACTGGGTGGAGTACACCTTATTTTATATGGATCCTAGCCAAGGTGGAGGTGGTGGAGGAGCAGGCCCAGCAATGACTTCGGTTACTCTGACTGGTACTCCTACAGGTGCTAGTATAAGCTGGTCAGCTGAAGCAGGCGCTACTGAGTATGAAGTTCTTCTTATGGGAACGAATGGCTTGGAAAAGAGATGGATAGATGTAGCAACAACAGGGGTATCTTTTAATTGGTCGTCCTTATTTCCAGGAGCCAACATATATGCTACATGGACAGCATTTGTAAGGGCGTATAACAGCGATGGAGCAGATGGGCCGTGGATGCAATCAGCTATGTCATTAACTCCTGTATTGCCAAGCGTGGCAGCTCTGAACTTCACCGTATCGAATATTCTAGGCACAGGGCTCGTCTCGGGTACTAGGAGTAATATTAGGGAAGTTCTTGTAGAGTGGGCGCAGTTCACTTCTACAAGTATAATAAACTTCAATCCGAATCTCGTTACTTTCGAGCTCATTGTCCAGATGAGCGGTGATTCGGCAGAGAAGTATGAGGTGACTGGAATAAACAATGGTACTTCAAGCATCAACGTTCCGGTTGGAGAACCTGGACGGGAGATAAACTACCATTTCACAGTAGACGTGTTCTATGATGGCGCAAAGCTCACTCAGACTACACCGGATTCATTTGACCTAACTATAGACCTTAAAGGGCCAGCAGCCGGAACTCTTGGAACGTTTGACCTTACAAGGTCTGGAACCAGTTATACGTGGAACTTCCCCTTTACCAGGGCGGTGGAGACCGATCCTGCAGTTTACTATAAGAGAACAATAGAGAGGTTGGAAGGCACCTCAGGGACAACTGTTGCGGAAACTCATATGGACATCTTCTACGCAGATACTGACAACCTGATATTGTTCAGTATTAACCCAGCGAATTACTTCGATATTGTCTTCGGAAGGTTTAATTTCCGAATAATCACAACTGATGTATTAGGAAACGAGAGTGTAGCTATCGAGCGCGAGTTCACTTTCGCTGCTCCGACAGTTTCGCCGACCATTAGCTCATTCGGCAGCACAGGGGTCACATGGAACACTGCAGATGAAGGCGTGTTCTATGATATCGAGATTTCGAGCGAGAACGGTTATCATATTTGGCCGATGGTAGCAGACGGCGGTGGTGCCACACAGACGATTGCGATAGACTGGGCAAGCGTGTTCCCCGGCACCAATGTGTATAAGATTTGGCATGCAAGGGTAAGAGGTTACGATTTAGATGGCAATGTGGGCGCCTGGAGCAATGATTATACCTTTGACTTCGCATTGCCAATGTCACTTGATTATCCATACGAGGTTAAGCATATAGACGGGACAATTGCGAGCACTGGAACTCCGATGACCGACAGACAGCTGTATGTAACCTTCCCGATGCTATTAGACCCACCTGCGGGTTTCATTAACTGGGATCCTAATAGGGTCACATTTGAGCTGCAAGTCGACTTACCTGATACTATTGGCTGGTACTATGTGATCATTCAGAATCAGTGGTCGGATGAAGGTCATGTTGTACCGGTCGGAGTTGACGATGAAGTTACAAGCTACATGTTCTACTTCAGGCCACTATATGATGGTGTCCCGCTATACTATTTGAATTTGTCTGGTCCTTACATAATCGACCTGAAAGGCCCAGCTGCAGCGGAGCTTGAGGACGTAGTAACAAGCAGGCCTTCTTATAGCTGGACGTTCGAATGGACACCAGCAGAAGAGGATGACCCAGCTGTAAGCTACGACCTGACAATCGACAGGCTCGAGGCTACCGACGGTACTGTGGACGCTACTGTAACCTTACATCAGCTCGACCTTACGGAGACCATTGATCCTACCTACTACTTCGACTACATCTTCAGAAGGTTCAGGTATACGCTGGTTGCCTATGATGCGCTTGGGAACGCAAGCATACCTGTTGTCAAGGAGTTTGAGTTCCCGAAGCCTGACCTAACCACCTCGATAGATGAGTTTGACGAGACTCACGTATCTTGGATAGCAGCTACTGAGGCAGTCAAGTACGATGTGGAGATCAGAAGCGAGAACGGGCACTTCACATGGGACGGGCATACTGGCCTGACCCAGGACATCGACTGGGCAGTGCTGTTCCCGGACTGCAACGTATACAAAACATGGCAGGCAAGGGTGAGGGCATATGACAGGGACGGCAACATAGGTACTTGGAGCGATTGGGAGGAGTTCATATTCCCGCTTCCAATGCTGGAAACTTATTCTGGTGAGCTTCTCCACACCAATGATGAGACGCTTGTGGCAGATGAGGAGGTCACAAACGTCAGGGAAGTAATGGTAAGGTGGGATAAGATCACATCGTTCGCAGGTACTGGGGACTTCATCAATTGGGATTCGAACAAGGTTACGTGGGAGCTAAGGGTTAGGGAGAAAGTCATATTTGAACCTGATATGGAGACCTACTACACTGTGATAATCCCCAATAATCCTGCTCTCATATCCCATATAGTACCTGTTGGGGTTGAGGGACAGCATAAGAGGTATACAGTCTTCTTCAGGCCGCTCTATGAAGGAGTGCCTATGATAGTCAACCCAGGGGTGCAACTAGGCGACTTCTTTGTTGACCTGCAAGGACCTCTTGCCCCTACGCTTAACGATGTTATAACAAGCAGGCCTGCCTACAGCTGGACATTCGGATGGGTTTCGGCTGTTGAGTACGATCCAGCTGTAAGCTACGACTTGATTATCGATAGGATCGAGGCTTCGGATGGCACCGTTGATGCATCCGTAACATTGCATCAACTCGACCTTACGGAGACCATTGATCCTACCTACTACTTCGATTACATCTTCAGAAGGTTCAGGTATTCGCTGGTTGCCTATGATGCACTCGGGAACGCAAGCATACCTGTTGTCAAGGAGTTTGAGTTCCCGAAGCCTGACCTGACCACCTCGATAGATGAGTTTGACGAGACCCACGTATCTTGGATAGAAGCCACTGAGGCAGTCAAGTACGATGTGGAGATCAGAAGCGAGAACGGGCACTTCACATGGGACGGGCATACTGGCCTGACCCAGGACATCGACTGGGCAGTGCTGTTCCCGGACTGCAACGTATACAAAACATGGCAGGCAAGGGTGAGGGCATATGACAGGGACGGGAACATCGGTGCCTGGAGCGATTGGGAGGAGTTCATATTCCCGCTTCCAGTGCAACCGGCCTTAGCTCTCTCGGTCTACACCAAATACTCAGGACTTGCCCCTATCGATGAGTGGATAAACGAGAGGTTCCTATCTGCGAGGTGGCCCGGATATAACGGAACATCTCCAGTCGATTTCATCAACTGGGATATCCAGAAGGTGACTTATGAACTGAACGTCATAAGAGTCCCAAACATCCCTCAGATGATGGTTGAGCTTAGGGACAGCGACTTAACACAGGATGGTTACATGCTGCTCTTGGGCGATCCAGGCGACACGGCAGGATATCACGTAAGCGTTCAGGCATTCTATGAAGGAGTGCCTTTAAGCGTACTTGCTACTTACGGACCAATCGTTATTGACCTCAGAGGACCGGAGAGGGTCTGGCTGGATAATGTCGATACGGACAGACCGCTTTATAATTGGACATTCGAGTGGGTACCCTTCGAAGAACCTGATCCTGCCGTAAGCTTCGATCTGATAATCGAGAGGCTCGAAGCTGACGGCGAAGCAGTAGATGCAGTCATAACCTTCAACCAGACAGACCTGGGTAAGTCCATCAATCCTGAGGATTACTTCGACTATATCTTCAGGAGGTTCAGGTATACGGTGATTGGTTATGACAGGCTCGGAAATGCAAGTATACCTGTGACTAAGACATTCGAGTTCCCGAAGCCGGCGCTGACCATGGGCACCGTAACGCTTACGGATACCCTGATAAGCTGGGCGGCGGTGACTGAAGCAGTCAAGTACGACGTAGAGCTGAAGAGCGACAACGGGACATACAACTGGTACGATGTGACCGCGACGAGCGTGGGCATTGACTGGGATGTTCTGTTCCCCGGATCTAATGTATACCAGGTATGGCAGGCAAGGGTAAAGGCGTACGACAGGGACGGCAACTACGGCCTGTGGAGCGAATGGGCCACATACGACAAGCTGCTACCGGAGATTAATGCCATGAACCTAAGCGTATACAGGATGAGTGACTTTACTACAGCTCCAGTAGATACGTTAATTAGAGAGGATAAGCTGATCGTGCAGTGGAGCGCGATAGTGATGCCTGAAGGCTTCGAGAACTGGGACCCCGACCTCATCACATATGAATTTATTGGCACTGCATACGAGGGACAGACTGCTGTAGACGAGTGGATGCAGGAGATCGGAAACGCTCAAGGGCTCATGAGCCTGATGGTGGACGTAGGCCTTGAAGGAAGGCAGATAACCTATACATTCAAAGTAAGGGTTTACTACGACGGAGAGCTCCTCAGCATCGGAGCGGACAGTGGTAACTACATCATCGACTTCAAGGGGCCGCTGGCAGTGGAGCTTGACGAAGTTGAGACAGCAAGGCCCGACTACAGCTGGACGTTCGGATGGACACCGGTTGAGGAGGACGACCCGGCGGTCAGCTACGACCTCACCATCGAGAGGCTCGAAGCAGATCACACTACGGTGGATGCCGCGATAACGCTACATCTGACGGAGACAGAACTCGTCATGGACCCTGAGGCGTACTTCGACTACATTTTCGGATGGTTCAGGTACACAGTAGTCGCATACGATGCGCTAGGAAACGCGAGCGCCCCTACGACCTCGACATTCGAGTTCCCGAAGCCGGCGCTGACCATGGGCACCGTAACGCTGACGGATACCTTAATAAGCTGGGCGGCGGTGACTGAGGCAGTCAAGTACGACGTAGAGCTGAAGAGCGACAACGGGACATACAACTGGTACGATGTGACCGCGACGAGCGTGGGCATCGACTGGGATGTTCTGTTCCCCGGATCTAATGTATACCAGGTATGGCAGGCCAGGGTAAAGGCATACGACAGGGACGGCAACTACGGCCTATGGAGCGATTGGGCGACGTACGACAAGCTGCTGCCCGAAGTTAGCGCAATAACCCTTGACGTGTTAAGGATGAGCAACCTGACGGCAGCGCCGGTCGACACGCTGATTAGGGAGGAAAAGCTCCTGGTTCAGTGGGATTCGATAGCGATGCCGGAAGGCTTCGAGAACTGGGACCCCGACCTCATCACATATGAGTTCATAGGGACTGCGTACGAGGGGCAGACCGTGGTGGACGAGTGGATGCAGCTGATAGGAAACGCGCAGGGACTCATGAGCCTGATGGTGGACGTGAGAGTTGACGGAAGGATGATAACCTACACGTTCAAGGTAAGAGTCTACTACGACGGAGAGCTGCTATCCATGGGAGCAGACAGCGGCAACTACATAATCGACTTCAAGGGTCCTTATGAAGTCACGCTGGAAGATGTGGTGACAGATAGACCCGATTACAGCTGGACGTTCAGCTGGGAGCCTGCAGTAGAGGATGATCCCGCTGTCAGCTACAAAGTGACAATAGAAAGGCTGGAGGCCGACCAAACGACGGTGGACGCTTCCGTGACGCTGTATCTATCGAGCACAGAGCTGGTAATGGATCCGGAGGAGTACTTCGACTACATATTCGGATGGTTCAGGTACACGGTGCAAGGTTACGACCTCCTGAACAATGCAGGAAAGCCGGAGTCCAAGACATTCGAGTTCCCGAAGCCGGCGCTCACGATGGGCACGGTGACGCTGACGAACACCCAGATCAGCTGGGCTGCGGTGACGGAGGCAGTGAAGTACGACATAGAGCTGAAGAGCGACAATGGAACCTACAATTGGTACGACGTGACTACAACCAGCGTGGGCATCGACTGGGACGTCATGTTCCCCGGTGTAAACGTGTACCAGGTGTGGCAGGCAAGGGTGAGGGCGTACGACCATGACGGCAACTACGGGGTATGGAGCGCATGGGCGACATACGACAAGCTGCTGCCGGTAATCGCCGCGATACAGCCCAGCGTGCTGAGGACTGCGGACCTGTCCACAGCACCAGTAAGCACAAGGATCAACGATGATGAACTCCTTGTCAGGTGGAATGCGGTTGCGATGCCAGCGGGCTTCGAGAACTGGGATCCCGACCTTGTGACATACGAGCTCATCGGAACCGCGGATACATCCTCCACGCATAACGAGTTCAAGCAGCTAGTCTCCAATACAGCAGACCTTGGGGTGAAAGTTGATGTCGGGGTGCAGGGTGAAACGACAATCTACAACTTCAAGGTAGTGGCTTTCTATGACGGCGAGCTATGGTCGTCAAGCACGATAACTGCAGGGCCTTATATTATCGACCTGGAAGGCCCGATGTCTCCAGGCCATCTCAGTGTCTTAACCACAAGGCCCGCATACAACTGGGCATTCTCATGGGCTAAGGTCACTGAGGATGACATGGCGGTCTCCTTCGACCTGACTATCGAGAGGACTGAAGGCCAGGCAGGTGCGGTTCACGAGTCGATAACCTTCAATCAGACTGCTACCTCCAAGTCGATAGACCCGAGGGATTATTTCGATAAGATCTTCGGGTGGTTCAGGTATACGGTAGTCGCATACGACGCCCTTGGCAACGCAAGCGTACCTGTTAGCGGAACATTCGAGTTTGTGAAACCTGCCCTTGCGCTGGGGACGGTGACGCTGACAGATACCCAGGTCAGCTGGGCTGCGGTGACAGAGGCGGTCAAGTACGATATTGAACTTAAGAGCGACAACGGCACATACAACTGGTACGACGTGACCGCGACGAGCGTTGCCATCAACTGGGCTACGATGTTCCCGGGCGCGAACGTTTACCAAGTGTGGCAGGCGAGGGTGAAGGCGTACGACCATGACGGCAACTACGGTGCATGGAGCGCATGGGCGACGTACAACAAGCCATTCCCCAGCGTAAACGAACCAGTAGTAAACGTATACCTAGGCAGCGATCCCGATACTCATGCACCAGTTAGCACAGCCATGAAGGAAGATGAGCTGTTCGTCTGGTGGCAATTGATGGGGGCACCTGCCGGATTCGTCAACTGGAACCAGGAGCTGGTGACCTATGAGCTCATAGTCAGCTCTACGAACGAGTTCGGTTCCAACAGCTTCAAGCATTACATATCAAACTACGAGCTGACGGGCATAAGGGTCGATGTAGGGGTGCTGGGAGCAGTGACCAGCTACCACTTCAGGGTCAATACCTTCTATGACGGCGAGCTCATGAGAGAGGCGGACACATCTGTTGGTCCGTACATCATAGACCTTAAGGCACCGGCTGCGGCTGGCGGGCTTGATGAAGACATCTCTGGTGCCCTCTGGAGGTTCTGGTGGACAGCACCGGCTGATGCAGACCTAGGCGGATACATCTACGAGCTTCAGAAATATGATGCGCAGAACGGCAAGTGGGCGCCTGCGGCTGCAAGCGACAGCATACCTGCAGGAACCAATCAGACCTTCGTGGATCCGCTGATGCTCTATTGGAGCGTGTTCGGCCAGTTCAGATGGAGAGTAAGGGCATTCGACACGCTCGGCAATATGAACGAAGGGACATGGGCATATTTCGGCTATACGCTCAATGACGCTGTAGCCCCTGAGAACATGCAGTATGAGCTGCTCGGCGAGCACAACACGCTTGACATGGAAGTCGAGTACGCTACGGCGACCCAGGTCAGGTTCTCCTGGGAGACTCCGTTTGAACCAGTAGCAGGCATGAACATGAACATGCTGTTCTACAAGGTGGAGCTCATGGTCGAAGAGGTCGGCGAAGGCTCGGAGTGGGTAACAGAGGTCACATACCTCATGCCATGGACTCCGGGTATAATGAAAGCCAAGTTCACAGTCGGGGAAAGCGGCCTTACCAAGCACTACATAGGAAGGGTGCAGGCGATATACCTCTCAGAGGTTAGCGAGGACAGTTTCTCCGAGGACTTCTACATCGACCTGGACAGGCCGAGCGATGTAGTAGGAGGAGCTGACTACAGCAGCACGA
>CAZJHY010000046.1:0-9487 GCA_964545975.1 uncultured Clostridia bacterium | reverse complement strand
GGGCTCTTCGCCTATGCCGTCCCTGGCTTCTTCATACAGCTGATGTTATTGATGATATTCGGGTACTTCTGGCCGATCTTGCCTATCCGGGGCACGATGAGCGCCCCGCCACCGGACGGCGCCATCGCGCAGTTCCTAGACAGGCTGTGGCACCTTGTACTACCCGCCGGAAGCCTTACCGTAATCGGTTTCGGCTCATGGGCCCTATATACGAGGAACACGATGCTTGAGGCGCTCGGCCAGGACTACATCCTCACAGCTAGGGCCAAAGGCCTGGATAAGAGGACCGTCCTATACAAGCATGCATTGAGAAGCGTGCTTCCGCCGATCCTCACCCTGATTTTCATGTCCCTTCCGGGGGCCGTCACGGGGGCTGTCATCACCGAGACCATATTCTCATGGTTCGGGGTGGGCAAATACCTGATCGACGCGGTCATGCAGCAGGACTATCCTGCAGCCCAGGGTGCCTTCTACCTTATCGCCCTCTCGGTCATCATCTCCAACCTGCTTGCCGACCTGGCCTACGGCCTAGTCGACCCGAGGATAAGAGTGGGAGGTGAGGCTAAGTGAGCAACAAGCCGTGCAAGCTTCCCGCCACTGAGACGGCAGAGGCCCAGAAGAGGCCCAGGAAAGTCACTTTCTGGCAGCAGTACAGGCGCAAGCCCATGGGCATGTTTGGCCTCGCAATAGTCATGATCTACGTGCTTGGCGCCATTTTCGCCCCGCTTATCACCAACTATGACCCGACGAAGGACCTCTTCCTGGCAGACAACCTTGCCGCCCCGGCATGGCTCGGGAAGATCTCTCCCAAATACAGGAACCTTCCTCCCACTATAGTCAAGGAGGCCGGAGTCGATGGCCTTACTGTCGTGGACGGGGCGGATTTCCCCCTCACTGAGACTGAGTACGACGACCAGCAGTTCATGAAGATAGAGCTGCCGGCGGCGAGCGCATCGGCCGGGGAAGACCCGATGATAGCGCTTCTGCGCGAGCTATATCCGGAATACACGGACGAGGAGATAGCGGAGCTGGCAGGAGTCAGCTCGGCAAGCTCGCTCTTCTCGGCCGAATTCGGCATACCATACAGCTATGACGCGCCTAATACGTTTACGATATCCTTCGATTACGCAATCGAGGGCGTGACCGACGAGGCGAAGACGGAGATGCGTGCACTCATAATCTCCCCCTCCGGCAAGGAATACGATGTATGGGGAGCCGATTCCTACGGGCCGTGGCCCCTTTCCTACACGACCATCGACGGCAGGGATGTGCCTGTGAAGATGCGCCTCGGTATGGACTTCTTCGGCGATCCCGCCAAGATGATATTCACCGAGAGCGGAGACTACAAGGTCAAGGTGATAGCAAAGACCGATTCGGCAACGGGCGCCCAGATCTATATAACCCCGATAAAGCTCAAGATCCCCGGGATGGTGTTCGGGATACTGGGCACCGACCACATGGGCTCCGACCTCTGGTCCCAGCTCATATACGGAGCCAGGATATCGCTTATGATCGGCCTAACGGCCGCGTTCATATCGGTCTTCCTGGGGACCACGGTCGGAATTATCGCAGGATATGTGGGAGGGGCTGTCGACGAGGTGCTGATGCGCTTCGTGGACGTGCTTCTTGCGATACCCAGCCTGCCGATATTAATCGTCCTCTCCGCCCTTCTGGGCACAAGCGTCTGGAACGTGGTCATACTAGTAGCCCTGTTCTCCTGGATGGGCACCGCAAGGCTCGTCCGCTCGCAGACCCTGTCTCTTAAGGAGAGGGCCTTCGTCGAGGCGGCAAAGGCATCCGGAGCTTCAGACGGCTATGTGATGGTCACCCACATACTTCCCAACGTGATGCCGCTCGTGTTCTCCTCGCTGGTCCTGAGGATACCGAGCGCAATCCTCACGGAAGCCTCGCTCAGCTTCCTGGGGCTAGGAGACCCGCGTGTGCCCACATGGGGGCGCATGCTGCAGAATGCAAGGGGATTCGGAGCTTTCACGGTCATGGCCTGGTGGTGGCTGTTGCCCCCCGGACTCGCCCTTACTGTGCTAAGCCTGGCTTTCGTTTTCATCGGCAACACGATAAACGAGATCCTGAACCCCCGTTACAGAGAGAGGTCATAATAATATGGCAATGTTAGAGATAAGAGACCTTACGATGTACTACAAGACCCTCAGGGGCCATGTGAAGGCCGTTGACGGCGTTAGCTTCGACCTTCAGAAGGGCATGGCGCTGGGTCTTGCCGGAGAATCCGGCTGCGGGAAGTCGTCCATGGCTACTGCCATCCTGAGGCTTCTCCCCTCAAACGGGAAGATAATGGGCGGTTCAGTTAAGATGGACGGCAAGGAGATAATCGATATCTCCGAGGAATCGTTCAGGAAGGAGATCCGCTGGAAGAAGATGTCCATGGTCTTCCAGGGGGCCATGAACGCCCTGAACCCCGTCCACAGAGTCGGAGACCAGATAATGGAGGCCATCCTAGCCCATGAGAACGTCACCAAGGCGGAAGCCAAGGAGAGGATGCTGGCGCTTCTGGACATGGTAGGCATCAACCCCAAGCGCCACAACGAGTACCCTCACGAGTTCTCTGGCGGTATGAAACAGAGGGTGGTCATCGCCATGGCGATGGCCTGCAATCCCGACATAATCATAGCCGACGAGCCCACCACCGCCCTTGATGTCATGGTCCAGGCTCAGGTCCTAACGGCAATGGAAGGCCTGAGGAGGAAGATGGGCCTTGGCATGATACTCATAACCCACGACCTTGCCGTCATAGCCCAGACTTGCGACGAGGTCGCCATAATGTACGGAGGCAAGATAGTCGAGTACGGCTCAGCCAAGGATATCTACCTGAAGCCCAGGCACCCTTACACGATGGGCCTGGTCAAGGCGTTCCCCAACATCTCGGCGGAGAAGCAGAAGGTGCGCTCGATACCCGGCTCCCCGCCTAACCTGCTGGCACCTCCGACAGGATGCCGCTTCAACCCCCGCTGCCCTATGGCCACCGAGAAGTGCCGCACCGAGGAACCCCTTCTCCTGAAATCAGCAAAGGGGGATCAGAAGGTCGCCTGCCACAGGGAAAGCGAAATCGAGGAGGGGGTGGACATATGGCTATAGTACCTGACAAGGTGACCGCGAACCCGAACGTGAAGGTCGGCGAGGTCATACTTGATGTGAAGAACCTCAAGAAGCACTTCCCCGTAAGAAGAGGCATCCTGACCTCGCTTAAGGGCGGAGCCCAGCCCATGCTGAAGGCAGTAGACGGCGTGTCCTTCGTGGTGAGAAGGGGCGAGATCTACGGGGTGGTCGGAGAATCCGGATGCGGCAAGACGACCATGGCGAGGACGCTTCTGAAGCTTACTCAACCCACCTCAGGAGAGATGTGGTTCGAGGGGACCGACATAGTGAAGCTTCCCCACGCGGAGACCAAGGTGCTCAGAAGGCACATGCAGATGGTCTTCCAGGACCCCTATGAGTCGATGAACCCCAGGCTTCCGGTATGCAGCGTGGTATCGGAGCCCCTAAGGATACAGAGGGTGGCCAAAGACGTCGAGGATGCCCTTCCCAGGGTGGAGCAGTGCCTTGAGGACGTCGAGATGACTCCTGTGGAGGAGTACATAGGAAGATACCCTCACGAGCTGTCCGGAGGCCAGAGGCAGAGGATAGCGGTGGCACGGGCGCTCGCCCTGGACCCATCGTTCATAGTGGCGGATGAACCCGTCTCCATGCTCGACGTGTCAATAAGAGGAGAGGTCCTTAACCTGATGCAGAACCTGGCCAAGGACAAGGGCGTCACCTTCGTGTACATCACGCACGATCTTGCGACTGCGAGGCACATCTGCGACAGGATAGCCGTAATGTATTTAGGGAGAATAGTCGAGGAGGGCACGGCGGACGACATCGTTAAGAACCCTCTTCACCCCTACACCCAGGCGCTGATCAAGGCGGTGTTCGTCCCTGATCCAAACAACCGTCAGCTGGGGCAGGTATTGAAAGGCGAAGTGCCGAACCCGATCAACCCGCCCTCCGGATGCAGGCTGCATCCCAGATGCCCCATGTTCGTAAAGGGGCAGTGCGATGTGACAGAACCGGAGCTTATGGAGATCAAGCCCGGCCACAGGGTGGCCTGCCTCTTGGTGAAGTAAGAGGGATCTAGGATAAGCCGTCCTTCAGCCAACTGCTGGGGGACGGCTTTATTGTATCCGAGGTGAGCTGCCAAGCCATAGAGCCTCGACCCCCTGCTTCAGGAACCTTAATCGCAAAAATTCGTATTATTTAGTAGTACCAATAATTCCGACAGGAAACAGGTGTGGAGATGAAAAAGATGACTGCAGTTCAGGCAATTGCGGCGTTTGCGGCAGTGGCAGTCGTTGCCGCAGGAGCTTATATTCTAGCTGGCAGGCCGGGAGGGGGAACTAGCGTGGCATCGGCGAATGCAGTGACAAGTGTGGGGAGCACCCCGAGGCCGGCATCATCGGCCCCAGGAGAGATAAAGGAGATTTATCTTGCGGGAGGATGCTTCTGGGGAGTAGAGGAGTACATGTCCAGAATCGATGGGATTGTGGAAGCTGTATCGGGATACGCAAACGGCAAGACGGAGAACCCCTCATACGAAGACCTTATATATAGGGGATCGGGGCATGCCGAGACGGTCAAGGTAAGCTATGACGCTTCCAAGATAACCCTCGAGGAGGTGCTCGTGTACTTCTTCAGGATAATCGACCCCGTCAGCGTGAACAGGCAGGGCAACGACATAGGGGTTCAATACAGGACCGGCATCTATTATGCGGATGAGGCCGATGTGCCGGTGATTCAAAACAGGATAGCCATGGTCCAGCGCGGATACAGGGAGACCCTGGCTGTGGAAGTGAAGCCCCTGCTGCACTTCTATGATGCGGAGGAATACCATCAGGATTACCTGGAAAAGAATCCCTCCGGCTACTGCCACATCAATCTCAATAAGGCCGAAGAACCGGTCATAAGGATGAGCTGGTATCCGAAGCCCAGCCAGGAAGAGATCAGGAGCATGCTTACCGAAGAGCAGTTCCGCGTAACCCAGATGGAGGGTACAGAAGCCTGCTTCGCCAATATCTACGATACGAATTACGAGCCTGGCATCTACGTAGACATCGTGACTGGTGAACCGCTGTTCTCATCCAAGGACAAATACAAGTCGGGAAGCGGATGGCCCAGCTTCGTGAAGCCCATCGCAGATTACGTAGTGACGTACCATACCGACACAAGCTTCGGCTACACACGCACCGAGGTGAGAAGCAGAAGCGGGGATTCCCATCTGGGTCATGTGTTCGATGACGGCCCGGCTGAAGCAGGAGGCCTTCGCTATTGCATCAACTCTGCGGCGCTCAAGTTCATCCCCCTGGCAGATATGCAGGCCCAGGGTTATGGCTACCTCATGAGCACGGTGAAGTGAACGTTATCACCATAATCAGCATGGGGCCCCGGCTGTTGCAGCCGGGGTTCCTTTTCATTGAGGTAGGTATTCCATGAAGGTTTAAGGCGCGGCATATAGAATAGTAAACCCCGTCTGGATGAGGAACAAAGCTTATTAGGCGGGGTGAGGCGACATGGCTTCCAAGCTGATGGAATGGCTGCTTGAAGAAAGCGACCCTTCGGTACGTTATGCTGCACTTACGAGGATCATCGGCTATCCGGAGGATTCTGAAATTGCAAAAGACGCCCGCTCCACCCTCATGAGGATCGGACCTGTTGCGGAGATTCTGGAGAAACAATCGCCGGAGGGCTTCTGGGGAGATGCCGGCCGGTTCTACAACGATAAATACACAGGGACAGCATGGAACCTTCTGCTTTTGGCAGAGCTCGGTGCAGACCCGAAGGATGAGAGGGTTACGCGCGCTTGCGAGTTCGTGCTGGACAGGTCCCAGGACCCTGATGGGGGAGGCCTCTCCTATTCGACGAGCGCCAAGACCGGAAGGGGTCTTCCTTCCGGAGTCATCCCATGCCTTACCGGAAATATGGTATACAGCCTTATAAAGCTCGGCATGCTTGACGACCCGAGGGTCCAGAAAGCCATCGGATGGATCGCCCGATGGCAAAGGGCGGATGACAGCGAGGATGCGGCCCCCAAAGGCGGGCCATACGACAGGTACGAGATGTGCTGGGGGAAGCATACCTGCCATATGGGAGCGGCAAAAACCCTTAAGGCTCTGGCGGCAATACCCTCCCCAAAGAGGGCGCCTGAGGTTCGCGACAAGGTATTCGAGCTGGCAGAGTATTTCCTGAAGCACAGGATCTTCAAGAGGAGCCACGACCCGGAGCAAGTGGCAAAGCCGGGCTGGCTCAAGTTCGGCTTCCCACTTATGTACCAGACTGACGCGCTGGAGCTGCTGGCCATATTCTCGGACTTGGGGATTGCCGATGAAAGGCTTGCAGATGCCATCAACCTCGTCAGGCACAAGAGGCTCGAGGACGGAAGCTGGAAACTTGAGAACAGCTTCAACGGTAAGATGCTTGTTAACATAGAGAAGAAGGGTACCCCGTCCAAATGGGTCACTCTGAGGGCATATGACGCCTTGAGGTACTACGGGGGCTAAGCCCCCTTCTCGCAAGGTCCTGTGCCTTACTACGCTATATCGACATGTCCAGGACCAGGTTGTATATGTCCATATTCATACGCTTCTCCATCGTGAGCGCCTCAGCCAGCGGGAAATGGACAACGATGTCGTCCTTCACCCCCACTGCCGCGTCCTTCACCCCTTCGACCAGGAGCTCAGCCGCCCTGGCGCCCAGCCTTGTGGCAAGCACCCTGTCTCTTACGGTCGGAGCACCGCCCCTTTGTATGTGCCCGAGGACAATCACCCTGAATTCCATGCCTGTCCTCTGCCTTATCTGGTCTGCAATGTAGTAGGCGCTGCCGTGGGTGGCAAGCATCGAGTCCTGCACTTTATCGATTATCCCCTCGGCGACGACGATTATGCTGTGCCCCTTGCCCCTTCTGACGCCCTCGTCCACCCTAGCGCAGATCTTGTCCAGGTCGTAGGGGACCTCTGGAATCAGTATCTCCTCCGCACCTCCGGCAAGGCCCGTATGAAGCGCGATGTCACCGCAGCGCATCCCCATGACTTCAATCACGAAGGTCCTTTCGTGCGAGGATGCCGTGTCCCTGATCTTGTTTATGGCGTCGATCACCGTGTTGCAGGCAGTATCGAAGCCTATGGTGTAGTCGGTCGAGGATATATCGTTGTCGATGGTCCCGGGCACCCCTATCACCGGCATGCCCATCTCGGCGAGCTTGGCAAGGCCCCTGTAGGTGCCGTCACCGCCTATGCCGACCAGGCCTTCTATCTGGTAGCTCTTCATCTGAAGCATCGCCTTGGTGCGCCCCTCCGGGGTTCTGAACTCCTCTGAACGGGCGGTCTTTATGAGCGTTCCTCCCCTTTGGAGGATGTCGCTTACAGACCTCGACTTAAGCTCGATGAAATCGCCGTTTATGAGCCCCTGGTAGCCGCGCTGGACGCCTACCACCTCAAGGCCGAGGCCGATAGCCTTCCTGGTCACGGCGCGCACCGCAGCATTCATACCGGGTGCATCTCCCCCGCTCGTCAGAACCGCGATCCTTCTCATGGCAAACCTCCATGCGCAAGCTTTCGGTAAGGTTATGATACTTCATAGCATCGAAGCTGTCGATAAAAGCGAAGGCCCCCGGCGATTCCGGAGGCCTCTGCGATATAACTTCTATTTGCGTCTTCCGCTTACTTCGCTGTCCTGAGCTCGGGCCTGATTGTGCTTATGCCGAAGCCGACGGCGTCTAGCCATTCCTTCGGATAGCCGGTCTGGGTAAGCTTTCCGTCGTTGTAGCCGTAGGTGTATCCGTCGGTGTACCTTGCCGCCAATGTGGAGGCCAGCTTCCACCATGCATCGACAACCTTGTTGGCTGCGGAGTTGGTGTACTGGGTTATGAACTCCTTGGCAAGCTCGGGATCCTTGGCATAGAGGTCGGTAGCGGCCTTCTCGATGTAGGGCTGGAGCTTGAAGAACTCAGCTTCCATCGGCTCGTAGGTCGCCTTGATCTCCTTTATCATCTCGCTGTACTTGAGGTTGGCGTAGTTGGACACGAAGTTGAACGCCCACCATGCCGACTCGCGGGCGAATACGTCGTAGTTGGCGCCCCTGTTGCCGGTCTCGAAGGACTTCGGCAGGGACTTCGCCCCGGAGTAGATCGGGATATAGCAGGTCGTTCCGGGCTTGTCATAGCCGAACCATACCAGGCCGCCGATTGCTGCGGGCATATTGCCCCTCATCTGGAACACGACGGAGAAGTTGGTCCTGAACATGGAGATGGCGCGCTCCCATCCTGCGCTGTTCTTGGGGTTGCTGCTGGAGGGGGTGGGCCACCTGTCGGGGGTGCCGAATGCGCCGGCCTGAAGCCCCTTGGTGAGGTCGAACTCGGTGCCCTCATAGTGGTCGCGGCAGATCGCCATGAGCATCTGCGGGGTGACCGGCTTGTCCGGTTTAATCGCGAACGGGTACTGCTCGAGCCACGGATCGAGGTTAAGAGACGGCGCCAGGAGGCTGAACACCCTCCACTCGCGGCGCGCGTTGTAGGGGGAGTAGGCCTTAAGGCCGTAGGTCTCGTACACCTTGAAGGGCTTGCCCGATGCGGGATCCCACAGGCCGAGGTCCTTGGCGAGGGAGAATATGTGCTTGGAGCAGAGGTAATTGGCGGTATCTTCAGGGAATACCTCGCCGATCCTGCTCCTGTTGGCGGATACGCCGACGTATCCTTCGGGAATCCTTACTGCTGCCCAGACTGCGCCTGGTTCGCCGGAACCGGGCTCCCACAGAGGGCCGGGTCCGAAGACTTCGAACTGCCATACTTCGTCCTTGTCGACGACGGTGAGGCATTCTCCGCCGATTCCGTATCCGTACTTCTCTGCGAGATCGCCCATGATCTGTACGGCCTCGCGTGCTGTCTTGGCGCGCTCAAGCGCGATCCTCTGCAGCTCGACGATGTCGAACCAGCCCTTGGCGTTTCTCATACGGGATTCCCCGCCAATCGTCGTCTCGCCCATGCCTACGCCATTCTCGTTCATGAACGAGTAAGACGCGTTGATGTACTGGTAAGTGTGGGCTACCTGGGGGATGACGCCGGGTGAGAATATCGGGGTGTTGATGTTCTCGAACTGACCGTAGTCGGTGTTGCGCAACACGGTCCTCATCGTGCCGGCCGGCCAGTCCTTGGCTGGCACTACGTTGATCCTCGTATTGTCTGATCCAGAGTCGTCGGTCCACGTGGTCATTACATAGCCGCCCGCCGATGCTCCCTTGGATACGGGAATCGACGTGCATGCTACCGCCGTCGCGGTAAATGCCGCAATTATGGCGATCACCACGAAGCTCGATAAGAAGTTTCTCCTCATGTTCTCCCTCCTCTTTCTCTGCTGGCCGTAAATCCCGGCCAATGATATTTTATCCCAGCGCCCGTCAGTTTTCTTATTCATTTAGCAAAAAGGGC
>CAZJHY010000045.1:0-9982 GCA_964545975.1 uncultured Clostridia bacterium | reverse complement strand
AAAGTGTTGTCGCCCGATGCTTCGAGCAGGCCTGACAGCATCCCATGAAGCTCCAACCTGTCCATATTCTCACCTGCCGATTTCTCAGAATCCGATCGACTTTTGTTAGAAGGGCTTTGTGCCTGTGAGCCAACCGTTGGACTCCCAATGACCCCTGTCAGTCAGGTTCCAGTCGTTCTTTCTCATCATACCCCTCATTATGCTGAAGAAGAAGCTTCTGAACAATGGGTTCGGCATGCTTTCCCTCTTCCTGTATGAGCGCACGATCTTATTGGCAAGCCTTGCGGATGAGCTTTCGATGGACCTCTTACGAGGCTCTTTGATATCCTCCCACCTCATGGCGGACACAGGTGATTTAAAAGAGTAGACCCTCTTTGCGCCCCAGAACGTGAGGCTGTCTCTCATAGCCTTGGTAGACTGCCCCAGGCCGGCGCCGGCAGTGGTCGATACGGTAAGGCCGATCTTGTTGAACATGAGAGGGTTAGGCCTGTGGCTCATCCACATGAAGCAGAGGTGGTCCAATAGCGCCTTCATCTGGCCAGACACGTTCATAGCATATACCGGAGAGGTGAGCACTATGAGGTCTGCTCCCAGTATTGCATCCAGTATGGGCCTTACGGTTTCGGCATGAGGGCATGTCCCTTCGCCTTTGGTGATGCAGGAGAAGCATCCCATGCAGAAGTGGGGCATGGCCTTAGGAAGGAAGAACTCGGAGACGCTTACCTCTTCCAGCTTGCCGATTTCGCTGATCACCGCATTAGCGCTGTGCCAGGTGCTGCCGTGCCTTAGGTTGCCGTTTATGACTGTGATCTTCATTATGCCTCACGCTCCTGCTTGGAATTGGTGTCCGGTCCGGGCTGCCTTCCATATGTCTTGCCGAAATGCTCTATATGCCTGATGAACATCTGTCTGGCCTGCGGCAGGCTCGCGTTATCGTTGTCGAACTTGTAGAAGATGAGGAAGATGGGGGAGAAGAAGGCCATCGCGACCATGTAAGGGTCCGCCTCCATCATCATGCCCTGCTTCATGAAAGCCGCGAACAGCCCCGCCTGGAACTCGAGCGCATCCTCGAAGGAGACCTTCCTGAAGAGCCTTCCCAGCTCAGGGTTCCTGTATTGCTCTATGGTCAGCAGCCTTCTGATCTTCACGCTTATCTCGTCCGCGAAATAGTGGTCGAACACTTTGGCCGTAACCTCGACAAAGCGGTCAGCGCTCATCTCGGCATACATGCCAATGGTTCGGTCATCCACGCTGAAGCGCCCGTCATCATCGGTTATTTGAACGCTGCGGAACATCTCTGTGCCCCTTTCTCCGTACTCGGCTAGCAGGCAGTCGAAGATGTCCTGCTTGTTCTTGAAGTGGTTGTATAGGGAACTCTCCTTTATCCCGACGGCCGATGCTATATCCCTGACCGAGACAGGGTCGAAGCCATATGAGGAGAACAGGGTCAAAGCCTCCATCAGTATCCTTTCCCTTGTTGTCATAACGCACCTCACAGCAGGATCGAAACTCTAGATATTTCGATCACCAGGACCTGAAGGACGAATAACGCGGCTATTGAAATGAAGGAGACCCTTCGGAAGGCTGACTTCCTGATGAATAGGCTCACCAGCCCCATCAGGATAACCAGGCCTCCTGCGATGGAGCAGACGTTTGACTGCATGCTGGTCATCGAGAACAGTGCGCTCTCGCCTGCATATCCGTCCCTCATGGCCGACAGGAAACTGACTGCCAGTCCGACAACGATGAACAGAAGGATTGCCCTGCACCAGCTGAGATTCGGGAACTTACCCGTGATCTTTGCTGCAGCGAATGAGAGCAGCCCGATGACTGCGACGGTGGTTAGGATGCTATATGTGCTTCCGAAGAACAGTCCGATCATTTGTTGCGCCTCCCGACTAACATTTGTTAGTCATAATATAACTAACGAATGATAGTTAGTCAATAGGCTAACATAGGAAAGTTCGCAAACTTTGCAATATGTCAAAGGAGGAGGCATATAGTATAATTACATTTGCTTGTTTGCAATGCGCCACTAGCTCAGTGGTAGAGCAACTGACTTTTAATCAGTAGGTCCTGGGTTCGATCCCCAGGTGGCGCACCAGAAATAATAAAAGCTAGAGGGCTGATTGCGATTATGCAACAGCCCTCTCTTTATACAATCTTAGCACACACTTAGCACACATCTAACAAAAAGCCCAGCTAGAGCGCTTGGAGATTTCAATGGTTTTCGAGGGTATTTCCCGGAAGGTAGCCTGAAATCATATTGTCCACGATTGCTGCAGCTTTCTTCTGAGCAGTCATAGAAGCATGGGCGTACGTCCTTAACGTGAAAGAAGCATCTCGATGCCCAAGACGGTCCGCTACAGTCCGAGCTGATATGTCCATAGAAGCTAACCAAGTGGCATGGGTATGGCGAAGATCATGAAAGCGGACATGCGGAAGCCCGGCTGCATCACATATACGAAACATAACTTTCGAGGTTAGGCCCTTCCTTTCTACTTCTACACCGTCAATAATGCTGGGGAAGACGATATCACCCTTCACTAGTGCCCTTTGGTTTCGAAGAGCTTCAACTGCGAAAGGCGAAAGTTGAACCATCCGTTCGCCTGATACCGTCTTGGACTTAACAATGCTTATTACGCTGTTATCCAGGTCGACATTGCTCCATCTCAAGGAAAGAAGTTCGCCTTTCCTTAACCCTGTGAGTAAGGCGATCAATACTAGATTGTAGTGCTTGCTCTTTTTAGCGGCTTCCAGGAAGCGCCCGGCTTCTTCAAGAGTGAAGACTTTGGGCTTGAAGCCAGAAGCCTGCGGTAGTTCAACTCTATCCGCAGGGTGGATTGGCTACACTAAACTGTACAGAAAAGATAAGGTGATGGTATTCCTTAAGGGAAGAGAAAAAGGAGGAGACCATGACCAAGAGAAGAGCAAGGCGAGAGTACAGTGAAGCGCAGAAGAAGCAATTAGTGGAGTTGTACAACCACGGGAAACCGAAATGCGAAATTATCAGGGAATACGATCTTACGAGCTCATCATTTGACAGATGGGTGAAACGCATCAACTCAACCGGCTCTAGCCACGAGAAAGACAACAGGACCATCCAAGAGCAGGAACTGATAGACCTCCGTAAGGAAAACCTGCAGCTGAGGATGGAAAACGATGTATTAAAGCAAGCGGCGCTGATATTCGCACGAAAGTAATTGTGATAAAGGCCAATGCCCACAAGTGCTCAATATCAGCGCTGTGCAGATGTCTAGGCATTGCCCGCAGCACATACTACTACGAATGCCGTGGCTTCAGGGACGAGCGAGGATTGGAAGAGGCGGTTCAGGCAGCATACGAAGAGAACCGGTGTGTGTACGGTCAGCGGAAGCTGAAGCAGGTTCTGTCGCGAAAAGGAGTAATCGCGTCGCGACGCAGGATAGGGCGGATAATGGCGAAGCGCGGCCTGGTGTCAGCTTACACAAGCAAGAAGTACCGGAAACAGAATGCCAAGAGCAATGAGTCGGCAATTCCCAACCTCCTAGCTAGGGAGTTCAGCAATAAGCGGCCGGGCGCATGTGTAGTGAGCGACCTTACCTATGTTCGTGTAGGGGTTAAGTGGGCATACGTATGTATCCTCCTGGATCTTGGGGCTCGTGAACTCATAGGGTATAGCAGCGGAGCAAACAAGAACGCAGAGCTAGTCAGCAAAGCGTTTTCCACTGTGAAGGGGAACCTCTTTAACATCCAGATGTTCCATACGGACCGCGGCAGTGAATTCGACAACATGTTGATTGACGAATTGCTCGACAGCTTCCGGATCAGTCGTTCACTGAGCATGAAGGGTTGTCCTTACGACAATGCCGTAGCAGAGTCGACATTCAAGATGATTAAGGCGGAGTTCATCCACTCCCGTCGCTTCGAAACACTGGAGCAGCTACAATTGGAATTGGCTGACTATGTCCATTGGTTCAACAACATTCGTTTGCATGGGACGCTTGGATACATGTCCCCTGTGGAGTACAGAAGGCAATGCACCTTATGATTTCTGTCCGACTAGGTGTGGACAATCCATACTTCGAGGAGGTACAAGAGATACTGGACCAGCTTGAACATGCCTATAGAAACACGGCCTGGGATGATCATGAGATCTGGTTCTTCTATGAGGTGCCTGATAAGAAGAAAGCGCTTAAGTCAAAGTAGGCACAGTTGCGAAAGTCAGACCTTTGCCGCGGGATAACGCAGCAGATAGTGGGCGACAGCTACAGAGGGCACCAAGTGGACGTAGCGAACAACGTGCAGAAGGGGACGATGGGTGTCAAGTAGAGTTTTGTGTATGGGATCCCTCTGATGAGAGGGTTCTCAAAGGAGGACTAATTACATATATCATGGGAAATGAGAACCATCGAATCAATTGCCGGATGAGCAGTCGTCACTTATGTCAGCTTCGGGGGGGGGGGGGGATTCCTGCAGCATTTCCTAATATTTCTCTATAGGAAACTTTATGTAACCTCTAAAAAGTGACGCAACTGACGTGGATTAGTTGCAGACCTGATTGGTAATAGAAAACAAATAGAAGGAAATATGGTTCTAGTGTCGTACTAATCAGTCAAGGCACTCACATCTTGTTACTCCTCCTTGTTGGCCTTCAACTCTAAGGAGGTTCGCCCATGAAAGCAAGTAGAATTGCATCATTACTTTTGATGCCAATAATTGCATTAGTAAAGCTAACTAATTTAACAAGGGGGGAGAAAAATGAATAGTAGGGCTTTAATCAAGTTGGGTTGCTTGTTGATTGTAGTATTAACTCTCCAAACTACCATAACGCCATTGGAGACCTCTGCTGCTCAATATGCAAAAATCGATGGATTAAGCACGGACTTGTTAACGAATACCGTAATTAAGCTAAGAGCATATGGATATGGGGGCGTATTCGTGGAGATAGAGTTCTACGATCATTATGGTGAATGGAAGGGCTATATGGAACCGAAATTCGTTGATGTTTCTTCTGGAGCAGGTACAGTTAAGTTTGCAATTACCAAGGAAATGTTTAAATATGGTGCAGCTTACGTATATTTTGTTGTCGGAGTATGGGAGAACAAGTCTTATACTTCGGGAAGTATATATGGAAATAAGCCATATGAGATGAAGGGCTTGTTATATAGACGCGTCTTTGAACCAATAACAAACTATTTGGTTGATAGCAAGTACACAAATTTCCTGTGGTATACGCCGTAGCAGGATGATGAGATCAAACAATATCGTAGACGAAAGAGACCAAGTATTTATAAAAACGATAGGATGGAGTGATAGATTTGTCAAAAGAACAGAGAACATATGTCACTAATCCTAGCAAAGGTAAGGGCTCTATCGTACTGGGCATATTGGCGATATTAGTTGGATTTGCGCTTACGGGCTCAGGCACAGGGGCTGGATGGTTTGTTGTGATTATTGGATTATTGCTTACGCTTATTGGCAGTTTTTCCCATTGGTTCAGCAATTAGATAATATCTAAGCAGTATTAAAGTTGTATTGCATGAAAGTAGAAGGACTTGCCATCAAAGGGTAATAATCATATTGAAACTAGCTCCAAGGTGGCAGTCACACTAGGAGTGATGAGAATGAGAAAAGCGTTGTTTTCTATAGTGGCTTTACTAATCTGTATCTCGTTAGCCGGCTTCAAGGGGCAAGCCTACATTAACTTCGAGGGTAGTGTGATTGATAGCTATACGGGATACGGTGTAGGAGATGTGCAGGTTACGCTTTGGGATATGTTTATAAACAAAAGGTACGATACGAGAACTGACGATGAGGGCAAATGGTCAGTTGAATTTGAAATTGACGGTGTTATCTTCGAAAATAAATATGGATTAGGCAACATCGAATGGAAGATAGAATACAAAAAGGCTGGTATGGTTTTTAGCAACTCATCGGTAAGTAGGTCTACGTTAGAGGATACTTATGTGAAGAGCTACATACTGAACATTTCTGCTCGAAAGTACAAGATTAGCGCTTATGTTGAAGCTAAATCTACTTCAAACCAGGCGTATCCATCGTCATCTTCAGTTCCAGCAATTTCATTCAGATTTCCAGGCTCAACTAGTGTACAACTCGATATGGAACTCATTCGAGCTGGTACTTTCGCGATGGGTTCTCCTTCCTGGGAGACTGACAGATATAGTGATGAAGGTCCACAGCACCAAGTAACAATAAGCCAATCTATATATATGGGTATATATGAAGTTACGCAGGCGCAATGGGCGGCGGTTATGGGTACTTATCCGTCAAGATTCGGTTACATACCCGATAATCCAGTTGAGCAGGTTAGCTGGGAAGATTGTCAGAAATTCATTACAAAACTTAATACTATGGGGATAGGGACCTTCAGGCTTCCTACAGAGGCTGAGTGGGAGTATGCGTGCAGAGCGGGCAGCACTACTAGGTTCCCTTGGGGGGAGGACTCCAATTATGTTCAAACAGGGCAATATGCGTGGTATTATGATAATTCTGGGTCGAGAACTAATCCTGTGGGACAGAAGAAGGCCAACTCCTGGGGTCTGTATGATATGCACGGAAACGTGGGTGAGTGGTGTAGCGACTGGTTCGGAAGCTATAGCGCAGATGCTCAGACTGATCCAAAGGGAGCAGCAAGTGGCTCTTACCGCGTAGTTCGTGGCGGTGCTTGGGATTCTAGCCAGCGAGGTTGTCGCCCATCTTATCGCTTCTGCAATACCCCGTCGCTAGCATTCGGCAATGTGGGCTTCCGACTCGTGAGAGTAATATAGTCTTTGTCACATGACTGCTGATAACTGGTATTATTCCTTACAAGCGATGTGCAACGCGGACGTATGGCGACCTCCTATGTTAAGTTATCAGACTATACACAACAGCAGAATGTGCGACTCGAGATGAATTGAGTACGCTATAAGAAGTCAAAAGAAGCTATACGAGAAGCGTCAGAAATTCGGAAAATGTATTCTTTTTGCACAGAATGTTGAAAAGTAGGAGTCTTCTTGCAAAGAATGGTGAGCACTGAAGAACGCCAACCCGGTGTGCTAATCTGGGGGTCAGATCATGCACAGCTGGATAGATGGTATTAGATAGGGGAATTGGTTGCGGACCTTAGCCTTGATAAGGTCATGCTGCAGGATGTGCTATCAAAAAAGTTTTAAAGCCTGCCCTACGCCGGGAGATCGTCCGATACCTGAGAGAGCACTACAAGGTAAGCGAACGCCGTGGATGTAGGAAAATAAGGCTATCTCGTACGATCTACCGCTGGAAAAGCAAACGGGATGGGCAGGCTTACCTGAGGATGAGAATCAAGGAGATAGCTGGGACGCGGATGCGTTACGGCTATAGAAGGATACATGTTCTGCTCAAGCGTGAGGGCTGGAAAGTCAACCATAAGCTAGTTTACCGTCTTTACAGGGAAGAAGGCCTGATGCTGCGCTGCAAGAGGAAGCATCGAAAGGCAAGTACATCAAGGGTGCCGTTGACGACAGAAATCAAGAGGCTCAACGAATGCTGGGCAATGGACTTCGTGTCGGACCAGCTATACAACGGTAAGAGGCTTAGGGCGCTTACGCTGATAGATCTATGCAGCAGGGAATGCCTTGTGATCCATCCGGACGCAAGCATCACCGGGTCGAATGTGGTGGATGTACTGGACAAGCTTAGGGTTACCAGAGGGCTTCCCGAGCGGATCAAGGTGGACAACGGCCCCGAGTTTATTTCGAAAGCTTTGGATACCTGGGCCTATCTGAACAAGGTGCAGCTGGACTATTCCCGACCGGGAAGGCCGATCGACAATGCGCACATAGAGTCCTTCAACGGCAGCTTCAGGGATGAATGCCTGAATGTCCACTGGTTCATGTCGCTGGAGGATGCGAAAATTAAGATAGAGGCCTGGAGAAGGGACTATAATGAGTTCAGGCCGCACAGCGCACTAACACATCTTACGCCAGCCGAATTCGCCTCGATGGCTGGAGGAATCTGACTTCCAGAGGCGAAAAATTAACATCAAGCCTGGTACTACAACGGGGTCAAGCTCAAGATAGTTCACTTCGATTTCTTAATATTCATGTGATTGGCGGTTCAGTAAAAGAGAATATCCAGTATTAATCAGTGTTGCCATGTCTATACTATGAGGAAAGGGAATTGCTATGCTAAAAGTAGTTTCGATAATCATGGCAAGCATCTTTGGTACCATTACATTTCATTTTTCTGAAGGAGAATCGATTCTTGGAGTTTTGGGAATATTGTTGATTATTATATCTACACTAGGCATGGTTCAATTATTTAGGAATTCCATTAAAAAATACAAAAACTATCCGTTTCTTGAAATGATAGTAGCAACGCTGTTTGCGTTAGCTCTATATCTAATAACCAATAGATTCGATATTGATAACGATTATTTGGCCCAATATGCTTTCATTCATCTTGGGGTTTTCAGTGTAATATTCGTAATATTCGCTATAGTTGATCTTTCGGTACTTGTTGTCAAGGAACAAAAACATCAAAACCTTAGGAGCAAGTACGTTAGTGTAGTTACAGATCTATGCCCTTACTGTGGTGAGGAAATTACAGTACTGCATGCAATACAAAACTGCCCAAAATGTAGGAAAGCAATAGCAATAAGAGATAATAAGGTCGTTAAACTGTGAAGATCCGATTTCCCGCTTATTATTTTATCTAATAGTTGCAAGGAGATTAAATGCAAGAAAGAGTGCAAATATTAAAAAGGATCATTGATGAATTCGGTATTTCGATCATTGATGACCATAGAAAATGTGAAGCAGTCTTAAGGGATCTATGCCCTGATGACGACAGAGAAGTATTCATTCTTAGTAGTGCCTTAAAGAAGGGAGTGCCATCAGCATTATTAGCAGCCCAAATAGATGGCACTCAGCAACTGATGATTATCAATCTATCAGCTAGACTGGAATCTGAGCTTGGTTTTTCAAAGGCATCATCTGCTTGGGCTGTTCAAACATGGGCAAAAAGCATAGATAGAAAATTATCGGCTTCAGAGACTAAAAATCAAGGCTCCCTAAATAACCCTCGTCCACCAATATCGGGCTCTACGATAAAACCAGCGTTGATTAGTAAGGTTGAGTCTATCAATAGCAATTCGCTAGTTGTATCTTGTGATGGTTCTACTAGGTATGCTGTGATAAATGAGGCTGTAAAAGATGCTGAAGCAGGCTCAACGATATATATTAAACCGGGCGTATATATAGAGAATATTATCCTAGATAAGCCGATAGAGATTAAAAGTAATTATGCTTCTGAAGATGTTGTCATTGTTCCTTTAAGGAACACTCCAATTATTACCGTTCAATCTTCTGCAGTGGTACTATCTGGTATATCCTTGAGAAGCAAAGGCTTAAAAGAGCAAAATCAAGTTGCGCTTCTTGTGAAAAATGGAAAAATAGAAATCAATAATTGCATCATAAGCGCTAATTACTCTTACGGGATTCTCATCTCTGATGAAAGATCCGAAGCCAAAATCATAAAGACTGAAATCACAGACTCCTTTTGTGGCGTAAGAGTCAACAGCGGAGCAAAAGTACATCTAAAAGGCTGTAGCATAAAAGATAATATCTCGTCGGGATTAGTAGTAACAGATAGTAGTTCAGCATTAATAACAGGAAGTAGAATTCAGAACTGTGAGATTGGATTGTTCATTAATAATCAAAGTAAAGTGATTATTGATAACTCTGACATTGATCATAGTAAAGACAGCAGCATATTAGTGACAAATAATGGCGATGTACAGATTTCAAAAAGCAACATACATAGCTCAAAGAATGGCATGCTTTTCATGGAAAGGGCGCACGGGGTAGTTGCTAAGAGCAATTTTTGGTCAAATACTTGTGCAGTGTTTGCAAAGGAATATTCATCAATAACAATGGAAAACTGCGATATTAGTGGATCAGCATCTAGTGAAGTCATAGTAATTGAATCGAAAGCGCAAGCAAAGTTCAACGAATGCAAG
>CAZJHY010000044.1:0-11385 GCA_964545975.1 uncultured Clostridia bacterium | reverse complement strand
TACTCGTCAACCTCTCCCTGGGACCCCCGCTAAGGCAGAAAGCTCCCTAGATTGCGATGGAGGTTCAGAAGATGGCTGGCCGCTGGATAAAGCTCTACGAGAAGATTGCTGGTTGGGAGTGGTACAGGGAAGGCAACACTGCCCGTGTTTTCTTTCACCTGTTGATCACTGCCAACTACAAGGATGTGGCCTGGAGGGGTCTAACCATCAAGCGCGGCCAGATGGTTGCAACCTTGCCTGCCATAGCGGATGCCTTGGACCTGACTGTGAAGCAAGTCCGAACTGCCTTGGCCAACCTGAGGGCTACCGGAGAGATCACGGAGACATGCACGAATAGATACAGACTGGTGACAGTCAACAATTATGACATCTATCAGGGCGGGTGTGACGAAAACGAAGAGCCAAGGGCAGACAGAGGGCAGGCAAAAGGGCAGACAGAGGGCAGGCAAAAGGGCAGGCAAGAAGACCAGCTTATAGGCGTAAATGACGAAAACGAGGGCAGGCAAGAAAACGAAAACAGGGCAGCCAAAAGGGCAGCAATTATAGAAGATATAGAATCTAGAGATATATATATCCCCCCTATAATCCCCCCACAGGATCCTAAGAAGCCGGACCCGATCCACGAAGAGATCTTCGATTGGCTTGGGGCCATCCCTCCCTTGGCCGTCGATGACATCACGGACTTCAGGGCTTCTCCAGGCATCGATGATGAGCTAATCCGTGAAGCCATCAAATCCACCAAGGCTAGAGGGATCAGGCAGTGGTCGTATGCAGCTTCAATCCTACGGGACGCGATTGCAAGGGGTATTCTTACAGGCCAGGCTTTCAGGGCCGCCAAGGAGGTAAAGACCAATGGCAGGAGATACGAAGCGGATGAGATACACACCAGGTCACCGGGCAGAAAGCAGCGCTCAGGCGCATTCATCGAGAAGCCAGGAGTCGACTGGGACGCCATTATGCCGGAAGCCTGAGTTCCTTTCCGATGGACTCTGCCCAACCTGCCGGAAGCCTACCGGTACCGCGATTATTACCATAGGCACCAGGAACATCACAGTCTCGCTTCAGTGCGAGGAGTGCAGGGAACGTGATGCTGCAGCAGCTGAGGCAAAGCGCCAGGAGGCCCACAGGCTAGCCCAAGTACAGGCGAGACAGCAGCTTATCAGGAACTTATTCGAACAATCGAATATGTCCCCGCGATATATGGCCGCTACCTTCGACTCCTGGGACAACTCCAAGAATCCACAGAACAGGCTGTCCTACGAGTCGGTCCGCGAGTACGCTGCATCTTGGCCACAGAACAAGGGCCAGGGCCTCATAATCACCGGCCCCACCGGCACAGGCAAGACTCACCTGGCAGCTGCACTGGCCACAAACCTGATGACCGAGAAGTCCGCTGTGGTCATATTCCAGGCCGTGACTGACCTTTTCATGGCACTTCGCGCCACATACCGCAAAGATCGTGAAGACGGACCGGACGAAAGCCAAATCTTTCGCACGATCCAGGACGCTGATTTGCTCATTCTCGATGACCTGGGCGCTGAAAAATGGTCCCAGTGGGCTGAGGAAAGGCTCTACATGGCCATAGATTATCGCTACAGGCACATAAAACCCACCGTCATCACCACCAATCTGACCATGAAGGAACTTGAGGAGGCCATAGGCACCCGGGCCATGGACAGACTCGCCGAGAGCTGTAAGGTAGTTCGCTTGACAGGCACTTCGGTAAGGCGCGAGAAGCAGCCTGAAGTCCACAAAAGTAAACAGACGAAGGAGGGAAGCGCTGATGGAAAGGCTTTCGAGCATAGGCGCAATAGTGATATTCCTGCTGGTAATCTGCCTAATCTTCGCCCTGGCATGTGACCCGAAGGTGAGGGCGATCGCTGAGCTGAAGGCGGCTCCGGCACTCGAACCGGCAGGGCCTACCACCGAGTCCGACGATGAGGAAGAACCGGAGAGCAGCATGAAGCTTACTCCTCAAGAGCGGGTATGGGTTGAGCGAGTGATCATGGCAGAGGCCAGAGGAGAGCCCTGGGAGGGGCAGGTGGCCGTGGCCCAGGTGATCAGAGACAGGGTGAGGCATCCAGGCTTCCCGGACTCGGTGATCGGAGTGCTTACGCAGTGCAACCAGTTCGCTGAACCCTACGAAAAGACGATCTCGGCAGACGTGAAGGAAGCGGTCAGGTACGTGTTCGACTTCGGCAGCTCGATATTCCCGGGGACGCTGCTGTACTTCATGAACCCCAGGAAGGCGAGCCCGAAGGGAGCGGACTGGATCAGGGCCAGCAACGTGCTGAAGGTCATCATCGGCAACCATGAGTTCTACGGGCAGAGGGAGGGATAGGCCATGCCAGTCTGCAGAGGGTGCCTGAAGTACATCGTCTGGGTGACCACCAAGAACGGCAAGAAGATCCCGTGCGATAACCAGCTGGTTGGCTTCGTGCCCATGAGGGACGGGAAGGAAACCTTCGTCACCGGGGATGGCAGCGTCTACAGAGGCTCCAGGGTCATCGAAGGCTCAGGCATCAGGGTACAGCTCCGCGGCAGGATAGCTCACTGGGCTACCTGCCCGGCCGCTGAGAAGTTCAAGCCCCAGGAGCGAGCGCCACGGCCACAGGAGCAACCACAGACAGGGCTATTCGAGCAGGGCAACTACCAACAGGAAAGGGGACATGAAGCGTGATCAAGACCTCTGAGACTGTTCTTATTCCCAGGTCTGCAGCATCAATCCTCAGGACCATGGCGGACAGGATTGAGCGCGGGGAGATCCAGGACATCCACGTGATATCCCACCAGGAGCTGGATAACAACATATCCACCGGCGCGATCAGCATACAGGTGAACGCGGTAGACAGACCGGCAAGGACACGCTACAGGATGCACGTAGACGGGACTCAGAGACTGACCAAGGAGGCCGCGGGAGAAAGTGCGTAATGACGGATGGCCATTCAAATACACGGCCTCCCATCACGCTGGTGACAATCCGTGCTGGGACTGTACATCCCGGCAATTCGGATGTCACGGCAAGTGCGAGGCATATCGGGAGTGGAAACAGAAGGCGGACTGCATCAATGCAGACGTCAGGCGGCAGAAGGTGCCGATGGACATAGAGGCTCAGAGGATAACCAACAACATGGCCAGGGCCATAAAGAGGCGGTGAGAGTAAGACATGAAGACGATGATGCAAGACAGCAAGCGGCGTGGAAGGCCACCGAAGGCGCGGCCAGAGGCAGAGCAAGTCTTCCCTTCGCTGCATCGGAACTCAAGCGGAGTCCCATCCCCGGCACCTACGGATGAGAGCTTGCCGGCAGTGAACTGCTCTGACTGCCCTCACAGGGATAGGGCTGTCAAGAAGTGCTACGGCGTGACCAGGAACGCTGCCAAAGTGGACGGGGTTGAGGTAGAGAAGTACTACTCCTGCCACCGGATCGGACGGATTATCAACCCGTTGCCGGAGTGGCTGGAGAAGGAACCTGCCAAACCTTATGCAGGGCCTGTGTTCAAAGTGGCTTCGGACCTTCCACTGCCTCAGCCGGAGGTCATCGATGCACGGCATAAAGTGACCAATGAGGCCGGAAGTGTACACGAAACGCCCATTCATGTACAAGCAGAGCCCAAAGTTGTACACGAAGAACCGGCAATCGTACAAGCCGCTGTCATTGAGGATCCTGCAAAGGAAGCGGGCATGTTGAGCAGGGTCCTGGAAGATCTGGGGTACCAGAGGGCGCTTGCTGAAGAGCAGGTAGACACCCTGAAGAGCTCGCTGGAGGCAGCTCACGAAGTTCTTGGAGTGATAGACCGGGCCATCCAAGCGCTCGAGGCCGTGAGGACGCTGCAGAGCCTTACCGCTGCAAGGGGGGACTAGGGCCATGACAGATGGACGCCGGGGCCGGCTCTTTGAATGCATCCACTGCTCTAGGTACAGGCCGGGGATGAAGCGATGCCCGGCCTTGATGCCCGGAGATAAGTCGGAAGCCAGGCAAGTCGAATGGAAGTGCGGGGCCCTGAACAGGCCAGTGGAGCCCACTGAGGACATGAAGCGGAGGTAGATACCTATGGCAGAGGCAGCAGCGCCGGTAATTGAGTTCTTCGTCCCAGGTACTCCAATATCGAAAGCTAGGGCCCGGACCTATCGCATGAAGAACGGAAAGATCGGGAGCTACACCCCAGATAGGGCTACAGCCTGGGAAGCACACGTCCAGCTGCATGCCAAGGGTTCGCTTCCGGAGAAGCCACTAGACGGAGCGCTACGGCTGGATCTGACCTTCCTGATGCCGGCAACCAAGGTGGCGATCAAGAAGAAGCGGGTATTCCACAGCGTGAGGCCGGACATAGACAATCTGGAGAAGGCCGTCATGGACGCTCTGAACAGGTTCGTATGGATAGACGATGCCCAAGTGTGCCAGAAGGTAAGCCAGAAGATCTACACCCAGGACATGAGGGAAGAAGGCGTGAGGGTGCGTATATGGGATATCTCGAAAGCGGAGGCACCACCGTTGCCGGAGGTAGGAGGGCCACTACAGCAAAGCATTCTTTTCTGAGCACCTACCAGATGGCCAAGCTATGCAGGGTCGATGAGTCTACAGTCCGGCGCTGGATCTACAAGGGGCGCTTGAAGGCTGTATGGCTTGCCGGCCCTTCTATGCTTTCGCGGAATAAGGGTCAAGGCAAATGGGGGGTAGACCCGAAGTATGGGCGCAAGTTCTCAAAATATTCATTGATGAATAATGATTTCGAAATACATGAACTGAACAGGCAATTTGTTAGTGCCAATGCACGCTACACGATGAATAGCCCAGCACAGCCCATAGAAAAATGCACTTGGTAAACTCCTTTCGAAAATCGTAACTTGGTTGCCGAGGTGAGGCAATGAACAAGCTACAGCCTCGGAAGAAACCCACAAAAGGGCAGATAGCTCCAAAGGAAGTTTGGGAAAGACAGCCGGGAGAGACAGCATTGAAGCACCGGCTTTTCACTATGTACCTGACCATGGGCCCGCTGGAAAGAACCCTTCAGGCCGTGGCCGATCAGAGTAAGAAGACCTTGAACACGCTGAAGCAGTACTCCGTGCAGCACTCCTGGGTGTCCAGGGCTGCCTCCTACGATGAGTACCTGGACAGAAGAACCCGGGATGAGCTTGAGCAAGCCAGGATCCAGATGGCCATGCTGCAGTACCAGGCGGGGGCGGACTTTATCCGGAAGGGCTTGGAGAAGATCAAGGTCACCAACCTTGAGAACATTGAGCAGGCCAAGGGGCTAGTCACCACCGGGGCGGATTTGCAGCGGAAAGCCCTGGGCGAACCTACAGAGATCATCAGGCAGGAGACTCAGAGCGAACAAACCGTGAGATATGCGGGGGATGTGGACTTCAGAAAGCTCTCAGTGGAGGAGTTGAGGATCCGTGAGCAGCAGGATGCCAAGCTCCTTAAATCCGACACCGAGAACGCTTGATGCAATCAGGGCCGTACTGGCAGAACGCTCTTTGGCAGACTTCATACGATTGGCATGGCCAACAATCGAGCCCGGTACCGACTATGCCGGCAACTGGCATATAGACCTGCTGGCAGAGTACCTCGAGGCCGTAGAGGCCGGACAGATAACGAGGCTCCTGGTGAACGTGCCTCCCAGGTCGACGAAGAGCCTGATGCTCAGTGTCTGCTACCCGGCTTGGACTTGGATACAGCACCCGGAGCTGAGATTCATCAAGAGCAGCTACTCGGACTACCTGAGCCGGAAGCACAACATCCTGACCCGCATGCTCATCAAGTCACCCTGGTATCAGCAGCGCTGGGGGGACAGGTTCAGGATCGTGGACGATATCGACCGGCAGTATGTCTTTGAAAACGACCACCGGGGCATGCAGTTCAGCACTTCGGTAGGCGGCACCCTGACAGGTGAAGGCGGGGACCGGATCATAGTCGATGACCCCCAGAACCCTAAGCAAGCGGACTCGGAAGTCGAGCGGGAGCGGGCCATCGAGTACATGAAGACAGTGGTGCCCACCAGGCTTAACGACCAGACCAAAGGCGTCATCATCGTGGTGATGCAGAGACTGCATGAGTGGGACGTCTCCGGATACTTGCTGGAGCAGGAAGGGACCTATGAGCATGTCTGCCTACCGGCATTCGCTGAGGAGAAGCAGGTGATCAGGTTCCCGATGTCTGGCAAAGAGTTCGCCCGTGAGAAGGGGGACCTGCTGGACCCCGTAAGATATCCGGAGCAAGTGCTGCAGCAGCTGAAGAAAGACATGAGCAGCGAAGTGTTCAGCGCCCAGTTCCAGCAGAGGCCAGCACCGGCGGAAGGCTTGATATTCAAGCGCGAGTGGTTAGGCAACTACTACCGGGAGCTGCCGGAGGGACTCGAGATCATCGACTCCTGGGACTTGCCCTTCGAAGGCACAGCCACCTCAGCGGAATGCGCGTGTGTGGTCTGGGGCCGTAAGGACGCGAATGTCTACCTCCTGGATCTGGTACATGAGCACATGGAGTTCACCAGGACGGTTGAAGTCTTCAAGCTGATGGCCCAGAAGTACCCGAAAGCTGCAGCTCATGTGATTGAGAACAAGGGCAACGGAGCAGCGCTTCTAAGTGCTTTGAAACCTCAGTACCCAGGGCTGATACCTTACAACCCCACAGTGGGCAAGGAAGCCAGGGCGAGATCAATCACGCCGATGTATGAAGCGGGCAACGTGTGGTTGCCAGACCCTGCAGTATATAAGCGCCCATGGCTGGATAGCTTCGTGGAACAGCACCTGAGCTTCCCCAAGGGCAAGTACAAGGATATCGTGGACGCGGCGAACCAAGGGCTGCTTTACTACCGAGACAGGCCACAGATACAGATCATCAGATTCTAGGACTCGGAGGCATGAGATGGCCAGCAGCAGGACAGGCTTGAAGGGAATAGCGCTTTCTCTCATCTCCAAGGTGACGGGGCTGGGCATTCCCGGGCTTGCTGGTCTGCTCCCCGTGAACTGGAGGATGGCAGACTGGGGGGCCAATGCAGTAGGGCTCAGTTACAATCAGGCTCTTACAACGGCTTACATCCCCAATCCATTCGTCCACCGGGCAGTCAAGCTAATTGCCGAAGGCGGGGCCAGCATCGAGTGGCTTTACTACATCGACAAGCAGAACGGTGACCGCGATGAGCTGAAGCCCGGCAAGTACTCATTCCAGGAAGAGCTTACACGGCCATCCAAGTGGGTGCCGGCAAGCAAGTTCAGACGTGAGATCCTGACTCAGCTCCTTCTCGCTGGCAAGTGCTTCGTGTTCCGGACAGACGATATCAACAAGTCAAGCAAGCAAGAGCTCCACCTTCTGGATCCTGACCAGGTTCAGGTGACAAACCCCGTTAGAGTGGGAGATCCTTTTACATTCGCCTATGCCGGCGAGACCTTCAGCGAAGATAGGATCCTGTACATCGCCCTGGGGGACAGGATGAAGCCCGTGGCTCCCCTCAGTGCAGCGCTGCAGAGTGCCCTCCAGAATAACATAGCAAGGCAATGGAACTTCAGCCTCTTGAAGAACATGGGCAAGGCTCCGGCAGTGCTTGAGACAGAGCAGCAGCTTACCAGTGACTACATCGACATGCTGAAAGAGAAGTTCGAGGCTGAAACCACCGGTGAGACTATGGGCTCCAAGCCTTTGGTCCTTGCCGGGGGCCTGAAGTACAAGGACGTGGCCAGCACCCCATTCGAGATGGACTGGCTCCAAGGCTATCGTCAGAGTGCACGTGATATCGGAGTGGCTCTGGGCGTCCCTTCGGAGATGCTTGGTGATCCTGAGGTCAAGACCTATGCCTCCTTCCAGAAAGCCAGCAGGTCACTCTACACGAAGACGATCATGCCCATGGTGCGCGACATCATGGACGCTTTCGCTTCCTGGTACTCGGTGCAGCTGCCGGGGCTCATCATCCAGCCTAACGAGGATGCCATCCCTGAGCTCAGCGAGTCGATGAATGACAGGTACAACAGGGTTAACAATGCCACGTTCCTGACAATCAACGAGAAGCGCGAGTCCACCGGCTGGGACCCCCTTGAGGATGAGAAGCTGGGCGATCAGATCCTGCTGCCGGGCATAACCACATCCCTGGAGATGCTTGGCCAGAGCGCTGAGGCCCTGGGGGCCGAGAACCTACCGGGTGACAACAGCGTGGAAGACGGTGATGAGTGATGGCCAGCGGAAGATACATCACACGCCCAGGGACCGCAGTCAGGGACTCGGTGAGATACGTGAACAGCAACTTCAAGCCGGTGGCCATGGGCTTCTTAGCACTAGCCAAGACCGAAGGCTCTTTGATAACGAAGGATGAGGCTAAGGCGATAGCCCAGGAGAAGGGCAAGCTGCCGGAGAGCCTAAGGGTGAAGTGGATTAAGGCAGACGTGAGCTTCAGAGACAAGCAGCTGGGTACCTGGTACTCGGAGCGTTTGCAGGACGGTGGCCAGTACGTGACTCCGGCAATCCGGCAGATGGCCCAGGGCAAGAAGAGCTGGGGGCAGGATTGGACTTATATCCCGGTATCGAAGGACGTGACCAAGTGGATAGCTAAGCGCTCCGGCACCCTCATCAAGGATTGGTCAGGACTCAGAAAGCTGGCCATCAGAGAGGTCTTCAAGCAAGGGCTCATAACAGATCCCATGAGCACGTACGACATCCAGGAGACCATCAAGGCGTTCATCGGTCTGCTGCCTCAGCAAGTGGCATCTGTGGCCAAGGAGAAGGCAAGGCTCGAGAGAGTCAACGAAGAGCGAGTAGCCAACGGCCAGAAGCCGATCAGCGTGGATAACGGCGTGAGGCTTGAAGCCTACCGGCAGAAGCAGATCAGGGCTGAGCGCATAGCAAGGACTGAGACATCAGCAGCGTACAACCACGGCCAGCTCTCAGCGATCAAAGAGGCAAGGGAAGCCGGCTACCTGGGTGAGGACGCCAAGACCTGGAAGGAATGGCTGGCCTACCCCGGATGCTGTGAGAACTGCCAAGCGATGAACCACCAGCGCATGGAGCTAGAGGGTGAGTACCCCAGGCACGGAGGCGGGTCCGGTTATCTCAAGGAACAGGGCCCACCGCTGCATCCCAACTGCAGGTGCACCTTGGTTTACGGAGTCGATTAACAAACGGGCAAGGAGCTGGGAAAGAACATGAGGCTTTATAAGACCGGAGGATATGTCAAGGATGTGAGCGCTAAGGACCGGAAGATCACCGGCTACCTGAGCTCATTCGATGTGGTTGACAGCGTGAAGGACAGGGTGAAGCCCGGGGCATATGTGAAGACCATCCTCGAGCGCGGACCCCAGGCTGCCAACAGGATCAAGTTCCTGTTCAACCATTCCTACATGCATCTGTGCGGAAAGTTCTTGAACTTGGTTGAGGATGCCAAGGGCCTGTACTTCGAAGCAGAAGGCGCGGATACACCCCTTGGACGTGACACGATGAAGCTCTACGAGCAGGGCATCATCACAGAGCACAGCATCGGCTACGAGGTCATGAAGTACTTCGAAGACAAGGAAACCGGCATCACTGACCTGATGGAGCTGAAGCTCTGGGACGGCAGCTGTGTGACCTGGGGGGCTAACCCGGACACTCCCTTCACTGGCTTCAAGAGCCTCCAGGCATACTTGAGCTTCAAGTCAGAGTTCCTGGCCAAGTCTCAGGATGAGATCTCAGTGATGCTCAAGGAGATGCAAGCCAAGCGCGAGACGATAGAACACAAGATGGACTTCGAGACAGAAGGCTTCCAGGAGGCATTGCTGAACAGCGCGGACATCGTGCTCTCAGACTTAAAGCCACTGGGCAAGTCTCAGGAGCCGGCCTCTCACAAGGCCACTCCGGAGAAGGCGGCTCAGCCGGCGGTTAGCCCTGAGGTTGCACAGCTGTTCAAGCAAGCGGCGATGACACTCCAGAGCATAACCCAAATACATACGGAAGGAAGGTAGTCAGATAATGCCTGAGAACGAGAACAAAGAGATAGACATCAAGGCACTAGGCGAAAACATGCTTAAGGGCGTAGAAGCTCTTAAGGGCCTTGATGCTCAGCGCGCTGAAGAGATCAAGAAGCTTGGCACTGAGTACGGTGAGACCAAGGGCCAGGTCACCAAGATCTCTGCAGACATCGCGACCATGATGAAGGAGCTGCAGGAGGCTAAGGCAGCGATGAACAGACCTCCGGCGGCTGGAGCAAAGGAAGGCGGGCCCTCTGAGGCAGACCTCAAGGCGTACTGGAGTTATCTCCAGACCAAGCAGGTCCCCGCGGGATACGAGTTCAAGGCCACCGAGATGAACACCATTTCCGGTCCGGCCGGCGGCTTCATGGTTCCCAAGCCCATCTTCAGGGAGATCATCGAGATAGCCCAGACCATGAACCCCATAGCACCGCTGTGCGACACTATCCCCCTGGAGTCCGGAGATTCGCTGGACTTCCTGGCAGAGACGTCGGACTTCGACGGTGCCTGGGCGAATGAGCTGGACAGCAGGTCACAGACCAATGCAGCCGCACTCAAGGAGTACGACATAAAGCTGCATGACCTGTACGCCTATCCTTGGGTGACCAACAAGTTCCTCAGGGATGCCGGCATCAATGCCCTGAACTACATCAACACCAGGATGGCCAGGGCTCTTGCAACGAAGGAGTCTACGGCTTTCGTGACCGGCACCGGCATCAAGCAGCCGTACGGCCTCATCGTGGACTCGGCAGTCTACGCCAACTACGTAGATTCGGGCTCAGCAGGAACAACCACGGTTTCAGCCAATGCCCTAATCAAGCTGCCCACCAAGGTCCCGGCGATGTACACCCAGGGACAGAGCAAGAACTGCGCCTACATCATGAACAGCAAGACACTGCAGAACGTGATTGCTCTTCGTGCGGATGGCACTACTGGCCTGTTCCTGTTCTCGGCACTGCCCAATGACCCCTTCGCGATGAGGGTCGCGGGCTTCCCCGTGATCATAGCGGATTCAATGCCGGATGAAGCCGACGGCGGGGTGTACCCCGTGCTCTTCGGCAACTTCTGGTACTACAAGATCCTCAGGAAGCAGGCTGGCGTTCTGGCCTTCAGCGATCAGATCACCAAGCCGGGATGGACCAAGTTCTTCCTGACCACCAACGTGGGTGGACGCTGCGTGCAGCCGAATGCATTCGCAGTAGTCAAGACTGACTAGGGAAGGAGGATGTGAAGATGGGTAACCCCATAAAGGATCTCGCAAGCGTAGTAAAGCCGGTAAGGAGCATCTCTCCTGCCTCGCTTACTGCCACGGCCACGGGCGAGTGGGTAGACACCAAGGGCTTCGGCTCCGTCATGCTCATGCTCTCACTGGGAGCCATGACCACGGTGGACGCTGATACCAACTACTTCACGCCCAGCATCGAGGATGCGGATGAGTCGGACAAGTCCGATGC
>CAZJHY010000043.1:0-11491 GCA_964545975.1 uncultured Clostridia bacterium | reverse complement strand
GCTTCTTCATACGGGGCAAGCCGCACGTCTACCTTGACTTCAGCAGGAAGCTGCACGAGAAGCTGGTCACATACGGGCAGTACGTACACCCCTGCTCCATAGATGAATTCCATGTAAGCTGCCCTGAAGGCTACGAGATGGCTTCTTCCATAGCAGACGACTTCAGGTCATGGACGAGAAGGAAGCTCGGCATCACGGTGACAGCAGGCATAGCCGACACCCGCGTGCTTGCCAAGCTTGCATCCGACATGGGAAAACCCGATGGCCTGAAGCTAATCTACCCCGACAGGATAAGCCAGGAGATAGACGGGCTTCCTGTAGACGACCTTCCCGGAATCGGCTACAGGACGGCTGCCCTTCTGGCAAAGCGCGGGATACACACTCTGGGCGAGCTGAGGCGTTTTCCCAGGGAGCTGTTGCGCCCCCTTATGGGCGTTAGGGCGGACTGGCTGTACGATTCTATCGAGGGAAGGGAACCTTCATACGGTTGGGGCATACCCTTCAAGGTGAAGTCCATGAGCAACGACTTCACCATGCTTCAGGAGACCACGGACGAGGATGTCATTAAGGCTCATATGCTAATGATAGCCGACGGGCTTGCCGGAAGGCTTGCAGCCGAGAAGATGGCTGCCAGGGTCGCCTACCTTCACCTTAGGTACTCGGACTTCAAGGATGTGGGCGGTTCGCATACGATAGGCTATGACATGACGCTTACAGACCATATTATGGACTCATTGCTGCACGTATACGCGAGGATCTACGAGAAAGGGCGCCCCGTGCGCCTTGTGGGTGCCGGCGTATCCGGGCTTACGACCGAGATACAGCTGAGGCTGCCGCTGGATGTGGATTCGGACCTCGGCGGAAGGATAAGAGGCGTGATGGACGACATGGCGGCTAGGTTCGGCAAGGCATCCATAAAAAGGGCTTCCGTCATCTACTCGACACGCCTTATCTCCAATATGGTCAACCCCCTTACCGCGGGAACCAGCATAGAAAAGGGCCTTTGAGATGGTTGAAACCATCATAAGCAGAGCGAAGGGGGGCTCACACCGCGATACGCTGCCCCCCTTCAAAGCATCAGTACCGTAATTGGATCAATGGCCGAAATCAGACTTCACGGCTTCAAGGAGCTTTGCATCCCAATCGCCTATCGGAGCCAGCTTGCCCATGAAAAATCTTAGCACCGGAGGCTCGTGCACGAACTTCAAGCTACCCACCAGCTTGCTGTTATCGAAGAGCCACATGGCCATGTCAGTCATGTACTCGATATGTGATGCGCTGAATACCCTCCTCGGCACTGCAAGCCTGAGAAGCTCCAGGTCAGACGGCACCTCTGCACCCTTTTCGTCTCTGTCCATGGAGATGCTGCCGCGCTCCATGCCCCTTACGCCTGATATGATGTACATGGCGGCGGCAAGGCATCCCGCAGGATAGCCGCTCCATTGGATATGGGGCAGGAACTGCTTGGCATCAAGGTGGATCCCAAGGCCCCCTCCAGGTGTTATAACTGGTATGCCGTTCTTCCTGAGCTTCTCGACTCCGAAACGGATCATCTCTACAGAAGCGCCTGCCACTTCGGGGTCCGTCATCTCCTCGATGCCCACCGCGATGCCCTCGATCTCTCTTGATGACATCCCACCATAGGTAAGGAAGCCTTCGTAGACCGGGATCATCGGTGCTATGCCGTCGAAGAAGTCCTTCCGGTCGGTGATTATCATCCCGCCCCTTCCGGCGCAGCTCTTGCGGGCGGAGAGGTACACGATATCGCTTAGATCCATCATCTCCCTGATAATCTCGGCGATGCTCATGCCTGCGGCCGCCTTCTCCCTCTTCCAAATCATGTAGGCGTTCTCGGAGATCAGGCTTGCATCAAGCATAAGAGGTATGTCGTGCTTGACGAGCATCGCCTTCAGCTCCCTTAAGTTCTGCAGTGAGAACGGCTGCCCGCCTATCAGGTTTGTCGTCGCCTCCATCCTTACGAACGGCACCTTGTCTGCCCCATGCTCCTTGATGACTGCCTGGACAGCCTCTATGTCGATATCCCCTTTGAACGGGACTTCGCTTGCTATATCTAGTGCCCCCTTCTTGAAGAGCTCCAGAACCGTGCCCCCCTGCATGTTGAAGTGCGCCTTGGTCGTTGTGAAGTGGTAGTTCATGGGCACGAACAAACCGGGCTTAACGAAGAACCTGGCAAGGATATGCTCGGCGGCCCTTCCCTGGTGCACTGGGAGGACGAACTGCTTGCCCCATACTTTCTTGACGATATCCGTCAGCCTGTAGAAGCTCTCGGATCCCGCGTATGCATCGTCTGAACACATAGTCGCGCCCTGCTGGCAGTCGCTAACCGCATTCGTGCCACTGTCGGTGAGCATATCAAGGAACACATCCCCGCTTCTTAGAAGGAACGTGTTGAATCCGGCCTCCCTAATGGATTTGAGCCTCTCTTCGGGGGAAAGAAGGTTGATCTTCTGAACTACCTTGCTCTTGTGCATCTCCACGGGTATGGTCCTGCCGTCTCTAAGCCTGAACTCCATCGGTACATCCTCCCTCAATTCCCATGGGCGGCACGGGGCCAGATATGCTGGAGGCAGTAAAAACAAGAAGACCCGGATTATCCGAGCCTTCGATCTTCACGGCTTGCCCTTGCGCCGCTTAAGGCGGCGTACCCTAAGCTCTGCCTATACCCGACGGTACGCGCAGGGACAAGCCGCCGTATAGGCGTAATATCGATATATAGCTTTCATCGATATAGCTCGCTTCATGCCCGCGCCTCCGTGGTATGTTTATGCGTTATGACGCAATACTATTACTCAATAAGCCGTTTGTCAAGCATTTTGTTCGCAATACAGGAATTTAGCTGACAACTTGTCAATCCCTTCCCGTAAACAGCCTGAACGAGTTCAGTACAGTGATCAGTGAGACTCCCACGTCAGCCACTATGGCCTCCACCATGCCGGCGTTTCCGCTTCCCCCCAATATTAGAAAGAAGGCCTTGATTGCCAAGGCTCCAGCTATGTTCTGCATGGCAATCGCCTTGGTATACCTAGCCGCCTTTATGGCTTTGGGAAGCTTAGCAAGGTTGTCGTCCATGACTACCACATCCGCAGATTCTATGGCGGCATCAGAACCGAGCGCGCCCATCGCGATGCCCAGGTCTGCCCTGGTGAGAGAAGGCGCGTCATTCACGCCGTCGCCTACGAAGGCCGTCTTCCTTGCCTTCTTGATTATCGACTCCAGCACCGCCATCTTTTCATCGGGTAGAAGCTCGGCATGGACCTCCTCGACTCCGATGAGCCCGGCGATGGCCTCGGCTGCCGCCCTCTTGTCGCCCGAAAGCATGGCTATTCTCCTTATGCCCATCTCCTGAAGCTGTTTAACCGTCTCACCGGCCATCTCCTTGGGAATGTCGCCCAGATGAAGGCTGCCTATCATGCTCCCGTCCACCGCGACATTCGCCACAGTGTGTGAGCAGACCGGCTCGGAGCACCTCTCCGCCTCGATCCTCGCTCCAACCTTGTACATCAAGTCCTTGTTGCCGACTGCGATGCTCTTGCCATTCACTGACGCTATGACGCCGCTTCCGGTAATCTCGCTGTACCCTTCGGGCTTTGCGCCGTCTTCTTCTATGCCCAGGCCCTTTGCATAGTCGACTATGGAAGAGGCTATCGGATGGTTCGAGCCCATCTCGGCTGAAGCGGCTGCACCGACTAGCTCAGTATGCTCAGTTCCCCCTGCGAGCACGACCTCCCTCACCTTGAAGCTCCCCTCTGTAAGGGTGCCCGTCTTGTCGAACACGACCGTATCCAGTCCTGCCAGAACGTCTACGAAAGCAGCGCCCTTGACCAGCACGCCGTATCTGGAGATTCTCCCCATTCCAGCGAAATAGGCTAATGGCACTGAGATCACAAGCGCACACGGGCAAGACATCACGAGCATCACAAGGGCCCTTTTTGTCCATTCATCGAAGGTGCCTGCACCTAGAAGGGGCGGAAGTATGGCGATCAGGACGGCTAAACCAAACACGGCAGGGGTGTAGTATCTTGCGAAACGCCTTATGAAGCGCTCGGGTACCGCCTTTTTCTCCTCGGCCTGCTCCACGCTTCTCATTATCCTGGCAGCAGTAGACATCCCGTACGGCTTGTCTACGCGGGCGATGATGAGCCCGATGCCGTTTATCGTCCCTGACAGCACCTGCGAGCCTGCCTCGACCTGCCTTGGTATGAACTCCCCGGTAAGCTTGGACATATCCAGATAGGATTTGCCTTCAAGCACGGTCCCGTCCAGGGGCACCTTCTCCCCCGGCTTAATCACCATCAACTGGCCGGGCTCGACCTGCTCTGGCGGGACTTCCTTTTCCATCCCGTCCACAAGGATCCTTGCCCTGTCGGGCCGCAGGTCCATCGCCCTTCTGATGCTAGCCCTCGACCTTGCCACTGCCGTACCCTGAAGAACCTCACCCAGCGTATAAAGAACAAGCACGGCGGCTCCTTCGGCATGCTCCCCAATCAGGAACGCACCGACCGCCGCCGTCGCCATGAGCAGGTTCTCGGTGAACAGCTGCCCTGCTCTTATGTCCCCTGCCACTTCCCTAAGTATGTTCCATCCCACTGACAGGGCTGATGCGAGGTTCAGCCAGAAGGCCGCCCCGGAATGGATGAGATGCCCGTCGATCAGCCCTGCTGCAAAAAGGAGTGCTCCGGCGGCAAGGGATATTCGAAGGGCCTTTGAGCCGTGCCTGTGATGGTCATGGTCATGGACGTGCTCTTGTGCGTGCTTCTCGGCATGCTCATGGGCATGCTCCCCCTGATTGTTTTCCGCTCTGCAGCAATCACCCATGTAGATGCCTTCCCCTAGAACTCGGTGCTAATGTATTTGATCGCCCCGTATGATGCCGTCGCACCGTCTGCCACGGCGGTCACTACCTGCCTCAAAGCCTTCGCGGTGACATCGCCAGCTGCGTACACGCCGGCAAGGTTCGTCCTCATCTCACGGTCGACAGTCACATGGCCCGTCTCCGAAAGCGCTATCTGTCCCTTGAAGAGCTCTGTATTGGGCACCTGGCCGATGGCTACGAAGACGGCGTCGGTTGCGATGCCTGACATCTCGCCCGTCTTCACGTTCTTCACCGTCGCGCCTTCTACCTTCTCTGCGCCCAGGATGTCCTCGACGACGCTGTCCCAGACCATCTCGACGTTGGTGAGAGAGAAGAGCCTCTGCTGCACTATGTGCTGCGCCCTTAAGGAATCGCGCCTGTGGATCAGGTATACCTTCCTGCAGATCTTCGCAAGATACAGCGCATCCTCAGCTGCCGCATCGCCGCCGCCTATGACTACTACATCCCTGCCCTTGAAGAAGTTGCCGTCGCAGTTGGCGCAGTAGCTCACCCCTCGCCCGATGAGCCTTCCCTCGTTCACTAACCCGAGCCTCCTTGGGCTTGCTCCTGATGCTATCACTACGGCCTTTGCCTCGATTACGTCGGAATCGGTAACGATCTTCTTGACCTTGCCTATCAAATCGACTGACTTGATATCCTTCATCTCAGGAACAAGGCCGAACTTCGAGAGGTGGTCTGCAAACGTGAACATGAGCTCGTAGCCGGGCACCTGGTAGAAACCCGGGTAGTTCTCTATGCTGTGCGCATAGACCGCCTGACCGCCAGGCGACACCTTCTCGATGAGCATCGCATCCAGGCCTCCGCGCCTTGCATATATGCCGGCGGCCATGCCTGCCGGTCCGCTTCCGATAATAACGATATCCTTCATCAGCTATCCCTCCATAAACACGTCCGAGTTTCTCAAGCCTTCTCCATGGGCCTTGAGGCCTCTATGTCGACGCCTGTGCCTGCCACATCTCTTAGTATAACCTCCCCGATGCCAACGGGGGCGGTGACGCTTACCATCCTTAGCTCCTTGAGCGCAACGCCTATCTTACCTTTTGGAATGGGCGACTTGCTCCTTACGGGAAGCCTGGGCAGGAATCCCCCTTCAATCCTGACTGTCGATGTAAGCATCCTCATCGGGTTGCAGAGCTCGTCCAGCCCGTATTTCTTGCCGCGCGGGCAGGCATTTCCCTCAATCGCCATATCAGGCCCGTCAATAGTGGCCGACAGCTTGCAGCCCACTGGACAGACTATGCATGTAAGCTCCTTCGTCTCCATCTGAAACACCTCGATCATTCCGCAGCCATGCCGATTTCAATTATTGAGCCGGCATCAAGGCCGGAAAGCTTCCCCTTCGGAATCTTCAGGACGAGCATCTCGGCGGGCTTGCATATCCTCTCCGCCTTGGAGTAGACCTGCCTTCCACCTGAGCTCACAACGACTTTGACTTTCTCTGCGGGTTTATTTACCCTCATGTACAAAGTGGCGTCCCTCTTCTCGCAGTTCGCAAGCCGCAGCTCGTGCGGCACTATATACCTGATATTGTTTCCCGCCTGGGTCCTTACGCTACCGCCTCTGTCAATCATGCCCAGCGCCGCCCTGGCGGCTCCCATGCCCGCTATCCTGCTTTCCATGGTGACATTGTCCACCAGATCATGCACGTGCACCACGTTCCCGCATGAGAATATGCCGGGTATGCTGGTCTCCATGTCGTCGCTTACGACAGGTCCTCCAGTAATAGGGTCGAGTTCCACACCTGCGCCCCTGCTAAGCTCGTTCTCAGGTATCAAGCCTATGGAAAGCAGCAGCGTGTCACAAGGTATGAACCACTCCGTGCCGGCAATGGGCCTGAGCTTCTCGTCGACTTTGGCCGCAGTAACACCCTCGACCCGCCTTCTGCCATGCACCTTGACCACGGTGTTGCCCAGATGAAGCGGAATGCCCTGGTCGTTAAGGCACTGGACAAGGTTTCTGGTAAGACCGCTCGGGAAGGGCAGGATCTCAAGGACCGCCTCGACCAAAGCTCCTTCCCATGTCATTCGCCTTGCCATGATCAATCCTATGTCGCCCGAACCCAGGATTACTATCCTTTTTCCGGGCATGTATCCCTCCATGTTCACAAGCCTCTGGGCAGCACCCGCCGTGAAGACACCAGCAGGCCTCGCCCCCGGTATCGTGACTGCGCCCCTGTTCCTCTCGCGGCATCCCATTGCAAGCACGACTGCACCGGCTCTGATGCGAAACATCCCCTTGCTCTCATTGAGGGCTGTTATGCTCCTGTCCCGCCCTACTTCCAGGACCATGGTGTCCAGCATGAACTCGACTCCCGCACCTAACGCCTCCTCGATGAAGCGGTGTGCGTACTCAGGCCCGGTAAGCTCGGTTCCGAACAGGTGCAGCCCGAATCCGTTATGTATGCACTGCTGGAGTATTCCCCCAAGCTCCCTGTCCCTTTCAAGTACTAAGACGCTTCCTGCTCCCTGCCTTCTGGCCTCAATGGCGGCGGCAAGGCCCGCTGGTCCCGCTCCGATTACGGCGACGTCTACCTTAAGCTCTGTCACCTGCGTCGCCTCCTTCCTCCGGTTCGCCAAGAAGGCCTAGCACATAATGCGACCCGTCCCCGTTCTTGCTTATGTCGCCGACATCCACACCCAGCTCCCTGGCCACGATGCCAAGCGCCCTGGGGCTGCAGAAGCCCGCCTGGCACCTTCCGGCACCAAGCCGGGTCCTCCTCTTTAGCCCGTCCATGGTCGTGCATGGAACCGGCCTGTGAAGCGCCGCGATTATCTCGCCTTCTGTCACCGTCTCGCATCTGCAGACGACGTGGCCATACCTGTGGTCTCTCATCACTAGCTGGTCCTGCTCATCAGGAGAAAGGAGCGCAAAGTGCACAAGGCCCTTCCTCTCGGGTTTCCAGCCGTCCTTCCTCTCTAGCTTGAGGCCCGCATCCCTCAGCATGCCCTCTGCATGCAAGGCAATCGCCGGAGCAGAGGTGAGCCCGGGAGATTCGACCCCAGCCAAGTTGAAGAACCTGCCGTGCCCCTCCATGGGCCCTACTATGAAGTCGCCCTGAGGGTATGAAGCGGCTCTAAGCCCCGCGAAGTTGGTTATCGCAGACCTCCTCTGAAGGCAGGGCACTAGGCTCAGCGCATCGTTCCAGACCTTCTCAAGGCCCTCAGCCGTCGTGGAGATGTCGTCCGGGTCATCGATGTTCTCGGCGTTAGGCCCCGCCATAAGGTTGCCGTCCGCGGTCGGTGTAACGACGACGCCCTTCGATATGGGAGTCGGCGCCGTGAACAGAGGCCTTGTCACCAAGCCCTTGAGATTCTTGTCGAAAAGCCAGTACTCGCCGCGCCTGGGCGCTATCCTGAAGCCCGGGTCCCCGACCATCGCCGCCACCTTGTCGGCGTGCAGGCCTGCTGCGTTGAGCACATATGAAGAGCTTATAACCCTGTCTTTGAGTATAAGCTCGAACCCGCCGGCCATCTCCGCAATATCCAGAACCTCGGATCCAAGCATCAGCTCCACGCCGTTTTCCACGGCATTCTCCATGAGAGCTATCGCCATCTCCCAAGGGCAGGTATATGCCCCGGTGGGCGCATGAAGGGCGCTGGTCGCCTCAGGGTTTACATTCGGTTCCAGCTCCAGAAGCCTTTCCCTGCCTAACACCTCAAGGCCAGGCACGCCGTTGGCATCTCCCCTGGCCTTAAGGCCGAGCACCGCCGAATCCTGGTCGGGATTGAGGCCGATTACCAGGCTTCCGGTGTTGAAGTATGGGACATCGAGCTCCGCACACAGCTTCGCGTAAGCCCTTGAGCCCTCAATATTTGTCATGGCCTTCCAAGTGCCCGGCTTAGCGTCATATCCGGCATGTACTATCGCCGTGTTGGCCTTGGTAGTGCCGCAGGCGATGTCGTCTTCAGCCTCTATTACTATGGTCTTGAGCCTGTACATGGACAGCCGCCTGGCCATCGAGCAGCCTGTGACACCGGCGCCGATGATTGCGACATCGTATGAAGGCATGAAACACACTCCCGGGAAGCGCCGAAAGACGCCTGTATATAAGAAGATGATAACAGAAAACCCTATATAAGGTCATTCCGGGCTTGAAAAGGTATGCGATGGTGTATATGGCAATTTAGCAGTCCGAATCGCCCAATATGCCGCATATCTTGATATGTGGGCCGCATTAACTTAGAATTGAAGAAGGATTTGATTATACATCGTCGAATCCCTATGAAACATAGGAGTTTCCTTTCAGTCTAAATCCCAAAGGCGGGCAATCCCGCTTGAGATGAAATTGCAGAGTCAATCCATATAAGGAGGTAGATCTTAGTGAGACGTACACTGGCACTCATCGCTATTGCACTCATGATGGTATCCGTGATCGGCGTCACCGCGATGGCCTACGAGAAGACGGGCCCCCGCGTCGATGAGATCATCATGCCCATCATCAAGGACCAGCAGGCAAGGCTGATCGCTTTCGAGCGCGGCGACACCGTGGTGATCCCCGGCCTTACGGCCGCCGCTGACATCGCCAAGGTGAAGGGCCTTTCAAACGCCGCAGTCAACATGAACTACGGCTACCACATGTTCTATATGTGCTTCAACATGAGGAAGGACCCCTTCAACGCCCAGGTCGTAAGGCAGGCAATCGCCCACATAGTCGACAGGGACAACATAATCCGCACCCTGTTCGCGGGCAACATGCTCCCTCTGACCAGCTTCGTGCCCCAGGCCAGCCCCTTCTTCAAGTCGGACGTTCCCGTCTACCCCTACAACCCCACTAAGGCCAAGCAGCTTCTTGACGCCGCAGGATATGTAGTGGGCAAGGACGGCAAGCGCATCGACCCGACGACGGGCAAGACCATGCGCGAAGTCAAGTTCTTCACCCCCACCTATGAAGTGGCCGCAACCTCCGCCGAAATCGGCAGGATCATCGTAGAGGCCATGAACGCAATCGGCATCCCCGCCAAGCACGAGCCCATGGACTTCAACGTCATGCTGGGCAAGCTCGACGTGGCCGACTTCGACATGTTCGCACTCGCCTGGAGCCTTTCCAGGAACCCCGACTTCCTGTATGACTTCTTCCACAGCTCCAACGACGTGGAGGCCGGCTACAACAGGAACGGCATACGCGACTCCGTATTGGACAAGGCCCTCGAGAAGCTGTATACCCCCGTCGACCTCAAGACCGCCAAGGCGGCCGCCGACGCGTCGCAGCTCATACTCGCCCGCCTGATGCCCTACGTGCCGCTCTACTCCAGGCCCTATATCGACGGCTTCCGCAAGGACGTAGTCAAGGGTTGGGTCCCGATGAACGGCTTCGGTGCTGCAAACTACAACAACCTCTGGACCACGCTCAACATCGAGCGCGTGGCAGGCCCCGGCGGAACCATACGTTGGGTACTCCCCGAAGAGCCCAAGAACCTGAACCCCACGACCGCATCTTCCGCCTATGAGTGGGAAGTGCTCGGACGCGTGGCGCCTATGGGCGGCCTCAGGCAGATCGACCCCGTCACCGGCGCTGACATCCCCTGGATGGCCAAGTCGTGGGAGATCGGCCAGTGGCAGGTCGCTCCCGGCAAGTTCGGTACTGTCATCACCTGGAATCTCCGCGACGACATCAAGTGGTCGGACGGCGTGCAGTTCACCTCGCAGGACGTGAAGTTCACGATCGAGTACCTGAGGGACAACAAGGCCCCCAGGTATCTCTCGGCTACGGCAGCAGTCGTTAAGGTCGAGACACCCGACAAGTTCACGGCGAAGGTCTACTTCGACAACGTCAGCTATTGGAACGTCGACAACGCAGACCTCTGCGGACTGCCCTACCACATCTGGAAGGACGTCAAGGATTACAAGGCGTTCGAGCCCTGGAAGGAAGCGCATCCGACAGTGGCAGGCATGACCAAGCTGGTCGGCTTCGGCCCCTTCGTACTGAAGGAGTACAAGGTCGGCGAGTTCGTACGCCTGACAAAGAACCCGAACTACTTCGCGCTGCCGAAGCAGTAATAACCAGCAACCTATAGGGGCTGAACCCCTGAATCTGTTGGAGAAGGGCCGCCGTCCAGATCCCTGGGCGGCGGCCTAAAAATAATGACGGGGTCATGCGCCCCGCGCAAACACGCAAGTGAGGTGACAACAACTTGGGCTTCAGGAATTATCTGTTGAAAAGGCTGGGCTACGCTCTTCTGGTCCTTTTCATCATTCTGAGCCTCAACTTCCTCCTGTTCAGGATCATGCCGGGCGACGCCGTCTCCATGATCATGGATCCGAAGTTCAACTCGGAGATTAAGGAGGAGATAAGGTCGCAGTTCGGAATCGACCGACCTGTGGGGGAGCAGTACATGCTGTACCTGAAATCGCTGCTTTCCTTCGACATGGGAAGGTCGTTCAATACGAGAAGGCTTGTCTGGGACGAGCTTAAGGAGAGGCTCCCCAATACGCTAACGCTCTTCTTCGTATCGTTCATAACCACCGCTGTGGTGGGCATCTCGCTGGGGGTATTCGCTGCCGCCAGGCGAGGTACGTTCGCTGAGAATTTCGTCACGGGCGCGGGGCTCTTCGCCTATGCCGTCCCTGGCTTCTTCATACAGCTGATGTTATTGATGA
>CAZJHY010000042.1:0-12024 GCA_964545975.1 uncultured Clostridia bacterium | reverse complement strand
GCGATATCCATGGCAACAGCCCTGTAATAATAGGTTGTGTCCGACCTGAGTCCGGTCAGCTGGATGTTGAAGCTTGTGCTGCCGGGCTTGGACGCTACGGGATTCGGCGTTATGATGACTGAACTGGGCTCCACCGAGCTTGCCGACGCCGAGCTTACGGCTGGCTCCCCCGACGTCATGGTTATCGAGTAGGAGGCTGTGCCGTATTCGACGCTTGCGAACGCAGGCTCGCTGGTGGTGAAGCCGATCACCGCGGAGCTTGTCGTTATATTGTAGGCCTGAAGGCCGCTAATTCCCGGGGCCCTCGTGTCGAGTATCACGGATGCCACATAAGCCTGCGAGACGTTGCCAGCCGCATCCCTATAGCTCACCCAGATGTTCCTCTGGCCGTCGCCCGCCGACATCTGGTATTGGACCCTCGTGGTGTATTGCTGCCAGCTGCCCCAGTTGATGTTGAACGAGCTCAAGCCCTCGCCGATTCTAAACTGGATTTCAGACTGGGAGGACCTGTCGTCCGTAGCGTAGAGGTTAAGGTATACGTACCTGGACCTGGTGTACTGGGAGTTGTCATTAATGGATATCGAGCCGGTCGGCGCCTTGGTATCCGCCGGAAGCGGTGCCTGGGTAGTGAAGCTCATTACCTGCGACGCAGCCACGTTTCCGGCTAAGTCCATGGCCACCGCCCTGTAGTAATATGTCGTGCCGGTTCTCAGTCCGCTTATCTGTATGTTGAAACTTGTGGTGCCCGGCCTGGACGCTATCGGGTTCGGGGTTATGATTACGGAACTGGGCTCCACCGAACTTGCCGATGCGGAGGAAACGCTGCTGTCCCCTGCTACCAGGCTCAGGGAGAACGATGAGGTGCCGTACTCCACACCTCCTATTGCAAGCTCATTTGTGTTGAACGCTATCACCGCGCTGGTGGTCGTGATGCTGTAAGCCTGCAGTCCGGTTATCCCAGGCGCCCTTGTATCGAGTATCACCGTCGCGGAGTAAGCCTGGGAAACGTTTCCTGCCGCGTCCCTGTAGCTGACCCAGATGTTCCTCTGGCCGTCGCCTGCCGACATCTGGTATTGCACCCTGGTTGTGTACTGCTGCCAGCTGCCCCAGTTGATGTTGAAGGAGCTCGTGCCCTCGCCTATCCTGAACTGCAGCTCGCCCTGCGAGGACCTGTCGTCGCTCGCGTAAAGGTTCAGGTACACGTACCTGGACCTGGTGTACTGGGAATTGTCGTTGATGGATATCGAGCCCGTAGGCGCCTTGGTATCGGACTGCACTGCAGCCTGCGTCCTAAACGAGCTTACCGAGCTTTCCGAGGAGTTGCCGGTGGCGTCTCTGGACATGACCTTGTAGAAATATGTGGTGTTGGACAGCAGGCCCGTCACGGTCACCCTGTGCGACCTTGTCGAATCGGCCTGCCCCACTGTGCCGGTCAGGGAGTACTGGGACGTGCCGAATATCACCCAGGAGTCCGAATTCTCGTCGGTATCCCAGGTGATGTCCGCCCTATCGGATCCTGTCTGAGCTGCAACCCAGCTTATCTTCGGTGCAACCCTGTCCAGGTTCACCTTGAAGGAAGCCTCGGCCGAGATGTTGCCCTGGGTGTCTCTTACCCTTGCGTATACGGTCCTTGAGCCCTCCCTGTCGCTCAGGGTGAAGGCCGCATATGTCCCGTAAGCCTGCCAGGCTCCCCAGCTGGATGCATCGTCCCTAAAGCTCATCTCCGCGACGTATCCTGAGTCGTCGGAGGCGAACAGCTCAAGGCCTATGTTCCTGTTGGCGGTGTTGGCTATTCCTCCGCTGGCCCTGAACGTCGTTATCACGGGGGCGGTCCTGTCGGAGGACATTGTAGTGAAGCTCCTGGGGTCCGAGTAGGACTGGCGCCCCGCCGCATCCCAGGCAACTATCTGGTACTGGTAGCTTGTTATCTGGGAAAGCCCGGTCAGCGCGACTTGCGCACTTTGCGTCGGGCCGACCTGCGAGGATGTGAACTGCTGGCCGCCGCCGGTATATACCACATAGCCGTATGCAGGCACATCCGTAGTCCAGACGATCGTGGCGCTGCTGCCTGTTATGTTCAGCTCATTGGCACCGCTTATGAACGGGCCTCTGGCAGGCATGCTCACCGTAAGGCTCACCAGCTGGCCTTCACCCTTCAGCCCGTAGCTGTCCGTAGACATCGGCTTGAAGGAGTATGTCTGGCCGGTGACCAGGCCCGATATCTCCACCGAGTGCGCCCTTGTCTGCATTGGCGAACCCACGGTGTTCACAGCCTGTCCGAGCTTATATTCTACATAGCTGTCAGATGCGCGGTCTGTGTCCCACTTCACGGTGACCACGCCGGTACCGGTCTCTGTGACCGATACATTGCTCAGCACGGGGCCCGGCACCGATGCGCTTATGTCGGCGCTGAACTGGGTGAAGTTGCCCGCTCCGTCAACTGCGAAGCCGCTCACCAGCCTGGAGGCCGCAGAACCCGTGTACACGAACGGGAAGGATCCGCCTATCCAGCGGAAGAACTTCCACGATTGGCCGTCCGGTGAAAGCCAGAACGAGCTTACGCCGGTAAGCGCGTCGGTGGCCTGCATGTTCATCAGGAAAACATTACCTGAGCCGTATTTGGCCTCTTTTACCACGGCGGCGGGCCCCGTCGCATCAAGGATTATCTGCTTGACAGGACCGTCCTTGGCAAGAGAGAAAAGGCCGTCCCTGGTCCTCATCTGCACCGACTTGGTCCCGTCGTTTTCGGACAGCATCCAGTCATAGGATGCCGTGGCGCCGAACTTGAAGTTGAATGCCGAGTAATCTGAGTTCTCGTTCTTAAAGGAGATGTAGCTGGAGCTGGTATTTACGTTCAGCGTGACTTTGCGGCTGTTGGTGACAGCTGCGCCGCCGTTTATCACGAAACCGTCGAAGGGTGGTATCTGCAGGCCTGTGAACTGAAGGCTCGATGTCCCCTTGCCCCTCATCTCCGACTGGACGGTATTAAGCAGATAGGTCGCCACCGGATTGGACGCATTGAGCGCAATCGAGGATTTCAATGAGACCTCCGCCTGCTGCAGGAGCCCCAGGTTCCTTTCCACCTGCGCCTTGTATGCGAATATGCTGTCTAGCCCTTCCACCGCCGGCTTCTGCACCAGCTCGTTTAGCATGCCAAGGGCACCGTTTAAGTCTCCTGTGTCGGCAAGGCTCCTTGCAAGCCCGAAGCTCGCCCATGAGGAGCCAGGAGCAGCAAGGAGGGCGGACCTGTATGCCGCAGCGGCGCCTTGTGCATCGCCTGTCATGGCGATGAGGTCGGCTGCCATGAGCCATGCACCGGCAGCCTTAGGCTCTATGCTCGCCGCATACCTGTAGAAGCTCAATGCCTCGATCGGCCTTCCCTGCGCCAGGAGCACGTCGCCCATCGCCTTAAGTGGGAGATAGCCGATGTCGTACCTGTACATGAGAGGAGTCAGAAGCACCTCGGCCGCCTTGAAGTTACCACCGGCATACTCCGCTGCGGCAAGGGCGTGGACAACCGCCACATCGGACTGGGCAGACGTGCTCGACTTCGCCATGTTGACGTAGTATGCGAGCCTCTGCGGGTCCTTGGCGAACATGGATACGTAAATCATGTTAGCCAGCGCTTCGTTGTCTAGCTGGAATAGGCTTGCCCCTCTTTCGAGTGTCGTCAGGGCCTCCTGGGTCCGCCCGGACATAAAATAGGAGCGCCCCAGCCCCGATATCGCAGGTTTGCTGCTGGGAAAGTAATTGATCGCGTTCATGTATGCCTTCACGGCCTCCTGGAGGTTGGCCGTCTGCTCCTGGGTGGGAGCCCATGCTCCGGCAGAACCGGTGCCTGTCAGGGACTCGACTCGGGAATCATATGCAGCCTTGGATCCTGACAGGCCCTCATAGGCCCTTCCCATGCCATTCCAGGCAGTTGTGTTCTGAGGCTCATAATTCAGAGCCAGCCTGAATTCAGTCACTGCAAGCAGCCAGCTGCCCTCCGCAAGGGCCTTCTCGCCGTTTTGAAGATGAATGGAAACCTGCGCTCCGGCCGGTGTAATGCCGATTGCCATGATCAGCACCACGATGCTTGCCAAAATCAGCGCACTAGCTTTCCTGTTCCTCATGACGATCCCCCCTATCGAATCTTATGCCTTATGCATTCAAACCGTTATTTCGACGGTAAACGGCAGGAGCAAGTTCCTGCCGTCGTTTGAAATTATGGGCGGAGCCTGTTTAAAAGCCTTGGGAAAGGGATCATCTCCCTTATGTGTTCTGAACCGGTTATCCAGGCAACCGTCCTTTCGATGCCGATGCCGAAGCCCGAATGCGGCACGGAGCCGTACTTTCTCAGCTGCATGTACCAGCCATAGGCATCCTCGCCCAGATCGTGCTGCTTCATCCTCTCCAGCATCAGCTCAGGGTCATGTATCCTCTGGCTGCCGCCGATTATCTCGCCGTAGCCTTCCGGGGCAAGCACGTCGGCGCACTTGACCACCTCCGGGCGGTCAGGGTCCGGTTGCATATAGAACGCCTTAATAGAGGTCGGGTAGTTCATGACGAACACCGGCCTGTCGAATTTGCTTGATATCAGGGTTTCATCGGGTGCGCCGAAGTCGTCGCCCCACTGGACATCATGCCCAGCTTCCCTGAGCAAAGCTATCGCATCGTCGTACGATATCCTAGGAAACGGCGGTTTTATGTTCTCAAGCTTCGAGATGTCCCTTTCGAGCAGCTCAAGCTCGGGCCTTCTTCTTTCGAGGACCCTTTGCACCATGTGGGAGACCAGCTCCTCCTGGACCTTCTGGTTCTGCTCCTGGTCGTACCAGGCCATCTCGGGCTCGAGCATCCAGAACTCGATAAGGTGCCTTCTGGTCTTGGACTTCTCAGCCCTGAAGGTCGGACCGAAGCAGTATACCTTTCCGAATGCCATGGCATCCGCCTCGTTGTACAGCTGACCCGACTGGCTTAGGTATGCCTTCTCCTCGAAGTATTGGGTCTCGAACAGCGTTGTGGTACCCTCGCAAGCCGCCGGTGTGAGTATAGGGCAATCCACCCTTATGAAACCGTTGCCGTTAAGGTACTCCTGTGCTGCGGCTATGACCTCATGCCTTATCATAAGTATTGCATGCTGCTTCTTATGCCTGATCCAGAGGTGCCGGTTGTCCATAAGGAAATCGACGCCGTGCTCCTTGGGGGTTATCGGGTATTCGTCAGCTACCTGGAAGATCTCAAGACCCTTCACTGTAAGCTCATAGCCGCCCTTGGCGCGCTTGTCCTCTCGGACCGTACCGGTGAGCTTGATGGATGATTCCTGGGTGAGCCTTCCTGCCGCCTCGAACTGCTCGTCGGGCACTTCGCCTCTCACAGCCACGCACTGCATGAAACCAGTGCCGTCCCTAAGCTCCAGGAAATGGATCCTGCCACTGGAGCGCTTGTTGTAAAGCCAGCCCCTGAGCTCGACTTCCTCGTCTCTGAACATGCCAACAGTCGCTATCGTCGCCAGCGTCGCCATGAGCACACCTCCAGATGAAACTGCTACATAATCATAGTATAGCAGTATCTATCGCATCTTGTTAAGGAATGGCAAAGCGGCGGGTGCTGCCCCGCCGCCTGCAGCCCGATTCTATGCTCTCTTCCTACCCCAGGTAGAACACTTCTACATACAGCCTCAGCGATTCTATGTAGATCGAGCCGGTAAGCGCTCCCGATACGTTGTTGACGCTTATGACTGTGAGCCTAACTACGAATGGTTTCTGGTAGTACTCTACCACCCTGTCCTTGTAGGCTGAATCCGGACCCGTCGGTGTCAGCTCGGTGAACAGCTGCTGGGATGCGCCCTGCACCGAAAGCAGGCCCTGCACCTTCGTTATCATTCCCAGTATGCTCTCGGATCTTAATGTGAGCGCCCCGCTGTAGCCGTAGTATGAGAAGGCTTCGCTTACCGTGGTCGATGACGGCCATCCAAGATCGACTATCTTAGTGAATACGGGCGTCCCGTAACCCTTCTCCAGAATCCTTTCGAGGGTGATGTTAACGCTCTGGTTTGCGGCTCCGGCAACCTGGACTCTCCTTGTGGAGGTGTAGTAGCCGGGGGCGACTGCCGTTATCTCGTACTCGCCGTACTTGAGGTTAGAGATGTTGACAGGGCTTGTCCCCTGATCCTGGCCGTTTATGAATATCCTGGCCCCGGAAGGGTTGGTGGTTACATTGATCTTTCCGTTAAGAAGCCCCGGAAGCGGCACCGAAGGAATGCTGACCGGAGGCACCACCACGGGTGGGATTACCTGCACCGGAGGCACCACAGGTGTCGGGGCGGGTATCCAGCCCGAACCCACGGTGTAGGTCGTATACGCGCTTGACCAGTCGTTCTTGAAGACGGGGGTTATCACGACGCTCTTTATCTGCGCCATGAAGCCGTCCGCCTCGATGTTGATGTTAACCTGCGGTGCGAAGCTGCTCTGCTGGAGCGACCTTCTGAGCCAGTCAGTGTCGTTGATCTTGCTGGGAGTGCTGATTAGCACAAGCTGATCCGTGCCGTTGGGTCCTCCGATGGTCAGATTGTACTTGCTGTTGTCGGGCAAGGTGTAGGCCCTGTTGGCCTTCACCTTGTTGTCGCTCGAGTATATGTTCGGGAAGATCAGCCTGACGACCCCTGATGCATCCACCGAGAAAACGTAGGCGTAGGCATCCTTGTTCACCCTGAAGCTTATGCTTATCCTGTCGCCTATCGAGTAGTTCGCCTTGTCCGTCCAGATGCTGGTCTGATAAGGCGGGTTCGGGTTGATGATGATGCTGTTGACGCTGGGCGCGCCGGCGAATGCGACCCCTGATGCAAGCAGCGCTGCCATCAATGCTATAATCGCCGCGATTTTGAGAGCTTTCATGCTTCTGCCTCCTTCGCGCCGGCTCTTAGGCATCCTCACCGTCCGCTCCCGACACCATGTAGTTGGGTGCCTCCTTTGTGATGTACACGTCGTGAGGGTGGCTTTCCTTGAGCCCTGCGCCTGTAATCTTCATAAATCTGGCCTTTTCGGACAGCTCCTTGAGGTTTGCTGCGCCGCAGTACCCCATCCCTGCCCTAAGGCCTCCCATCAACTGGTAGATAGTATCCGATACCGAGCCCCTGTAAGGAACCCTTCCTTCTATTCCCTCGGGCACTAGCTTCGAGCTTCCCTGCTGGAAGTACCTGTCGGAGGATCCCTCCTTCATTGCGCCTATGGAACCCATCCCGCGGTATACCTTGAAGCTCCTGCCCTTGTAGATCTCGAAATCCCCGGGACTCTCGTCCGTTCCGGCCAGAAGCTGGCCTATCATAACTACTGCGGCTCCTGCCGCAAGCGCCTTCGTCACGTCACCCGAGAACTTTATGCCTCCGTCGGCAACCGCCGGCTTCTTCCTCAGTAAGCCCTCGACCGAGTCGATTATAGCTGTCAGCTGGGGTACTCCGATTCCCGCCACTACCCTGGTAGTGCATATGGAGCCGGGTCCGATGCCTACCTTCACGATGTCGGCTCCCGCTTCCATAAGCTCCCTCGAGCCTTCGGCCGTTGCCACATTTCCCGCCATGAGCTGACAATCCCTGAAGTTGGCCTTGATCTTCCTGACCGTTTCTAGGACGCCTTTCGAGTGCCCGTGCGCGGTATCGAGGCAGATGAGGTCGCAGCCTGCCGAAAGTAGCGCCGCCGTCCTTTCCATCGTGTCCTTCGTAACCCCGATCGCCGCCCCGACGAGAAGCCTTCCTCCAGGGTCTTTTGCCGAGTTGGGGTACTTCTGCGCCTTCTGAATGTCCTTGATTGTTATCAGGCCCTTCAGATTGAAGTCCTTGTCCACAAGCGGAAGCTTCTCAACCCTGTGGCACTTAAGAATGTCAATCGCCTGAGCCATCGTAGTCCCCTCCGGGGCGGTGATCAGGTTCTCGCTAGTCATGGCCTCGGAAACGAGCTTCTCGAAATCGGTCTCGAACCTAAGGTCCCTGTTGGTCAGGATTCCGACGAGCTTGCCGTTTCTGGTTATTGGGACTCCGGAAATCCTGTAACGTTCCATCAAAGCGAGGGCATCTTTTATCTTCGCATCAGGCGGAAGCGAGAACGGGTCGACTATGACTCCATGCTCCGATCGCTTCACCTTGTCCACTTCGAGCGCCTGCCTGTCGATCGGCATGTTCTTGTGGATGATGCCCATGCCGCCTTCCCTGGCGACTGCGACTGCCATCCTGGCCTCCGTCACAGTGTCCATCGCGGATGACATGACCGGGATATTCAATCTTATCCTCTCGGTAAGCTGGATTCTAAGGTCCACATCCGCAGGGGTTACCGACGAGAAGCCTGGCTGCAGCAGCACATCGTCGAAGGTAAGCCCCTCCCTGATTGCGTTCTCCTTCTTCATATTCCCCTCCTATGAGAAGAAGGCTTAACCTTAACGGCCAAGCCTTCCATGATCACTCCTCGATATTCTGCTTGGCAATGGAATCAGGCATGATATGGAGCTCCTCCCACTGCTTCCTGTCTATGAAGTTCGGGCACTCGTCCACGAGCGATACGCCCGTCGAATTCTGAGGGAACGCTATGACGTCCTTCAGGTTGTCAAGGTCGAACATCATCGCAAGGAGCCTGTCCAGGCCAAGTGCAATTCCGCCGTGCACCGGCGCACCATAGTTATAGGCTTTCAAAAGGAAACCGAACTTGCTTTCCGCCTGTTCGTATGGCATCCCTATCACCGCCATTACCCGCCTTTGAAGCGCAGGGTCGCTGATTCTGATGCTTCCCGAGCCTAGCTCGCTTCCGTTCATGACCAGGTCGTAAAGTCTTCCGAGGACCCTGCCGGGCTCCTTCTCCATGAACTCCAGGTGCTCAGCCTTGGGAGAGGTGAATATATGGTGCATGGCATCCCACTTACCCTCATCCTCGTTCCACTCGAACATTGGGAAGTCCGTAATCCAGCAGAACCTGAACACATCCTTCGGAATAAGCTCCAGCTTCTTTCCTAATGCCTTCCTGATCTGCCCTAGCGAGACTGCCGACACGCTCTCCTTGTCTGCCGTCATGAACAGCATGTCGCCGTCCTTCGCGCCTGTGGCTGCGATGAGGGCCTTCTGAACCTCGTCCGAAAGGAACTTGGCTGCGCTTGCGTGAAGCGCCCCCTCGGCGCATTTAAGCGCCACAAGGCCCTTGGCTCGGTAGTTCTTGGCAAGGTCAGTGAGTTCGTCCACTTCTTTCCTTGTGAATGATGCGCAGCCAGGTGCGGCTAGCGCCCTTATCCTGCCTCCGGCCGCTGCCGCAGCCTTGAAGACCTCGAAATCAGAGCCGGCAGCTATATCCGTCACGTCCTTCATCTCAAGGCCGAACCTGAGGTCCGGCTTATCGGATCCGAAGCGGTCCATGGCGTCCTTGTAGGTGAGCCTCTCGAAGGGAGCCTTTATATCCACACCGAGTCCCGCCTTGAACGCATCCTGGACTATCTTCTCAATGACCGCATATACGTCCTCCTCGTCACAAAAGCTCATCTCAAGGTCCACCTGGCTGAACATGAGCTGCCTGTCGGCCCTCTGGTCCTCGTCTCTGAAGCAGGGGGCTATCTGGTAGTACCTGTCGAAGCCTGCGATCATGAGAAGCTGCTTGTATAGCTGGGGGCTCTGCGGCAGCGCGAAGAACTTGCCCGGATACCTCCTGGAGGGGACCACGAAGTCCCTGGCCCCTTCCGGGGTGCTCCTTACGAGAACAGGCGTCTGGATGTCAAGAAAGCCCATGGACCCGAGGCTCTCCCTTATGGCCTCGGTTATCACGTGCCTTCTCTCCATGTATCTCTGTAGGCTGGGCCTTCTAAGGTCTATGTACCTGTACTTGAGCCTGGTCTCCTCGCTTGTGCGCTTGTCGTCGGAGACTTCCACAGGCAGTATGTTCTCAGCCCTGGTGAATACGGTCAGAGCCTCGGCCTTCACCTCTATCTGGCCAGTGCTTATATTGGGGTTCTCGGCTGCGCCCGGCCTTCTGGCCACGGTGCCCTTCACCCCTATCACGCTCTCCCTGGTGAGGCTTTCGACCTCATCGGCAAGCTTCTGGTTCTCCTCCGGCATCACGGAAACCTGTGTCACCCCGTAGCGGTCCCTCAAGTCAAGGAAGATGAGTCCCCCATGATTTCTCACTACCTGTACCCAACCGCATATGCTTACTTGCTTGCCGGCATCTTCAGCCCTAAGCTCACCGCAGGTGTGTGTGCGTAGCATGATTACTCCTCCATTATCGACTCATATATTTTAATAATTATATAACAGATAGGTGGTATTGGGCTTACAGTTTCCGCGATTTCCGCCAATTGCACAAAAAAACCGGCCCCTCCCTGGGAAGGGCCGGATCTAAGTTAACCTATGAGTGATGCGAATGCTCCTCGTGCAACTCCTCGAATGACAGCCCAAGCCCCTCGCAGGCTTCCCCGTGGCAGATCTTCGGGCCACCGAATATCTGGCTAGCGTTGATGCTGGTGTGACCGGACACCGTATAGCCGATTAGTGCAGCAATCGCGCCGTAGATCCCGAATGAGGGCCCGAAAAGCTCAAGGCCCAGCACGGCAGCAGTTATCGGAGTGTTGGCCGCGCCGGCCAGGAAGGCGACGATGCCTATGCCTGCCGCAAACTGGACATCCAGGCCAAGGGCCCGTCCGAAGGCGGCGCCCGCCACTGAACCTATTACGAATATCGGTGTCATAGCACCGCCGCTGAAGCCACATCCGAGACTTACCGCAACAAAGAGGATTTTTATGGCGAATGCGAAATAGGGGACTGTCTCGCCTGCGAGCGCCGGGTCGCAAAGCTCATGCATCCCTAATCCCAGATACTCCCTTCCGAATACGAGGGCGAGGACTATGAGGACCACACCGCCCAGGGCGGTCTTGAGCGGCATCCATAGCTTGATCCTGTGGAAGACCGTCTCAGACACCTCCGCGGCCTTCGTGAAGAGCGATGCGGCGATTCCTATGGCAACCGCTCCCAGTAGCGTATACAGAAGAAGCGGCATCGCCGTGGTGACCGAAAACTCACCCATTCCCCTCCAGAGCTCGCCTCTTTCGGCTATGTCCCAGAGCGGATGATATATGTGCAGCTTAAGCCTTGCATCCAGTAGCCTTGCCGCAAACACCGAAGTCACTGACGTAATCACGCTGGGCAGAAGGTAAGTATAGTTAAGAGATCCCAGCACCAAGGCCTCGGTGGCGAATATAGCGCCTGCGATAGGCGCTCCGCTTACTATCGAGAAGCCAGCAGCAAGGCCGCAGAGGGTCAGCCTCCGCTGATCCTCCTTGTCCAGCCTCAGCATCCTGCCCAAGGTGGATGTTATTGCCCCGCCTATCTGTGCCGATGGACCTTCCTTGCCTAAGGATGCACCTGATGCTATGGAGATGGCAGTAGCCACCGCCTTCACGGGTGCGACTACGAAAGGTATGTTCCCGGAACCTTTGTTTATTGACCTTATGACCGCCTCCGTCCCATGGCCGAATGCCATGGGCGCTCCGTTCATTATCAGCAGCGAGCTGATGAAGCCGCCTAAAGGCAGAAGGACCCACCACCATGACCCGGCCTCATGGGCAAGATCGATGCTGGTGTAAAGAAGCTTCAGGAAGGCGATTATCGCTATTGCCGAAAGCAGGCCGGCCAGTACGCCGATTACGAGCCATTTCAGAAGCTCCTTAAGCATATTGGCGGATTCTCTGGCCCTTGGGGTCACAGGCGAAGTCCAGGTAGGCAAATGAACCACTCCCTATTGTTTGTTCGCGTATATTTTAGCAGAATATGTGCTTTTCGGCTCAATGTTTCGCATCGGCCGCGAAAAGTAAACGGCCCCCGCAAATGCGGGGGCCGTTTCCAATGAAGATCCGGCGGCGTCCTACTCTCCCGGGTCGTTGCCAACCGAGTACCATCGGCGCTGGAGGGCTTAACTACTGTGTTCGGAATGGGAACAGGTGTGGCCCCTCCGCCATTGCCACCGGAAAATGCCCTTTGGCAACCGCACGAGGCTTGGGACATCGAAGGATGTGTGTGAAGCT
>CAZJHY010000041.1:0-12079 GCA_964545975.1 uncultured Clostridia bacterium | reverse complement strand
TTGATGGAATTGGTACCGATATCAATGACGGCTTTCCTTCCCATTTGTTTCCTCCTGAGCCGCGGCCTAGAAGCCTACGGTCTTCTTCATCGCCTTTATGTAGTTGATGTTGCGATAGCCCGAAAGCCCTAGCTCCTTCACGGTCTTCATGACGAGGGCCGGGTCCGCGTGCTCTACACAGAAAGTCTTGAGCGGGACGCCGTTAAACCAAGTGAGGGCAAACTCCACCGTCGTCTCATTAATGGTGTAGCCGTACCTCTCCTTCTTCACTTCCACCACCTTAAGGTCCTTGTTGGGGCGGATGAGCTCATCCAGAAACTGCTCATATGTGTACTCGGTCCTGGCGAGTTCGGGAAGTCCCACCTTGAATATCGAGAAGAGCTTGGCAAGCTTCTCTGCATTGAGGGGGAAAGCTTCCTTCATTATCGGCTTCCACTGCTCAAGCTTGTCAGAGTTGACCTCCTGAAGGGACTTGATATCCATGAGCCCGTCTCTGATCTTGGTGTTCTCGTCGCTTCTCCTGGAAAGTATGTATGCCTCTTCGCTCTTCCTCGGTGTAGGTTCGCCGTAAGCTTTGATCCTCTTCTCGTCTTCAGGGAAGTCCTCCCCGAATGTCCTCCATTCCCAGCGTGGGATAATCTTGTTCTCCATGTCGCACCTCCTAGGATATTTCTATTCTTATTCTATGTAAAAAGAATTCCTCCTGCTATTGTGCCATTTTTCACTATCAAAGCCCGAACCCCGGACGGAAGTCATTCCATCCGGGGCTTATGCATATTATGCTTGCCTTTTGCTAAAGCACAACTTCGACTACTCCCCTATCCAAGCTGTCCATGCAGTCTCTTAGCTTACCTGACAGCATCTCGTTCGCCCTATTGGCTGACCTGATCTGCCTAATGAGGTCTATTGTCCTTCTGAAGGTATGGACTATATCACCCTCCGCATATCCAGCCGATCTGACGAGCTCCGGAAACTCCGCCCCCATGCTCCACTTGTAGGCGAGGTCAGCCATTCCCGTGAAGAAGCTTATGCTGCTCGCCCCGAGGTGCTGCTCCTCAGCCACAGATATCCTTCCTATGATCTCGAAGACTGATTCGATGTCGAAGTTCACCCTGCGCACAGGCATCTCACCCCTTCTGGGCTCGTAGTCAACGCAGGTAAGAAGCGAGACCGCCTCCGGTACCGTGGACTCGTGGATGAGCCCGGAGAATACAAGCTCTGTGCTCAGAAGCTCCTGGGTGTGGATCTCCTTCGCCATGTTGCCTCTCGCCGTGAGCTTCCTCTTCTCGACGAAGCCCAATGCCTCGAGGACCTTGATCCTCCTGTCGAACGCCTTCACGAACTTCTCGTCTGGCGCCATGCCCATGAGCCTCGCCTGCAGCTCGTCCACCTTTGATGACAGTGAACCCCGCCTCTGAAGAAGCGCCCTGCATTCCCTTCTCTTACCCTTAGGGCAGTCCATGGGGGGCTTCTCCTGAAGCTTCACCCGTAGTTCCTGAACATGCGCCTGAAGCTGAGCCTTCTTCTCCTTCTGGTGCTTTCGGGTCCTTCTTATGCGCTTCATGTCCTGCGCGAGCTCCTCTTTGAGCATCGACTGGTATACAGGGCAGGCGGCAGTGCCGAAGTCCTTGCAGGCAGTCTGCATCAGCTCCTCGTCCGAAGTCCTCAGCTTATCCAGCTCGGCTCTTATCCTGCCCTTCTGGTTGTCGTTCTGATAGCTTGCGAAATTGTGCCTCAGTACGTTGTCAATCTCTTCCGTGGTCCTTCCCTCAAGGAGGTTCAAGACGGTGTTGTACGACAGGGTGAACCTGCTTCTCAGCGGCTCTATCCTCGCCTCGTCGATATGCGGGTAGTCGTCCATCCTGAAGCTTGCCGCATCGATTAGGACATACACGAAGCCCACCTTGTCAATTCCTCGGCGGCCTGCGCGCCCTGCCATCTGGAAATACTCCTGCATGCTCATGGGCCTGAAGTCCACTCCGGTGAACTTCCTCATCGAGTCGAAGCATACGGTCCTAACTGGGAAATTGATGCCCACGGCAAACGTCTCGGTCGCGTAGAGTATCTTCACGAGCCTGGTCTCGAAGAGCTCCTCAACTATCTCCTTAAGGACCGGAAGCAGGCCCGCGTGATGCCAGGCCACCCCGCGCCTTGCGCATCTTTTCATCGCTGCAACCGAAGGCATCGAATCCAGGCCCATACCAGCGAGCCTTCTTTCGAAGACCTCGTCGACTCTGGCCCTCTCCTCCTTGTCGAGGAGGTCGATGTTCCTCATGAGCTCCTGCGCCCTCTCCTCACAGCCCTTGCGGCTGAAGACGAAGTAAAGGCAGGGGAGCCTACCCTCCTTGATGAGATGCCTCACAAGGTCGCGGTGGGTAGTGGGCTTGCGCCTCATCCTCACCCCGTCATCGTCATATTGGGGCTCGTCCGCGCCTGTTGCGATAAGCTCGGCCTCCTGCCTCGCCCTGAAATCGAAGTACTCGGAGAGTGTCCCCTCCCCGAAGTCCCTTTCGAAGACCATGTGCTTAAGCGGCACTGCCCTTTTCATATGTTTGACGACCTTGACCTCGTGCTTCTTCACGGAGGCGATCCAATCGGCAAGCTCGGTTGCGTTCGGTACCGTGGCCGAGAGGCCCAGAAGCCGCATATCCTCGGGCATGAAGATTATGGACTCCTCCCATACCGTGCCGCGCTCCTCGTCGCCGAGGTAGTGTATCTCATCAAAAATGGCGTGGGTGACGCCGGTGAGATCCTGAGGCGAAAGGTGCAGGATGTTCCTGAAGACCTCTGTGGTCATTATAAGGACGGGCGCAAGGGAGTTTATTACAACGTCGCCGGTCACGATGCCCACATTGTCGGGTCCAAGCAGGCGCTTGAACTCCTTGAACTTCTGATTTGAGAGTGCCTTAATCGGGGCCGTGTAAACGACCCTGTGCCCCATCCTGAACATCTTCTCGATTAAGTAATCGGCGATTAGCGTCTTTCCCACGCCGGTCGGTGCGGACACTATGACAGAGTGCCCCTCATCCACGTATGAAATCGCCTGAGCCTGGAAAGGATCAAGCGTGAGGCCCCTATACTTTATACCGCCCTCTGTATGGGTGAGAAGGGATCCGCGCGCGACCGAACCGGCCTCACGGACCCCCGTCTCCTCAGTTACGTGCTGTGTCTCTTCAGAATCCGACAACATCATCCTCCGGATACCGGTGTGAAGATGATCAGCTCCATGCCGTCTTCCAGCAGGCTGTCCTTCGGTATCACTCTGCCTTTTGAGGCTACGTTCATCACAAGCTCGCTCTTAATTCCCGACCTCGAGAGCATGTCCCTTATGCTCTCTCCATCCGTCGCCTCATATTCCCATGCCACCCTCTTATCCTCCGGATAGTACTCGGCGGCATGTCCCATCACCCTTACCTTTATCCTCATCAGACCAGCCCCTTGGCCTCCAGCAGCGACACGCAGCCGTCAAGGCCGAGCGACATAAGCGTCTGTCTGGTCGGATGGCCCGAGCTATCCCAGCCCCGCTCCGCGTAGTAATCGTCCAGGAGCCTGTCGCAGGATGCCCTGTCTATGAGCTTGCCCTTTGCGGGGCCCGTGGGTACAGGCTCTTCCATGAAGCGCTTGGGCGGGTAGTCATCGTTTCTTCCGAAACCGGGACGTTCAAGCATCGCCCTTACGCGGTTCATGTTCCAAACACGGTCGGCGGCTATGTAGATCTCCTTCCAGGTGACCTTCTCGCCGAAGACCGCCTCGAATATCCTGTCGTAATTCTCAAGCTCGAAGCCGATTTCCACCCATTGGAGCCTGCAGCAGCCGATGAGATCGAAGGCCGGCCTTATCCTCTGAAGCTCCACCACCCTCTTGGCCTTTCCGTCGAGGCTGTCTCTTCCTGTAGCTACGTCGTATGTTATCGCCCATGACCTGTTGTGGTGCGCTCCTATGTCGGCAGTCATGTAAGAGATCATCATCGCCGGGGCCCACCTTGCGTCGTAGCCGCTCCACTCAAGGCCTTTGACCTGAGGTGCGAAGTCGATGCTCCCACCGCCTAAGCCAAGTGCCGCATCCCTTACGCCCTTCGCCAGAAGGTCGCCCATGCCCTGGCGCTTTGCGATGATGTTCGCCAGAAACTCGAAGGATCCGATATCTCCCCAGCTGATGCCCCTGCCCAATTGCTCTTTTGTGATGATTCCCTTCTCGAAGCACTCCATTGCGAAGGATATTACGGCACCACCAGAAATAGTGTCCAGGCCGAGGTCGTCGCATATGCGGTTGGCGTAAGCTACATCCTCGATCTCATCGAACGCGAAGTTGCCGCCGATAAGGGCTATAGTCTCGTACTCAGGTCCCTCGACATATACCTCTTTGCCGTCCTTGACAAGCTTTGAGTACTTGCCGCATGGGGTTGGGCACGAGAAGCAGCCCTTGTCCGTCACGATTATCTTGTCCTTCATAGCTTGGCCGCCGATGCCCTCATGCCCTTCGAAGTAGGTCGTGCTGAAGTTCTTCGTCGGGAAGGCACCCACTTCGTTTACCCAGGGAGTTACCCCTGCGGTCCCAAGCGGGGTCCACTCGGCAAGCCCGGGCTTCTCGAAGCACTTCTGGAACATGTCCATCCCCACTTCGCAAACCGCGTCAGGGTTCGCCACCGGTATGCTCTTGCTGCCCTTTACAGCTATGGCTTTGACATTCTTTGATCCAAGCACCGCACCGATGCCGGTCCTTCCGGCCTGGCGGCCGAAGTCGTGGTTGACGCAGGCGAACACTACCTTGTTCTCACCGGCAGGCCCTATGCTTGCTATCTGGAAGTGCTCTCCTAGCTGCCTTTTGAGCACCTCTTCAGCCTCGAATGAGCCCTTCCCCCAGATGTCGGAGGCATCCTTGAATGTCACCTTGTCGTCATTGATCACCACAGTGACGGGGGCATCCGAGACGCCCTCGAGGATTATCATGTCGTAACCCGCATACTTTATCTCAGGTCCGAAGTGACCTCCCATGTTTGAATCGCCGATTATGCCGGTGGCAGGAGAGAGGGCTCCGAACTGGACCTTGCCCGATGCGGGCATGAAGATGCCGCTCATTGGGCCAGGGGCTATGGCTACCTTGTTAAGCGGACCGAGTGGATCTGCACCGACGGGCACCTCATCGAAGACAACCTTGTCGACGAAGCCGCGCCCTCCGATGAAATCTTTGGCGAGGCGACCGTCCAGCTTATCTTTCCTCGCTGCTCTGGACGTGAGGTCCACTCTCAGGATATATCCTGCGTATCCGTTCATCAGTAGCGCCCTCCTTTCGAAGTGTCGGCATCATAGACTGCGCCTCTTGGGCAGGCCTTGACGCAGGCGCCGCAGTTATTGCACTTCTTGGCCTTCTCGCCGTCAAGAAGCAGCATGACATCGTATGGGCAGGCCGCGATGCATGCACCGCATTGTATGCAAAGCTCCTCGTCTATCTCATATACCGTGCCTTGGAGCGTGATTGCGTTGGTCGGACAAACCTTGGCGCATTCCCCGCACTGGTTGCAATACTTGATGATGTAGTCCCCGGGGGCTGGGAATCTTCCTTCGGGCCTGATGAAGGACCTCTTGGGATTTACTTCCTTCCTTCTGGTCATCGAGCAAGCAAGCTGGCACGCCCTGCAACCGGAGCAGAGCTTGTCTATCGTCGCTAGACGCAAAAGCTTCGCCTCCTATCTTTTGTATCTACGGAGAATTATAAAGGAAAAAAGTTATCGGCAAAAGGCAGGGCACTTAGTGGGTCTCGAACATAGAAAAGGCCGGCGGAGAGCCTTGCTCCCGCCGGCCTTTCCAGTGATATCTATGGTGCCATCACCAGTTCGAATGTTCCCAGGTTGTAATCAACCCCTGCTACGGTAAGGTCGACTAGGTATGATCGTGTCGCTGGCCCCTTGGAGATCTCCATAACGTACATGCCGGCTATCATGCTGGGTATGTCGAATGAACCCTCCTCGTTTGTATACGTGATTCTCTCATAACCCCAAGCGAACTGCGGGAGGAACACTACTTTGACATCGTACAGCGGATTTGCTAGCTCGTCGTACACCTTGCCGGAGACTGCCACAGGATCAGTTGTTAAACCGGGTATCATCACCACTGTCCCCATGCCGTATGTACCGGTCGCAGATGCATTAAGCGTCAGTTCAACCAGCGCCATACCGTACTTCTCGAATGTGACCCTGTAGGGGCCCAGCGGAAGGTTTGAGGCAGCCCAGTTGCCAGTTGCATCTGTGAATACCACCTTGATCGGCAGGGTCTCCCCATCAGGTATGAAGCTTACCTTCACATCGCCGAGAGGCTCCCTCGCAGTTGCGGGATCGGCATCATTGTCCCACTCGACATATCCGTTGGCATCTGCCGTGCCCGGTGCGACTACTGCGGGAAGCATTACATCAGGGGCGAATATCGTTGCTGCCGTCGAATCCATTGCGTTAAAGTCCCTTGTCTGTGTCACATAGCCGGCCTTTTCCACCTTGACTGAATACAAGCCTGCCTTGGCGCCCATTACGCTCCAATCGCCATTGATGTCAGTGACCGAATAAAGCGGCGTATAGGCCCCATATATCGGCGTAAGTGTAACTGAAGCGTTCGGTAGGTCTACATGGGAGTCATCAGATACATACCCTACCAGGTCGACCTCATTTTGGATCATAACGATTTGAGGCGACACGAAAGTTGTCGTGCCTTCAATATCCACATTGAGCAGCGTTCCATTTGCCCAGCCGTCCTTAACCGCCGTTATGTCGTACTCGCCTGCCGGGACATTGCTGATCTTCCATGTCCCAGTCGAATCCGTATAGGCGCTCTTGGTTACAGCCCCATCAACTTCGACTGAAGCGCCGAGCAGCGGCACCATAGCGGTAAGCGGATTGTCGTCATGATCCCAGATGACCGTGCCTGACACGTTCAGCCCTGTTGTGCCGCCCTCTGTGAATGGCAGGGTCTGAAGCGGTACGGTGTATGTTTTGAATGGGAGAGCGACGACGTAGTTGATTGAGACCGACTCGTCGGCATCAGCATGCTCGAACTTGATTGTATAGCTTTCGGGCCTGATTTTTCTTCCAGTCGTCCAGTTGCCTGCAGCGTCAGAATATGTAACCCAGGAGGTTCCCGCCGCCGAGGCCGGTGTTAGAGTCACTTTGGCGTTGACTGCCGGATCCCCGCCCTCGAACTCCACGCTTCCCTGCAAAGTGGCCGCCGGCAATATATTGATGGTGCACCCTGCAAGGCTCAATGCAAGCACAAGCGTAAGCCCCATAAGCAAGACTTTCTTCATGGATTCCGCCTGCCTTCCTAATAGAATCACGTGCGTATCATAAAGTTATTCTTCATAATGCCCCGGATTCCTTCACTTCTCAATGCCCTTGTGCCATTATTCGTTAACTTTCGAGAATCTGGCTGTAAAATGCCTGAGCACTTCCGCCTGCCAAGTAATCCTGTACCCTCTTATGCTGTCCTTCCTTGAGCTTATCCTCTCTAAGGCCTTGGCAACCAACTGCATATGGCGGTCTGAGTAAGTGCGCCTTGGTATGGCAAGCCTCAGAAGCTCCATCTTATGGGGAACCTCAAGGCCTGTTTCTGGGTCTGTGTGCCCGAATGCGCAGCTTCCAAGCTCCACTCCCCTTATCCCGCCTTCTATGTACAGCTCCACGCCGAGGGCCTGGGCCGGGAAGTTCTCCTGCGGTATATGGGGTAGGTATGCTTTAGCGTCAACGAACACTCCATGCCCTCCGGGGGGAAGGATGACCGGAACGCCAATCTCGCCCAACAAACCCGCAAGGTATGCCACCTGGCCCAACCTGTCCTCCAGATAGTCGAACTGCACTACCTCCCTTAGGCCCTGAGCAAGCGCCGCCATGTCCCTTCCGGCCATTCCTCCGTAGGTTATGAAGCCCTCATACGGTATCTCATACTCCCAGGCTTTCCGATAAAGGTCCTCATCCCTGAAACAAAGGAGGCCGCCGATGTTCACCAATCCGTCCTTCTTAGAGCTCATCATGCAGCCATCACCGTAACTGAAGGTCTCCTTGGCTATCTCAGTAATGCTCTTCTCCGAGTATCCCTTCTCCCTCATCTTGATGAAGCAGGAGTTCTCTGCAAAGCGCGCGCAATCGAAGAACATGAGCTTGCCGTATTTACGGCTTAACCTTGACGCCTCCTTGATGTTCTCCATCGAAACAGGCTGGCCGCCGTTTGAGTTGCAGGTTATGGTCATGAGGACGAAGGGCACCTTATGCCCCTGCTCGCTCAGGACCTTCTCGAGCTCGACAAGGTCAATGTCGCCCTTGAAAGGTTCAGAACTGGCAATCTCGTATCCTTTGGCTGCTACCAGGTCAAGCGGCACGCCCCCTCTTAACAGGATATGCCCGATGGTAGTGTCAAAATGCATATTGCCGGGGATGATGTCGCCCGGTTTCACCATCATGGACATGAATACCTGCTCAGCGCCCCTGCCCTGATGGACTGGCAGCATATGATCGTAGCCGAAGGTGTCCTTCGCGGCTTCCCTGAGCTTGTTGTAGCTCCGGCTGCCTGCGTAGGCCTCATCTCCAGTCATTATCGCAGCCCACTGGGCGTCGCTCATGGCACCGGTCCCTGAGTCGGTAAGAAGGTCTATGTAGACATCGTCCGAATCAAGGCTGAAGAGGTTGTATTGCGCCTTTGCGATCCTCGCTGCGCGGTAATCCTTGGTGGTCATCCTGATCGGTTCAACCGATTTGATGCGGAAAGGCTCTGCGTAATCTCCCCTGTTTCGCATGTTCGACCTCCATTGCTGGCAATGCTAGAGCCTGTAAGTAATCCCGGCACTGAAGACATCCGTCCAGCTCGGTTTTGGGACCATTGACCCGAACCTCAGTTTGCCTGCGTATTTGGCATAAAGGCTGACTTTGTCGTTGATCTTCCAGGTCACGCTCGGGGCGAAGTCGAGGTAGCTCACATCGCTCGTGATGGTCCCTGTTTCATACTTCAGGGTGCTGCTGTTGCTCACTTTGAGAGTCGCGGCGATAGTGATCGCAGGTTGCTTGAAGCTTGTGTTCACAGTCACGTCCATAGACGGGGCGAATGACATCGTCCCGGCATTCCTGTTCCCGCTGACCTTCATCTCTGCTTTGCCGGTGATGGTCGTCGAACTCATGAAGAGGGATGCGGAAGCAGTGCTCGTCATTGAAAGGCTCAGATTATCGGTAGCGCGGTCTATGCTTGCCGAGGGACTTAGACCCACATTCACGGTAAGCCTGGACTTGTTGATCATCTGTTGGTTAGTGTACTTGAGGTCAAGCTGGTGCTTCACGCTGTCTACGGTCTTCGGTTCCAAGTCGTTGGAGGCGGTTGTCAGAGTGTATGAGGCGGAAGCCGATGTAGACGGGGCGAAACCGCTTGCGGAATAAGTCAGTCCCCCCTCGAAGGACTGCACCGATGTCAACTTATCGTCCTCAAGGTTGTCTTTGGAGTACTTCGCCCTCACGGAGATTGATTCGCTGCCCTTCCATTCGGGAACAAGCTGAAGATTGAGTCCTGCCGAAGCGGACAAAGTGCCGCCGTTTGGCGGGACGACCGGGCTTACCTTGTTGAACTTGCTGCTGGTATAGGAGATGTTCGTCGTCAGGGATGCCTTCTTCGCGTAGTAGTCGGCATAAGATACGGAGGCGAACCAACCCCTGTTTCCTGATACATCCTCTAATGATAGCGCTCCGTCTAGTACAACGCTCCCAGTTTCGAACATATAGGCAAGTGTTGCTGAGCCTACGTTGGCGTCTGTGCCTGTGCGGATGCCTTCAACGAATGAAAGGCCGAGCTTCAAGCTGCGCAGGTACTGAAGCTCAAGGCCAAGGCCTGCCACATCCATGGTCGTGGAGCTGATCCCCCTGCTTGCGCTGTTCTTTCCTCCCATTCCCGAAAGTGAGTAGGATACATCCTTCAACGCTCCGGGAAGGTTTCCTCCCACCTGGACCGTTGCGCCGTACAGGGAAGACGAGGACATGTAGCTTGTAAGCATGTTCGGTGCAGCCGTATCCCCAGCTGTTATTGTCAGCTTGTCATATGTACTGACGAGCCTCCAACGTTCCAGGTAAAGTCCTATGCTGCCAACCTTGATGATGTCCTCTTCAGGAAGGTTCCCGTTCTTAAGGACATACGCCATCATTAGGTTGTGGCGCCATTTCCCCACGTTCAGGTTAAGCACCATGCTCATCTTGTTGGTCAACTGCACAGTCTCTGCGAAAGTGATATCGGATGTTCCGGTGATATCGAGCTTCAGGCTGCCCACGAAGGGCCAGGCGAACTCGAGTTTATCGAAAGCAAGAGCCCCGGGCGCCGACGATGCGATAATGATCAGAACAGCCGCGAGAGCCGTTATCGTCGAAGGCCGCATCCTTCTAAATGCCATCTGCAACACCCCATCAGTCTTTAGCCTGGACTAGAACCTGTAACCTCCGGATATGCTGAAAAAGCCGTTTCTTCTCATGTACTCGAAGTCCGCCCTAATAAACCAGTTTGGGGTGAAGGCATATTCGAAGCCCATGCCGGCAAGCAGGCCCTTGCTCATGAAGCCATATGAGGCCTTGCCGTCGATTCTGAAGCTCTCCATGAAATCGAACCTCATGAAAGCCCCCAGGAAGAGGTCGATGCTACCATCTGGTAAGTATGCAGGGCCATTCGCGAAGCTCACCCCTGCGATGGGACCCAGCTTAATCAGATAGTCCTCGCTTATCTGCCAGTTCAGAAGCGAAAAGACCGCGTCAAGCTCGCCTGCTATGCCGAACTTAGTAACGGATTCCGGATCAAGCAGGTCCTCCCTTACTGCGCCCAGCTTGAGGCTCAGGTGAGTCTCGAATATCTTGGACACGTCCAGCTTCAGACCGAGATTGGCCTTGAAGTTGCTGTTTATGTCAAATGCCTCCTCGGTAGGCATGAATGCCCTGTAAGACAGGCCGAATATGACATCGGTCGCCGAGGCCGAGGCGGACAGCGCGAGTATCATGGATGCTGCGACTATGAATAATCTAAGTCTCTTCACTTCCATCCCTCCAGAGGTCTTATTTGTCCTACCACTCGATAATAACGAATCTGTCTCCTTCAATAATACTGCATTCACGCCTTATAAACCTCCCGGCGTTCCAACAAAACCTCATGGCTGCCTTCACTGGGCTGCTTGCCCTCTTTCCCAGGTCTTGTCTCTTCTGTATCTCTGAAGATCACCTATCAGAAGTGGAAGGCTTACTGGCCATATAACCCTGAATGATAGTAAATGAAGACGTTGATGGGTCACCGAGATTATCCCCGGCAGAACTTATATCAGATGGTTCCCGTGAATAGAGAAGGGCGGCTGCACTTGACAGCAGCCGCCCCTTATCCATGGTTTGATGCTTTTAATGATTAGAACTCGATCAGCAGGCCTACTCTGTACCTGTCGGGCATGTGCTGCAGGTATGTCCACGAGAAATCGAACCTGCCGCCCTTCCAGAGCTGCAGCCCCGCACCAGCGGAGACTGACAGCGGCCTGTCCATCCACCAGTTGACTCCAGCCCTCAGGCTGAGCACGGAGATCTTGCCCTCCACGCCAGCCGAAAGGCCCCTTGCCGAGTCGACATCAACTGCTACAAGCAGTTTCTCATCCAAGAGGTGCACTGCGACGCCGCCTGCGTAGGCGATATCAAGGAACACCATCTCGGATGTCGGCAGTATCTCAGTGTAGCTAGGTCCGGGATACCATATGATGCCGGGGGCGTTTCTCAGCACGAACGCTGCGCTTACCCCCACCTTGCCGAAGCTGTACTTGCCCTGCACGCCGAAATCAAGCGCAAGGCCGTAACCTTCGACTTCGGGCATGAACTGGCCGAGACCCTTGATCGCCAGACCTGCCGCCACATAGCCCTTGGTACCCAGCTTGAAGCTGTAGCCGCCCATGAGCGCGACGTTTCCTTCGTAGTAGTCGCCCACTCCGATGACAGCGCCGTACTCGTCGGTTATCTCTATGTTGCTTGCGCTCAGGACGTCTACCGCGATGCCCGCGTACTTGAAGCCGAACACTGCGCTGAACTTGCCGTTTGTCGCATACACCGAGG
>CAZJHY010000040.1:0-12821 GCA_964545975.1 uncultured Clostridia bacterium | reverse complement strand
CCGCCTACTACTTTGCGCTGCTTATAAGCCTGCTTGAGGCTACCTTTGTCCGGCATTTACGTCCTCCTGTCAGGCGAACAGCATAAGGCTTGCCGCCATGACGGCCATGCCTGCTATAAGCCCATAGATTGCGATATGGTGCTCGCCGTATTTCTCCGCGGTGGGCAAAAGCTCATCCAGGGATATGTAGACCATGATGCCGGCGACGGACGCGAATATGATGCCGAACATGGCCTGGTTGAAGTAACGCATAAGAAGCAGATAACCGATTACTGCTCCTACAGGCTCGGAAAGGCCCGAGAGGAAGGAGTAGAGGAAGGCTTTCCTCCTGCTACCGGTTGCGAAGTAAATCGGCACTGATACTGCAATTCCCTCGGGGATATTGTGGATTGCGACCGCGACGGCGATGCTTATGCCGAGGCGTGCGTCCTGAAGGGCGCTTGTGAAAGTCGCAAGGCCTTCCGGGAAGTTGTGTATCGTTATCGCAAGCGCCGAGAACATTCCCATCCTGAGAAGCGCCGAGCTTGAAGGCTTGGGCGAGCGGATCTCGCTGACATCTCTAACCTCATGAGGGTTCTCTGCGCTGGGGACCAGCCTGTCGATGATCGCGATGAAGGCGATTCCCGCGAAGAATGCCAGGGTGGTGACAATATAGCCTTTGGGGCTTCCATAGAACTCGTCTAGGGATACCCTGGCCTTGGCGAAGATCTCCACAAGTGATACGTAAATCATAACACCAGCCGAGAAGCCCAAGGCGCCGGAAAGGAACTTGTGGTTGGCCCTCTTGGTGTAGAAGGCGAGGGCGCTGCCGATTCCGGTGGACAGTCCGGCGAAAATCGTTAGACCGAAGGCGAGAAGAAGGTCCTTAGTCCCGATGTCCAAAATGACACCCCCTTGCCGATAGGAACATCACTGCATCTAGGATACAACAGGAGGCGGCATTTTTCATTTCCAGGAAGGTTTTATCGGAGCTATGCGAAATCTAAATGAATGCCGGATACAGAGCCCCAAAAAGGAGGGTGGCGACATGGCTCTTAGCCTGTTCATCAACTTCGACGGAAACTGCAGGAAGGCTGTGCTCTTCTACGCGGATGTCTTCAGGAAGCCGATTCCTGAGTTCATGACCTTCGCAGATGCGCCTCCGGATCCAGACTACAAGGTGAATGAGAATACCGCAGGGCTCATCATGTTCACAAGCCTCAATATTGAGGGGGTCAACCTCATGTTCTCCGACATACCGGAGGGCTGGTCTCACAAGGTGGGCAACAACATAAGCATCACGCTGGTGCTTAAGGATGTTGGTGAGGTGAAGAGGCTGTTTAACAGGATGGCAGATGAAGGGAAGGTCACAATGCCCCTTCAGGAGACGTTCTGGAGCAGATGCTACGGCAACGTAACGGATAAGTACGGCATCCAGTGGCAATTCAGCCACGATTCTGAGGAGTAGGGGGGAGCTAGCTGCTTAACCCAGCCAGGCGCCTATTAATCAGCCTGACCCTCAGGCTGATCCATGATGAGGGAAGCTTCGTCTGGCCGAAATCCCATATTCTCCATGGAAGCCAAGCCGATTCCGCGGTGAACATGCCGCAAGGGCCTGCCTTGCCGTTTATAACTCCCACCATGTCCAAGAAGCGGGGGTCACCGATTGCTACCGGGAAGCGGGAGAGGACTTCAGCCACGTGCAAGATGTCATACCAGATGAACGGGGCCTTCAGTTTTCGAAAGTCCGTACCCATCCAGAAAATGTACGGATGCTCCTCCATGCTGCGCTCCCAAAGCCCAAGCAGGCATTCGACGCCTGATCTCGCCTCAGACCCATTGATGATCCCCTTGTGGGCGGAAATCAGCTTCAGCATTATCAGGTTGGCGTATGGGCACGGATCGGACCTCTTTCCAGGGCCTCTGAAGCCGCCCAGCTTGGGAGATACGCTGCAACCCCAACCGTTGGGCCTTGCAAGGCTTAGAAGATAGTCCAACCCATTCCTGACCATGGCATTGTCTGAAAGGCCCATCGAAGAGAGGGCGTATAGCGTCGTCGGGGCGTCGCATGCCGCCCATGCCATCGTCGCTGCCTTGCTGACGCGGGAGCTACCCTCCAAGGGCATCGGCAGTTCGGGCAAGCCCTCCTCTGAGAAGCTCTCCATCACAATTCTCACGACATCCTTCATGTCCTCGTCTTTAACCGTAAGCCCTATATCGGTTGCGAAGGCGAGCCTGTGATAAGGCTGCCAGGCGCTCTTGTGGCTCGATATCACCTTGCCTGGCCAGACTCTAAGGCTTTCGACCAGCTCAGCGACGTTCGGGTGCGAAAGCATGAGCGCTTTTGCGCTACTGATCTCCGGATCCTCATCAGGCAGGCCGGATAGATGCCTCAGGGCATTGTAAGATGTCCAAGGCTCTGGGCTTCTCGTCAGTTCGATGTCCAAGGTTTCCATCGGCATCCCCATCTCGTTTAGGTGGTCCCCTGCAATCGTTGAACGGGATGCGTCCCTAATGAGCCTTTCTGCCTTACTTTCCATCCAGCTTTTCCTTCCTGCCGCCTTTGAAGCGCTCACGGTACTCTAGCAAGCCATCTTTGCCGTAACGGATCCATTCTCCGTCCTTCACGCCATCAAGGAAGTGGCCGACCTGCCAGAGCTCACCGCCTTCCCGGTAGAAGCGCCACTGTCCTGTCATAAGCTCCCCCTGGTAAGGTCCTTGTGCCTTCACCGACCCGTTCTTATAAAAGAAGGTGAGCCTGCCTTCAGCCAAATCATATACCTTCTGTCCGTTCGCATACGCCTTCTTCTCAAGCATGGCATCCTCCGAAGTCATTAATCTTCACCGCTGCAAAGCCTGTAGGCGAACTCGCAGGGCCTCGCGCCTTTGCTGTTCAATGCCGAGGATATCACACCGATTGTTGTAAGCTTCACACCCAGGGCGTTTCCGTAGTGATGAAGGAAATGCCCGGCGCAACACAGGCAGTAGGTAATGGACACCGGCTCGGAAAGCTGAAGGCCCGAGAAGCAGGGGCACGGGCACAGGTACCTGTCCTTTGCCTTCCAGCTTATCCAGGCGGAGATTGTACCGTCGCTGTTCAGCTTCGGGTTTCCCATGAATCTCACCGATGACAGCCCCTCAATCCTGGACTTAAGGTCGGATCCGGCGGTCGCCTTCCTGTAAGCTTTACAGTCGGTCTCCCTGCTGCCGCCCTTGCAACAGGCGCACCAGCCCATGATATCCACCAGAAGCTCCCTTTCCAAACTGGCATCCATCCTGTCGATGACCTGCACTAGGCGCCTGGCCCTAGCAGCTTTCCCGAGGCAAGGTCCCGGAGTTTCGTGGCGAAGCACAGATTCCGTGATGTCTCCAGGTACGTTATGATGCTTCAGGGACTCTTCGATCTTTCTTATTTCAGGCAAACAAATTCCTCCCTTGAAAGTATGGATTACTGAAGGCGAACGCTGGGCTGGCTGCTGCTTGCTACTTCAGATCATTGAAGTTCGGAACGCAGGGCATCTGCCTAAGTGCGCACCCTAGCGGCTGAATCTTGGGAGTTGTCTTGGGAGCACATCAGCGATGGTCATTCTCCAGTTCTCAGGAAGGTCCTACCAGAGGAAGTATTCTTCAGCACTTTACTGTTGCCTCCGAACAAGGCTTCCATTCGCCTCTGATTTCGGAAACGTCCAGGCCTTCGTCCATGTATTCCATGAAAGCCTCTAGAAGCTGGAGCAATGCTTCATCGTTGAAAAGGGATGGGTGCCGCAGATTGTTGCAGGCGACCGCCCTGAAGTGCTCCTTAGAAAGCTCTTGATCCTCGCTTTCCCACCCGATTATCCAGTCAAGCATATCTTTGCAGCTCATGTTGCCCAGAGGGCTGACACCGCATTCGGTGCAGGTCAGACTCTCAATCTGTTCCATTAACATCCCGCCTCCATGATGCGTCGATCCAAAGGGCAGGCCTTATGCCGGCTCGGGAGACGCTTACGTTCTCATAGCTTCGTATGCTGCAGCCTGTGCCCACGAAACAGCCCCGGGAGGGCATGTTTCCCTGAGTCCTAAGCCACCACCAGGAGCATCCTGCCATCTTTCCGTCCATTGCTGTGTAATTGTCCTCATTCGACTTGTCGTAGACATAGAGTCTGCAGCCGTCAGGCTTGGGCAGCCTCGCAAATAGCGTGCCCACCGACTTCATAACCTGCTTTCCGTGCCTTGCAAGGTGCGCTCTTTCCTCCTCTGCGCTGATAAGGAACGCATAGTCGTCCGTGTTAGGGCTTCCTGTGCCATTTCCGCCGCAGAGCGTAAGCTTAATCATCGACTTCTCGGCTGAGCTGAAGGTGGAAGCATAGAACTCGTCTTTCAGCCAGGCCCTTAGGTCGCAGTCGCGCCAGGTGGTATCAGAGCAGTCCCTCCACTTAATGTAGGCGCTCTTGCCGTGATAACGCCTGCAATCAAGTATACGGGCGCTAAGCAGAAGCGCACTGTCGCCGCTTATGTCAAGGACCCTCCAGCTGATCGGCAGGAGCGAGGAACCCTCAGTCTGCGGATATCGGCCGAAAAGAAGCGCATCTCCTGGCCTGTAATCTTTCATCAGCATAGGGCTGCCTTTCCTTTCTCCATCGAGAACCGGTAAGCCTGCTCTATCCAGCCCATCAGCTGTTCGTCAAACCGGTCTATGGCGTAAAAAGCATATGATGCATCCATCTGCCTGAGTAAGGTTCGACAGCCTCCACTACTCTTGGGGAGCCGATGCGGCAGGGAAGTCCGAAAGTGAGCACCAGATAAGCTTCCGGCCTGCCGGCGATTTTCCTCGGAGGAAGCCAGATGAACGCGAAGCGGTGCCTGTTGCCGAACGAGACCTGCGTCTTCAGCACATCGACAGTTATATCAGGGAAGCGTTACAGAAGTCTCTCCTCGAGAGCCTGATAGATCGGGAACAGCTGCGGCATGTCCATGAAAAACGCTTTCCTGTCGGTCACGGCTTTCCCTCCATCATATCCTTCCGCTATAGTAAGGGTGCCTCACACTATTCAAGTAAGTCCTCATGGCGTCCTCTTCGCCCTGATTGTATATGAAGCCGCAATGCTCCGCCACGTGAAGCGCCGCTTCATGGAACAGGTTGCAGGCCGCAAGCACCGAATCCCAAATCTGCTCATGCTGAGCTGAGGAATAGGTCCTAAGGTATGCGGAATACATGCTTTCCGGCAGGTGCTTCCTGAAGTACTTCCCGAACTTGCCGACCGACGCTGTAAAGCCCGTATCCACTCCGACATGCCAGCCCAGCATCTCGTCCAGCATGTCCCTAACGAAGACATTAAGCATCCTCATTGCGTAAGGTAGCTCGTCTCTTGCAATGCCTTTCCCTACGTTGTTAAGGCACCACCAGAACTCGTTGCAGCAATCGGAGTACTGCTTCTCTGAGGGGGGCCTTACATGCCATATACTGTCATCGGGATGGGGCAGACCTGCTAGCCTCCCGTCCTTATCGATAAGGGTTATTGCAGGCTCGCCTTCATCGATGCCGGGCTTCTCGCTTATGGTAAGGTCGATCCGGACTCCGTCATCGAAGATCATCAGGTATGCGAAATGCGTATCAGCATCCGGTGGCGGCGGAGCCATCAGATCCGGCATCTGCATGATGCCCGGTTTACCGAAGCATTCCTCTATCCACTTAGCGTTGTTCCTGTATGGTGTGACGTCATCAACAATGTAGGAAATGTCGAAGTCCTGGTAAGAATCCGAAGGGGCGCTGGGATTGGCCCGGGAACCTACTAGAAGAGCAGCCCGTATCCTTGCATCCTCTCTGGCTACATCCAGGATAAGGCCCATGATCTCCTTGTCGCTGCGCAAAGTGCCATACCTCCTGCATCAGTCATTCTGACTCCTGCATCGCAATTACCGGGCGATGCTCAGATTCTTATAAGGCCCCTGAATCCCCTCGCTGCGTAATAGGATTCAGCTCCGTTATGATAGGTGAAAACGGATCCGTAGCGCCGGTCGCAAAACAACGCCCCTCCTAGCCTTCTTATGCTCTCGGGCGTATTCACCCAGCTTGATGTCTTGGTGTCGAACTCCCCTAGCTCCTGCAGCTTGCGGTATTCCTCTTCAGTCAGTATTGATATACCCATCGCCTCAGCCATACCAATGGCGCTGTTTGAAGGCTTGTTCTGCTTTCTGGAATCGAGCGCTGCCTGGTCATAGCAAGTGTTCCGGCGTCCTTCCGGGCTCTCCTTGGAGCAATCCAGGAAGGTGTACCCCCCTGAGTCCTTGCTAAGTGATACTACGTCTGGCTCGCCTCCTGTTGCCTCCATCTGGTGCAGGGACCAGAGCTTGCCGGCTGACTCCTCAAGTTTAGCCTGGACATCAGCCCATTTTATTCCGTCATGGCGTGCCATGTTGGCCTTGAAACGAGCCCTAAGAACCTTGATAAGACCTATGTGATGGTCTTTTGTCAATATTCCCGGGTTTGAAGCAGCATCGCTCATGCAAGCTACCCCCTTATTCGTAGTGTAATGTCTACTTCCTTAAGCGAAGCTGGAATCCTACCTGCCAGTCCGTTTGATAGCGATTTTGCATCCCCAGAATTGATACTGCCTGGGATGTGGGCAAGGCAGCGGGGGGAATCATGTTGAGAGTCTGCGGTTCATAGCAGGAAAAATGCGGATGAATGTGGACTTCAGCTTGTAGATCGTATTATCTAGCTTGTCATATCAATCAGGGGTTATGAACATGAATGAACCGATGACAGTGAACTCCAGAGAAGCTATCGAAGACCGACTCTCTGAAGGATGCTTCCCCGGCTTCAGCCCTTACCTGAGGGGGGCTGCTCGTCCTGTATTCATCCTGCTGGTGCAGGTGATGACCTTTCTGCTCATGAAGCTGTTTGAGGTCTACAACTAACAATCATTATGTTTCCATAGGCGAAAGAATTACATCAAGCCTGGTACTACAACCGGGACAAGCTCCCCCATTTTATAGCTTCGCCTGTTGACTCGCTTTCAGCCTGAGCGATTGCGCCAGGGGCAGAGATAAGCATATCGTTATCTGCTTCACTGGTGCGTAAATTCTCTTGATGAAAATGACTTCTATTCCCAATCCTTTGAGTCTGCTCACCGTTTAAGCAAGTCTACGGTATTGCGGGCGAAGCGGCTGATGGTTTTTTACAAGAACTATATCAATTCTATTTTTCAAAGCAGTTGAAGATCAGCTTCTGGAAATCAGGCCAAAAACATTTCCGCCCGGATCTCTGTCAATATAGGCTAGATAGAGCATCCACTTGGGATTATCTGCCACAACTTGATTGATGTTTTTATTTGGATATCCAAGCTTTCTTCCTGCGCTTCATGTGTCGTGCTAACGCGGTAATATACCGCGACCATTTCTATCCCTGTGATTTGACCGGAATCATTGTAACTGTCATTTTCGGTTTTTCATTTTCTATAACTTCACTCCATTTCAAGGTCATTTTCAAATTCTTAAGTTGAGCTCAAATCGCTCGAAGTACCCAATCAAAATACCCTCTTCGTCACGAACAGGATTTAAGTATATCCGTTGGTTGCTCACACTAGTGCCCAGATATACTTCGTTTGAATGGTTTTTCAGTTTTTCAACGGCTGCCATTATTTTTTCTTTGGATGCATCATTATGACAGTCAAACAATGACTTCCCCGTCAAATCACCATAGCCTCGAACTTCATAATAATGAAATTTGGCGGCTTTGTTTAAGAACCGAATAATATGTTCAGTATCTACAAAAAGAATTGGGTACGGGAGTGAATCCAATATATATGCCAGCATCTTCTCCTCTTTCATAATCATTTTCCTCCTTCATTTTCTATGTATTCTTACCTAACAGCTTTGCAAGAGCGATCAAATTGGTCTTCTATACATGGACGCTTTCAAGAACGGAGATGCCACAGGTCGCAGTTTCGGTAAAATGATTGTCCAAACAACTATACCAAGGCTCGCCACAATATTACGAGGCAAAGATGTCCACAACCTCCTTAGGTGGCGGGTTCCGCTTGGATTTTCGGGCGGTGAGCATATCCTCCGCTTCGATGAAACGCGCAGAGTTTAGAATTTTTCCTACAATCGAAAAATGATCTGCCGTATGCGTAATAAGACGTTTTTGCGATGCTCCCAATGACACTCCAATGGCTGCACCAAAGGGCGCACCCGTAATCAGGGGCGCCAGCATACCGAGACCAATCACGTCATGTTAATCCCAGACTTTGTAAATGGTCCCTCTTTCTCTACTCTGTTGTGCTTTTTTCTTCATCAGCCAGTTGCGCAAGCGATCTCCAATAATGATAAAAAGCAACGCTCCAATCATTGAACCGAGTGCGGAAGCAATTCCAGTGAGAAGAGGCGAAAGATGCGCAGCCAAACCGGCCGGTATCGCCGCCAAAAATTCAACTAAGCCAATGCCTGCCACCAACAGAGATTTATCGTTTCTTCCATAGTCAATACCTCCGTAGATTAGATAACAGGCCAATTACGTAAATATCTTCCGGCTTCATTATTTAATCTTCACATTTTATTGGCTCTAGTCTTGTTGCATAGTGCGATGAAAACTTCTGGGAATAATTCCATAATCTTAAAACTGCATTTACGATAAGCAGTCTAAATTGAATTTGAAGCCGATTTTCATCTTTTTTATGATTGCATTCTCTCTTGTGAAATGTAATGCATCTATTAGTTTCTCCCTAGACAGGACAAATACTGACCTCTCGGCAGGTCCTAAAACTCAAAACATCTATCCTGACCACTCGCAAGGGGTTAAGCCTGTTTTGACATGTTCCCGCAAAGCGAAAAAACACATTTTCCGTTCTCTGATTTCGAAGGCAAGAACACACAAATGGCTTAAACTGGGCTTTCTGCGTCCCTACTCTTTTACTCTTGACATCAGTACTACCGTCTCAACATGCGAAGTGAACGGGAACATGTCCACAGGCTGGACTGACCTTATCCTGTAGCCCATCTGGGCAAGCTTTCCGGCATCCCTGGCCAGCGTGGCCGGGTCGCATGAGATGTAAACTATCTTCTCGATGCCCATTGCCGAGATGCCGCTTAATACTGCGGATTCGCAACCTGCCCGCGGCGGGTCCAGGAAAACCACCTTGGCCTTGAAGCCCTTCGCTCTGTTAGAGCCTATGAGAAATTCGGCCTTACCGACCATGAACGATGCATTATCGATGCCGTTTCGCGCCGCATTCGCCTCGGCATCCCTGATGGCTTCAGGATTATACTCTATGCCGAGGACTCTGGACGCAGCCTTGGCTAGCATCAATGTGATCGTCCCGATGCCGCAATAGATATCAAGGACGGCCTCCGTGCCCTCAAGGCCGGCAAGGGAGATGGCTTTTACGTACAGCTTCTCGGCTTGTGTGCTGTTCACTTGCAGGAACGAGGTGGGGGAGAGCATGTGCGAGAAGCCGCCTACCAGGCACTCGATCTTCGGCACGCCGAAAAGAAGGGTATTCCTTCTTCCCATCGCCTCACCGGAGTCCCTGGTGTTCAGGCTGTGATATATGCTGATCAATTCGGGAAACTTCTCCGAAAGCGCATTGGCCAGCTTCACATGCGTCGGGACGGGAGGAGCGGCGCTTACAAGGGAGAGCATCATCTTGCCCGAGGCTCCGGTCCTGATGACAGCATGCCTGATGCCAGCAGCGCCTAAGCCCACAAGCTGGTTTAATTCGCCGCGAAGCGCCGAGAGCACCTCGAAGCTCTTCTGATCGACAACTGAGCATTCCTTGAGGTCGACGCAGGAGTGGGATGATCTCCGCCTGAAGCCAGCGATTATCCCCCTATCCGAGTGCTCGATCCTGTATTCCGCCTTGTTCCTGTAGCGGAAGGGGTCATCCATCCCGATTACAGGCAGCACTTCCGCATCATCCAGCTTCCCGATGCGCCTTAATGCGTTCTCTACCACCTGCCTTTTCATCGAAAGGCCCGCCTCGTAGCTCACATGCTGCAGGGAGCAGCCGCCGCACTCCCCGTAATGTGGGCAGAAGGGCTTCACCCTGTCCGGTGAAGGAGTGAGTATCTCTTTTGCGTCAGCCCTGATGAAGAACTTCGCCTCGCCAGTAATTTCGGCGATTACATCCTCGCCGGGCAGGGCCCCGTCAACGAAGACTACCTGCCCTTCGTGCCTTGCGACTCCTACGCCCTCATGGGAGATCCCGTCTATGTGAAGCTCGATTCTGTTTGTTTCCGTCATGAGCCCTCCTGAATGCTTTTCTCTAAGGATAACACAGCGCGATAGGGACCAAGAAAGGACGCCTGTGAGCGCGAAAAAGGTTGACACCTGAACACATGCGGCATATACTCGAACTGTTTCCGACTTAATTAGTAGGATATAAGATATGAAGATAACGGCGAGGACTGAATACGGGATAAGGGCCATGTACGCACTTGCCAGGGCATACGGCAGGGGTCCTTTGTCCATGCGTTCCATAGCGCAGGACCAGCAGATACCCGAAAATTTCCTTGAGCAGCTTCTGGGGCAGCTGAGGAAGGCCGGGCTGGTAAGCGCGACAAGAGGGCCGTCAGGAGGCTACAGCCTATCACTGGAACCGGCAAGGATCAGCTTCGGGGACATTGTAAGCGCCCTAGAAGGGCCTATAGCGCTATGCGACTGCCTGGGCGGGGAGGCCTGCGACAGGTTCGACGGGTGCCCAGTGCACCCGGTCTGGGTCAAGATAACAGCCGGCATAAACGACATTTTGGACAGCTCAACGTTAAAGGACATGCTGTAGGAAGGAAGATCTCTATGGACAGGATTTACTTCGACAACTCCGCGACGACCCCGCTAAGGAGGGAGGCACTTGATGCCATGATGCCCTACCTTACTGAAGTATACGGCAACCCTTCGAGCATACACTGGTTCGGCAGGATCGCGAAGAAGGCCATGGAGGAGGCAAGGGTTTCGATCGCCCAGGCCATCGGTGCCGAACCGGCTGAGATAATCTTCACCGGGGGAGGCTCCGAGGCGGACAACCTCGCCATAAGAGGAGCCATGGAAGCCTACGGCAAGAAGCACATCATAACAAGCGCGATAGAGCATCACGCCGTGTATGATACCGTGAAACTTCTCGCCAAGAGGGGTTATGAATACACCATACTGCCGGTAGATGAGTACGGCATGGTCGACCCGGAGTCGGTAAGGCAGGCGATAAGGCCCGACACAGGGCTTGTGACGATAATGCACGGCAACAACGAGATCGGCACTATTGAGCCCATCGGGGAGATCGCTGCCATATGCCGCGAGAAGGGCGTCTTGTTCCATACCGACGCAGTTCAGACCGTAGGGCACATACCCGTTAACGTGAAGGCGATGGGCGTTGACATGCTTAGCTTCGCCGCCCACAAGTTCAACGGGCCGAAGGGTGTAGGCGGTCTGTATATAAGGGCCGGGGTTAGGCTCTCGGCGCAAATCACCGGAGGGGCCCAAGAAAGGAAGCGCAGGGCCGGAACCGAGTCTGTTGCTAATATCGTGGGGATGGCAAAGGCGCTGGAGCTGTCAGTCAAGGAGATGCCGGAGCAGATGGCGCACCTGGCCAAGCTCAGGGAGAAGCTCATTACCGGACTCATGGGCAGCATCCCCGACACCAAACTGAACGGCCATCCGACGAAGAGGCTACCGGGGAATGTGAACATCTCCTACAGGTACGTTGAAGGGGAGTCGCTCCTGCTGCATCTGGACATAAACGGCATCGCGGCATCAAGCGGTTCGGCCTGCACGTCAGGATCGCTGGAACCGTCGCATGTGCTGCTAGCAATCGGGCTCAGCCACGAGATAGCCCACGGTTCGGTGAGGATGTCACTTGGCATGTTCAACACAGAGCAGGAGGTCGACAGGGTGGTCGAGGTTTTCCCTGGAATCGTCGCGAAACTAAGGGAGATGTCGCCTCTGTACATTAAGACAAGCTGCGCAAGGAAAGAAGTGTGCGACGAGGCTGGAAACTGTTCTGTAAATGCGTAAATAGCAATAATTAGAATATATGAATATATGGATATGAGGTGCTGGGATGTATACTGACATAGTGATGGATTACTTGACGAATCCTAGGAACATGGGCGAGATCGAGAACCCGGACGGCATAGGGCAGATAGGAAACCCCGTGTGCGGGGACATAATGAGGATAACCATCAGAGTGAGCGGAGAGACTCTAGAGGACATCAAGTTCAAGACCTTCGGCTGCGGCGCCGCCATCGCTACTTCCTCAGCCGTGACGGACATGATGAGGGGAAAGAGCATAACAGAGGCGTTATCGCTTACCAACAAGATGGTGGCGGAAAGGCTCGGAGGGCTTCCTGCGAACAAGATGCACTGTTCGAACCTGGCAGCCGACGCGCTGCACCTTGCCATAAAGGACTACCTGACGAAGAACCCAGGCGCGGTTCCCGGCATTGACCCTTCGGCGATAATCGTCAAGGACGAGCACGAGCACGACGACGAGGATGAGGGTCATTCCTGCGGAAAGTAGGCCAATTGCCCCTTTGCGCAGTTGACATCATCTGCCTGCGAAACATAAAGTTAACTGTATATATTCCCGTGCGGAGGTCGCTTTGATGAAGACGTCTGAACTAAGAGAGATGTATATGAGTTACTTCGAGGGGAAGGGGCACAGAAGGCTCCCTTCCGCTTCGCTTATTCCCACAGGGGATGCGACGCTGCTTCTTACGGCAGCCGGCATGGTGCCGTTCAAGCCGTACTTCCTGGGCACTGCAAAACCGGACTTCACCAGGGTCACGACCTGCCAGAAGTGCGTGAGGACCGGCGATATCGACAACGTAGGAAGGACCGCCAGGCACTGCACCTTCTTCGAGATGCTCGG
>CAZJHY010000039.1:0-12871 GCA_964545975.1 uncultured Clostridia bacterium | reverse complement strand
TCGCCGTAAACCTGTGCCAATTCCTCTTCAGGCCTTCGGGCGCGGGGCGGATGGCGTGGATATTCGCCGTTTCTACTTGCGGCACGCCTGGTTTCCTAGCGTGCAGGAGGTCTTGCAGGCTGACTGGCAGGAGGTCTGGCACTCCCTGCAGCCGCCGCCCACGGCCTTCGACTTGAGGTCGGAGGATATGACCGTGCGGAAATGCTTCTTGTTGCTGTCCATTTCTTTCCTCCAAATGAAAAATGCTACCTAGTTATTATAGCACCGTAAGCCGGGCTCGCAAAGCGGACCCGGCGCCTGATGGGTCTCCTATATCTGCGAGAAGTCCGCGTTCATGAACTCGATGAGAAGCTTAAGCGCAGCATCGTAGTCGTTCATGTCGATCATCTCCGCAGGGGTGTGCAGGTTTCTGGTAGGGATGGATATCGTGCCGCTGGGCACTCCCATCCTTGTAAGCTGTATAGCTGCCGCATCCGTCGTGCCGCCGTCCAGCACTTCCATCTGATAAGGGATGCCCTTCTTCTCTGCAAGCTCGATAAGAAGGTTCTTAATGCCGGGGTGAGCGATGGTTCCGGAATCCTTAGCCTTGATCGCCGCTCCCTTGCCCAGCTCCATGTTCATCGGAGGGCTGTTGGGCGTATCGCCGGCTCCGGTTACGTCCAGCGAGAGGCCGATTTCGGGGTCGATTCCGTAAGCGGCGGTCCTAGCGCCTCTTAACCCAAGCTCCTCCTGCGTGCTGAAGACGCAGTACAGCTCGTTCTTAGGGTTCTTCACAGCCTTCATCGCCTCGATCAGCAGGGCGCAGCAGGCCCTGTCGTCCATTGTCTTGCTTATCGCCCTCTCGCCGGCTTCATAGAAGTATCCTACATATCCGCAGATGTCGCCAATCTTGACCTTCTTCAATGCATCCTCCCTGTCCCTGGCGCCGATGTCTATGAACATCTTCCCGAAGGTCAGGTCGTTGGGGCTCTCGAGCTTCTCCACGCCGAAGTAGCCCACAGTGCCGTTTTCGAAGACGACCTTCTGCCCGATCAGGGTCTGAGGCTTGTGCCCGCCGATGTTTGAGAAGCGGATGAAGCCCTTCTCGTCAATATGCATCGCCGCGAACCCTATCTCATCCATATGCGCGGAGATCATGACCTTCTTCGATTTGGCTGTGGGCTTGGACGGCTTCTTCACGCAGATAAGGTTGCCCATGCTGTCGACCTTGAAGTCGTCGCAAAGCTTCGCCACTTCTCCGCTTATCATGTCCCTTATGCTCTTCTCGGCACCCGAGGGGCCGAAAGCTTCAGTCAGCTTCGCAAGGAGTTCCTTCATCTTGGCAGTCCCCTTTCGTCAATGCTGTCCAGGAATGCTTCAAGGAGCTTCCCGGCGTTTCTGAAATCCTTCTCGTCTATCACGCTTGCTGGGGAGTGAATATACCTGCAGGGCACAGAAAGCGCGGTCGCGGGGACGCCGGATCTCGTATGGCGGATCTTTCCCGCGTCGGTGCCGCCGCTTATCGTCGTCTTGTGCTGATACGGTATCTTCTTCGCCTCGGCGACCTCAACCAGCCTTGCCACGAGCTTGGGCTCCGCGAACATGCTTCCATCCATCTGGACGATCACGGGCCCGCGCCCCAGGAATGTGGAGCTGTTATGCTCCTCGGTCGGGAACACGTCATGCGCCGTAGTACCCTCAAGAACAAGCCCAAGGTCGGGGTCTATACCCCAGGCCGCTATCTGCGCTCCCCTTAAGCCCACTTCCTCCTGCACGGTGAATGCGCAGTAAAGGTCGAAGTCGTGCTGCCTTTTTAGGGCCTCGGCCATTATCGAGCAGCCTACCCTGTCGTCCAGGGCCTTGCCCTTTATCCTCCCCGCACCCAGCTTCTCGAACTTGGTGTCGAATACGATCGGGTCTCCGGGCTCTGCCATGCGGGATGCGTCCTCCTTGTTCCTCGCCCCGATGTCCACATACAACGAGTCAAGTCCGATGGGCTTCTGCTGCTCGTCCTTGCTCTGAAGGTGTATGGGCTTTGCGCCTATCACTCCGGGGAGCTTGCGGCTTCCTACGAGTACTGACTTGGACACCAGAACCCTTGGGTCGACACCTCCGATGGATGTCACTTTAAGAAGGCCGCTTGCGTCCACAGACTTGACCAGAAGCCCCACTTCGTCCATGTGGGCTGCGAGCATCACCTTCGCTCCACCCTTGCGGCCGCGCTTCAGGGCGATGAGGTTTCCCATCGTGTCCACCTTTATCTCATCGGCGCGGTCCATGATCTCCTTGGCGATGGCGTCTCTAACATCGCCTTCGCGCCCCGGCAGGCCACCGATCATGCTCAGCCTTTCAAGCAGCATGTCAATCCCTCCTTGAACTTACTGTCTACTGCCGCGCAGAAGTGGGCCATCAGCCTGCCGCAGTTCTTCACGTCTTCGATGTCCAGTGTCTCGACGCTAGTATGCATGTTCCTTACGGGAAGGCCTAGTATAGCGGTCGCCACCCCGGCGCCTGTGACCTGCATGGGGAATGCGTCTGTGCCGCCGGGTCTTCCGCTTACGTGAAGCTGAAGGCTTATGCCGCGGTCCTTCGCGGTCTTTCTTATGAGATCAAGGACCTTGGGGTTCACATCCGGGGCAATCTCGGCATCCGGGCCTGCGCCAAGTGTGCTTCCTTCCTCCTCTGAGACGCCGGGCATCGTACCGAAGCCGACGTCCACTGCGATTCCGATGTCGGGCATTATGCCGAAGGTCGCAGTATAGCCTCCCCCGTAGGTTATCTCCTCCTGTACGGTGGCTACGTAATAGACGTCCGCGTCATGCTGCATGGAGCTAAGCTCCGACGCGCACTGCCAGATGGCAGCAAGGCACACCCTGTCGTCCATCGACTTGCCTGCTATCCTTCCGTTCTGAAGCTCGATGCTCTTGCGCCTGAAGCTTACTATGTCGCCCACGCGCACTATCTTCCTGAGCTCCTCCTCTGAGTAGCCGCAGTCGATGACAAGCTCCTCCATCTTCCAGGCCTTTTTCCTGTCCTCGTCGGTCTGAAGGTGCGGAGGGCATGCGGAGAACACCCCGTGGATGTCCTTCCTTCCGTGCACAGTGACCTCCATGGAGGGCAGTATGCGCTGGTCTATCCCGCCCACCTGCGTGACCCTGATGAACCCGCCCTTTTCGATGCGCTTTACTATCATGCCTATCTCGTCATAGTGAGCAGCCAGCATTATCCTGGCCGTGCCGGGCTTCCTGCCTCGCTTAAGCATCATGACGCTTCCCATCCTGTCTACGCGGACTTCGTCCACGAAGCCTGCGAACAGGGATTTGACCAGCTCTGCCGAGTTGGCCTCGTGCCCGGATACGCCGTACGCGTCCGAAAGCTGCATAACGACTTCCTTTAGCTCCATATCGGGACTCCTCTCTCATGGGCTGGTAACTACAACCTTTATAATACCGCTTTTATGCATTTATTGTCACCGCATGCATAATAAAAGGCGGGCAGCCCCGCTCGCTGCCCGCCTCAAGGGAGGTATTCGCATGTTTCGCATCCACTTTGTCCGCTCTCACCTTATAGAACGATTGAGTTCCGGAAAAGTTCCATGCGATAGCTGATTACTTGAACCTCTCCCCGCATTCGCTGCAGAAGCGGGCACCGGGCTGAGCCTTGGCTCCGCACGCCGGGCAAGTGTCCATCACAACGCGCGCACCGCAGTTGCCGCAGAACTTCCCCTGGGTAACGGGCTTGCCGCATTCCGGGCAGACTATGGCCTTTGATTCGATCTTCCCCTCGAAGACCTTTGTCTGCTGGGCTTCCTCTTCAATGTCCTGCACCATCTTCCTCGACTTTGCTGCGGCGACTTCGATGTTGAGCCTAGGTGCGCACTCGGTGCAAAGGCCCTCCTCCTCATTGAAGTCCGCCTCGCATACCCAGCTGCGGCACTTGTGGCACCTGTTGTAGTGGCCCTTAGCCTCGTTCATGGCAAGCTCGAAGGCGCTCTCGTGCTCCTTGTGCCACTCTGGCGACATACCGTGGAACCTCTCCGAAATCACATCCGCTCCTCTTTCAAGGCTCCAGCTGAGGTTGCCTCCCCTTCCCAGAAGGGATGTGCCTATCGAGATGCCGCGGGTGATGCCCCTAAGCATCGAACCTTTCTTATATGTCTGCGATTCAATGAATTTCGTCTTGAACCCGTCGTTGCACTTGTCGCAGTAGAACGTGAACTGGAATCCGGCTTCTGTGCTGTTGTCCTCGTAGTTTCTCGTGAATGACTGCATGGGCACCTGAACCTACCTCCTTACCTGGAAACCCTGCTTCTGCACCTGATGCACTCCGTTAACGTATAAAGCTGCTTGTTGCCGCACTTGGCGTTCATGCATGTGGCGAGCAGCGATTCCCCGCACTCGGGGCACTGCTTGACATATGAAGCCACCTTGGCCTTGCACTTAGGGCATTCAACCTTGAGGTCAAGCCCGCAGGACGGACACTTGGCGTAACCCTTCTCCAGCGGTGCCCTGCACTTTGCGCACCTTACGGAGAACGGATCGTCCGCGCCGCAATAGGGGCAGATGTTCGCATCGCCCGGTATGAGCTTGTCGCAGTACATGCAAAAATGCTTGTAGAATGCCATCAATCCACCTCCGGCCCCTTCCCTGCCATCTTCAGTATCCTTGACACCCAGGAGTTCTCTCCCGTGTGTATCACCCTTGATGCAAGCTGCTGCCTAAGCCGCCTTAGCTCAGGCACATCCTCAAGCGCCTGTAGGTAGCTTTCATAGCCTGGCGCTTTAAGCTTCTCATCCGGAAGGTAAAGAGGCTCGCGCCTGAAGCCTATGCTGGTCAGCCCCCAGCTCAGATCCTCTACGAAGCCCGGGAATCCTCCGCCGTCGCAGCTGAACACATAGGCAGCCCTCGAAGACTCCTGCTCTTCGGATACCGCATCGAAGGCGGCAATCGGGCCAATTCTGGCTACTATCCATAGATAATCGCCATCCAGCTCCCCCACTAGGCCCTTCTTGGCACCGATGGCGACCTCGTCTGCAGCATCCATGAGGGGCCCCACCCTGCTTGCCCTCAGAAAGCCCGATACTGAAGCCGCAATCTCGGAGGACTTGCCCTCAAGCGCGCAGAGCATGATCCCCCTTCCATCCGGAAGGCATTCTCCCAGCATCTTAAGTCCGCTTTCGGAATCTATGCCCAGCATCCCGCCTATTGCACGGGCAAGGCTTGAAGCAAGCCCTTGCCTTAGCTCGGACACCCTTCTTATCAGCGCATCCTTCCTTCTTCCAAGCATGGAGATGGCTATGTCGGGACCCTTGAGCATCCTTATGTTGACTGAAAGGCCCTCATCCAGGATATCCCTTATGTACGAAAAGGGAATCCGCCTTACATGCCCGTTCTTCGAGTCAGTCACGGAGGCGAAGGTGGAATACAGCCTCACGGCTCCCAGCCTTCTGCCCTTCCTGGACAGCTCGTACTGAACCTCGTCGAAGGTCTCCTCGGGCTTTTCCGGCATCAGGCTATCCATGAGCTTTCCCCTCTCGTACCATCTGGATATCAGCTCAGAAGCCCTATCGAACCTCCTGCCCATCATAAACAGCCTGATGAGCCCCATCGTGGTATTAAGCCTTAGGTCCGTCGCCCCAATATCAAGTGACGAGACCTGCCTTGGCTCAAGATGGATGGCCTTCGCTCCCGTCGGCCTTATAACGAAGGCATCCGCGGAAATCGCGGCTTCCGCCTCATACTGAGGGGCTGCTCCCACCTCGAGCTTGCACTCGAATATATCCTCCGCCCTCTGGCGTACATCGGTAGATGTGTCCATTTGCGCCTCCTGACTATATTCAATTCTACTGCTCATGTATGGATTCCTGCATTAGTGAAGTTAATGCCAATTTACTGATGTTCTATCGCGGATACAAGTAAAAAAATATCGAGAAATTGCGATTTGTTTCTGATATTATGTCATAGGTAGAATAATAAGGAGGTTGAAAATGCAGACACCTGATTCTCAGCAGATCATCGGACTCATCATGAAAGTTTCGGACAAGATAGAGAAGTCCTATGTGAAGAAAGCCCTGGACAAGAGCATGGGCGATCTCACCCTCGGCGAGGCCAGGACCATAGGCGCTATCGGAAACGACGGATATAAGACAATGAAGCAGATAGCTAAGTCGATATCCGTGGCCCCCAATGCAGCCACAGCGGTAGTCGACAGGCTCGTGGCGAAGGGAATCGCAGAAAGGAAGCCCGGCGAGACCGACAGGCGCCTTTGCCTGGTGAAGCTCACCGGAAAGGGAAACGACGTCCTGGGCAAGATCAACCGCACCATGACTGCGGAAACCAAGGACTTCTTCCATTACCTGAGCGACGAGGAGGCCAATTCCTTGCTTATGACCCTCGAGAAGATCCACGAGAAGATTTAAACTAGCTGACAGACGACTTCTTTCAGGGCGGCCGTGCTTCGGCCGTCCTGTTGCTTTCCCGGGCTGAAAAAGAAAAGGAAGGCTTCCCAGCCTTCCCCGATATTGGTGCGGGAAGTGGGACTTGAACCCACACGGTGTAAACCATACGCCCCTCAAACGTACGCGTCTGCCAGTTCCGCCATTCCCGCAATACTGACTGCAAAAAAGATTATCCTATAAGCTCCTCGTGCCTGTCAACAGGATATTAGGCCTTTGCAGGCTTCCTTAGATGGCATGAGCAGAAGTGCGCCCCGCCAAGGTCGACGAACTGAGGTTCCTCCACCTTGCATACTTCCATCGCATAGCGGCAGCGGGTGTGGAACCTGCAGCCGGATGGCGGCGATATCGGCGACGGCACGTCTCCTTCAAGGATGATGCGGTTCTTGGCGTAATCCGGGTCGGGCACGGGTATCGCTGACAGAAGCGCCTCGGTGTAAGGGTGCTGAGGCGACTCGAACAGCGCATCCTTCGAGCACATCTCCACTATCTTCCCGAGATACATGACGGCGACCCTGTTTGATATGTGCTTCACGACAGAGAGGTCGTGGGCTATGAACAGGTAGGTAAGCCCCATCTTCTTCTGCAGGTCCTGCAGGAGGTTTATCACCTGGGCCTGTATGGATACGTCTAGGGCGGATACCGGCTCGTCGCAGATTATCATCTGCGGATCCACGGCAAGTGCCCTTGCGACTCCTATCCTTTGCCTCTGGCCGCCGGAGAACTCGTGGGGATAGCGCCTTGCATGGGTGGCGTTGAGACCGACCGTCTCCAGAAGCTCCACCACCCTGCTCTCCCTGTCCTTGCCGCTTACGAGGTTGTGGACGATGAGAGGCTCTGCGATGATCTCTCCGACCTGCATCCTGGGATTTAGCGATGCATAGGGGTCCTGGAATACCATCTGAAGGTTGCGCCTTACCTCACGCATGCGCTCCCTGGACAGGTCGAATATTTTCTGGCCGTCGAACTCGGCCGTGCCTGACGTAGGTTCCTCTAGCCTGATTATCACCTTGCCTGTCGTGGACTTGCCGCAGCCGGACTCGCCAACAAGGCCAAGAGTCTCTCCCTTGTTCACATAGAAGGAGATGCCGTCTACGGCGCGCACCGCCGCGACCTGCTTCTTCCTAAGCACTCCCCTTGTTATGGGGAAGTGCTTAACGAGGTTGTCTACCTTAAGAAGAGGTGTTGTGGACATCGCTATACCTCCTTGCCCGAGGGCGCCGTTTCCTTGTAGTCGGTGAGCATCCAGCAGGCTGCCTCGTGGTTGTCCTCAACCTTAATAAGGGGCGGCTGCTTTTGTATGCAGATGTCCTTCGCATAACGGCACCTGGGGTTGAACCTGCAGCCCTCGGGCATGCAGAAGGGGTTCGGGACAGTGCCTTCGATGACATGAAGCCTTTCCTTGACCTCATTGAGCTTTGGTATCGATCCAAGCAACCCTTGTGTGTAAGGGTGCTTCGGGTTCTTGTAGATGTGCCTTACAGCGGCCCTTTCGACTATCTTGCCTGCGTACATGACGATGACGTCGTCGGCAAGGTCCGCTACAACGCCCAGGTCATGGGTGATAAGCATTATGGAGGCCTTGAAGTCGTTCCTGACCTTCTTCATCAGGTCCAAGATCTGTGCCTGTATCGTAACGTCCAGTGCTGTGGTGGGCTCGTCTGCGATGAGCAGCTTGGAGTTGCAGGAAAGCGCCATGGCGATCATGACCCTCTGCCTCATTCCGCCTGACATCTGGTGGGGGTAGTCGTCCACCCGCTTCTCGGCTGAAGGGATGCCGACCTTCTTAAGAAGCTCTATCGCCTGCTGCCTGGCCTGCCTCTTCGTGACCTTCTGATGCAAAAGAATCGCCTCACAGATCTGGTCTCCGATGGTGAATACAGGGTTCAAGCTGGTCATTGGTTCCTGGAATATCATGGATATCTCGTTGCCGCGCACCTTGCGCATCTCCTTCTCGGGGATCTTGAGGAGATCCTTACCCTCGAAGCTTATCCTTCCCGAGACGATCTTTCCGGGAGGGCTTGCGATGAGCCTCATGACGGACAGGGATGTCACGCTCTTGCCGCAGCCTGATTCGCCTACTATGCCCAATGTCTTGCCCTTGTCCAGCGTGAAGCTTATCCCGTCTACCGCCGGAACCACACCGTCTTCGGTGTAGAAGTATGTCCTGAGGTCCTCTACCTCAAGCAGTCTTTCCGCCATCGATCTCCCTCCGGTCTTTTATATGAAGCGAACGAGCCCAGGATTCTCAATGCGCCCGGGTATCCTTCCCCTCTTTGCTATAGCCTTCCCAGAAATCTCCTTGATGTCCATCGTCATGTCTATCGGTTTTGCGGCTGAGATGTAGCTGCCGACGCCGAACGAATCGGCTCCCGCATCGGAGAGCAGCCTCACCCTGTCAGGGTTTAGGCCCCCCGAAACAAGTATCTGCACATGGCTGAACCCCGCCTGATCGAGCCTCGCCCTTACTTCCTTCACTAGCCCAGGCGTCACCCCGCCGCGCTCACCAGGAGTGTCGAGCCTTATGCCCGTCAAGTTCTCCCCAAGCGCCATGGCTACATTCAAGGCTTCCTCGGCCTCGTCCCTGAATGTGTCGATGAGGATGATCCTGGCCTCAGTAGAGGGCATTATCTCATCATACTTCCTTGCGACTGACACAGTGTCGCCGGCCACCAGGAATACTGCGTGAGGGCATGTCCCCTTCGGTTCGGTGCCCATGAGCTTCGCACCCAGTATGCAGCTCGCCCCGTCAGCCCCGCCAACTATGGCAGCCCGCTCCATCACGGGAGCTACCGCCGGATGGAGGTGCCTCGCCCCGAAGCTTATGAAGACCTTGTCGCCAGCAGCCTGCCTGATGTTGCGGGCAGCCGTCGCCCAGGCGGAGGAGCTTGCCAATATGCCAAGAAGCGCAGTTTCGTATATTCCGAAGTCGGAGTACTTTCCGATGATCCTCATCACAGTATCCTTAGCCTTGAAGCCCTGCCCTTCTGGAAGGGCCCATACTTCAAGTTCCATTCCCTCAAACAGGGCGAGAACCTCCGGCACCCCTGCGATTATGCCTTCATCGCGGGGGAAGACCTCCGCTGTAACCAATGTATTATCAAGGCCCATATCGGCAAGTATCTCTCTCGTCTTAACGAAATACACGTCGGTTGTTAACCCGCATTTTATCTCATCATGCGTTGCTGAGAACAGTCCCCTGCTCTTACCGGGGTCGAAATCCCTTACTTCCTTCAAAGTCGAAATGTGCTTAGAAGTCGACATTCTTCTCCCCCATAGGTGACTTGGACAATAAAACTAAAGAGATTATACACTTTCTGAAGATGGATTCACAGAGGAAGCGTTAATGATATGCAGGCTTGCATATATCATTCGACTGCGCCATAAGTCGATGCATACATCTCCCATGTTTTAAGCACCTTGCTTACGAAGTCGGACGTCTCCTTGAAAGGGATGTCCTTGACATCCTCAGCTTTCCCTGACCAAGTCCCCGCCTTGAGCCAGGCATCAACGTTTCCCATCCCTCCGTTGTATGCGGCGATTGCTGCAGCCGGCTCGACATAGATCTCAAGAAGGTGGTCTATGTACCAGGAACCGATCATGATGTTGAAGTGGGCGTCAAGGAGCATGTTGTCGTAGTAGCTGCCCGTGCCAAGCACCCCAGCCACCCACTTGCCCGTTTCAGGCATAACCTGCATAAGCCCTATCGCACCGCTTTTTGACTTGGCGTTGACCCTGAAGTTGCTCTCTACCTTCATCAGGGACATGATAAGGTAAGGGTCCAGCCCGAACGCTACCGCGTACTCCTTCGCCGTTTCCCAGTGGATCTTCGGATAAGTAATCCTGTTGGGCAGCCCCGATAGGAAGAAAGCTGCGATTATTACCACAACGATGGCCCTGAATGCAAGCAGGGCATAGACTGACCGCTTCCCGTTGCTTCTGTCCTTTGACATCTATAATCCCCCGGCTATTCTAAGAATCCTTCTCGCCCAAGTCTCCATTTCCTTAGGATCCCGCCTAGATATGACCACTATGTCCGATTTAGCGATCAGCTCGTAATCGCCTTTCATCGCCCTCTGCGCCGCAATCCTTCCCTCAGCTTCCTCCCTGCTTATTCCCTCCCTGAGCGAGATCCTGCCAGCCATGGTGCCTTCGTCGCAGAGCACGGCGACAACCAGGTCGCAGAGGGAATCCAGCTTCGCTTCGTAGAGCACCGCCGCATCAAGCACGGCAAAGCAGCGCTCCTCTCCGCTTCTGCCTGACTCATAAAGCATGGCAGAGATCCTGTCCTTGAATAAGGGATGAGTTATCTCATTGAGCTTCTTTAGCGCACTGCCGTCATTGAATACGAGCCTTCCGAGGGCCTTCCTGTCCAGGTAGCCATATGGTGTAAGGTAATCGTATCCGAAGGTCTCCAGCACTTTGCTAAGAGCAGGGCTTCCTGGAAGCAGCAGATCTGCCGCTATCCTGTCGCCGTCAAGGATCATAGCCCCTAGCTTGCCGAGCTCGACAGCCAAGGTAGTCTTTCCTGAACCGCTCCTGCCGGTAAGCCCTATCACCTTCATGCAGTCATCCCTCCTGGGTATTAATCAATTCTTCCATAAGGAGGCCCTATTTGCAAGTTTACCGATTAGCACGAAAGCTTCGGAAGCTCATCCCCTCGGCAAAAAAAGAAGGGCCCCCGAAGGAGCCCTTCCATCTTCTAATGCGCTGATTAGAACTTGATTGTGAAGTTTGCGCCGAAGGTATCCCAGTACATATCGCCGACGGAGGCGTAGTAAGCGCCCCAAGGCCTGCCGTACTCTGAAGTGCCATCAGCTACTCCGGCGTAACCGGACTTGCCCCAGTACACGCCAGCGGTCGCATTGTCGCTGATCTTTATGTCGCCCTGCACCTTAGCGTACACCCTGTGGGGGGCTACGCTGGTTCCGCCGCCCGAGAAGAGGTTCATGCCGCGGTAGGTTACCCTGCCGGTGACGGTGACCTTATCGGTCGCGAGGTACTTGGCGTATACGCTGACGATGGGATCAAAGGCGAGCTTCGGGCTGCCCTCTTCCTTGGTGAGGAAGAACATGCCGGCGCTCCACTGGCCGTCGATCGTGGCGTCAACCTTGAGGAAACCGATCGGGTCATACTCGTAGGTCGGGACTTCAGTCCACTTGAACTGGAAGCGGCCTGCGAGCAGTACGTTCATGTCTACGATGAACGGGATGGTTGTGTACTTGTTCTCATACTTGGTGTAGATGCCTGCTATTGCAGTGTTGGTGCCCTTCTGGTTGTAGCTGGCCCATACATCTGCGTGCAGTCCGAACGGGGCATCGTAGTAGGCGCTTCCATATACCTTGTCGGCAGCGGTGCCGTCGAGGGCATACTTGCCTACGCCGTCCCAGTTGGAGTCATAACCGACCTTGCCGCCGAGCTTGCCGATGACGCCAGCGTAGTCAGCCCTGAGCTCAGCCTTCTCGGCGTGCCAGAAGCCGCCGTCCCAGTTGAGCTTGGAGTCTACGTTGAGGCCGAGGGTGAGCGGGCCGAGGCCGACTGCTACGTCGAGGTTGGCGTTGTTTCCGCCGTTGACGTTGAAGCTCTCGAACCATACGCCGTTCTTGAAGATAACGGTTACGGGGGCGAGCTTCAGGGTTGCGTTGGTGGTGACTTCCTGGAGGTCCTTCTCATAGAAAGTGCCATTGGTGAGAAGGTCGTCCTCTACTCCACCCATGCTCATCTTATAGGATACTTCGTCGATCATAAGCGGGCCGACCGGTATAGCGGTCACGCCGGCGTATGCTGCGAATGCCATCGCATCGTCAGTATTCCAGAAGTACACGGGAGGTACGAGTCCAAGGTCGAGGTCAGCGAGGTTCGCTACCGCTACCTTGAAGTTGCCGCCGATTACGGGCACAGCGCCGGTGAGGGCTACTGCGAGGCCCATGTCCTTAGTTGCTCCATGCCAGAGCCAGTCAGTGGTGAGGGTGAGGCCGAGGGGCAGCTTGGCGGCGAGCTGGGCGTCAATTGCGTACGGGCCAGCGTTGTCGACTACTGCTTCCGCTGCGTAGCTGAGGTTGGGAGTGACGTTTCCCCACACCTTGGCATACCTGTCGGCGGACACGCCTACCTTCATCGAGAAGGTGCTTTCCAGTCCGGTCCACTTGTAACCGGTGGTGCTGTTGTCGCTTATGATCACGTTGAGGGGCTCAGTTGCGAACTTCGCCCACCAGCCGGCGCCGATGCCAGGAGTGGTGGTCCAAGCGAACGGGGCGTATGCCGTCAGAAGGCCGGCCTCGTCGAAGCTGAATGCGAGGGTGAGGCTGAGGTTGTCAGTGCCCGAGCCATTGGTATAGTCGTAGCCACCCTTGAAGGTGCCGGTGAGCTTGTAGTTAGCGGCTGCTGCCGGTATTGCGAGCAGCAACATTGCCACTACTACGAATGCGAACATCTTCT
>CAZJHY010000038.1:0-14039 GCA_964545975.1 uncultured Clostridia bacterium | reverse complement strand
TAGCAGGATAGATTGTCTTATTCGCAATACTCAAGGAAATCCCATTCCCGCTTAACGAGATATCGATGATTAAGTGCTCGTTCTCATAACCTTTTTCAGTCGGGAAGAAGTCATTTCCGATTACTGTCAAGTACCTTCTGCCTTCGCAGCCTGCCAGCGTGAACAGCATTGCTGCTAACAAGACAGCTCCGCAGATTCTGCAGATTCTACTCATACAAAATACCCCCAAAACCGCTTCTTTTATTAATTGTTCTTATTTATACAAGATCAACTGCACACTAATTGTCCCATCGGGAGGCGCAACCCATCGTCAGCCCAGCCTCCTGATTATGGTAAGATGCGCTGGCAAAACCGGTTGTTGGCTGCACTGCCATAAGATGACCTTGTTATTAGATGGCACATAGATACCGATGCTCTGTCTGTCACTTGTTGCAACTACACTGCAAGTGTTATAAAGTTCCATCCCAAGCACATTTTATGCCTGGAAAAATGAGATTGCTGTCCTTTTCCCTGTACACTAGCCGTTTTGTAGCCTCTCATTGACTCCTGCCTGCGCCTTTTGATCATGCTGAAGTCAGGATAATGATCAGCTCGAAACAAGCTCACATTTCATTCGCTTGGCGCAAGGTTTCCAATGAATATATGTCCGTCTTCACACTTTTACAAAAGAATAATGCAAACATACATGGAATTTTGCAAACGATATCTGTACTCACATCCATGTCTAGGAGAACAAAAAAAGCCTGCCCCGGTACATTATCCGAGGCAGGCGCAGATTATTGTATCGCCCTTTCTAGTGGTCTGTGGACCCCGTGAAGTTGAACTTCCCAGTCTTAATCGACGGCGCGAGATATCCGCTCGGGATGCTCGAATCGCCTCCGAAGAGCTTCCTCTCCCTGCTTATAAGCTCCACGTTCTTGAACACGCCGTCTAGTATGGAGTCAGTGAAGCGCAGGTTTCTAAGCGGCTTCGTAATCCTTCCGTCCTCGATGAGGAAGGTTCCGTCCTTCGTCATCCCGGTGAACATGGTCTTGATGGGATGTATCGGGTTCACGTAATGGAACCTCGTCACGAATATGCCCTTCCTGGTGGATTTGATCATGCTTTCCACATCAGAATCACCGGCACCCAGCCTCAGGTGCATCGCGGGGACCGCGAACATCGCGCCCGGGGGCACGGCATGGCCCGTTGATTGCGTCCCTGCAAGCTTTGCCGATGCTGAATCGAACAGCATGCCGGTCACTCGCCCGCCCTTGATGATATCCACCTTCTGCCTGGGCTGTCCCTCGTAGTCGAAGGGCATCTGTATCGTGTCCGGGCTTATGCCGTCGTCGGTCACGTCTATGAGACTACTTGTCACCATCTCGCCAATCTTGCCGGATGCGAAGCTCTTCCCCTCGACGTAGCTCATCCCGTTTATCCCGCACATCGCCAGGATGTGCAGTATTGTGGCTACGGCATCCGGCTCAAGAACTGCTTCATACTCCCCAGCTTCTATCAGCTGCGGGTTCGCGCTTCTTACGCACTTGTCCACTGCTACTGCCGCCGTCTTCGCGAAATCCAGGTTCCTTACATCCACCGCCACCTGGTCGCACAGGCCGGAGCCGCCTGCTGCGCTCATCGCCACTACCTTGTAATAGGCTGCCGTTCCCATATTATAGGCCAGCACGCCATTGGTGTTGGCGACCATTGTTCCCGCCGCAGACGTGCGGACCGTTCCGCTTCCGTTCACCTTTGCCTTGTCCGCAAGGCCTATCGCAACGCCTGCCGCCTCGGCTATGTCCCTGCCGCTGAAGCGGGCCGTATGATCGCTGAACGAGTCCACCTTCTCGTAAGCCTTCGGCCCGGGCATACCGGCGAAGTTCGGGTTGTCCGGAAGCTGCCCCGCTATGTCGTATGCCCTTCTCAGAGCATCGATGAGGTCCTCGTGGTGGTTCGTGCGCACGACGCCCACCTTCTGGCCCCTTGCCACCCTCACCGTGAAATCCGTGTTCGACAGCACGCTGTTCTGGTGTATCTCGGAGTTTGAGAATCTCGCAAGCTTTATCTCCGTGTCGACCGCGACGACTTCGGCCTCTGCGCCTCTGACTGACTTCAGGGCATCGAGCACGGCTTTCTCGATTATCTGCCTTCCTACCATCTGCCGACACCTACCTTCACGTTCCTGAAGCGCGCGGGCGCGCATCCGTGCCCTACGTGGGCGACCTGAAGCGGTTCGCCCTTCCCGCAGTTGGGCACGCCCCACAGGACCCATTCATCCTCTCCCGCGATGCCGTCGCAGCTTCCCCAGAACTCAGGCGTTATGCCGGTGTAAGTCGGGTTCTTCACAAGACCTGTGACCTTCCCGCCCTTTATGCGCCAGCCTATCTCGCAGCCGAACTGGAAGTTCACCCTTTTGTCGTCGATGCTCCAGCTCTTAATGCCGGTCATCATGATGCCGTCTTCCGTGCCGGCGATAAGCGATTCCAGTGTTTCCTTGCCCGGAGCGAGGCAGACGTTGGTCATCCTGACTATCGGGGTCCTGGACCAACCGTCGGCCCTCATCGCGGCGTTGGACTGCTGGTCGAGCCTGCTTGCCCACTCCCTTCCGGTGAGATATCCTACGAACTCCCCCTTGTCAACGAGCGCGGTCATGCACGAGGGCATCCCCTCGTCATCGTAGGCATATGTGCCAAGGCCACCGGTCGTCGTGCTGCACTGGTAGAGGTTCACCTCGCTTGAGCCGTAGCGGAAGCCCGCCCCCAGCTTCTCGGTGGTAAGGAAGCTCGTGCCCGCGTAGGCTGCCTCGGTGCCGTAGACCCGGTCGAGCTCGACAGGATGCCCGCAGCTTTCATGAATCTGTAGCGCCAGCTGCTCGGGAAGCAGGATGAGCGTCATCTCGCCTGACGGACACTGCTCGGCGGTAAGCAGAGCCACAGCCTCCTCAGCCGCCCTGACTGCACCCTTCTCCAGATCCTGCTTCAGCACGAACTCGTAGCCCGCCTGGCCGAAGTTGCCGCCGAAGGCTCCAGGATACGACCTGCTCTGCATGTCGCCGTCGCTTATTGCGGTAACCACCACGCTCGCTCCTGACTCCGTGAACTCCTGCTCTATTCTTGCACCCTCGGTCGACATGTACAGCTTTTTTTCCGTAAGGAAGTTCATGTTCGCGTTAACCAGCTTCACCTTCGGGGAGACGGCAGCTGCTGCCTTCGACGCCCTCATAAGAAGCGCCACCTTATCCTCGACGGGCACTTTGAAGGGGTCAAGTTCCATGGGGGCGCGCCAGTTCGCTATGTCGCCCGAAGTCTCGCCAATCGCCGCATCGTGCTTCGTGAAGGGCTTCGCCGCCCTGGCATACTGCACTGCGGTCTCCGCGGTCTTCACCGCCTCCTCCTCCGTGAGGATGTTGGAGGCAGCAAAGCCCCATGCGCCGTCCACAAGCACCCTTATCCCATAACCTTCGTCCAGCCCCTCGGTGATGCGCTCGATCGAGCCGTTCCTAACTAAGATCCCCTGACTCCTCCTCATCACCTTTCTCACGTCTGCGAATGAGGCCCCAAGCCGGCTTGCGCGTTCCAGGGCCCTTTCCAAAAGGTACATCGAAGCTCTCCTTTCTGGACTTCCGGTAGTCGCCGTACTGGCAGACCGCCACGGCCACCAGGATCAAGGCGGCACCGAACCATTGCTTGAGGTTCAATCCCTCGCCCAGCAGAAGCCAGGCGAACAGCACGCCGATTATGGGTTCTGTCTGCATTATGAGCGCAGCCCTTATGGCAGGGACATATCTTTGGGCTATGGTCTGCACCACGAAGCACACCGCGGTCGCCATGACGCCAAGGTAAAGTATCGTAATCCAGGTCCCCGTCGAGAAGTCCCTCACCTGCGGGAGCTTGGGCGCCGCAGTAACCAGGGCGAGCATCCCGATCCATATGAACTGGGCCATGGACAGGAGCATCCCGTTTAGCCTCGGAGAGTACTTCTCCAGGAGCACTATCTGGAATCCGAAGCACAAGGCGCAGCCCAGCACGTACAAGTCGCCGATGGACGGCATCTGCCAGCCCTCAAGGGAGAGCATCCCCAGGCCGAACACCGCGATTGCCACGCCTACCCATGAGTACCACTCGGGGTTCTTCCTCAGGATGTAGGGAGAAAGCATCGGGGTGAACACCACCGCAAGGCCGGTTATGAAGCCGGTCTTGGACGCTGTCGTGAGGCTTAGGCCGATGGTCTGAAGCACGAAGCCCATGTATACGAATATCCCGACTACGGCCGCAGACCTCCAGGTCTCGCCGCCCATGCGCTTGAGAAGCCCTCTCCTCCAGCAGATGAACGTTACGATTATCGCGGCGATTATCATCCTCAGGGCGATGAGAAGGATGGGGTCGACCACAGCCAGCGCGTTCTTCACGATGGCGAATGTGGTCCCCCAGATGATGCATATGAAAACCAGGGCGAGGTCCGCTATCAGGCTTGTCTTCATCGAGCTTCCGTCCGCTTCTTGGTACTACCTGCCATCCCCTTCATCCTCGGAAGGAAAGGTCAGGTGCAATGACTTAATTCTATCAGCCCTGAGGGCCCTTGATAACCCCCGGAAGCCTGTTTTATGCATCCTTGCATAAGCCTTCCCGCCGATCAGATGCCCGCGGAAAGCGCCTCGTGCCTTCTGAACTGGCTTGCATACAGGCCATAGTAGAAGCCCTTCAGCTCCATTAGCCTTCTGTGGTCTCCCCTTTCGACGATCCTGCCGTCTCGTATGACCAATATCTCGTCGGCGCCCTTGATCGTGCTGAGCCTATGTGCGATGACGAAGCTCGTCCGCCCCTTCATGAGCTCCAGCATCGCCTTCTGTATGTATACTTCCGTCCTGGTGTCGACGCTGCTTGTGGCCTCGTCGAGTATGAGGATGGAGGGGTCGGCAAGAACCGCCCTTGCGATTGCGATGAGCTGCCTTTGCCCCTGGCTGAGATTTCCTCCGTCCTCGTTCAGCACGGTGTCGTAGCCCTCCGGCAGGCGCCTTATGAAAGTGTCGGCATTTGCGGTCTTAGCTGCCGCGACCACTTCCTCGTCGGTGGCATCGAGCCTTCCGTACCTTATGTTCTCCCTGACCGACTCAGAGAAAAGGTATGTGTCCTGGAGGACTATGCCTATGGAATGCCTGAGGCTCTGCCTGTCGAACTGCCGTATGTCGGTGCCGTCGACTTCGATCATACCGTCGTCGGCGTCGTAGAAGCGCATGAGAAGGTTCACGACAGTGGTCTTTCCAGCTCCCGTCGGACCCACCAGCGCTACGGTCCTGCCGGCATCGGCTTCAATGTCCACGTCCTTAAGCACCGGCGTCCCCTTCCTGTAGGAGAAGTCGACTTCGCTGAAGCGCACTTCGCCGCTAATGCTTCCTGCTTGGATGCCGGACGTCCCGGTGACGTCCTCCTCCCTCTCGTCCATGACCTCGAAGACGCGCTCGGCCCCGGCTATCGCGGACTGAAGCTGGTTATATTGGTTGGCGATCTCGTTGATCGGCCTGGCGAACTGCCTCGAGTAATTTAGGAAGCTTGCGACCAGGCCGATGGTTATCGCGCCTCTTATGACAAGGGCGCCTCCCGTCACAGCGCAAAGCGCGTAGGAGAGGTTGTTAACGACTATCATGATCCTGGGTATGAGGCCGGAGTATATCTGGGCCATGAGCCCGGAGCGCCTCAGCCTCTCGCTTATCACGCTGAACTCGGCCTTGGAAGGCTCCTCCCTGCTGAAGGCCTTTACCACCTTCTGGCCTGAGATGGTCTCCTCTATGAAGCCGTTTAGCTCGCCTAGGTCTCTTGCCTGCCTGGAGAAGTAGCGCCTGGTGCGCTTCGCGATGAGGCCCGTCGCAAGTATGCTCAAAGGCACCGCCGCAAGGCTTAATAACGTAAGAAGCGGGCTCAGGTAGAGCATCATGGCAAACGAGCCTGTGACCGTTATCGCGCTTGAGAACACCTGGGTTACTCCCGAAGCCAGCGTGTTGTTCACGTTGTCGACGTCGTTTATCAGGCGGCTCATGAGCTCGCCGTGGGGCTGGCTGTCGAAGTAAGGTACGGGGAGCTTCTGCACCTTGTCGAAAAGGTCCCGCCTCAGCTCCTTCACCGTCCTCACCGCGACCGCAGACATGACGTAGATGGTAAGCCAGGAGGCAGCGGCGTTTCCTATGTATGACAGGGCCAGAAGCACGCATATCCTCATGATCGCCTTGAAGTCGACTTTACCTGGCCCTGCCGCCATCGCGTCCACTCCCATGCCTATGAGGTAGGGTCCGGCAAGGGCGAGAACCGAGCTTAAGAGCACGAGGATGAACACGCCGATTAGGGCGAGCTTCTGCGTTTTAAGGTAGCCCCACAGCCTTAGGAGAGTCCTTCTTGCATCCTTCGCCTTGACCTTCTCCGTCATGAAGCGCCTGCCGGCTCCTCCTCCGAAACCGGGGCCTCCTCCCATCCCGGGCCTTGGAAGTATCGACTGCGGTATCTGGGACTTGCCGTCGCCCTTGAGGTAGCTCTTCCTGGACGGCTCACCAATCCCTGCGCCTGCCTTAACGCCTTCCCTGCGGCTCATCCTGTCCATGTCGCCCATATCGCTCATGCCGCCTCCTCCCCGAGCTGGGACGAGACGATGTCCCTGTACAGAGCGCTTTCCGCCATGAGCTTCCTGTGGTTTCCGTCGGCTGCGACCAGCCCGTCTTCAAGGACGATTATCCTGTCGGCATCCATGACGGAGCTTATCCTCTGGGCGATGATTATCGTGGTCATGCCATTCATGCTCTGCTTGATGGCGGCCTGGAGCCTCTCCTCGGTGCCCATGTCGACCGCGCTTGTGCTGTCGTCAAGGATCAGTATCCTCGGCTTTCTTATAAGCGCCCTTGCGATGGCTAGCCTCTGCTTCTGCCCGCCGGAAAGGTTCACGCCCTTCTGCCCCACCATCGTGTCGTATCCTTCGGGAAGGGCCATTACGAAGTCGTGCGCCTGGGCCGCGCTTGCCGCCTCGAACATCTCCTCGTCGGTCGCGTCGTCCTTGCCCCAGAGGAGGTTCTCCCTTATAGTCCCGGTGAAAAGGACCGAATCCTGAAGCACCATGCCTATCGAGCCCCTTAGCTCAGCAAGGTCCATGCGCCTTATGTCGATGCCGTCGATGAGCACCCTTCCTGCGATGGGGTCGTAGAAGCGGGGTATTAGATTCACGAGAGTGCTCTTGCCCGATCCTGTGGCGCCGAGTATCCCTAGCGTGCTTCCCGGCATCACGGTGAGGCTCACGTTTCTTAGCACAGGGTCTCCTGCGGCACCCTCGTAGTGGAAGCTCACTCCCTCGAGGTCCACCCTGCCGCCATCGACCGCCGCAACAGCATGAGGGGCGCTTGAAATCGAGGAATCGACGTCTAGCACCTCGGTTATCCTGTCCGCCGAGGCTTTGGCCCTTGAGATCATGACCATGAGGTGGGCGACCATCTGAAGCGCCATCAGAATCTGCGTGAGATAGTTCACGAAGGCCATGACCTCACCGACTGTCATGGTGCCTATCTGCACCTTCCAGCCGCCGAACCAGAGCACCGCTATCATGCTTATGTTTAGGGAAAGAAGCATCGCAGGCGTTGTGAGCCCGATGAGCCTGTTGGCCTTAAGGGCGATTGCCGTAAGCTCCTCGTTGGATCTCGCGAAGCGCGCCTTCTCGTAGTCGGCCCTTACGAAGGCCTTGACCACCCTGACTCCTGCGAGGTTCTCCCTCATCACGCTGTTGAGCTTGTCAACCTTCCTCTGCACCGCGCTGAACATCGGGAAGCTCCTTCCCATGATCAGGGCAAGCGCGACGCCAAGAAGCGGGAGGGATATCAGAAGCACCGAGGCGAGGCCGGCGTTTATGAGAAGGGCCATGAAGACGCCGCCGAACGCCAGAAGAGGTGCCCTTACGAGCATCCTCAGGCTGAACATGACGATCTGCTGCACTTGGGCCACGTCGTTAGTAAGGCGCGTGATGAGAGACGCCGTCTTGAACCTGTCCAGCTCCACGAAGGAATAGGACTGGACTCTCGAGAAGAGCTCACCTCTTAGGTCCTTGCCGTAGCCCTGGGCCGCGTAGCAGGAGAATATGGTGGCGCCTGTGCCGCCAAGCAAGCCAAGCACCGCAATTCCTATCATCCTTGCGCCTGTGGAATATACGTAGGCGAGGTCGCGGTTTGCGACACCAATGTCGATTATGCTTGCCATGAGCCTGGGCTGGATGAGGTCCGCCGCCACTTCCATCAGCATCATGAGCGGGGCGAGGAGTGCCGCCCACCGATAGGGGCGTATGAATTTAAGAAGCTTATTCAAGAGGCTACCTCCCGCGGGCTTTCCCTTCGCGCCTTAATGCCCGGAGGATGCCCCTTCGAGCCCTTGCTTCATCCTTGAGACCATGTCTCGCAGGGTGTCCACCTCGACGTCTGTGAGCTTGGAGCAGGCATCCTTTTCGACTGCCTCTATTGCGTTTCTTACAGCGGCTTTGATACTTTCGCCCTTCTCCGTAAGCCTAACCCTGAAGACCCTCAGGTCCTTCTCGTCGGGAAGCTTGCTTATTAGCCCGGCCTTCTGCAGCCTTCGGAGCATTATGGTCACCGAGGCGGGCTTCAGGTTCATCTTCTCGCCGAGCCTCTTCTGGGTGAGGCCGTCCTCGTTGAATATGGCGAAGAGCATCGGGGCCTGCCCAGGATGCACGCCCTGCCCCTCAAGGAGCTTCTCAAGCCTTGCCCTCTTCGCGCGCATGAAACCGCCGATAAGTGTGATAATGCCCTCTTCCCTTCTCATCAGGCACCTCCGGTAGTTGTTTAGACGTGTAACTAAAAGGATTATAAAACACATCGGCCCCTATGTAAAGGAAAGGAGGCACAAAAAAGGCGCATGTCGGCTTCCTGCTGCTACTTTCCGTCCTTCCAGTGCTTCGCTATGAAGGATAGGGTGAGACGTTTGGGCGACAGCGCGCTCGCTGCCGTGACGAAGCGGTTCACGAAGCCCGGTATGACAAGCTCCCTGCCCTTTATCGCCGCATCGGCGGCTAGCCTTGCCGCAGTCCCTGCCTCAAGCATTGTGGCGCGGCCCCAGAAGCCCTGGGCCTTTATCCTGCCTATGGTTGTGGGGTTGGTTGGAATGCCCGCCGGGCAGAAGGCGGTCGTCGTTATGCCAGTCCCCTTGTTCTCCCAGGCTACAGCCCTGGTGATGTTCATGAGGAAGCGCTTGGAGGATGAGTATGCCGCCTTGTACGGCATGGGGTTTATCGCGGCAAGGCTTGCGATGTTCAGTATGAAGAGCCTCTCGCCCTTCCTATGGGCCCTGATGGAAGACCTCATGAGCTCGGTGGTCGCTACCACATTCAGCTCCAAAATGCTCTCCAGCCTGTCCAATGGGATTTCTGAGAGCGGCCCCTCGCTGTCCATGCCTGCCGAGCTAACAAGGCCGGACAGGACCCACCTGCGGGACTCTATGCCTTGGCATAGGGCCCTTCTCTGATTCTTATCAGTCAGGTCGGCCACCAGGGTCTCGACCTTCACGCCGTGCATGCAGGAAAGGCCGGAGGCAAGGCTCTGAAGCCTGGATCCGTCGAGGTCCACAAGGATCATGTCGTAACCCCTTTTGGCGAACTCGTGGCAGAGGCACCTTCCCAGGCCTCCCGCCGCACCGGTCACAAGGACTGAACCCATCTGCCCATCTCCTCCGCAAGTTTGGCTTTGATGTCGGCTACAAGGGATTATAATACAAGTGGGCTTGCGCTGCCGAAGGCGCGGGCGAAAAATCGGAGGTAACCATGCCCGAGACGTACATCCCGAGAATTGCCGTAGTTACTGGAGCCACTTCAGGAATAGGAAAGGCCGCGGCTCTTTCCCTGGCGGCAAGCGGCATCCAAGTCATAGGAGTCGGAAGAAGCAAGGAGAAGCTCGAAGCCCTCAAGGCGGAGATGGCGGCCAAGTCGCCCGGTTCGGAGTTCACTGGCCTCATTTGCGACTTCGAGTCCTTGAAGCAGGTTCGGGAGCTGGCCGTAAGCATCAAGGGAGTATTGAAGGAGAAGTCTAGCGGCAGGCTGGACTGCCTTCTAAATGTTGCCGGCCAGTTCGTAAGCTGGCACTCCACTACGGAGGAGGGTTACGAGACGCAGTTTGCGGTAAATCACCTGGCGCCCTTCCTTCTTACGAACCTTCTTCTCGATAACCTATGCGGGCACCCTTCGCGGGTGATCACGGTGAGCTCGGAATCCCACTACCACGCTTGGATAAAGTGGAACGACATTATGCAGAACAAGTTTTATAACCCGCTGTTCGCCTACATGCAGTCGAAGCTCGCCAACGTGCTTTTCACATACGAGCTTAACCGGCGCTTCGGGGATGAATGCGGTCTGAGGGCTTATGCCGTATCCCCCGGTCTTGTGAACACAGACATCGCCCTAAAAAACTCTATGGGAATATCCAGGCTGGTTTGGCTTCTTAGGAAGGGAAAAGGCAAGAGCCCTGAGGAAGGGGCCAGGACATGCATCTATCTTGCGACAGAGAAGGATATCCCTGCGCCGCTCGAACCTTATTGGGAGGACTGCGCACCCTGTAGGCACAGCAGGAGGTCGAAGGATCCTGACTATGCGAGAAGGCTCTGGGTTCTATCCGAGAAGCTTACCGGGCTGAATGCAGGCAACTAAACCCTCAGTCGCCAATTGATCATGGTAGGGCCCGTGCATGCCTTACTAGCAAGAGCACGATTACCACTGCCAGCTAATGCAATAATAGCTTGGACCGATCATCAACCGGGGTTCCTATGGAGGGACCCCGGACTTCTTTTTGCCGTCGTTTCCGAATTATATAGGATTATTAATATTTCTATTGAATAATAATCAGTAAACATATAAAGGAGGGATACCATGAGGTACAGGCTAATACTGCTGATCTTGACCGCCATCTTGATTGCCACGGCGCTTTCTGGCTGCTTCGGGAAGTCCTATACCTTCAGCTTCGCCATTGAGCAGGACTTAGTAAACGCGCAAGGTGAATGGATCCTCGAGTACGATACCTGCGAGTTCGAGCCGCTCGGGCTTAATATGCAGTATGCCAATGTGTGCTGCCCGTGGCGTTTCAGCGGGGATTTCACCATGACTGTCCTGTTCTGGCTAAGGACCGCAGCAGATCATAGGTATTCGTTCGGCATCTCGCTCGGCGACGGGACTTGGCATGATACCACGGAAAACGACATCCACATGGAGGTTTACGAGGTCGGCGGCACAGGCGAAGGATACGAGTTCTGGGACCATGACCAGGACGAGGTGTCTTACGAGCACTGCGACATTGTGGGCTACCTTCCTGGGCTCAACAGGAACGGGCTTAACGTCTGGATAGTAAGGAAGGTAGGCGACCACTTCTATGTCTCGGTGAACGGCACCTCGATCATCGATTTCGATATAGTGCGCTACAACTCCGACTGGTTCGGGCCCAACATCTATGCTTGGAATGACGATCCTATGGATTACGACTACGGCTTCGTGCTCCAAAGCGTAAGGGTACGCTACAGCGACCCTACTTCGCCTATGCCTGTAGGAGGCATCTGAGAATCACTAATCGGAAGGGGGAGAACCATGAGACTGAGGATTGCATTGGCGGCTCTGGTGCTGGCGGCTCTGGTGCTTATCGCCGGCTGCGAACCTAAGGTCTACTTCTTCAGCTTCAAAGTGGAGCAGGACCTGGAAAACGCCGAGGGGGAATGGATCCTCGAAGACGATGATACCGAGTTCAACGAGGATGGCCTGAACATCCAGGAGGGCAACATCGCCTGTCCTCTGAGGTTCTCGGGCGACATCACTATGACAGTAAGGTTCTACTTGAACGTCAGCGATTCTCACAAGTATTACTTCGGGATATCGCTTGGGGATGGCACCTGGTACGGCTCGACCGAGAACGACCTGCATGTAGAGGTTGAGAACTGCGGGGGCGATAACGAGCGCTACGTGGTGTATGACCATGACCAGGATGACGTCGAGTTCTGGCATTACGATGAGAATGCGACGCTTCCCGGCTTAAACCGGGACGGGCTGAACATCTGGGTTTTGACCAAGGTGGGAAGGCATGTCACGATCTCCGTCAACGATACGCAGTTTGCGGACTTCACCCTGGAGGAGTACAACTCGCGCTGGTTCGGCCCCAACCTCTACAGCGAGTGGTATGACACCAAGGATTTCGATTACGGCTTCACCATCGAAAGCGTGGAGGTGCAGTATAAGGGGTCATCCTCACCTATGCCGATAGACCTTCCTTAGTGCCGGAATTACGTAATGCCAGATAGCAGTTGATGCCCATTCCTACTGGGGTTAGTACAAATCTCATGATGATAGGGGGAGGACGATGAGGCTGAGGCTCACCCTTGCAGTGCTGCTCCTTGCGCTGATTGTGCTTATGACAGGCTGTTACAGCAAAACCTATTTCTTCAGCTTCAAGGACGAACAGGACCTTGAGAACGCAGAGGGCGAGTGGGTCACCGAAGACAAGGACTATGAATTCAAGGCTGATGGCATCAACTTGCAGGTAGCAAACGTTTGTTGCCCTCTTAGATTCTCAGGTGGCTTCACTATGACCGTAAGGTTCTATCTGGATGCTGATGTTGCCCACTACTACTTTTTCGGCATCTCATTGGGGGATGGCACTTGGTACGGCACAACCGAGAATGACTTGCACATAGAGGTTGAGAGATGCGGCGCTCCCGACGAATCCTATTTCATAGCCGACCATGACACCGCTGACCAGTACAATCATTACGATGAGGATGAGCTCCTGCCCGGCTTGAACAGGGATGGGCTGAACATCTGGATACTCAAGAAGGTAGGCAAGCATATAACAATCGAGGTGAACGGTGCCCGGTTCGCAAGCTTCTATCTTAAGGAGTACGATTCAATATGGTTCGGACCTAATATCTACGTAGTTTCACGGACTATGGCAGACCACGCTTATGGCTTCACGCTGGAAAGCGTCAAGGTGGAGTACAGCGGAGCGACTTCGCCTATGCCTATTGCTGTGCCCTAAGGCGCAAGCATATTGCCATTCAATCGTACTAATAACGGAGGCTCTGCTTCATGCAGGGCCTCATTGCTTCATTCCATTTGTAAGCTCCCTTCGCCCTTTGCATCGATTGCATCACATTTGCAGATTCTGGCAGGAGATCCCATGTTTTTGAAGAATCGAATTGTTATGACTATGAAAGGAGCGTTCATATGAAGCACCGCTATATTCTCGCAGTTCTCCTGTTGTTGGCAATGTCGGTATTCACCGCAGGATGCAAAGGGGAATACTTCTTCAGCTTCAAGGTCGAGCAGTCGCTAGGCGACGGCAAGGGCGAATGGATCATGGAGAACGACGATTACGGCTTCGTGCCGGACGGTTTGGGGATGCAGGACGCAAACGCCGCCTGCCCCAAGAGGTTCTCAGGCGATTTCACAGCAACCTTCCTGTTCCGCTTGAACATCGACGGCGCTCACAGGCACACATTCGGCATCGCCTTCTCTGACTACACCTTCTACTCCAGCCCGACGAACTCGCTGGAAATCGAGTTCTTCGATGCGCACGGCGACTCCGGCACCTATACTATATCGGAGAGCGCTTATGGTATCGGATCGAAGTCTCATCATCCCGTCGCAGATATTCCCGCCTTCGATATCGACGGGCTGAACGAGCTCGTGGTGGAGAAGGTCGGCGACACCTTCACCATATATCTCGATGATGCCTTATGGTGCACTTTCACGCTGGAGAAATATGATTCCAAGTGGTTCGGCCCCAACCTCTTCATATACAACCTCGATGCGCAGAACCCGTCCTACGGGCTCACCTTCGAAAGCCTCAAGGTCGAGTACAACGGTTCAGTCTCCGGCACCGAGATAAACATCTAGAAGATTGAGAAGGGGGGCCCATCTCCTCGGGCCCCCCTTCTCATGCAGTCCTTCTACCTACGCAACAAGTCCCGTCTCGAACTGGCTGTTGTAGAGGTTGGCGTAAAAGCCGCCCTTCTTCAGGAGCTCCTCGTGCCTTCCCTGCTCCACGATGTCCCCGT
>CAZJHY010000037.1:0-14042 GCA_964545975.1 uncultured Clostridia bacterium | reverse complement strand
CCTTAACGGCCCTTCATTGCAACAATCAGAACTTGATCATGAGCTTCAGATAGAAGCCCTCCGTCCAAGGCTTCTGGTCTGTAATGTCCGTATCAGACAGGTCGGAAGAGTTATAACCCGCAGCTACGCTTACGAGGTTGAATATCCTCTGCACTATCTGCACGCTGTAGCCCAGCTTCCAATCCTCCGCCCAGCCGATGCCCCTTACGAATGCCTCGATGTCCGTTGAATCTGTTATGTGCAGCGATGCTCCGCCCTGCGCAAGGAGTATGCTGTTCAGAGACAGCGCCTCTCCCAACGGGCCCTCGGCGGACAGCTTGTAGCCGGCCTTCGCTGACAGGGACAGATACTTGCCTGCCTCCAGCGTCCAATCCGTTACGGCAATTGTTATGACCGCCGCTTCCTGTACCTCAAGATTATCGCCTTGGTAGTACTTCGTCTCTGCTTTGAGCAATCCGGTATAAATGGTGTTGGAAGGCCTGAATGCGGCAGAGAAGCTTGCCTCGGCGTTCAGCGGCAGGCCCTCCCTGTTCGGTGAGTTGCCGTAATATGCTGCGGCGATGCCCTCCAGCGACAGCCATTCGACAGGTTTGCCGCTGAGCGACAGCATCGTCAGCGTCTTCACCCCGTCGGTCATGCCATACTGCACTTCCTGTTTCAATGATGCCGTGAAACCGTTGCTTGCGGTGTATTTCAGCGATCCTGAGGCTGATACCCTTGTTGTTTCGGCGTCGATTCCTGCACCGGTGAAGCCTAAGGCCCCCTCAAGCAGGAAGTTCGCCCTTAGCCCCTCCAATAGCGTATAGGCATCCGAGTAGCCCAGGCTAAGGACCTTGGCGGAGCCTGCTGCAAACGGCGCACTGAGCTTTCCGAAGACCTTGCCCTCCTTGGTGACGGCTACGTCAGCGCCCAGTGAGAGCGTATGGTATCTGTCCGACACGCCCATGCCGGTCACGTACTGAAGGGTGATCCCCACCTTCGTCACGGGCTTATAGGTTATCGATAAGCTGTAGTCGCCGTCCCTGTCGTTTATCTCGCCCACTTTTGCTATTTGGGCGTAGGCTGCTATCTTAAGCTGAGGTATAGGTGCTGCTTCCGCGAATGCGTCGAATATGGCGCCCTTGGCGTCGCTGGCCCCGTCATAGGCAAAGGTGGTTATCAGCCCGAGTGCGAGATTGAAGTTGAACGGCAGCCTGTAGCCAACCACCAGCTTGTTCTCGCTCGAGAAATCATAGGCGGCACCCTTCCAGTAGTTGCCGGATGTCAATGACAGTATGATGGGAGTATCCTCTCCTACAGCCACTTTGCCTACAAGGGCAATCTGCCGAGGCATGGGCGCCACTTCCCCGGGCTTAACGAAGCCGCCGTCTGTGGCGGTCATATCGAGGTTCAATCCCACTTTGCCTACCTTAGAGGCTGCGCCTGCTTTGACTGCGTAGCCCGAGTATGCACCGTCGGTGAATGAGACGGCTGCTTCCGACCTGAACCTGAAGTATTCACCTAAGTCCAGGCCGAAGTCAGCTCCGATTACGGCATCCACACTTGAGTAGTCCGTAATCAGCGAAGCCGATAGCCCGGCATCTGCGGTCCCGAAATCCTGGTGCACCCTGCCGCCTGCGGCAAGGCCTGTGATTTCAGTGCCGGGAGTAGTGTAGACCGCTTCGATGAAGTACTTGTTGCCGGAAGCGTCTACCGATGGCACCGGCTGGTTTAAAAGCAGGGAGCCATCTGCGTAGTTAATGTAGTAATCAAGCGCGCGCTTAAGCGATATTCGCTCCAGGACGACAGATACGTCATCCTTATCAGCGAGGATTATGTAAATCGACTCGCTTCCTGCAAGTATCGGGAACTCGTCAAGGAAGAAGTATCCCGAGGTGCCATCAGCCTCGAACCGTTCGGAGCGGATCCCGTCACGGACCGGAGCGACAAAAGCGCCGAGTGTGAAGCCTTTGAAGCTCGCGCCTGCCGAGAAGCCAGTGAACTTGGACTTGAAGCTCGAAAGCTCCGCACCTTGGTAGGCTGGCTGGAAGTCACCCCACATCGCATAGAAGCCACTGGCCGCGAACTTCGCATAGAACGGGCTTGCCGAGGGGCTCGCGTTGTCGAGCGTCGACTTGTCCCCGTACAGCGAGTACATCGTATCGCCTGAGGCGTCAGAATACAGGCCATCTGCTGCGCCCTGCTCAGAGTCGTATCTTAGGGTCAGCACCCCACCTGAGAACTCCTTCCTCATGAAGGCCCTGGCCCTTATGTAAGAACTGCTGAAATCGGTGATGAAGTGGGTGACTTCAATGGTACCCGTTATCAGGGCTGGTGCAGACTTGGGCTTCAGTGCCGAGAAATCCGCCTCAGCCATGTGCTCGCCGATTTTTCCAGTCAGGGAGATGCCTCCCTCCGGATTGGTGACCGCAAGAAGCAGGTCGTAGTTGCCGAGCTCCCCTCCGATCGCCTGGAAGCCCTCATCCTGTGGTTTCACGTCTGCGCCGACGAAGTCTGAATTCTCGGCACGGAAGGATGGCATCACGTAACGCCCTGCCGGTATGCCCATCCCATCTACGGCAAGCGCCGCGACGGCGATTTGCGATCCGACATTAAGTCCTTCCCCGGAAGGCACATGCACGATGACCGTCTTCTCTGCCGGCCCAGCGAGCAGAGCTATCGCCTCAGCCATGAGCCTGCCGCTCCTGTCGTCGGTGAGCTCGATGAAGTTCTCTCCGGTGGAAAGCTGGACGCTCACATACTCCAGGAACAGCTTGCCCTGCTTTCCGTCCCTCGTGGTCGTCCCCACCTTGTCTTTTGAGACCTCGAAGCCGTTTACCAGAAGCTTCGTGCCTGAACTGAGGGGAGAGACCGTCTTTATGCCGATGTGTCCCAACCTGGCGAGAGAGACCGCACCGGGCGCTGTTATTGCGTAACCCTCCGCTGGCCTAATGAGCTCGTTGCTGTGTGTAATCACAGCTGTGCTGCCTCTTGCCAGTATTCTGGAAGAATCCGAACCCTCGCCCGGTATGTATGCCGCCAGTCCTATAAGTATGCTCGAGTATTCGTCTGTCACCCCGTCCACTCTGGCCCTGATTGTCATCTCCCTGCTCTCGCCGGGTTCCAGATCCGGGATGTCAGCTGTATTGCCGCCTATTAGAAGTACTTTCGCCCCCTCGTCGCTGGATGCCGCGCCTGCGGACAGCTTGGCTCCTGTAACGGGGCTATCCCCTGTGTTCTTGATACTCACCTTGACCGAGAATTCGGCAGCTCCCCCGATAAGTTTCACTAGCTCATCGGAAGCGGTCATCATGCCAAGCTGCTTCTGCCCGCCCTCGTCGGTCCTGCGCACGGCGAAGTCGGCTCGTGCCGTCCCTGACGGGTAAACATTCACGAAGAACGACGATGATATGCCGGTCGCATCCTTGAAGCTGTTGGTAAGCTCCGCACTGAAGGGAAGCGACGCCAAATTTAGCTTTATCGAGCGCACTCCCGGCTTAAGCTGCCCTATGTGGAAGAGGCCGCCTTCTCCCGTTACGATTCTCATGCCGTCGTCCATAAGCAGCTCGGCGCCCTTGATTCCCTCTTCTCCGGCGTCCTGGTAGGTATCCCCGTCCTTATCCTCGAAGACCTTTCCAATTATTGCACCTTGGGAGGAGAAGGCAGGCCCAATGACAAGCACGCTGGCAGAGGCGGGTCCAACCTCGAATGGATATCCGAGCTCGCCGGTTCCGTATGCGTAGGCGTAGTTGATGCTGTCCGAGCCTATGGCAGCCCCCGGCTTGATTCCAGCCTTATAGATGATCTCATGCCCCTCGCCTACTAGCATGTCGCCCAATTGCCATGTAAGCGACGTGCCGCTGACTGACGGGTCGGGCGCAGAAGCCCCGTCGATATAGGTGGACCCAACGATGTAGCTGAACCCTGCAGGCAGCTCGTCTTCGACTTCCACATCGTAAGCTGCCATTGGATTGGGCACATCCTCGCTGTTTAGGACTGATACCTTGTAAGTCACCATATCGCCGGTGTTTGCACTGGCAGAGCCGGCGGACTTCATTATCTCGATTCCGGGTTTGCTGGCTATCAGCGCGGAGACCGATGCAGAAGCGACTGAACCGTCTGATGAGGATACCTTCGCCCTGTTTAGTATCTCGGTTCCGTCTCCGATCTCCTCATCGACCGTCGCATAGTAATCCTCTGTCCAAGGGTCGGATGAGCCGTTGATGTTGCCGTATGTCCATGTTATCGAATGGGTCAGAGGGTCATAGATGCCGTTTCCGCTTATCGAATCCTCGATGACGGAGACCTCCTCCGGCAGCAGGTCGACAAGTTTCACCCCCGGCAGGGGCGATCCTGAAGTGTTGCTCCATGTCACCGTGAACTTGACCGTCTCTCCGGGGGCGGCTGCCGCCCTGCTGGAAACCTTCACGATCTCAAGGCTTTCCGAGGTCTCCAAAACCATGGGTATCCAGTTGTTCACGGCAAGGCCTTCATGTTCGAACGGTTCGGATTCGTAGCCCAAGTAGCCGAATGCCGTGGCCCTGAGAATGTACAGGCCCGGTTCGGCGAAGAAGATGTAGTATCCCAAGGCATCGGAATAAGTGGGGTTGTCCTGCTCAAGCAGAGATGGCGTTGCAGGCAACAGAACAGGCGTGCCTGCAAGAGGTCCGTCCGCGTGCAACAGCGTCACCTCGGCGTTCGGCACAGCCGCCAGATTGCCTGCATCGTAAACCTTGCCGGATTCGGCCATGTACACGAACTTGGATATCAGCACCTCCCCGTTGAAAAGGAGGGATGCGCCGCTGTAGCCTATCAGCCCGGCGTCCGTCTCAGCCATCAGGACATAGTCGCCCAGCTCCAAATCCTCGAACACGAACTCCCCGAACTCATCCGACGTTGTCTGTGCAATAAGGAGCCCATCCTTGAAGAGGGATATGCGGGCATCAGCGAAGGGCAATACAGATGATGCCGAAACAGGTTCTGCTATGTCCACGTAGACGGTTCCCAGGATTGCGCCGGGAGTGCTCCATATGGCGCCCTGCAGCAGCTGGACGTCCACGTGCATCTCAACGATGCTGCGCCCATCCGTCTCATTCGTATGGACCCGGACAGTATACATGCCGATGGAAGGAGCTATGAGCATGTATCTTCCGTCCGCTCCCGTGCGAACAGAGTAGATGACATCCCCGTCGCCGTCTAGAAGCTCCGCAAGGATGCCCTCGACAGGACCGGCGGTAACCGCGCTCCATACGATGCCGAGTATGCCGGCTGGGGAGAAGGTAATCGTAATAGTATCGAAAGCAAGGCCTGTTTCCGGTGTCCCGGCTGACGCCTCCACAGGGTTAGCTACCGGTTCGAAGCCATGGATAAGGGGTGCTACCAGGAGAACGGTCGCCACTCCCCCGGTAGTGGTGCCGATATAGGTGGCGAGCCCGTTAGGCAGGAACGTCCCCAGCTCCGTTGTGAATGTGACTGGCGTGCCGTCCGGCACAGGGTTCCCAAGGACATCCAATACAGTCGCTGTAAGCAGGGATTTTGCTACCCCGTCCCCGATTATCGTGTCAGGGTCAGCCACAAGAACAATCGAAACCGGCGCCGTCGTTACAAGCCCAGTCTGCTCATAGTCGGTAAGTACGACACCCGCTCCGCCCGTTATTGAGGCTTCGTTATTGACAAACGTGATGCCCGCTCCTGCGGACTGCACCCTGACTCTTACGGTGAAGTTTCCACTTGAGCCAGCTGCCAAGTCACCCAGGTTCCATGTGATCCTTCTTGTCATAGGGTCGTATGAGTAACTCCCGTCGGCTGACACGAAGTCAAGGGCTGAAGGAATGGGCACAGCCAATGAAGCCGCGGTGAACGTGATGTCGCCGGTGTTCCCGTATGAGACGACGAATTCGTATTCAGTGCCGAGATATGCATATGACGGGCTATCGTACACATCGATGTAAGGTCTCGCTTCGTTCACCGATATGGAATCCTCCGCATAATCTGCAGTAGAGCTGTCCAGGCTGCTTGAAGCGGTGATTCCGAACATAGCCTCGATTGAAAGGTCGGTCCCGTTGGGTATGCTGATTCTTATGAACATGGGCAAAGAGGAGCTCGGGTCCATTGTACCTGTATCTGGAAGGCCGTCGCCGTCGGTGTCATCAAACGGCGCGTCCGCTGCTGTCAAATTCATGTCCAGGTCAGTGTCGTGGAATATCGAGTAGGGGAAGCCAGCTGCGTTAAGGACATTTATGTTAATCGCCGCCGGTGCATTTGAGGTGTTAGTAAGGATGTGGCTGAACACTACTACGGTTCCAGGAGCAGATTCTGCATGGGCGCCGTCAGTTATGTCGACACCGGGCACAAGGGATACCGCTGTCACTACCACATTGCTAGTGACTTCGTAATCCTCTCCGCCCAGGTTCTTATATTCCGCCTTGGCCTGGTTGGTTATCAGGGTCCCGGCCAATGTCGGTGGTCCCTCAGCAGTCAAACTGATGGATAGAACCATCAGAAGGGCGGCGGCTATGGCAGTTGATCTGATTACACCGATGCTCTTCATTTACTTTCCTCCCTGTTTGGGTCCGGCTCCCGACGATTGCCGGGAGCCAAACCCACAGTGACAGGTTGCCAGTTTTAGGAAGCTAGTTGATCGTCACTTGGAAAGTTATGATAACCGTATCACCAGGTGCCATGTTAGGTGGCGTTACTGTTATCGCGCCAGCATTCGTCCAATTATAGTCTGCATAGTCATCTTCTTTAGCATCTGTCTGGCCGGGGCCATTCAGAGTAATCGATCCTGCCACATAAGTAGTATTCGCGGGTATTGCATCAACCAATACCACCCCTGTTGCCAGACCATCGCCCACGTTCGTGATAGTGATGGTATATGTGAGCGTTTCGCCGGGTTGCGCGCTGGCCTTGTCAACAGCCTTATCGAGGGTTAGAACAGGAGCTTTCACATTGTGGGTCACTGTGATCGAATCGGTGGTATAAGGCTCAGTCATGTCTGATGTTGATGTAGCGGTTATTGTCACCGTGCTGGACGCAGTGTAGGCAGCATCCGTTGGGACAGTCGCGACTGCCACGAACTTCGCGGTGCTGTTCATGGTCAAGTCTCCGGTGTTGGTCACGGGTGTCGTTCCCACCTCGCCGTCATCAACCACTCCATCATTGTCAAGGTCGGTCCAAACGTAGAAAGTCCATGTAATGGGCACCGTTCCGCCGCCTGCAAGATCCCAGCTTCCGTCCGTGTAGGACAGGTCGAAGCTGTCGGTGCCGTTTCCTGTGTTCTGCACGCTGAACGGTATCATGAGGACATCGCCGGGATCGGTATCCGCAGGGCTCATGTAGGCAGTGGAGATATCGACGTCCGCCAGCTCCTGGGTGGACCCAGGTTCCGAGGAATCGCTGTCGTCGTAGTCGTTTCCGTTGTAGTCCTCATATGCAAGGTTGGCGGTGTTCGTTATAGATGAGCCTTCCGGTACCTCCTCACCTACATGGACTGTTATGGTGAGCGTTGCAGTGGTGTTGGCCGGCAGGGTGCCTATCGTCCACGTTACCGTCCTGTTGCCTGCATTATATGACGCAGATCCGGTAACTGTGGAGTTGGATACCCATACAAGGTCGGTATCCAGAACGTCGGTTACAACGACGTTATATGCGGCAGTCTGCAAATCGGAGTTTGTTACGGTTATCGTGTAGGTGAAGTCCGCAAGCGGCACTGGCGTGGTTGTCGACTCGACCTTGGTCATGGACACGTTCGCCGAGCTCAGGTCGATTGTTATTACGCCGGTGTCGTACGTCACGGTGTCGCTCGAGGTAGCGGTAAGCGTTATGGTGTCGCTGCCGTTGTAATCCTCCGTGGCAGGAGCCGTAACCCTTACGATGACTTTGTAGGTGCCATCAGCTAGCAATGCCCCTGTGCTGGTGACATCTGTCTCTTCTCCCGAATCCCATACGCCGTCGCCGTCGGCATCAAACAGTATCTCGTAGGACCATCCGGGGGTCAGTCCCGCTATAGAAAGTGCGATGGTGTCCGTCGCGTTTCCTGTATTGGTGATCGTGAACGCGTACTCGGTCACCTTGTCCTCTATGGTTCCGGGGTTATGGGTCGCAGGTGAGACGTCAACCCCTCGCTTCGTAGCCACGGTAGTAGTCACGCTGTCCGTGACCTCCTGCTTGGAATTGCCGTTTACATCCTTGTAATTGAGGATGGCAGTGTTCGTTATTACCGTCCCTGCGGGAGTCCCCACTGCCCAGGCCGATATCGCAGCCAGGGCCACCAGGGTAAGGGCGATTGCGATAGTCAAAGTGAGTCTGCCCTTCATGTTCCATACCTCCTTCATTAGCTATATGACAACTGAGAATGATATCTTCATCGTTTCACCGGGCATCAGGTTCCTGGCCGGCTTCCAGAGTATCGTCTTTATTGTTCCATCAGAGGTTCTGGTTTCCGATCTTTCGGCCGTTACCTCGATTTCCTCTCCGGACGGCATCAGCCTTGCCTTCCCGGGGCTTCCGTAGATGGATGATTTGATCAGGCTCGTCATGTTCGATATGGGGATAGTTATGCTCAGGTCCGCAGCTTCGTCCATCCCCGAATTGAAGACGTAATATGTATATTCAAGGCTTTCCCCCGGACTGACAGACTGTTTATCCGCGGTGCCAAATAACCTAAGGTCAGGATCGCGTCCTTCTGAGACCATCGCCCCTGCGAGCGCGAGCACAGGTTCCTGTGCCCAGCAGCTCACCTTCGTCATATACAGGGTCATTATCCTCTGCTTGGGGGTTTCCCCCGCCTTTGGCGACGTGGAGGATGCCTCAATAAGGAAGAGCTTCCTCTCCTCCTTCTTTTCGCTCACCTTGGAAATCTGCTTCGCCTTCAAAGAAGCCGAGCCATCGGCCACGGCCACTGCGATGAACTGGGAAAGGCTGCCTGAGTAACCATCGATTGATGAAATGGCAGCTGCCAAGCCATCTTTTGACGCCCACGCGCCCACCCCGGGCAGCTTCAGCAAATAGCGGTACTTGGCGGCCTCAGAGGCATCCCCGTTGTAAGCCAGGGTGAGCTCGATCCTGCCAGAGTACAGCTTAGTCCCCTCATTTATTGTGCTTCTCAGCTCGAAGCTGTGCTTCTTGAGCATGATCGTCGCTGACAGCGTGATGGACCATTCCTTGCCGTCCTTGGTCACTTTCGGAGATGTGCCATCCCATTGGGCAACTGCGACATTCTTGCCTGCCGAATCGATGATCTGGACCAATGGGATGGTCTTTACGGATTTGCCTATAGGCTCATCTACCGCGAGAAGACCAAAGGAATCCCAAGCCAGAATTCCGTTGAAGGTATCGAGAAACGATGCCTTTTGGGGAACATTGAAAGACGCGCCTATCACCATCCCCGGCAATATCGCAAAAGCGATTATCGCATATAGAACAACGCATCTCATCCTAGCTCGGAACAAATGGTATCAACTCCTGAATCGTCTTGGTCATTTCACCCGTACTGTGATAGTAAACTGGCCGCTGGCCCCCGGCGCAAGGAACGAACCTGACGTGAATAGGAGCTTAATTGCAACTACAGGAGCAATTGACGAGTTGTCGAACGCCCCGCCACTCGCGTGTTGATACCAAAATTGCGCTCCTGAAGGAGCAGTTGAGTTGCTCAGATACTCCACCTCCGGGGGTAGCACGTCAAGGATATCTATCGAGTAGGCGTTCGCATTTCCGCTATTCTGGTAATTGATTGTGTAGATGAGAGTTTCTCCCGGCGAAGCTGCCGTTTTATCTACTGATTTGTCAATCACCATCCTTGGCGTACTTACCAGGAATGTATCCTTGGGTTCGAAAACGCTTGTCCTTGGGCTACTAACCAATATTGTATAAACCCCTGGCATCGCATCAGGCCCAATTAGCAATGTGCTAGCATTAGTAACAGAGCCATTTGCATCAAACTGGATCGGTCCTTCCCACTTTATGCTGCCATCAGGGTCAGTAATCCGCACATTAAGGTTGTAAGCTGAGACCCTTCTTGGCCACCCGAAGCCGTTTACGGTAACTGTTTCTCCTGTCTGCCAAATCCCCTGCCCTATCGCAGCACCAGGGAACCTCGTATCTCTGAGTATCCCGAAACCACCGTAAACTGCGTTCTCCAAGTCGAACTGCGGCATATCAGCGAATAGAGTCTGGATGCTGTACCCACCACCCTGACCAACAAGGTCCGTTCCTATCGTATCTCTAGCATCGCTTGTTCCGTATGCTATCTTGATCCTCGTAGTGGAGGTTATCGCTTGCGGCGGAGTTGAGCCATCCGACCTTGAAAGCCATGAAAGAGGAACATAGAAGTCTATGTAGTAGTCGGCATTGCCGTTATAGTTTGACCCGGGTATAGCACCTACACGGACACGCCCATTGACTAAATATGTATAAGTAATGCCTTCAGATGCTTCTGTAGTATGCCCACTGCTCTGTACTAGGCTATTACCTGTTGCTCCGTCCATAGTCGTGTCATTGCCGGTGTTGTAGCGGGTTATTATCCTGTCCGGGTTGTTGTTTCCATCCACTGACACCATATATTCCGGGAAGCTGTTGCCCGTAGATTCAATCATAGCCTGCCAATAGTAAGAATAAAGGACATCTGGATTTGGGGCAGTGTTAATCGGGTTTCCGTTAAGCATGAACCTGAAATAGACGTTGGTTCCATCAAAGAACCAGAAGGACGAAGACCTGGAAGCATGGGTCTGATCCGGTACGGCGTCTTCATAGGAGAAACCGGGAGAAACAGGCTCGCTAATATATGCCCAATCAGCCATTATGGAGGGTATCCATTGAGCCTGTAGGGGCCATGCGGCAGAAGAAGACGAGGCCACAGAGAAAAGAATTGTTAATGACATCGCAATCACCAGCTTATTACCTTTCACAACGTCCCTCCTCCCAGCTATAGTCCTGCTCCTGTCGCTGCATATCTAGTACATGTCAAATGTATCGTAATTAATACATACGTTCAGTGTTTTTAATAATACATGGTCTTTTCATGGTTTGCAATATACAAAAACCTTTGTTCTATTGTGTATACATTTACTGAATTAATGGTCAACCGCACGGGGATTGGCTACTTGAAGTTTTGCAAGCCTGCAATGCACACAGCAATGTTTGATAGCAGAGCCCATGGTCACCGGTAAGCCGTGATCTGAAGGAGACACGATAATGCATGCATTGTTAAAGATGCCATAATACGTCAAAGCCCTGTTAATGAAGTTATAGGTGGTTTCTATGCTAGTTAATGCAATTAGCAGGAAGAAGCTTCGATGCTCGCGAAAGCCTCGTTAGGGTACCAAATCCGGAGCATGGCAGAAGCCTGATGATCATTCCTAAATACTGCCCATGCTTGTTGCCGATGCTGTTATCTGTACCACTGCAACACTATGCAGTTACGTGATGTTACTAAAATCTCGGCTTCACTGACAGCTGATGCCCATTTGCTTCTGTAAAGGTTCTTCCCCAACGCTATTTGTGGATTTCTTTTGTTATCGCAGCACTTCTTCGATCCATTTTCTCCATGGAGTATGTTCGAGCAGTTCGCTACATGAAAAGTCAATGATTCAGTATGGATTGCCGCCCTCTGCTCTTTCGATTACTGAGGTAGGCGGTTTCTCGTACTAGTTACCTTGTCCATTGGTCCTTCCCCAATTGCTTTCCGAGGTCGGTATTGTGTTTATCATTATTGGTCTACAATCATTAAGTGTGGGATAATAAGGCTGTCGGAAAAGGCCTGTCGGCAGTCCAATGGTCGTTTAGAGGGGTGTCTTTGTTGGAAGCATCTGCATACTTTTTAATATCCTTCCTCATAGGTGCAGTCCCCTTTTCTTCGCTTCTTGTGTACATATTCGCTAGAAAGAACATCAGGGACTATGGGGATGGAAACCCTGGTGCTTCCAACGCTCTCAGGGCAGGAGGCAAAGTCATTGGGATGACAGCGCTGATTCTAGACTCCTTCAAAGGTGTTATTCCCGTTGCGATTTGGGCCGGTGGGCTAACCGTTTGGCAGGAGATCCTCATCGCCATAGCACCTGTAATCGGCCATGCCTTTTCACCTTTCCTTAAGTTTAAGGGAGGCAAGGGGATTGCGACATCATTCGGCATCTGGACGGGACTCGGACTATGGGGAGCACCAATTTCTATGGGAGCAGGGGCAATAGCCTCGAAGTACCTGCTTAAGGACAAGTCGGATGAAGTGAAAGTCTTGGCTGTCTTCCTCTGCCTAGGAGTCTTCCTTCTCGTTTCAGCAGGCAGGCTTAACCTTTGGTTGCTCTACACCGCCAACTGCGCAATCGTAGCGGTCAAACAGGCTCAGTACTATTCGAAGGGCAGTGGCAATGCTAGATGATTCTCGATCTTGCTGTGTTTTCAATGCGCTTGCAGGCATATGCATTTTGTGTATTCCTTTCTATAATACTGATAATAACTATTGGCAACTATCTCTCAATGCCGCTTCTCACAAAGAGAGGGGTTTTACGGTCCGGGAAGCTGTCCATTCTTGTGCCTGCAAGAAACGAGGAGCGCAATATCAGAAAGTGCGTCACCTCCCTATTGTCGCAGGACCACCCGAATTATGAGGTGGTAGTCATCGATGATTCCTCTACGGATGGAACCGCAGCAATACTAGGTGAGCTCTCAGCATTATACCTAAGGCTAAGAGTGCTAAAGGGGACGCCTCTCCCTACAGGTTGGACGGGAAAGAATTGGGCATGCCACCAATTAGCAAATGCTGCCGAGGGTGATATGCTGCTATTCACAGACGCAGATACCGTCCATGCCCCTGAAAGCGCATCTTCAGCAGCCATGGCATTACAGGAATCAGAAGCCGGGCTGATCTCCGGCATGGTGAGACAAAGTATGCTAACCGCAGGTGAGCTCATTACAGTACCAATTATGAACTGGGCCATGATGTGCTTCATGCCGCTCCCCCTCGCACATAGTCTTCCGTTTCCGTCCCTGTCTGCTGCATGTGGCCAATTCATGGCTTTTGATAGCAAGGCATACTTTGCTTGCGGGGGGCATGAAGCGATTAAGGGCAAGGTTCTAGATGATGCAGAGCTTGCAAGGCAGATGAAGGGAACCGGAAGGAAAGCACTTCTTTACGATGCAACCGGGCTGGTAGCATGTCGCATGTACTGCAGTTTCAATGAGGCTGTTGCCGGTTTCTCGAAGAACTTGTTCGCAGTAGTGAGGAACAACGTTCCCATTTACTTGTTTCTCTGGACTTGGCTTCTGCTTTCAATGGGGATGCCTGCTCTCTTTCTCGTACTTGGTGGAGCCACAGTTTCACGGGAACTCCTCCTGCCTGCCTGCCTTTCGGTGCTCATTTCATTTCTAATCTGGGCTGTTGCTTTCGCCAAGTCAAAGGTGACTATTTGGCTTGCAGCCTTTTACCCGATTCTTATGCCTATCTGGTTCTGGCTTGCAGTCCGGTCCATGGTTTTGGTCATATTGAAGCGTACTTCTTGGAAAGGAAGGCCTCTTTGATTGCACAAACCCAGGAGAATAGCGGTGGAAAGAGATGCTTCCATTGAGGGTGATCCAAAGATAGCACTACGGAGTGTCAGAAGAACCCTAGACAATGAATGACAGGAAGATGTGCATTTACTCTGAAAAGGAGCACAGGAAGGCCAGAAAAACCTCAAATCAGGTACGCATACACTATTGCAAAAGTGACCTCTGAGCTGGGGGATTCGAGCAGAGCAGTCATTAGGCTTCCTGCTGACAGGACTTGAAGGAACAGGAAACAGAACAAGTCAAAGAGCGAAGCTGCATAAACAAGTATGTTTCAAGCAGAGGGAGCATCGGTGGAGTGCTACATACAAAGCACAACGCTTGCCAAAACAACCTGGAGCTTGGGTTACCCGAATAGGAAAACCCTACATCAGGCGGAAAGCTGCACTTCACCTCATTTTGGCTTCTCTGATGAATACTGCCAAACTGGATGGGACCAACCAGTCAGAAAGCTTATATTGCTTGCGGCATGTCAACGACGGCGAGAATTGACCCACCCAACGACGGAATTAATTGAGCCACCA
>CAZJHY010000036.1:0-14437 GCA_964545975.1 uncultured Clostridia bacterium | reverse complement strand
CTCAAAGAGATAAAGTTCGGACCCAGATCCGAAGACAGCAGAATGACCCCGGGCTCTCGAGCCCGGGGTTGTTTTATGCTATAGGGTTCCTGACGATGTCTCGGTTAACCCAGCCCGATGGCATCCTCGATAAGCTTCCTTGCCGCATCCCGCCCCTCAACCCCAGGGCTAACCCCTAGCACTGCGCGAGCAGGCCTCGGCGATAGCACGTAGACGAAGTCTGAGAGGTAGCATGCCTCGTCAATGTCGTGCGTCGTCATAAGCATCGTGAGCCCCAGCTCTGACTTCACCTCCAACAGCCACTTCTGCATCTGCTTTCTTGTAAGTGCGTCAAGCGCCCCCAAAGGCTCGTCCAGAAGCAGGAAGCACCTTCTCTGCATGACCGTCCTCAGAAGCGCTACCCTCTGCTTCATTCCCCCTGAAAGGTCGTCGGGGTAGAAGCCCTCGAAACCGGATAGGCCGAAAGCCGGTATTAGACGGAGCGCTTCTCTCTTTGCAGACTCCATGTCCCCGCCGGACAGCTCATCGGAAAGCACCGCGTTTCCTAGCACCGTCTTCCACGGGAGAAGCAGGTCCTTCTGAGGCATGTAGGAGGCGGGGGAGGCAAGCGAGAAGCTTCCGGACTTCGCCCTGATTCGACCAGTGAGTATCGAGAACAGAGTGCTCTTGCCGCAACCCGAGGGGCCCAGCAGGCTTACGAAGCTTCCGCGGGGGACTTCAAGGCTCAACCCTTCAAGCACAGGAACGTGGCCATGCTTGCTGCTTCTATAGGCGAAGGTGATTTCCTCCGTCTTCAGCATCATGCCGGATTCGTTTAAGCCGCAGATCGTCATTGCAGCAGCCCGTTAGTGAAGAACCTTCCGCTGTCCAGCCCGGGGGCTACAAGCTTGTGCCCGACCATCCAGTCGTACAGGCCCTTCCAAACCGAGGCCTTCTGTATGCCCCATGCCGCGGCGTCTTCTATGTATCTGGGAGAAAGCCATGCCTGGCTCTCGGTCGCCAGCCTCTGGTTGATTTCGGGCGAGCGCCTGATGAGGATCTTCGCAGCCTCTGCCGGATTTTCGGCCGCGAAGGTGTACCCTCTGGCTGTTGCTGCCATGAAGGCCTTTGCATCCTTGCTCCCGGCATCCACCATCTTCCTCGATGCGATGATGATGGGAGTATAGTAGTCGGGTATCGACGGTATGTCGCGGAGCATGACAGCGTTCAGCTCGATGCCCCTCAGCTTGGCCTCTATGCCCTGCCAGCCCATGAATATCCAGGCGATGTCGACGTCCCTACCCAGTATGGCAAGAAGGTCCACGGAACCTATGATAAGCTCGCTGAGCTTCGAAGGGTCTCCCGAATCCGACCTTACAACGTCCGATATCATAGCCTTCTCGAGAGGTAGGCCCCAGCTTGCGTACCTCTTCCCCTGGAAGTCCCTCGCCCTTGTCAGCCCCGCCTTCTTGAGGCTCACATAAGCTGTGGTGTTGTGCTGTATTATGGCAGCCACCGATACTATGGGAAGCCCCTCTGCCATAGCGGCCATAGCCCATTCCTGCGAGCTTATGCCGAAGTCAACCCTGCCCGCCGCTACAAGCTGCTCGACGGAAAGCCCCTGGCTCTGCTCGAGCACCTCTACTTCCAGGCCCGCCTCCTTGTAGTAGCCCTTTTCCAAGGCTACGAAGATCCCAGTGTGGTTCGTGTTCGCGACCCAGTCGAGCATTATGCTCATCTTTGGCTGGGCTCCGGCCGATACCGAAACCGCAAGTATTAATGCCGCAAGCGCGGCGATTAGAATTGCCCTTCTCACTTCTCTACCTCCCAGATATCGCTCTCCTTGCGGTAGTACCATGGGGAGAGCCTCCTCGACGCCATGCCGACCAGCTGGAAAATGCCCATGCTCAAGGCCGATATTATGACCAGGGCCGCGAAGACCCTGTCCGTCATGAACGAGTGGGATGAACGGGTAAGGTATACACCGAGGCCCTTCTGCGAGCCCATCCACTCCGAGACAACGGTGGCGATGATGGCATAGGTGGCAGACACCTTGATGCCTGTGAAGATGTGGGGAAGCGCCGCCGGCCACCTGATGAGGCGGAAAAGCCTGGCAGGCTTCGCTCCCATGCCCTTGGCAAGATCGATTAGCTCCTGGTCCACCGAGGAAAGCCCGTCAACGACCCCCACGCAGATGGGAAAGAAGCAAGAGAGCACAACCAGAAGGACCTTGGGAAGAACCCCGAAACCGAACCATAGAATCAGTAGGGGGGCCACGACTATCGTAGGCAGGCTCTGCGATGCAACGAGGGCCGGATAAAGCACCCTTCTCAAGAAACCTGATGAGAACACCAGATAACCAAGGGCAAGGCCTGCAGCAGTTGAAGCAGCCATGCCGACGGCTGCGGCAACGAGCGTGGCCCCGGTATGCTCGAGCAGCAGCCTCCAAGTATCCAGAATCGCCCCTGCGACCGCAGACGGGGCGGGGAAGATCCATGAAGGCACGCTTAGAAACCGAAGCGCGGCCTCAAGAAGCAGGAGCGTGGCTCCGGCGAACAGCAAGGCTGGCAGGGGGCCTGACGGTCTTCTGTAGCTAGCGCGCACGGTGCTTTGACACCTTCTCCTCGATGCTCATCGGCTCGTCTGACTCCGAGAGCTTGATGTAGGTTATGACAGAGGAGATGCCGGAATCCTTCACCGCCCTGTGGGCCCCCATAGCAAGCTCCCAGAGCATCGGAATCTCCCCTTCCATGGTAGTCTCGAAGGGTCCGACCTCGTACTTCACGCCCGATGCCGCGATTACCGCTATGGCCTTATCCACAGCTGCGAAGACGTCCTGCTTTGCGCCCGCGTTTATGGGCAATACCTGTATCGCCAGGCTTCCTTTGGGCAAATGAGCCACCTCCAAACAATAAGCGCAGGTCCCGCAGGCCTGCGCTCAAGATATCCTCATATCTGGCACTACCTACGCCGGCATTAACCGGATCAGGTCTCGTCGGGTCGGCAGTCTTGAACTGCCCTCTCAGCTTCCGCTCCCCGGGCCCCGCTATTCAACTGATAAGATTATAACCCCGATGTCCGCCTCTATTCAACCTTCCCGGGAAGGGCAAGGAATAGGGCTCCGCCCCTTCTGGTGGAAAGCGCCGCCTCGGAGCCGCCATCGACAACTATGACCTCAGAATAGCCCATGAAGGCAGCCCTCTCCGCAAGGGCGAGGACCAGCTGCCTCTCGTTTGAATCCTTCGTCCAGAAGAGGGGGTATGAGCCCTCCTTCGGCTGAGCCTTGCTTCCTATGATCTGGATGATGAGGGAGCCGGCCTTCCCGGGCACGGTGCACGCCTCATACAGGCGCTGCATCTGGACTATACCGTTTGCAAACGCCGAACCGCCGGTGAAGTCCAGCTTCACGACTTTTGCATTCCCTGGGACCGCGGCAGTGCCGAATGATGCGATTATCCTGGCAGAGAGGCTGAGGTCCTCTGCCTGCGCTGTTCTGTATGTCAGCTCCGAGCCTGCCTCTTCGAATCCGTTTGAGATGATTAACCTGTCCGGCAACTCCGGGCCTATTGCCCTGAGGTCTGCCAACAGGAGGGTTCCTTTGCTTCTTATCTCGTCCTTGAACTCCACAAGGTACACCTGCTCCAGAAAGAACGGCCCGCCCTCCGGAAGCTTTGCTGCGTATTCCTGCCAGCTTCCCCCAGTCAGCCTTCCGAAGTCCAGAAAGTGCCTGCTGTTCCCCGCATCCCTTACATTCGCCCTCAGCCAGTGCCCTTCCGCGAGGCTTGAGTCCGCCATCATCCGAAGCTCTCTGCTTCCTTCCGGTATGGGCATCGTCTCGGCTGGCTTCAGATAGGCCGCCCTGATACCGATCCCGGTGAAGTCATAGGTCAGCTCTGCAGCCCTTCCAATCAGGGTATCCTTGAATGAGAGGCCCAGAGCCGCCTCAGAGGGAGACCCGTAGGATTGCCAGCGGCCCTCCTCGCCGAAGCCAGGTAGCTTCGCTCCGCCCACTTCAGTTCCGGCTAACATGCTGAGCTTATCAAGGAACAGGTCCCCGTACATCAAGTCCACGTCTACAATGCCGGCAAGGCCTTTAAGCTCGGACTTTGGAATCAGCGGGGCAGGCAGCTCGAACTGCCTGTCAGGAGTGCTTACAGACAGCATGAGGCCGGCTGACGGTAGGGGAATCTGCCTTCCCGCAGCATCGTATGCCTCTATGGCGAAGCTGAGCCCGTCGTCCGTCTGGATTACGGAAGTGAAATGGGCGGTAGCCGGTTCGCCTGCTACCAGGAAACGGTACCTCCCGACAGGCGAGCTCTCATGAACGGATTCAAGCTCAACATAGCCAGGAGCTGTGATTATGAGACCTTGTTCTCCCTTTGCGACCAGATCTGCCCCGGATACTACCCTCAGCTCAGGCGCAGCATCGGCCTCAGTAGCGAAGTAGAGCGCCGTGCCGACGGAGACAACAGGAAGCTCGGGTAGAAGGCCGGAGTATGCGGATCCCGGTTCGGAAGGTAGACCGACGGGCAACAATGAATACGGCGCCCCATACACAGGGGATGCATCCAAAGGGAACGGGTTCTGAGGAAGAAGTCCATCCCTGGAAGATACGCCTACGGAATAGGGGACCTTCCTGCCTGGCATCGGCAGAAGGGATCTGGCGTAGTCGCCATCGGAGGCTGCAGCCTGGGTGGACCCGCCGCCGTCCAGGTTCAGCGCCTCCCTGCACCCCAGCTCCATCATAAGAAGGGCTGCCTCATCAAGGGTTGCTCCCCTCGAATCGTCTCCCCTTCCTTCAACGGCGACCAGAAGAAGCCTACCGTCCCGGGTGATGCCCGCCATCGTCCTGGGCGCCCGGAAGTTTCCCGAAATCTCTGTGAATTTCGATAATCCCTCGACCTTCATGCCGTTTCTTACGAGCACAGGCTTTCCGGAGAAGGCAGATTCCATGGCGTAGGAGGGAGAAAGCCCGAACTCCAGAGCCACAGAGTCGCCTGAGGCAAACGCCGCGGCAATCTTCGCCCTGTCGCCTGTTGCCACAACCTCGAAGTCGAACGGGACGGCAAGAGCGTCTGCCGGCAGCCTTCCGGCTTGGTCCGCAGCATATCTTCCGGCAACGAAGCCTCCCTTCAGGAGGATCACAGTGGCGCCCTTGGGGTACTTCCTTTCGGACCTCATCGCGTTGTAGAGCACGGCGTCCGACTGTCCGACCGAAAGCTCGTTATAGGCTGAGATGCTTATCGTCGCGCCTACTGGCGATATCAGCTTCGCTGACCAGGAGAAAGACTGCATATAGGGCATCAGGGAGTTGACTGTGCATATGGTGGCGAAGTCGTTGTCCTTCCTGGGTGAGCGTATCAGCGAGCCTTCAGACACTGTCATCGATAGCGGCATGCCGGTGGACGTATCGAAGAAGTCGCCGTTTATGGCGGCAAGAAGGTTGCCCTTCCTTACAGCATCAAGGGTGGTGGAGGGCTTATCGAGGAAACCCGTTGCCACATAGGGGCCAACGTAGAAGTCGCCTGACATCATATCTACTGATATTACGGCATACCTCAGCCAGCCGGAGCGCGAAAGCTCTGTCACCACACTTATTTCCAAACCCGGCAGCGGCGAGTAGGAGGATGAGGCTGAAATCCTATCCGGGGCCGCCGCCCCCGCCGTAGGCCATACGGACAGCATAGCCGCCATCAGCAGCAATATCAGCGAAAAGCGCGAGAACTTACCGGATTTGCTCATGGGCACTCTCCTGCATATGTTATAAACTCATTATAGGATATGGCACCGGAGGTGTGGGTATGGCAAGGCTCTTTTTGAGAAACGGCAGGATCTTCTGCGGAAGGCCCGGCACTGGCTTTGCGGAGGCATGCGCGATAGCGGGAAGCAGAGTGCTTGCAGTAGGCAGCGAGGCTGACGTAGCAGCCGTCGCGGCAGGTTTCGAGGAAGTCGACCTGCAGGGTGGAGTCGCAGTCCCAGCCTTCTGCGATAGCCACATCCACCTAATGATGTATGCGCTGAGCCTTGCGACCGTGGCGCTTGCTGGCGCAAAGAGCCAGGAGGAGGCGGCAGGCCGAGTTGCAGCGAGGGCCCAACTATCCCGTCCAGGATCATGGATAACGGGCATCGGCTGGTCGAAGGAGGAGTTCTCCGACAGGCGCTTTCCGACAAGGCAGGCACTTGACAGGGTGTCGCCAGACAACCCGGTTGTGCTTTACAGCAGGGACTACCATTCGCTCTGGCTTAACAGCGCCGCCTTGTTCGCTTTGGGCATAGACAGGAACACGGCTTCCGTAAAGGGAGGTTCTATAATAAAAGACGAGGCGGGGGAACCGACAGGGGTGCTGCTCGAGAACATGGCCAAGGTCGCATTCGACAGGATCCCCAAGCCATCCGACTCAAGCATCGCAGCAGCAATGGACTCGGCCTTCGAGAAGCTTTACTCGCTTGGCATACTTTCGGCCCACAACATGGACTCGGACGGGGACCTATCGCTCCTCTCGGGGTTGAAAGCCGCAGGAAGGCTTGGCATAAGGGTAGTGGGCTATATAGGGAAGAGCTCCCTTGACGGGGCGATCTCCGCCGGTATGAGGACGGGATTCGGCGACTCGCATCTCAGATTCGGCGGACTAAAGCTCATCAAGGACGGCACCCTGGGGTCTCAGACGGCGCTCATGCTGGAGCCCTTCGAGGGAAGCCTGAACCGCGGCATAGACCTGATACCGGACGATGAGCTCAACGAGCTGGTCAGAAGGGCGAACGGAACCGGAATAGGCGTTGCCGTGCATGCGATAGGGGATGCTGCCAACAGGAGCGCCCTGGACGCGTTCTCGAGGTCGGGAAGCACGGAAGCGAAGCTAGTAAACAGGGTTGAGCATGCGCAGCTTCTAACAGAGGAGGACCTGCCGAGGCTTTCTGCCCTCGGGCTTGCGACCTCGATGCAGCCGGTGCATATGGAAGGGGACATCGAGCCAGCGAACCTGCTTTGGGGGGAGCGCACAAGTTATGCCTACGCGGCGAAGAGCCTCCTTAGAAGCGGATCGCCCCTGCTCTTCGGCTCGGATGCGCCGGTAGCTGACCCTGATCCCATGAAGGGAATATGCGCCGCTGTCACTAGGAAGGACCCTGAAGGAAAGCCCGAACGCGGCTGGCATCCTGAGGAGAGGCTCACAGTCGAGGAGGCGGTGAGGGCCTACACCTGGAGCCCCGCGAGCCTGTTCGGAGACGGAGGGACGAGAGGGAGCATAGAGACGGGCAAGCTTGCTGACATAGCCATAATCTCCGAGGACATCTTCACTATACCCAAGGAGAAGATCAGGAAGGCTAAGGTTTCGGCGACAATCAGGGAAGGTGAGTTCGTTTTCCGGGCTTAGTCTGTTGCCAGCGTCCTATTCCGGCGTTATAATCTACTCATCCCAAAGGCTTGGAGCCAAGGAGGAGCACAGGAGTGCGCAAGTAACCACCCCGGCAATGGAAAGGCACGGCTCGGTACTGATACCGGGTCGCAGTCCCATTAACCGGGGCATTTTCATGCCCCGGCGGCGGAAGAGGTGGTTACATGACAGCCCTAAGGCTTTCAGGCATCGATTTCTCTTACGGACCCAGGAGGCTTTTCAGGTTCGGTCAGCTGACATTAAGCGATGGCGAACGGGTGGGCCTCATCGGAATCAATGGGTCCGGGAAAAGCACCCTACTGGACATAATAGCGGGGATTGCAGAACCTTCGGCAGGCAGCGTGGAGGCCTTTATGCCCGTCTCCTACTTCAGGCAGGGCAAGACGGGGCCAATTAACCCGACGCCCGAATCGTTGTCGGCGTTCTCCGCTGAGAGAAATCTTACGAACCCGAGCGGCGGTGAGCTGACAAGGCTGAAGCTTGCGTCGGCTTTCGCGCCTGCCGGAGGAATACTTCTTCTTGACGAGCCTACGACGAACCTCGACCTGGAAGGGATAATGACGCTAAGGGATGCCATCTCTACATGGGCAGGACCTGTGATAATCGTGACGCACGACGCTGCTCTCATGGCGGAGACTTGCGATAGGATCTGGAAAGTGAAGGACTGCGGCATCGTGGATTTCTCGGGCGGTTACGATGAGTGGTCGCATTTTGAAAGGCAGCAGGAGGAGAGCGCTGGGCACAGGTATGAGGAGTATCTACGGAAGAGAAGGCATCTTATAAGGGCGATGGGCGAGGCGATGGCCTCATCGAAGTCCGTCAGGAAGGCGCCAGCGAGGATGGGAAACTCAGAGGCCAGGCTTCACAAGAGGCAGGCTGCAGAAAGCTCCGAGAAGCTGGCGATGAGGGCGAACGCGTTAAGGACGAGGCTTGAGAGGTTGGAGAGAGTGGAAAGGCCGAGGCCGGACAAGGAGCTTGCGATGGCTTTCTCACGGCCTCGGAGAGATCTTCCGAGATTCCTTGCTGCGGTAAGGGACATGGACCTGTCAGCCGGGGCGAAGGAGCTTCTAAAAGGTGCCTCCCTGGACCTTCCCACTGGCATGAAGACCTGCCTTCTGGGGGCCAACGGCTGTGGGAAGAGCACCCTCATAGGAAAGCTCGCCGACCCTGCCTCTGGACATCTCCACAGGGGCGTCAAGGTAGGATTGCTAAGGCAGGACCTAGGCGGGCTGGATGATTCTGCGACAGGAGTCGAAAACTGCACAAGGGATACCGGGGCCACGGAGCAGGCAGCTAGGACAGTGCTCGCAAGGCTTAGAATCAGGAAGGAAATGGCCTTGGTGCCGGTCGGCGCCATGTCCGGCGGGGAGAGGATGAAAGTGGCGCTTGCCAGGATCATGCTGTCGGACTGCGACATAATGCTTCTGGATGAGCCTTCGAACCATATGGACATTGAATCAGTCGAGGCCTTGGCGGAAGTGCTTTCAGCCTGGCCCGGCACGCTTCTTATGGCGAGCCACGACAGGGCGCTCATAGATGCCGTGGCCGACAGGCTTGTCATCTTCGAAGGGATGAGCCTAAGAAGCTACGATGGAAACTGGTCGGACTATGAATCATCGAGGCTGTATGCTCCGGACCTTGAGGCTCTTGCCGAGAGCATGAGGCGCGCCGAGGATGCTTACAAGGATGCCCCCGGAAGGGAATCGAGGATTCCTCCGGAGGCATCTGAAGAGGAGACGGAAGCCTAGGGCTACTTCCTAAGCTGGGAGAGCAGGGCTTCCCTGGCAGAGGCGAGCGCTTCGTCAAGCGCAGCTGCGCCAGGGCCGCCGCCCTGGGCCAGGGCGGGGTTTCCTCCACCCTTCCCGCCCAGCAGGTGGATGACTGACTTGAAGGCTGCAGACGCGTCTATTGAGGCGAGGTCCTGCGACCTTGCCACTACCAGATAGGCGTTGTCCGCGCTGCTTGCTCCGACCGCTGCCGCTGTCTTGGGGTGGGATACCAGCCTTAAGGCGAACTGCTTCGCTGTATCCATGCTGCCGGCTCCGGCATTGAATGAGATGACCTTCGAGCCGTCAAGCTCGGCGGTTTCCTGCCATACCTTGGCTGCGTCGTACTCCATCAGCCTCGACGAAGTGTCTGCAAGCTGCTTTCTTGAGTCCTTAAGCTGTGAGAGCATCCTTTCTAACTGGGCTTCGAGCTCCATTGGGTGCACCGAAAGGACGGATGCTGCCGAAGCGAGCTGCCTGTTCTTCCTCCGATAGTCCAGAAGTGCCCTTCCTCCGCACAGAAACTCGAGCCTGACCTTGCCTTTGGCCCTGTCTATCCTGGTTACCTTAACAATTCCGATCTTGCCGGTGCTTGAGACGTGCGTCCCTCCGCACGGGCAGTTGTCGAAGCCTTCGACGGTTACTATCCTGATGTCCTCCTCTACCTTCGGCGGTTTCCTCAGGTTATAGGAGGCAAGGTTTGCCTTATCGACGAAGGCTGCCCTAACCGGAACGTCTCGCATAACCGCGTCGTTTGCCATATCCTCAGCCCTGTCTGCCTGTGCTTCATCCAAGCGCTCAGCCTCTAGGTCGATTGTGCAGTACTCTTCGCCCAGGTGGAAACCCACCGTCTCATAACCGAAGAGGAGCTCGAAGGCTGCAGAGAGTATGTGCTGCCCGGTGTGCTGCTGCATGTGGTCGAAGCGCCTTCTGCCGTCTATGGAGCAGCCAAGCTTACCAGAGACAGGGGCCGAAACAAGCACCAGCACGCTCCCGTCTTCGGCCTCCTTGACGTCGATTACATCGGCTGTTCCAATCTTGCCCCTGTCGGAAGGCTGTCCTCCCGATTCTGGGTAGAAGGCATTGGGGTTAAGCCTTGCTTCCCAATGCTCGCTTCCGTCGGCGCCCTTGAAGGGGCCTGCGCAATCTGTGACCTCCGCTTCGAAGTCGTACAGGTCCTGGTGGTCGTAATAGAGCCTGTCCTTAGCCAATTGCGTTTCCTCCTAGCCTTGCGTGAGTATAATGAGATTATAACGCTAAGATGCGGGAGGCGTGTATGCCGGATCGTGGATATGTGACTTTGATGCAGGAGGGGAGATCCTTTGTCGAGGACCGGAAGAGCCGCTTCATAGGAAGGGCGGCTCATGTGTTCAGCGAGAAGGATGCCTACTCATACATAGAGGATATCAGGCGTTCCGAGAGAGGCGCTGCGCATAACGTCTATGCGTTCATAATCGGCAAAGACTCCGAGGTGAGCAGGTCAAGCGATGACGGCGAGCCATCAGGCACGTCCGGAAGGCCCTGCCTGGAGGCACTCTCTAGGGCGGGGCTCACCGACAGCGTAGTGGTCGTCACCCGTTACTTCGGTGGGACCCTGCTCGGAAAGGGCGGGCTTGTCAGGGCATATGGCCTTGCGGCGAGGGAAGCGGTGGAGGCAGCCAGCGTCGCATCGCTTGTAAGCTACTTGAGGACGAGAATCGAGCTTGAGTACTCCGACTGGGACAAGGTCTCAGCATACCTCAGAGACGAGGGAGCTAAGGAGATCTCACCTGAGTACGCGGAGAAGATATGGGTAAGCTATGCGATTAGGAGGAACCTTGAGGATTCGCTCAATAAGGGGCTGACCGATCTGCTCAAAGGAAAGCTTCTCATTCTGGAGAGATGTGAAGAAGAAAAGCTCGAGCGCATTGATCCCCATAAGTGATGCAAGCCGCTGGGTGTTCAATAAAAAAGCCCGGCTCAGCCGGGCTTTCGTAGCGATTATCCTATTACCAGCCTCTGCTGGCGCCTCCGCCACCTGAGCGTCCTCCGCCGAAACCGCCAAAACCACCGCCTGATTTACCGCCACCGAAGCCGCCGAAGTTCTTAGGCCCGCTGCTCCATGGCCCGCCGAAACCTGTAAACGGCGGCCGCATGCTCGGTCCTCCCGGGGGCTTGATCTTCGAGATGAAGAGCATGAAGGCCAGCACCAGTATGATTATGATTACGGCGATTACAATGAGGATTACTTTGCCCAGAGGCGAGAGCTCGTCCTCCGAGGGTGCCAGGGGCACTCCAGTTATCTCGGAGCGGATCGCCTGCATTGTATCCGAGATCGCCTTCTCGACGTTTCCTGCCCTCATCGAAGGGGTGAAGTACTCGTCTAGTATGCGACCTGCCTTGGAGTCGTTTATCTCGCCTTCAAGGCCATAACCGACCTCTATCCTTACCTTCCTCTCCTCTTCGGCGATGAGCAGAAGTATTCCGTCGTCAGCGCTCTGCCTGCCGATGCCCCAGGCTTCGAACAGCTTAACCGCATAGCTTTCTATATAGTCACCGTCCATATTGTCGACAGTTACCACGGCAAGCTGGGCGCTGGTCTCCTTCTCATACTGCAGGAGCTCGGCCTCGAGCCTCTCTGCGGCATAGGTATCCAGCATGCCCGCGAAGTCGTTGAAAAGCCTGGGCGGGGAAGGCGGGGAAGGAATTGCTGCGAACGCGCTTGATACGGCGGCGAGCATTATCGCCGCCGCCATTAGGAGGACACGATTTCCTCCCGCTTTGCTCCTCATTTAGAACTCCACCTTCGGTACTACATCCGAGCCTTCCACCGCTTCAAACAGCTTCTTTGCGGTGAAGCCCCTCATGCCTGCTATTATGCTGGTGGGGAATGTCCTGATCCTTGTGTTCCATGCACGGACTTCCTCATTGTACCTGCCACGGGCTACAGCAATCCTGTTCTCGGTTCCGGAAAGCTCGTCCATAAGCGCAGAGAACTGCACATCGGACTTAAGCTCAGGATAGTTCTCAATAACGACCAACAAGCGTGACAGGGCTCCTTCGAGGCCGTTGGCCGCGTCGATCTTCTCGTCTACAGATCTTGCTCCGCCCAGCTTCGCCCTGGCTTCGGTGACCGAGTCGATTACCGCCTGCTCCTGAGCGGCAAATCCCTTGACGGTCGCAACCAGGTTAGGTATGAGGTCGTATCTCCTCTGGAACTGGTTTTCGACCTCGGCCCAAGCAGTGTTGACCTTCTCCTCCATGCCTACCAGCTGGTTGCCGATGCTGATGTAAGCGAGGGCTGCCACAACGACCAGGCCTACTAGTATCCATACGATGCTGAACTTGCCTTTCATCCGATTACCTCCCGAAGTGAATTTGGGAACGTATACGTTACAGAAACGAATATACATTGATTAATCTACTGAATCAGCATTATAAACCATATATCAAGCAGCACCCAGGCACTTAATTGGCACTTAGTTTTCTTAAATACCTGCTAAATACCGGTTTAGTTTCTTGGCTTATTGCTGTCACCAATTCCAGTTGCCTTATCTAGGCAGTCGGTTATCCTACAATTGCCTGAACCGTCCGAGTGCAAATACGTCTGCACAGTTGTCTGCACCATCTGTCCTAACCTTCCTGCAACATCAGTTACTGGCACTCCTGCATTCACTAGAATAGATCCATGGGAATGCCGTAAGTCGTGAAGCCTGAAGCCCTCAATCGGTATCCCCGCAATAGATAGTATACGATTCAGCGCAGATTTCAAGTTAGTACAATGATGAATCTTGATTCCAGCTTTTGAAGGAAACACAAAACGATTCACATTCCAGGACTCATCTGCTTTCCTCTTCTCTTCCTCAATGGCGTTAATGCCAAGCAACAACTCTACTAGGAGCGTTGGCATTATCACATCTCTTTGCCCCGCTCTACTCTTTGTTGTTCCTGGTTCTGACCCGCCTTCCCGTACATGGATAACACTTTTGGACAAGTCCACATTATCCCAAGTGAGGCTTAGCAGTTCGCCTCGCCGCATTCCCGTAAGCGCAGCAGTTATAAGTAGAGGGCCATGCCGGTGAGACCTGGCAGCTTCTACGAAACGAGCAAGTTCATCCGTCGTTAATGCTCTAGCATGCTGTTGTTGCTTACGAGGAAGGCGAGTTTCTATCAATGGGTTGGAGAGTATTAAGCCAGAGATGCGAGCTCTTTTCAAGCAAGCGCTTAGAATCGCCCTTGCAGTTGCAACAGACGCTCTCGAATACTGGAGAAGCATTTCGTTGAATGCCTGTTGGCAAAGGTCCGGTGTAAGCTTACTAAGCTTGGTAACTCCAAGCTTGGGCGATATCATCTTCCAGTACTTATAATTGTAAGCGCTCTGGGTTGAAGTGGCAGCTGTAGGTTCCACGTATAGAGAGAACCATCTTTGGAAGTACATATCAAGCGTTAAGCTCTGCTCTGCCATCTGCTTAGGGAAGGAGCTGGCCATAGCTTTTAACCGCATCTCCTCCTTTCGGGCATCGGACTTGCTGCCCATGAAGGTACGGTAAACGTACTTCGATCTTCCCGCTTCATCAATACCGGCATATGCCCTGATTTGCCAAACCCCAGGGCGTCTTTCACGGATGGACATTTGTACCTCCACGATCTAGAGCAAGTCGTATTGATGGTTAGATGCTTATCTCATCTCAATACGAAGGCTTCTCAGTCTTATATCAAGGGCCTTACCAGATACCTCCAGAGCCTTAGCCAATTCATCTTTTCTGCAGCCAAGGTCCGCCATAAGCCTAATAGTCGGTTCTGGCATGAGGGCATTAGCTGAGAATATTCGAGCCCTCCTCTCATCAGCTGTACGCTGGTTTACCGTACTGAAACGCAGCGTATGTGCTCCTATGCCACACGTCAGATGATGATACAGCTCATGCGCCAGAGTAAACCTCTGTCGCGCGAGGCTTTGCCTAGCATTAATGGCTATAGAAGGTGATGGGTATCTCATGTAAAGCCCGTTAAACTCATCGCCAGTTAGGATATAGTCTACCTTCACACCATGAGCCTTAACGATTTCCTCAATGTCGACAGGAAGTTGATAAAGGTAATTCTGGGTTATTGCTTGTGCCAAAGCTACTGGTGACTTCATCAAACGCCCCCTCACGAATTGCTCTTAAGTAGGTATTATAGAACAAGCGTTCTGCATACGGGAGGGGATTTCGTCTACCAGCTAAGCTTTTTTTGATTTGGCTATTCGCCACCTAATATACTCAGCTAAATCTGCCTGTGTTTCGGGGGAGAGATCCTCCCAAGTGACATCTCTAAAAGCAA
>CAZJHY010000035.1:0-14451 GCA_964545975.1 uncultured Clostridia bacterium | reverse complement strand
GGAGGAAACAAATGGGAAGGAAAGCCGTCATTGATATCGGTACCAATTCCATCAAGTTCATTCTGGCCGAGATGGGAGAAGGCGGGCAGTTTGCGGCCGTGATGGATAAGAACAATATTGCCCAGCTGGGAGAGGGCCTAAAGGAGACCGGTAGAATCAATCCCGAGGCCATGGCGAGAAACTGCGCAGCGATAAAGGAGTTCGCTGAGGTCGCAAGGGCCGAGGGTGCGGACGAGATCTTCGCCGTGGGTACTATGGCCCTCAGGAAGGCATCCAATACCGCCGACTTCGTCAAGATGGTAAAGGACGAGGCGAAAGTCGAAATCCGCGTCATACCGGGCGAAGAAGAGGCCAAGTACTCATACCTTGCCGTGGTCTCCGGCATAGACCTAGGCCAGGGCAGGCTTGCGATAATCGACACGGGTGGCGGGAGCACCGAGTTCGTGTTCGGCGAGGGGGACCGCTTGGATAAGAGGTTCAGCCTTGAGCTAGGCGCCATCAGGATCACCGAGGAGTTTCTGAAGGCCGACCCAGTGACAGCAGACGGCGTGGCAGCAGCCGGCAAGAGCATAGACAAGTTCCTTGCCGATAACGGTGTGAACGGCAAGGTCGACAAACTCGTGGGCATGGGCGGCGGCATAACCAGCATGGCATCGGTCATGTTCGAGATGGTCGAGTACGACCCCGACAAGGTGCAGGGCTCGAAGCTCAGCCTCGCGGAGGTTGAAAGGCAGATAGCAATGTACAGCGCAAGGACCATTGAACAGAGGCGCACGATTGTGGGGCTGCAGCCCAAGAGGGCGGACACGATACTGGCAAGTGCGCTTATCGTGAAGGGGATAATGCTGAGGCTTGCAGTCGATGGCCTTACGGTCAGCGACAGGGGCTTAAGGCATGGACTGCTCTACGACGTCGGCAAATCAGGTAGATAGCACCAAGCTTCATATAGTCATATAGCCAATAAGGAGGCAGAAGCAATGAAGACCAGAAAAGTCGCGATGCTCATGGTATTCGTCTTGGCGATGGCTTCACTGGCGCTGGGCGTCAGCGCAGCTGACTTCCCAACCAAACCGATCCACATCGTAAACTACGTGGCGGCAGGCGGCGTGATGGACGTCACCACCCGCAAGTTCGTCGACATCGCATCCAAGTACACGAAGGCAGTATTCGTGGTAGAGAACAAGACCGGAGCAGGCGGCCTTATCGCGCAGGAGTATATTTTGGAGCAGCCGGCGGACGGCTACAACATCTTTGCCGCTACCAGCTCGAACATCATCTCCATAGTATCGGGAGGCTCCGACCAGAAGAAATATGTCGACGGCTTCCAGTGGATATCGATGCTCATGAGAGACCCCGAGTGCGTAATCACCAGCAAGACTGCAAAGATCAACACCTGGCAGGATGTCCTTAAGGACGGAATAGAGAAGAAGGGCAACCAGATCTGGGTGGGCCCTTCCACCGGCGGCAATGACCATCTGCTGGCTCTGAAGCTTTGGGACAAGGCGGGCATGAAGGCCAAGTGGATACCATATGAGAGTGGACCGGCAGCCATGCTTGCACTCATGGGAGGACAGGGAGTAGCATACGTCGGAAACCCCGCCGACATCACCGGAAGACCCGACCTCAAGATCGCAGCCGTCTGCGCTCCAGAAAGGCTGAAGCAATTCCCCGACGTTCCCACGTTCAAGGAACTAGGCATCCTGGGCATGGAGGACGAGATCATGTGGAGGGGTTTCGCCGTGAAGAAGGGCACCCCCAAGGAAGCAGTCACATGGCTTCAGGACCTCGTTGACAAGGTCTACGCTGACCCCGAATGGGTGAAGTTCTTCTACGACCAGGCCATTGACGTCACCAACTACAGGGAAGACCGCTTCACGAGCCTTATCAAGGCCCAGATTGCCGACGCTACGGCATACCTCAAGGCAGAAGGGCTCCTTAAGTAAATCAGCACGCCAGCGGGGCATGGAGCACTCCATGCCCCGCCTTATGCATGGAGGAGAAGAACATGTCACTGACCTACTTCGCCGAGGGAGCCGGCTTTCTCATGATGCTGGCCGTGTTTGCGGCAGCAATCGCATCTGTAAGCTTCCTCGTATACCGCTCCAGAAGGAGGCCCATAACAAGCACCTTAACCTTGTCCATGTCTTTCATAGCGCTGGGGCTGACCGTGCTGGTCTTGAGCGACAACCTCTCCCATTCGGCCTTCATCGGCAATGAGGCTGCGATGATACCGAGGCTTTGGGCAGGCATACTTATCCCCATCGCCCTTTTCCTCATCTACAGGTCCGTGACCGGCCAGGAGGAAGAGCCGGAGAAAGGCGGCAGGCTGGACAAAGTAGTAGCTGTAGCAGCCGTGCTCATCGTCATGGTGTTCCTTATGAAATACCTGGGCTACTTCATTTGCTCGGCGATATTCGTTTTCGCATGCATGTACATACTCGACTACAGGAAGTACCTCACTATGACTGCCCTCTCCCTGGCATGGGTGGCTTTCTCCTATTTCATTTTCTACAAGCTGCTATGGGTCACGCTTCCGATCGGGACTGTGATAAAGGCCATCTTCAATATCTAGTGTCGGGACAGCAAAGGAGAACTTAACATGGTTTTTACCAATCTTCTGGATGCACTTGTCAGGATAATGAACCTTCAGTCCATCTTCATGATGGTGCTGGGTGTCATAGTCGGAATCATGGCAGGCGCCATGCCGGGCATCTCCCCATCGATGGGAGTAGCCCTTATGGTGCCCTTCACATTCAAAATGGACGCCTCCAACGCGATAATCTTCCTTGTGGCTATCTACATAGCAGCCAACTACGGGGGGGCAATAACCGCAGTGACAATCAACACCCCCGGCACTCCTTCCGCGGCTGTGACCAGCTTCGACGGTTATCCACTGGCAAGGCAGGGAAAGGCGGGATGGGGCCTCGGGATGGCGCTTGTCGCATCCACCATCGGCGGAATGATAAGCATAGTCATACTGATCCTTTTCGCCGGACCGCTTGCGAAAGTGGCGCTTAAGTTCTGGCCGCAGGAATACTTCTCGCTGGCGGTACTGGGCTTGTCAGCCACAGCGTCGCTTGGCGGCAAGAACTGGCTGAAAATCCTAATCTCCACGCTGATTGGGCTTCTTCTTTGCACCGTGGGCATGGACCCTGTGCTAGGGGTAAGCAGGTTCAATTTCGGCTACATTCCGCTGTATGACGGGTTCACGTTCGTGCCCGCATTAATCGGGCTTCTTGCGATAAGCGAGGTGTTCACCGAGATATCGGAGTTCAACTTCGCCACGCAGAACGTGCAGATGGCGATGAAGTCCAGCTGGCCTGGCATCAAGGACTACTGGAAGACCAGATGGACGATACTGCGCGCATCGATAATAGGCACTATCGTCGGCATATTCCCTGGCGCCGGGGCGACTATCGCTGCATTCATCTCCTACAACTTCGAAAGGCGCATCAGCAAGCATCCCGAGAAATTCGGAACAGGGGTGCCTGAGGGCGTGTGCGCGGGAGAGGCAGCTGACAGCGCATCCGTAGGCGGTGCGCTTGTCCCCACGCTTACTCTGGGCGTGCCCGGCAGCGCCACCACTGCAATCCTAGTCGGAGCGCTGATGATTCACGACCTGCAGCCCGGACCGGAGCTGTTCACCAAGCACCCGGATGTTGTGTACAACCTGTACAGCTCGATGTTCGTCTCAAACATGATAATGCTCGTTGTGGGAATGTGGGGGGCGAAGCTCTGGGCCAATGTAACAAGGGTCAGGAAGGAAGTCCTCTTCCCGTTCATATTCTCTTTTGCCATGATTGGAAGCTATGCGGTCCGCTCATCAATGGTGGATGTAGGCATCTGCATCGGTTTCGGGCTGTTCGGATTCGTCTTAAGGAAGTTCAAGTTCCCGCTTCCTCCGATGGTCTTAGGCATGGTCCTGGGAACTATGGCCGAGGTCAACCTAAGAAGGGCAGTGATGCTTGGCGGAACCTGGGCGGTATTCCAGAGGCCGATAAGCCTTACGCTGCTTATCATCTCCGCCCTGTCGTTCGGAATACCGATATTCGCTGAGATAAGGTCGAGAAGAAAGAAGGCGGCATAGGAAAGCCATAATGGGGGAGGGGAGACCTTCCCCCATGTTTCTTTGCTCTCAAGACAGGAGGCGGTTTGATGTCGGAGAAGGCTGAGAACGATGCCGGCTCGGCGGCAAGGTATCTGCTCCTCGGACTTGGTCTGGGTCTTGCTGCAGGTTTCGTGGCGGGGCTGCTGCTCGCACCGAAACCGGGAAGCCAGACGAGATCAGAGGTCAAGGAGGCGCTTAAGACGGCAGCTGATGCCTTGAAGGAACGGATGGCTGATTCCGCTGAGAAGAAGGCAGATATCCAAGAGCTTGCCGAGGAGCTTTCGTAACCTGGCAACCGGAGGTGATTGAGAAATGGTCCTGACTGCAACTGGGTTCAGGGACGTGGCATTGGGTTTATCGGCGCTCCTGCTTGCAGGCTTACTGTCGGTGGCGCTCTGCAGGCTCATCAGGCTTCTTTCAAAGCTTGACGGCGTAATAGAGGAGAACAGGAAGGATGTTAGGGATGCCGTCTCCGAGCTTCCGTCAACAATAAGCGATATCAAAGGGGCCGTGGCAGACCTGAAGGCCATATCCGGCAAAGCCGAGTCAGCGGTGTCTGGGTTGGAAGTCGCCGTAAGCGGCATCACGTCAACGATGAAGGGCGCATCCGCCGGCTTCTCGGACACAGTAAGGGCGGTTAGCGAGGCCGTAACCGGCATAATAGGGCTATTCGGCTCAAGGAGGAAGAAGGATCCCTTGGATGAGCATCCGGACGGGAAGCAATCCTGAAGGCAGGGCAGGCGTGTCTCCTTGAGGGCTTTAACAGGCAAGCTTCAACCTGTATAATCATTCTAGATGGGGATGGATGGGTCCCGGTGGGTTCCACGGTCTTCAAAACCGATGGCGGGCATCTGATGTCCGCGGTGGGTTCGATTCCCACACATCCCCGCCAGCTCTGAATCAAAAAAGCAGTCTGCATGGCGTAGGCCATGCTTTCCATTTGTGGCAGCCAAGCGCAATGCCTAAGCTATTGCGCTGCTAAATGCTCCCTTTGTAAGGCTCGCAGCCTCTTCAAACGATGAGACCAGGGCCTCTTTCATTAGCCTGTGGCCTTCGGCGTTCGGATGCATGCCATCCTTGCATATGAGATCCTGATAGCCCTTCATGGACAGGAAGCGTCCCCTGAGGTCCACCATCTCTGCGGATTCCTCAGCGGCGACTCTTACCGCCTCAAGGCTGTACATCTCCTGCCAGCGGTATATCCTTTCGGCGTCGCCCAGGTAGGAAAGTATGCTCTGCCTTCCGACTTCCTCCTTTGACACCCAATCTAGGAACTTATCGGCGGCAAGAGGAGGGAGGGTGCAGACGACGGGCTTAATCCCGAATTTCCTCGCTGTCCGAATTATCCCTCTGAGCGTGCCGCGGAAGTATGCTAGGGAGACTGCGGGGTCAAATTCCCCTGAGGGGTTTGCGGCGATGTCGTCCCAGGGCATGTTGCAGTCATTGCCTCCCAGCTCTATCAGGACAGCTTCCGGCCTTAACCCCGACTCAAGCGCTTCCTTGAATTTCTGCGCCGCCTCTGGGGAGGTCTGTCCCATCCGGCAGAGGCTGTGCACCTTGAAGCCCAGGTTTCGGGTGAAGGCCGTTAGGGCTCCGTCCCGCAGTATGGAGTAGCGTCCGCGCTCATCGTCGTAAGTAACGCCGAGAAGCACGGAATCGCCCAATATGCATATGCTATCTATAGAATTCATAGAGCACCTCATGACAGAACCGTACAATATAGTAATCAATACCAGATTATACGATAAACAAAAGCCTGTCAAGGCCTATGACTGCATTTTACAGCGTAAGCGGACTAATGATACATTGTTGTTATGAATCCCGAAGGAGTGAGACAGATGAAGGAATGCTGCGAAAAGATACGCTCGTGGACCGACAGGCTGGCCTCCTCTAAGATGGACGGATGGGATGAGCTGCCCGACCTGGACCTGTACATGGATCAGGTGCTGACCATATTGGAGAAGCAGGCGGAAGCATACCTGCAGGCAGAGGACATCAAGGCGATCACCCCGTCTATGATCAACAACTACGTCAAGGATGGCACGATACAGCACCCAGTGAAGAAGAAGTACGGAAAGGACCACATTGCGAACCTCATCATGCTGAACTCCGCAAAGCAGGTCCTTCCGATAGCAGACATATCATCGCTGCTGAACAGGGCTTCGGGGGAGATAAGCACCGGGGAGAAGTACGAATACTTCACGCTCATCCATAAGAAGGCCTGTGAAGCTGTGACAGAGAAGATTCATGACGCACTTGACAGGGTCGGGGACCAGTGTGACTCCAAGCAGCTGTTCATATTGGCTACGAGCATGGTGCTTGAGGCAGACCTCATGGTCTCCGCCTCCAAGATGCTCATAAGAGACGTCCTCGTCAGGAAGGAAGTAGACGAGGCCAAGTCAAAGCTGAAGGCAAAGGCGAAGCCCAAGCCGCTGACAAAGAAGCCCTAAGCAGGCGGACCCTAGAATTCTAAGGGACGGAGGTGCCGTGTGGACATGAAAGAACGCATCAAGCTCACAGCCATTTCATCCAAGGCGGGTTGAGCGGCGAAGATGGGTCCGGCGGACCTTCACAGGATAATGGACAGGATACCCATGCAGCACTCGGAGAAGCTCCTCATAGGCTCCGAGAGCTTCGACGACGCCGCAGTATACGATATCGGCGGAGGCATGGTCATTGTCCAGACGGTGGACTTCTTCACGCCGATTGTTGATGACCCTTATGATTTCGGCGCGATAGCGGCGGCCAATGCCCTCTCCGACATTTATGCCATGGGTGCAAAGCCCGCCTTCGCTCTGAACATAGCCTGCTTTCCGATAGAGCTGGGCCCTGAGGCCCTCGGCGAGGTGGTAAGGGGCGGGGCTGCCAAAGTCAACGAGGCCGGCGCAGTTGTCGCGGGCGGGCACACAGTCGAGGACAGCGACCTGAAGTTCGGCCTTTCAGTAACAGGAATCGCGGAAAGGGACAAGATCACTTCGAACACCGCAGGAAAGGCCGGAGACCTCATATATTTGACAAAGGCGCTTGGAACGGGAGTCATCTCGACTGCGCTTAAGAGCGGGGAGTGCCCCGAAGAAAGCGTCAGAGCCGCAAGGGAATCGATGCTTGAGCTGAACGCGAGGGCATCAGAGGCCATGGTCGAGGCAGGGGCGCTTGCCGCGACCGATGTGACCGGCTTCGGCTTCATGGGCCACCTGTATGAGCTCGCATCCGGTTCCGGGTTGTCAGCTGAGGTATGGTCAGGGGAGGTTCCCCTTCTTCCCGGTGCGCTGAAGCTTGCTCAAGAGGGCTATTCGCCGGGAGGCGGGGCGAGGAACAAGTCATACCTGAAGGCGCATGTAAATGCCGACAAGGGCATCTCGGAGCCCCTCATGACGTTGCTTTACGACCCTCAGACTTCAGGCGGGCTGCTCATTGCGATCAGCGCCGATAAGTCCCGAATCCTGGAGGCCGCCCTCAATGCCAGGGAATGCGCCTTCAGCATAGTGGGCAGGCTGACCGACAAGCCGGGGAAGGCCATTTACGTAAGGGCAGGAAGCAGGCCCTCTTAATAACTTACCGGCAATCTCGATTTCAGGAGGTCGGAATATGAGCCCAGAAATCCGGAACGATGCGGATTATCGTGCGCTTCCCTCGGTGGGAGGCCTCATGGAGTCCAAGGCCGGGCGCAGGCTCTCATCGTCATACGGGGAGAAGGCCGCAGGCAATGCCATAAAGGGTGCGATTGCCGCGCTTAAGGCCGAAGGCAGGGTCTCAGGGGAAAGGGATCTGAATGCAGAAAGGGTGCTGGAGATGGCTGAGCTTGCGCTCTCTCACGCGCCTGGCGGCCTTGCATGCGTGATCAACGCGACAGGTGTGGCGATACATACAAACCTAGGGAGGGCCCCGCTCTCTAAGAAGGCGATAGCCGCGGCTGAGGCGGCAGCGGCAGGATATACGGACCTTGAATATGAGCTCGAGAGCGGAAAGCGCGGCTCAAGGCAGGCCCACGCGGCACCCAAAGCGGCAAGGATGCTGGGGGCGGAGGCTGCGATCATCGTGAACAACAACGCGGCGGCTGTACTTTTATGCCTCGACTCGCTGGCAAAGGGGAGGAAGGTGGCCGTCTCCAGAGGAGAGCTCGTGGAAATCGGCGGAGCCTTCAGGGTCCCGGAGATCATGTCAGCCACAGGGGCGACACTGATGGAAGTGGGCACAACAAACCGCACAAGGGCCTCCGACTTCGAGGATGCTGTCGAGGCGGGGGCGTCTGCCCTTCTAAAGGTGCACCCATCCAATTTCAGGATCACCGGCTTCACTTCGGAAGTGAGTGTCCCCGAGATGGCAGGGATTGCAAGGAGGCACTCCATACCCTTCATATATGACATCGGTTCAGGAGCCATGCTTCCTATGTCGGGCTTCGGCCTGCCGGAGGAGCCTATGCCGCGGCAGGCGCTAAGCGATGGTGCAGATATCGTCACTTTCTCGGGCGACAAGCTCCTTGGGGGGCCCCAATGCGGAATAATCGCAGGCAGGAAGGATTTAATCTCCAAGGTTGCCTCATCCCCCCTGGCGAGGGCGTTGAGGGTGGACAAGATGAGGCTGGCGGCAATCGCGGTCACCCTCGGGCAATACGAGAGGGAAGGCGAGTGGAAGGACATCCCTGTGATGAGGATGCTTTCGGAGGGCGAGGAGATCATCAGAGATAGGGCTTCGAAGCTGGTGAAGCTCATCAAGGACGGCCTTGATGAGAGTTCTGCTGCTGTGCAGCTTGAAATCGTGGAGACTTATGACGAGGTCGGAGGAGGTTCGGTGCCCGGTGCGACCATCAAGGGTGCCGGCGTCCATGTGACTGCCTATGGGCTGAATCCCCAGGAGATGTCAAGAAGGCTCAGGACCGGCTTACACCCTGTCGCAGCACTGGAAAGAGGCTCAGGGCTTCTTCTGGCCATGCGGACGGTGGATGAAGGCGAGTTAGGGCGCCTGGCAGCCTCAGTAATCGATGCCATCATGAAGGGCGATGTGCGATGAAGCACCTCATACTCGGCACTGCCGGGCATGTGGACCACGGAAAGACCACTCTGGTCAAAGCTCTGACCGGAGTCGATACCGACCGCCTTCCCGAGGAGAAGGCAAGGGGGATGACTATTGAGCTCGGCTTCGCAAGCCTTAAGCTGCCCTCCGGAACAGTGATGGGCGTGGTCGACATGCCGGGGCACGAGCGCTTCATCAAGCATATGGCGGCAGGAGCAGGAGGGGTGGACATCGCCCTTCTGGTCATAGCCGCCGACGAGGGTATAATGCGCCAGACCGAGGAGCATCTGGAGATACTGGAGTTGCTGGGTATAAGCGAGGCTGTGGTGGCCATCACGAAAAGCGACCTTGTTGACGAGGAATGGCTTCTCATGGTCAGGGAGGACATCGAATCAAGGCTAATCGGCACCCCTCTTGCAGCGGCTGCCATAGTAGAAGTCTCAGCGCTTACCGGATCCGGGATGGATGCGCTTCTGTCCGAGCTGGACAAGGCGGCCGGAAAGGCAGCCGGAAGGTTAAGCGAACCGGCCTCCAGGCTCTATATCGACAGGGTATTCACAATAACCGGGCACGGCACCGTGGTCACCGGGACGCTACTCGGAGGAAGCATCGCCGAGGGCGACAGGCTGGAGCTTCTTCCATCCATGAAGCAGGTCAGGGTGAAGCAGGTTGAAGTGCACGACGCGAAAACCCGAGAGGCGGAAAAGGGGCAGAGGGTTGCGCTGAACCTTGCCGGTGCTGACAAGATAGAGCTAGATAGGGGCATGGCGCTCGCAAGCCCGGGTTGGCTGGAACCTACGAACCTTATCGATGTCGAAGTTGGCAGGGCGCCCGGTGCACCGGACATTGAGCACGGGGACAGGCTTCGACTGCATATCGGCACATCCGAGGTGATATGCAGGGCAAGAGTGCCGAAGGGCCAGCCCGAGGCCTCCCTTTTCGTGCAGCTTGAGACTGAAACCCCGATATTCCCGGCAAGGGGAGACAGGTTCGTCCTTAGGTCTTACTCTCCGCAGCAGACCATAGGAGGAGGCAGGGTGCTTCTTTCATCTGCCCCCAGGAGGAAAGTAGGTTCAGCCGGTGAGATGAGCAGCATCGCGGGCATGGCACCCGGGAGTCCGGCATGCCTTGCCGCCCTTTCAAGGGCCATCTCAAGAAGGCAGACCGGATCTGACGCCTCCTTCTGGCCGGTGGAGGAGGGGCTCTTCGAAAGAAGGGCATACATAACAAGAGATGAACTTAAGGCATCCGCATTAGCAGAGGGTTCCGGAATCGTTTCCTTGAAAGCGGATGATTCGCAGGACGTTTTCTACATTGACGCTGAGGGTTTCCTGCGCGCCGCAGACATGGCGGCATCAGTGCTGTCGGCTTTCCACAAGGAGCACCCGTTAAGGCGCGGCATGCCGAAAGAGGAGCTCAGGCAGAAGCTTTCTCCTTTGACCGACAGGAAGCAGGCGGGCGCGCTCTTCTCCGGTCTGATCGCAACTGGGAAGTTCGCCTCATCATCGGAACTGGTATGGCTTGCCGGACATGAGGTGAGACTGGACGAGAGGTCTGCCGCCATGGCTGCTGAGCTGGAGAGGATTTTCTCAAGGGAGCTTCTCGGGCCGCCCGACCCCGAAGAAACGCTTAAGATGCAGGGCCCTGGCTCTCCCAAGGTCATGGAGTACCTACTCGAGCAGGGCATTCTGGTTAAGGCATCGTCAGATGTCACTTTTCACAGGGATGCTGTCACGGCAGCCCTCAAGGCTGCGGCCAAATTCGACGGAGCCTTTACGGCAGCGCTGTTAAGAGATGCTTTGGGTACCTCCAGGAAGTTCGCCATCGCGATGCTGGAATGGATGGACTCAAAGGAGTACACACAGCGAAGCGGCGACACAAGGACGCTCAAAGCGCAGTACAGAGAGTCATTCGGCAAATGACGGGGAGTTTTGCACAGGCATGCCCTTTAAGCTCTAACGGTGCTATAATCAAGATGCTGACAAAGCGATAACCGGTAAGGGTGCCCCTCGCTTTCCGCGGGGGGATAATAGGGAAGAGGCAGCGGACGCTTAAAGTCCGCAAAGCCCGCGGTCCCGCCACTGTACGCGGCACATGCCGCCTGAGCCACTGGCAAAAGCCGGGAAGGCGAAGGCAAGAAGGCTGCCGCAAGCCAGGAGACCTGCCCAGACCGGAATGCTATTCCGCCTTCGTGGAAAAAGGGGATGCAGGCCATACAGGTCTATAAACCCGCAAGCCTTGAAGGGCTGGCGGTTTTTTTGTTCCTGGGGCGATCCCTTCCGCCGGTGGACAGACGGGAGGAAGGAAATGAGGAAGGTCACGAGTATCCTGGCAATAGCACTGGCCGCAGCGCTGGCACTTTTCGCGGCAACATCTGCCGCGCAGTACCCCATGCAGCTAAAAGACGGCACGAATGCTACCGTTACCCTGAAGGCGGAACCCAGGAGGATAGTAAGCATAGTCCCGAGCGTCACCGAGATGGTCTATGCGGTGGGGCTAGGCGACAGGCTAGTCGGAGTCACCGCCTGGTGCACCTACCCGGAGGAGGCCAAGAAGCTTCCCAAGGTGGGCGATATGAACATCAACATTGAAGCCGTGCTGGCATTGAAGCCGGACCTCGTGGTGGCGGATGTAAGCATGAGCTCGGCGACCATTGAGAAGCTCCGGGAACTGGGGCTTCCGCTTCTGGCCGTAAATGCGCGGAGCATATCTGAGATGCTGGAAGCGCTCGTGCTCCTGGGCACGGCGGGAGGAAGGGGAAACGAGGCCAGGATTCTTGCAGCATCGCTAAACGACAGGGTGGAGAAGGTGAAGAGGGCGGTTGCATCAGCCAAGTTCGCCCCCTCAGTATTCGTGGAGATCTGGAACGAACCGCTTATGACCGCAGGCAGCGACACATACGTGCATGAGCTGATAACTCTGGCCGGAGGCCGCAACATAGCAGCCAGGACGACGGGTTGGCCGATGTTCAGCTCGGAGGCCGTCATCGCCGAAAACCCGGATTTGATACTTCTTACGAACTTCAACAAGGACGAGGCAATGGGGAGAAAGGCCTGGGCCGGCCTTTCGGCCGTGAAGTCAGGCAACGTTGTCGAGTTCAATCCGGACCTTATTGTAAGGGCATGCCCCAGGCTCATAGATGGGCTTGAAATGCTTGTTAAGCTGCTGCATCCGGAGCTGTTCAGGTAGGTGGCGGGATGAAAAGGGGGAAGAACGCTGCGGCGGTAATGTCGATGATCCTTACATCCGTTGCAGTGATGCTTGTATCAGCTTCGGTGGGGACCGTCAAAGTACCCCTGTCCGAGGCCCTGAAGGTTCTGGCCGGCGTGCTTCCCCACGGATTGCGCGACACCCTAGGGATAGGCGAGCCTGAAGCATCCTATAAGGCGATAATCGAGCTTGTGAGGCTTCCCAGGATAATGATCGGCTATGCGGCAGGAGCAGCCCTTGGAGCTGCCGGCGCATGCTACCAGGGCCTTCTGGCGAACCCCCTTGCGGATCCCTACATAATCGGCGTATCCTCAGGCGCAGCCTTCGGGGCGAGCCTGGGAATCGTGCTCACTGCTGGCTCCATGGCGGCCTTCGGCCCTTCCATACCGCTGTTCGCCTTCGCAGGCGCGCTTGTCTCAATGATGCTGGTGATGTCCCTGGCTCAGGTGAAGGGGAAGCTTCCTTCAGAGGGGCTCCTGCTTTCGGGCGTCGTGGTGGGCTCATTCATCTGGGCGCTCGTGTCGTTCACCATGCTTGCGGCTGGGGAGGACCTCTCCAAGATAATGCTGTGGCTGATGGGTTCGCTCTCGGCCCGCAACTGGGGCCACTTCCTGATGTCCGCACCGTACATAGCTGCAGGCATAGCGGCGCTGATGCTGCTTTCCCGGGGCCTTAACCTCATATCAATGGGTGAGGAGCAGGCCAGGTTCATGGGCCTTTCCGTGGAGGGCTTCAAGCGTCTGGTGATAGTGGCGGCATCCCTGGTCACATCGGCTGCGGTGGGCGTCGCGGGGATAATCGGCTTCGTCGGCCTTATCGTCCCCCACATGGCGAGGTATCTGGTCGGTCCAGACCACCGCGTCCTGATACCCGTATCAGCCCTCGGAGGCGGTGTCCTGCTCGTCGCAGCCGATACGGCGGCAAGGATGGCCATCTCCCCGGCGGAGCTTCCTGTGGGGACAGTCACGGCCCTTGTGGGGGCCCCGTTCTTCTTCTACCTTCTGAGAAGGTCCAGGGCGGGCGGTGGGCAGAAATGAGGGTGGAGGCAGTCAGTATCGGGTATTCCTACGATAGGAGGCCTGCTCTGGAAGGCGTGAGCGCAGTCATGGAAGCGGGCATGCTGACCGGCATAATTGGCCCCAATGGTTCGGGGAAAAGCACGCTGCTTCGAATAATCGGCGCGGTGGCAAAGCCGGAAACAGGAAGAATCCTGTACGGCGGCACCGATATCTCGTCCATGCCCCCCATGCACAGGGCAAGGATGGTCGGCGCCGTCCTGCAGGAAACGGGCGCCCAGTTCGGCTTCACTGTCAGGGAAGTGGTGGAGATGGGCCGCTTTCCTCACAGGGGCCTTCTTGGAAGGACCGATGCCGAGGACAGGAGGGCTGTGCTCGAGGCCATGGAGAAAGCCGGCGTCAGCCAGTTTGCAGACAGGCCGATAACGGCGCTTTCCTCCGGTGAGAGGCAGCGTGCGTTCATCGCGAGGGCGCTTGCCCAGACACCATCGGTCCTTCTTCTCGACGAGCCCACCTCGCACCTGGACATCTCATACCAGCTTGAGGTGATGGAGATGCTGAGGAGCCTTGCCCAATCAGGGACAACGGTGGCGATCGTCATGCATGACCTAAACCTTGCGGGGCTCTACTGCGAGAGATTGATAGCCATGAAGCAGGGAAGGGTTGCGGCATCAGGAAACGCGGACGAGGTGCTCACCCCGGAGAACATCCTCGAAATCTACGGCGTGAGGGCGCTGGTGGAGAACCACCCGGCCACCTCGCGGCCGCTCATCATAACTTTGAGCGCAAGCGAAAGGCAATAGCCCAAAAGAAAAATTCTGGCGGAGAACGGCATTTACGGGCGAAAGGGCTCTGCGTCCTATCGTTTATACTTATGTGCATCCGCAAGGCGGAGGGCGTTTGGATTATAATGTTCTAAAGACGCTCTACGGAGGTAACCGGCTTGAAAGGCGCAAAAGGCAGGATAGAGAACGCTTTGGTCCAGGTGTACACCGGAAACGGCAAGGGTAAGACGACAGCAGCCCTGGGGCTGGCCCTAAGGGCTGCAGGCCACGGCTACCGGGTCCGGATCATCCAGTTCATGAAGGGCTCCACCTACTACGG
>CAZJHY010000034.1:0-14685 GCA_964545975.1 uncultured Clostridia bacterium | reverse complement strand
GTCCAGGATCAAAGCCAAGCCAGGAAGTTCGAGAAGATCAACGGAATCATCGAGAGCAACGGGAAGAGCCAGAGCTCGCTCATCCCTATCCTTCAGGCGGTGCAGACCGAGTACAGGTACCTGCCTGAGGAGATTCTCACCTACATCGCGACAGCGCTCGGGATACCGTCTGCGACGGTGTTCGGAGTCGCAACGTTCTACGCGCAGTTCTCGCTTGAGCCTAAGGGCAAGTACATAGTAAGGGTGTGTGACGGCACGGCCTGCCACGTGAGGGGCTCAAGGCCCGTGTACGATGCGATAAGGGACAAGGTAGGGCTGAAAGAAGGCAGGTTCACGACACAGGACCTGAGGTTTACGGTCGAGACAGTTGCCTGCCTGGGCGCTTGCGGCCTCGCCCCCGTGCTCATGGTGAACGACAAGGTCTACGGGCAGATGACCGCGGAGGCTGCGGGCATCATCGTGGACGCGCTTCTGGGAGAGGAGGGGCTCGCATGAACAGAATCGAAAACGCCGCCCAGCTTGAGGCGCTCAGAAGCCAATATCGAGGCAGGGTGGACGCCTTCTCCAGGAGGGCCTTCGTCTGCGTGGGGCCCGGCTGCATGCTCTCAGGAGGAAACGAGGTATACGAGGCGCTGAAGAAGGGCCTTCAGGAAAGGGGCGCCTTCGCGGAATTCGACGATGACGCCGAATCCCCGAAGGAGCCGATTAACGCCGTGAAGACCGGCTGCCAGGGTTTCTGCGACATCGGCCCGCTGGTGAGAATCGAGCCCGAGGGGGTCTGCTACTGCCACGTAAAGCCCGAGGACGCCTCCGAGATAATCGAAAGGACGCTCCTTGGCGGAGAGGTTGTCGAGAGGCTCCTGTACATAGACCCGGCCACCGGGGCTCCCATCGTGCACGAATGCGACATCCCGTTCTACAAGAGGCAGATCAAGGTGGCCCTTTCGGGCTGCGGCAAGGTAAATGCAGAGGATATCAGGGAGTATATTGCAAACGGCGGGTACGCGGCGATGGCGAAGGCCTTAACCCAGATGGCACCGAAGCAGGTCATCGACACCATGATAGATTCGGGCCTGAGGGGAAGGGGCGGTGCAGGCTTCCTTACCGGAAAGAAGTGGGCATTCGCCGCAGCCCAGAACAATGACGTCAAGTACATGATCTGCAACGGCGACGAGGGTGACCCGGGAGCGTTCATGGACAGGGCCGTGATGGAGGGCGACCCTCACAGGGTAATCGAAGGCATGGCTATAGCAGGCTACTCCTTCGGCGCCCAGCATGGCTACATCTACGTCAGGGCTGAGTACCCGATTGCCATACAGAGGCTCAGAAAGGCCATAGCCCAGGCTGAGGAGACGGGCCTTCTGGGGGACGACATACTCGGTTCGGGCTTCAGCTTCCACCTGAAAATAAAGGAGGGCGCCGGTGCGTTCGTATGCGGCGAGGAGACAGCCCTCATGGCATCCATAGAGGGAAAGAGGGGAATGCCGAGGCCCAAGCCGCCGTTTCCGGCAGTATCCGGCCTATTCGGGAAGCCAACGACCATAAACAACGTCGAGACGCTGGCCAATGTCCCTGACATCATCAACAAGGGAGCTGCATGGTTCAAGTCGATGGGGATACCGACGAGCACCGGCACCAAGACTTTCGCCCTGACCGGCATGGTGAACAACACCGGCCTTATAGAGATACCCATGGGCACGACTCTGAGGGAGATAGTCTTTGAAATCGGCGGGGGCATAAGAGGCGGCAGGAAGTTCAAGGCGGTGCAGATAGGAGGCCCCTCAGGCGGCTGCCTGACAGAGGAGCATCTGGACTTGTCTTTGGACTACGACTCGCTTCAGAAGGTAGGTGCCATGGTTGGCTCCGGAGGGATGGTCGTCGTCGACGAAGGCACCTGCATGGTCGAGATGGCCCGTTTCTTCATGAGCTTCACACAGAACGAATCCTGCGGCAAGTGCGTGCCGTGCCGCGAGGGCACGAAGCGCATGCTGGAGCTTCTCACCAAGGTGACAAACGACAAGGCGGCGCTTACGGACCTTGACACTCTCGAGGACATCGCCATGGTGGTTAAGGACAGCTCGCTCTGCAACCTCGGAAAGACTGCGCCGAACCCCGTCCTTACGACCTTCACTTACTTCAAGGACGAGTACTACTCCCACATCAACGACAGGGTATGCCCCGCGGGGGTCTGCAAGTCTTTCAAGTACTACGAGGTAATTGATGAGCTGTGCAAGGGCTGCGGCAAGTGCAAGAGGTACTGCCCGGTCGAAGCGATCTCCGGCGAGATAAGGAAGGTCCATTTCATCGACCGCGACAAGTGCACAAAGTGCGGCGCCTGCGCCGAATCGTGCACGTTCAAGGCGATAGTGCTAAGGTAGGAGGGATTTGGAAAGATGCCCGTTAACGGATATGTAAGCATAGACAACGTGAAGGTGCCCCTCGAGGGGGAGGACAGCCTTCTTAAGGTAGTCCGCAAGGCAGGAATCGACCTTCCCACCTTCTGCTATCATTCGGAGCTTTCGACTTACGGCGCCTGCCGCATGTGCGTAGTCGAAGTAGACAGGATGGGAGTGGTCGCCTCATGCTCGGTCCCGCCGGCGGACGGCATGGTAGTTCGCACCAACACCGAAAGGCTGAGGAAGATAAGGAAGACCATACTTGAGCTGCTTCTTGCCAACCACGACAGGGAGTGCACCACCTGCGGCAAGTCAAGCCAGTGCAAGCTGCAGGAGCTGTCTGAGAGGTTCAGCGTCTCGACGCTCAGGTTCGGCCACGGCGACAAGAAGTACCCAATAGACTCCAGCACCCCCGGAATCGTGCGCGACCCCAACAAGTGCATACTATGCGGCGACTGCGTGAGGATGTGCGCCGAGGTCCAGGGGGTCGGCATACTGGACTTCGCATACCGCGGATCGAAGAGCATGGTCGGCCCCGCGTTCGGGAAGGCCCTTTCAGATGTGGACTGCGTCCAGTGCGGCCAGTGCACAGTGGTTTGCCCCACCGGGGCCCTCATGGTTAAAAGCTGCACTGCAGAGGTGTGGAAGGCCCTGGACGACAGTAATACGAAGGTTGTGGCCCAGATTGCACCCGCGGTCAGGGTGGCCCTTGGTGAGGAGTTCGGGCTTCCTCCCGGAGCGATAGTCACCGGCAAGATCGTGGCGGCGCTAAGAAGGCTCGGCTTCGACCTCGTCTTCGATACGAGCTTCACAGCGGACCTCACGATAATCGAGGAGGGCAGCGAGTTCATATCCAGGCTAAAAAACGGAGGGGTGCTCCCGCAGTTCACCTCCTGCTGCCCCGGATGGGTGAAGTATGTTGAGCAGTACCACCCCGAGCTCATACCCAACGTCTCCTCCTGCAAGTCGCCGCAGCAGATGTTCGGATCGGTGACGAAACGCTACCTCGCCAAGGACATGGGCTGGGACCCTGCGAGCGTAAGGGTCGTCTCCATAATGCCCTGCGTGGCGAAGAAGTTCGAATCCGAAAGGCCCGAGTTCAGCATAGACGGCGTCAAGGACGTTGATTTCGTCCTCACCACGAGGGAGCTCGCCCGCATGATAAAGGAGGCCGGCTTCAGCTGGGACGACCTTGAGGTGGAATCCTTCGATATACCCCTTGGGCTCGGATCAGGCGCTGGTATGATATTCGGCAACACCGGAGGCGTAACGGAAGCGGTGCTGAGGTCCGCCCAGCAGCTTCTGGGCCTGGGCACTGACTCGAAGATAGCCTACAGCGAGGTCAGGGGCCTTGAGGGCATCAAGGAGGCCTCGGTGAACCTCGACGGCATAGAGCTTAACCTGGCCATAGCGAACTCCCTTTCGGCAGCCGAGGAGCTTCTGGGAAGGATGAACTCCGGCGAGAGGCAGTACCACCTGGTCGAGGTCATGGCCTGCCCCGGAGGATGCATCGGGGGAGGAGGCCAGCCCATAGCCAAGGAAACTGACTTCAGGCAGAGAAGGGCGAAGGGCCTTTACGAGGCAGACAAGGGCCAGATGCTTAGAAGGTCCCACGAGAACCCGTACATAACAGACCTATACCATAGGCATCTCGGGGAGGCTAACTCGCATGAGGCCCATGAGGCGCTCCACACTGCATACGGCCACCGCAAGCGCATAAGCGGGGGCGACATAAACGTCATGGTGAGCCGTGCGAAGGAGGGCCCTGTCGTGGACGTGGGCGTCTGCCTTGGGACCTCGTGCTATCTGAAGGGAAGCTACAATGTGCTGCACGCGCTCATGGAAAAAGTCACGGAGCTTGGCCTTGAAGACAGGGTGAACCTCCATGGAACTTTCTGCTTCGAAAATTGCCACGAATCGCCGTGTGTTAAGGTGGGCGGGGAGGTCAAAGGATACAAGGGAGATTCCGATGTGGTAGAGGAGATCATAAGAGAACGCATAATGCCACTTCTCTAGCACGGGCTTTAACCTAAGGCAGGGGCGGCGACCGCCCCTGCCTTTTCTTTGTATCAGTGGCCGCAATGCCTCATAATAAGCTTAATGGTAGATAACGGCATCGATGGGAGGCAGGTAGTTTGGCGCATCTTTCGAGAAAGCGGGGTAGCTGGCTCAGAGTGAGCCTCCTGAGGGCTGCACTCGCTGCCGCCATCATGCTCGCCCTGTCGCTTGCGGCCATGGGATCCGTGAGGTTCTGGGCCGTGGGGTTCTCGCAGACGGATCCCGTCAAGGCTCAGGCGGAGCTTTCAGCCATGTCTGCGAGCACCGGGCTTTCAGGCGAGGTCCTTGAGGCCGAAGTGAACGGATACAGATATTTCCGATCCTCGCTGGGACCTTTCATGACAAAGGCAGAGGCGGAATCGGCAAGGGATCTTCTAAGGGGCCTCTCCTGGAGCGACGCTTGGGTGCTCTCTGAGGCTGTGACGGGTGTACCTGCCTCAAACGGAGTCGAAGGGCAGGACGCCGGGTCTGAGACGGGATTCACAGGATCAACCGCGAAGGAAGAGCTCCGCAGGGTCATAAAGGTGGGTCTTTCCTGGCTGAATGTCAGAAGCCTGCTTGCCGGCTCCGACAGGGCTGTAAGGGTTGAGGGCGCAGACGCTGCAACCGGTGAGGCTCTTTCCATCGAGACGGGCCTAATAACGGAGTTATCCTTCGAAGAAGGGTACATCAGGGTGCGGTCTGACGAGTCTGACGCAGGGAGGCTGTTAAGCTCCCCTGTGACGATAAGCTCGCAGTCCGGCACCGTCTGGCTATCGGACAGATACAGGATATACCGCTCCGGGATAGAGGTGCAGGCAAGGCAAGACACAGGACTTCTTGCGGCTGCGAACATAATAGACATTGAGGAGTACCTGCTTTCGGTCCTTCCTTCAGAAATTGGGGGCAACTCGCCTCCGGAAGCCTACAAGGCGCAGGCTGTGGTGGCGAGGACCGAAGCACTGTCTTCGGCCGGAAGGCACCAGGACATGGGATGGGACCTCTGCGACAGCACGCATTGCCAGGTATTCAAGGGTCTATACGGGCAGTCGGCGAATGCGGAGATCGCAAAGGCCGTGAAGGCGACCGAGGGCGAGGTGCTCATGTACGAAGGGAAGATGGTGAAGACCGCAAGCTTCCACTCTGCATGCGGAGGAGTAACCGAGGCTTGCGAGGAGATATGGGGCTCAAGGCTTGTCCATCTTACGAACGTCAGGGACAATCCCCAGAAGAGCGCGGTTCCAGACCTTAGGGACGAGGCGGCTCTGAGGAAGTACATAGCAGGCGGGGACAAAACGGATCTGTGCTATGGGGCCTACGGCTACAGATGGGAGGCCACGCTGGACAGGAAAGCCCTTGACGGCAGGATCCAGGCGCTTGTGGAGAAGAAGTCGGCAGCCCTTTCAGGCGCTTCGGAAAGGAGGCTCCCTGTCGTCACAAAGCGTACAACAAGGGGCGCCGCGCTGGAGATTGCGGTGCCTTATGCCGGCAATGATTATATAATCAAGGGAGAGCTGAACATCAGAAACCTCATGGGAGGCTCTACCGTTGCTAAAAGCGGGGTCTTCATAATAGATGAGCTTAAGCCCGGAGGGCAGATCCGAATATCCGGGGCCGGTTACGGCCATGGTGTCGGCATGTGCCAAGAGGGCGCAAAGGCGCTGGCCAGGCTCGGCCGCAGCTACAGGGATATTCTTGCCTTCTACTACAGGGCAAGCGGCATAGGAAAGGTGTATTGAGTAAGATCATGTCCGGAAACAAAGCTCTGCTGAGGAATACCGTCGTGGCGGTCGCAGTGCTGGCCCTTGCTGCAGCATGCGTATGGCAGGTCGCCCGCCTCATGGCGGAAGCGAACCGCCTTTCCGACATGAGGCTTACCCTCGACACCACGATGGAGGGGGCAGAGCAGCTCCAGGTCAAGCTCAGGTTATTGGATGAGGAGATAGCAAAGCTAGGGCTTGTGAAGGTAAACCTGTACTTCTCCGGGATGACGGACACGGGCATCTACATCACCCCGGTCAAAAGGGTGGTAGACAAGGACAGCCTGGCGGTAAGCGCTCTCAGAAGGCTCATGGAAGGCCCCGGAGAAAACGATGAAGGCCTCTATGCCATAGCTCCGGAAGGAGTGGAGGTGCTGGGGGCGAATATTAGAGGCGGGGTGGCATATGCCGACTTCTCAGGGAAGATAATGTATCCGGGCTTCGGCAGCGAAGGCGAGCTCGCCATGGTTTCGGCCATAGTGGATACCCTTTGCGACCTGCCCGGGATAGAGAAGGTCCAGATACTAGTCGAGGGAAAGGTTGTCGAAAGCCTTGGCGGGCATGTCCTCGTTGACGGCCCCCTTGGCAGAATGGAAGAGCTAGTCAGGCGCTGAGCGTCGAATCCGAACGGAGGGACCTCATGAACAAGGTCGCAATTGTAACGGACAGCGCGGCGAGCATACCCGACGAGATGGCACACGAGCTTGGCATATCGGTAATCCCGATGCAGATAGTGAAAGACGGCGAAGCGTTCACCCTCGGCAGGGACATAACTGCGGCGGAGGTTTACGGCGCGATGAGGGAGGGCAAGATCCTAAAGACCAGCCAACCACTTGTCCCTCATATAGTGGAGGCCTACGAGAAGGCATTGACTCAGGCGGAACAGGTGATCTCCATCCATGTAAGCTCCAAGCTTACGAGCACTGCAGCAACCTGCATGATGGCGGCTGACATGGTCGATCCAGAGCACATAAAGGTGATAGACAGCTGCAACCTCACTATACTATACGGCCTCGGCTGCATTAAGGCGGCAAGGCTTGCATCGGCAGGCTCCGGAGCCAAGGAGTGCATCGCAGCGGCTGAGAGCGTGATAGACAGGATAAGAGGCTGGCTTGCCGTACCGTCGCTCAAATACCTAGCCCAATCCGGAAGGGTGTCGAAGGTACTGTCGACGATAGGCACCCTCCTGTCGATCAAGCTAATACTGAGGATGGGCGAAGGCGAGGTTAACCTCGCCGACAAGTACCGCACGAGCCAGAACGGGCTGGAGAAGCTTCTGGAAAGGGGCCTTGCCGAAAGCGGCGGCAGGGCTGAGACGCTTTGTTTCGTGCACGCAGACAACCTGGAGGAGGCGAGGCTATTAAGCGAGCTTGTCCTCCCGAGCATCAGCTGCGAGGAGCATATATTCACGGACATTGGGCCTACCATAGGAGTACATACAGGGCCGGGGCCCGTAGGGCTGGCAGTCCTGCCGGCTGTCCCACTCTGAAGACAAGATCGCGGAGGTGCTTCGATGAGACGTTCGCTTCCTCTGTTGCTGGCAATCTTACTTGTATTCATCCCCATGAGCAGTTGCGGGGCCGCACTGAAATTCTCGGGCGAAAGCATCTGGAAGCTTGGATACGGAAGCAAGTATTACTCCGCTTTCGGCTGGAAGCTTGGGTTGGGTGGATTCATCGCGTCACAGGAGCTGAGGCTGGATGTAACCGGCGAGATAATCGAGGGGCTCACCCTGGACGCGCACGTCGACAACACAAGGGGCGACATGCTTCAGCAGCTGACTGTCAACCTTGACTGGAACGGTTTCAGGGCGGGGGGCGGGAGCATACAGCTTGCGCCGATGAACAGGGAGCTGGGTCTGGCAAGGGCGACTGTGTTCGGCTTATACGCAGGATACGTCAGCGATGACTTCTCCGTCCTCGCGGCAGGCGGCAGGGCGCAGGGCGTAAGGGCCTCGAAGACATTCAAAGGGGCCACTGCGGCAGACGTCATAGACTACGTCCCCGACGGGCCATACCTCCCACAAAGGGAGGGTGCGAGGCTCATTTCGGCGCTGGAAGGCCTTTGGAACGCGGCCGGCGCTGAGGAATTCGACCCGGCTTTCGACCAGGGCGGGGTGGTCTTCTCGGAGAGCTCGTCATACGGGGAGCTCGAAGCGTTCCTTGAAACAAACGGCCTTGGCTTCCTAGTAAAAAGCGCATTGAACCCTGACGGAACGCTCATTCCCGGAGGCTTCATTGCCAGCACGGCCGTGGATGGGCTGTCCGGCGTAAGCGGGGCATATATCATGCTGAAATCGGAGCCCAGGGTGGCCCTGAGGTCTATGCTGACGGAGCTAATCAGATTTTACAATGAATCGCTGGGGTTGACCGGAGAGGCCCAAAGGAAATACCCATACGTATCAGGAAGTGCGACCGACCTGCAGTTCCTAGATGAGATGCTGGAGGGTTGGACGTCCTTTGCCACGGCATCGAGGGCCACAGGCACCATAGCTTCAGCCATACCTTTTATGGATTTCGGGCGTGGAATGCTATATCCTCTCGGGTTCACCGGAATAATCGCCGAAAGCATGAGCGTGACAGCGGTATCCAGAAGCGGAGTCAGGATGCCCCTTAATTCCGTGCCCGGAGCGAACTGGCTTTGCTATGAGGACAGGGGTTACCTGGAGATGACGCTTCCATCCGATTTCACGGACCAGTATTCCAATGTGACGGCATCGTTCAGCTATAGGCTCGCCCAGGGCCTATATTTCCTCGGAGGCGGGATAGTCAGGGGGAGCGTGACTGCAAGGCTCGACGGAAAGGCCCTCTCCGAGGGAACTGACTTCGAGGTCGACTACGAGACTGGGCTCCTCCTTCTAATCGAGGCGATTCCCGACGGGGCGGAAGGGGAGCTTATAGTCGAGTTCGAGTACCAGGCTTCAGGATCGAAGGCGTGGATTGCGTCAATCGGCGCAGAGTATGAGCCATTGAAGGGGCTTAAGCTCGGAATAGAGTACAGCTATGCTTCCGATGCACCTTACATAGCGCAGGATGAAACGACGGTATCTAGGGAGAGAAGCTATGACAACCTGATTTCGGCATGGGCCGAGTGGGCTGCGGGCAAGGGCTTCAGCCTGTCTGCCGGGGCCTCGTTCGCCGCTTCAGCCTTCCCCGGGGACATGGCTCGCAGGCCGAACGCCTATAACCTCATAGGGGATGTGAAAGCACTCCTGGACAACGAGGGGGGCAAGTGGTGGGCATTCATGCATCTGGGGGGAGTCAGCGTCCTTTCGCCCTACGGTTCGGGATGGAGGCAGCTCAAGCTTCCCGCATCCATGGCAGGCTCGCAGGTGAACGGGGCTTTCTCGGACTCCGGCCACTGGTACTTCGCAACTTCGGCCGGAATCGCAATGCTTGATGCGGACTATGCGACCTATGGTGAGGATTTCGCTGACATCACGTCGCTCTGGAAGGTTGCCGCAACAAAAGATGGGCTTGCCTCATCAAGCGTAGGTGCCATCTCAGTTTACGGGGGCGCGCTTTATGCGGCCACTCCGGTAGGCCTTATAGAAGGGCCCTTGGACTTGGAAGGCGAGTGGCAGCTTTACAGGCCTTCCAGCCATCCTGAGATTGAAGGGGCTGTGCTGGACCTTGCAGTGCACCCATCAGGCCTGATTGTGGCCTCTGAAGGGAAGGTCGCGGCATTCGACGGGCTCTCCTTCATTGAGGTCCTTGGATACGGCGCGCACTCGGCTGAGGCTGCGGACATGGACGATGCCCAGTCGGTGCTGCTGGCTACAGGGTCGGGTTTCACGGTGATTGGCAACGGCCTTTCAGTGGAGGAATTCGCACTCTCCGAGCAACCCGGCGACCTGTGCGGATTCGGAAGCTTCGTCATCCTTTCGGGGCAATCAGGCATAAGGGCCTTCGATGTCTCGACCGAAGCCTCGGTGCTTCTGTACGACGGGCCGGCGACGGCGGTGGCTACTGACGGCATAGAGGTATATGCGGGCTGCCCGGCGGACGCAGGCTACGAGATGCCGGTGATCAGGCTGGACTTCCCTATTGGAGAGCCAGATGAGATCACAAGCGATGTCCACGGGATGGATGGAAGGGACCTGAGGCATTTCCTCAAGCTTGACCCTTCGGAGAACATGCTCTACGGGGCAGCCGGGTATGCAAGGGCTTCCTATTCTTCGGATAAGCTCGACGCGTCCGCCACCTTAAGGGCCAGAGGAGCCGGAAGTGTGGCAGGGGCAGGTCCCGGTAAGCCGGACACGGCATCGCTTTCCCTGCAGCTTTCCTGGAGACCTGTGAGCTCACTTGCGGTAAGCCTGCTGGAATCGGTGGATGCGGCAGGTCTGTTCAGCTACCTGGCAGGGGATAGGTCGATGATGCTTAGCAACACGCTTCAGGCTGGCATCAACTGGGAAGGCCCTCTGAAGCTCGGTCTGCTGGCCACATACGGCATAAGCAAGGGATACGGGGAGGGAGCACAACCCTTGAGCCAGGCCGTTTCGGGAAGCATGTCGCTTCAGTACAGTTATGGCCCGATAAGGCTTACTGGTTCATTGTCTGCCGCGCTGAGGGCTGCGGAGGGCTTCGAAAGCTTCGCCTACTCCTCAGCGGGTGCATCGGCATACCTGCAGGCGGGAAGGAACACGGTCATTGCGGTAAGCTATACGGAGCCCACCCCCTTCGGAGGGCTGCTCGCCCCATCGGGGAACTACCGGTCGCTCGCAGCGAGCATAAGGTATTCAGCCTATATGACTTACGGAAGCCTGTCGCTGAGCGCCAAAGGCGGGTACAAGTGGGACGTAAGGAACATCTCAGACTCCGCTGAAGCAAGCGCGGGGATTGTTTACAGCGCAAGGCCTATTAACCTGCTGGGGGCAAGCTTCATGCCCAGGACCGAGATCACCGTGTCATACTCCATGCCCCAGGGGGCGGACAGCAGGATTACGGCGACGGCCAAGCTTTCCTCAGGCTTCAAGTACGGTGTGCTGGGGCTTGATTCGAGCGTGCAGAACAAGCTTACATACATGCTAGGGGCGGACAGGATGACCAACGTAGGGAACGCTTCGGTCACCGCGTACCTTTCCGCCCAGGGCTGGATCCTGCGCCCATCCCTCACTCTTACTGCCTCTTATTCGCTTGAGACGAAGAAGTACATAGGCACAGAAGGATCTTACAAAGCAGGAGCGAAGCTTCTTATCAGCAGTTCCAAACCTATCGCCAACCAGGCATCCCTGGGGTATGCGTATTCGAGCTCGCTCGGCGGGAGGCATGAGGTGACTGCCTCCGACTCATTGTCCTTTACGGTTCTTGGAGGCAGCATGGGCATCGGGGCGGGGATCAATGCCAGCGCCTCCCTGAACCCTGCGGCATTAAACATGTCCTCCTACAAAGCAACAGTGAACGGCAGCATAAGCTACAAGTTCGACAAGAGCTGGTCTGCTAAGCTTGAAGGGGAGGTTGGCTTAGGAGCATCGGCATTCACGGAGGCTCCTAAGCCCGTGTACGGGTTCCAGCTGACGGTGACCTTAAGATTCTAAGCACGCTGTTCCAATGAAGGTCCCTCTGGCATATAATCAATGTGTTTGCACGCGCCTATAGCTCAGTGGATAGAGCGCCGGCCTCCGGAGCCGGGCGCGCAGGTTCGATTCCTGCTAGGCGCGCCATCATCATGTATACAGACTGTCCACAGTATACACCCTTTTTTGCCTTGCTCATTTACAGTCAGGTGAGTAATATATACCTTGGTGTTCTTTGCGCACGAAGTTTTGGAGGTGTGCGATTTGCTCAAGCAAGCCCTTGATGTCCTTAAAAAGGCCGAGTCTGATGCAGAACAGCTGGTGGCCTCCGCAAGGCGGCGTTCCAACGAGATGAGGAAGCAGGCCGAAGACGAGAAAGAGGCAGTGGTCAGGAAGGCGGCGGAGGAAGCGGGCGTGAAAGCCGCGGAAGTAAGCGCCGCTTATTCGGAGGAAGCCGCGAGAATCACCGCAGAAGCGGAGGTCAAGGCAACCGAGCAGGCAGCCGGACTTCAGAGAATCGCTGCATCCAACCACAGCAAAGCCCTCAACAAGGCTGTCGAGAGGATCGTGAGAAGAAATGGCCATCGCTGAGATGCTCAGAGTGGCCATAGTCGGCCTCACTGAGGACTCATCCAGGATATCCGAGATAATGCAGCGCCACGGCGCTGTGCAGATAGAAGCCTCTGTAGAGGAGGAGCCCCAAAGAAGGCTCTCTGAAGTAACTGATATGCAGGCCAAGGCCATGAGGTCGGAGGAGCTTGCGATGGGCCTGAAGGCCGCCCTGGACTTCATGGACAAGCAGCAGCCTGTGAAGAAAAGCATGCTTGATACCTTCATCGGCTGGCATTATCGCATAGGCGAGGACGAGTACGAGAGGCATGTCGCAGGCGGCGAGGCCATGGCAGAGGAGATAGCCTCTAAGGCAAGAAGCATCGAGACGAGGCTTAACGGCATATCCAACGAGGCCAAGGCGATAGATGCCGAGATTGCGGCGCTCAAACCCTGGAAAGGGCTAGACGTATCCTTCCTTGAGCTCAAGGAACTGAAGCACCATTCCTTCGTGATAGTGACCTATCCGGCCGGAAGGGCGGGCAAGGCGATCGACGAGTTCATAAAGGGCTTCGAGGGCGATGCCGCATATAGCGAGATAGCCAGGGATGAGAAGGCGGCATACGGGATAATCGCGGTGGCGAAGCAGGATTCAGGGGCCCTTTCGCAATACCTTGCGCAGTCCGGCATGGATTCGCTTCCGATGCCCGAAAGCAGGCTTGCCCCGGCGCTTGAGATCAAGAGGCTGGAGGCGAGGAAGGCGGAGCTTGCATCCGAAGAGCAGAGGGCAAAGCAGGAGACCCTGAAGCTGTGCGAGCTGAGGCCCGCCGCATTCAGCCTGCATGACCACTTCTCCAACGAGAAATCCAGATATGAGACGGCCGGTTCGTTCTTCGCAACCGACAGGGCCTTCGCTGTAGACGGCTGGATTAGGAAGGACCTACTGGAAGGGCTCAAGAAGGAGCTTTCCTCTAAGGCCCCGTCCGCTGTAGTGATGTCGAGGCGACCTGAGGAAGGCGAGGACGCCCCTGTGGACCTCATCAATAAGGGCATTTTCTCTCCATTCGAGGCCGTTACAAGGATTATGGGGCTTCCAAGGCAGGGTACGATCGACCCGACGCCGCTTCTTGCGGTCTTCTTCTTCATATACTTCGGCACATGCATGGGCGATGCCATCTACGGCGTGATAATGACGGGACTGGGCCTGCTTATGCTCAGGAAGATAAAGACCGCCGGCATGGGTACCCAGCTGCTGCAGCTTCTTGTCGTCGGAGGGATAGCGACGATCCTGATGGGCGTGCTGTTCGGAGGATACTTCGGAGACCTGTTCATCAAGTATCTTAAACCCCTTTGGTTCGACCCCATGAGCACACAGGGTCCGATGATGTTCCTTGCGTTCTCGTTCGGCATGGGCATAGTGCAGATACTTTTCGGGATGGCGATCAAGGCGTGGGACAACCTGCGCCAGGGAAAATGGCTCTCTGCGATATACGACCAGGGCTTCTGGGTGATACTCCTGCTGGGTTCGGGACTTCTCATTGGCGGCAGCGCCATCGGCCCCGGCTTCCAGGACGCCGGCAAGTGGATGACGCTGGCGGGCGCGGCAGGGCTCATACTCACCCAAGGAAGGCACCATAAGAACCCGGTCGTTAAGCTTGGCTCCGGTGTGGTGAGCCTCTACAACATCACTTCATACATGTCGGATATAGTGTCTTACAGCAGGCTGTTCGGCTTGGGCTTCACGAGCATAGTGATCGGCATGGTGATCAACTACATGGCCAAGATGATGCTGGACATACCTTATGTCGGATATGTGCTGTTCTTCGTAGTGCTGGTCTTCGGCCATATGTTCAACCTCTTCATAAACATCACCGGAGCGTTCATACATTCCTCAAGGCTCCAATACGTCGAGTTCTTCGGCAAGTTCGCCGACTTCGGCGGTACGAAGTACACACCTTTCCGCAAGTTCAATAAGTTCGTAGACATAGATTTCAAGGAGGCAAAGTAAAATGATCATCTCTCTAGGCTCGGTTCTTACACTAGCTGCAATCGCCATAGCAGTCGGACTTCCCGGGTGCGGCTCTTCCTTCGGGGTAGGCCTCGTCGGTCAGGCCGGCGCTGGAGTGGTCTCAGAGGATCCTGACAGGTTCGGCCAGATCCTCCTTCTGCAGATCGTCCCCGGCACACAGGGCATCTACGGAGTTTTGGCAGGCCTTATGATCATGCTCCAGGCTGGCTTCCTCTCAGGTACCGCGGTGGATATTGACCCGCTTAAGGGCTGGGCGTACATCGCAGCCGCGATGCCCATCGGCCTTGTAGGCATGGTATCAGCGTTCTACCAGGGAAAGGTCGCAGCCTCCGGCGTCGGAATCATCGCAAAGAGGCCCGGCGAGATGGGCAAGGCGATACTCTTCGCCGCGATGGTCGA
>CAZJHY010000033.1:0-15727 GCA_964545975.1 uncultured Clostridia bacterium | reverse complement strand
CTTTCGCGTCTCCTCTGGGCATGCGCACCTTCCTATTTGAGAACCCATTCACTACATACTACTTTAACATCGCGTGCCATATTCCTGCTAATGGTGTATCATAAAAATGACGGGAAAATGGCGTAAACACTAAAACTTTGCGCATTCGCAAGAAGGATATTGCATATCCGCGCGGAATAATCTATTAGTAAATTGAGAGTGCGTTCACCTGAAGAAGCGACAAGGGGTGAGGACTTGAACATAGGGATGATGGGTTACGGGCTATATGTGCCCGAGAAGCGCATGTCCGCTGCCGAGATAGCAGAGGCCACCGGCATACCCGAGAACGTTATCGCGCTGAAATTCGGCATTAAGGGCAAACCGATGCCCGGCCCCGGGGACACCACGTCATACATGGGGCTAATGGCGGCAATGAAGGCGGTCGGGGACGCGGGCATAGACCCCAAGGAAATCGACGTGGTCATATGGTTCGGAGCGCAGCACAAAGACTACCCATGCTGGCTTGCGAGCCTGAAGATAGCCCACGAGCTGGGCGCCGAGAATGCCTGGGGCTTCGACATGGAGGCCATGTGCGGCTCGTTCATGGCAGCCCTCGAGACGGCCAGGGGCCTCATGCTCTCATCCGAATCCAACAGGACGGTTCTTCTGGTGTCCGGATACAGAAACGCGGACCTGATAAACCTCTCCGTGCCGGAGACGACGTTCATGGCGGACCTTTCGGCTGGAGGGTCGGCCTGCGTGCTGAGGCGCGGATACGACAGGAACGTGCTTCTGGGAACAGCTTTCAAGGGTGACGGGTCCTTCTCCGAGCTGTGCGTTGTGCCAGTGCTCGGATCGAAGAAGTGGCCTCCGGAACCCGGAGACGACCAAAAGGCATACTTCCGCATAGACGACCCCGAGGAGTTTAAAAGGAAGCTCGGGGAGAAGACCATGCCCAACTTCTATTGGGTAGTGAGAGAGGCTTTGAGAAGGTCCGGAGGCCTTACCGAGAAGGACGTGGACTACCTAGCCATACTGCACTTCAAAAAAAGTGCGCATGACGCGGTACTCGCAGAGCTCGGACTTACGGCAGAGCAGACCACCTACCTGGACGACTACGGCCACATGGGGCAGAACGACCAGCTGCTGTCATTGGACTTGGGGCTTAAGGCCGGGAAGATTAAAGACGGCGACATAGTGAGCATGGTGGGCGCCGGCCTGGGATTCGTCTGGGCATCCGCCGTCATGAAGTGGGGCAAGGCTTAGTCGGAATTAGGACTTATGCAGATAAAGGGAGGATGACCGAAATGAAGATGGCAGGCAAGGTCTGCGTCGTTACCGGAGGTGCCAGCGGCATCGGAAAGGCTATCGTGGAGAAGTTCCTGGAATACGGAGCCGAGAAGGTATACGTCGTCGACCTGAATCCCAAGGCCCTCGAGGAGCTTGAGGCGTCGCACAAGAACGTGAAGGGCGTGGTCCTTTCAGTCACCGACAGCAAGGCGGTTGGCGATTTCGCCCTGAAGGTTAAAGAGGAGATTGGGCGAATAGATGTACTTGTGAACAATGCAGGCGTCACAAAAGATGCCCTCATACATAAGATGAGCGACGATGACTGGCAGTTCGTCATAGACGTAAACCTAAAGGGCCCCTTCGTGATGACCAGGGCCATCGGTCCCATAATGATGGAGACCGGAAAGGGCGCCATCGTGACCATCTCATCAGTAGTCGGCCTCGACGGCAACATCGGCCAGTCGAACTACGCCGCAACCAAGGGCGGGGTCATCTCCATGACCAAGACCTGGGCCAAGGAGTTCTCCAGGAAGGGAGCCAACATCCGCGCAAATGCAGTGGCCCCCGGCTACATCAACACCCCGATGATGGCGACCGTCCCGGATAAGGTCCTAGACCCCATTAAGGAGAAGACCTACTTCAAGAGGCTGGGAGAACCGTCCGAGATAGCGGAGGTTGTCGCGTTCCTCGCAAGCGATGAATCAAGCTACGTCACCGGCCAGGTCATAAGGGCCTCCGGAGGCCTCGTAGTCTAGATTGCGAACAAGACAAGCGAATGGAAGCCTATTGAATCAAAAGGAACCAAATACCAACAACAGGAGGGGTAATATGAAGAAGATCCTAGTAGTGGCCCTGGCGCTCGCACTTCTCATGGCAAGCAGCGTGCTGGCAGCCGATCCCGGCGTAACCAGCAAGGAAGTCGTAATCGGCAGCTTCATAGCCATGTCCGGCCCTTACGCGGCCATCGGCGTGCCGTACGCCAACGGCATGAAGGCCTATTTCAACTGGGTCAACAAGAACGGCGGAGTCAACGGCCGCCAGATCAAGTTCCTCATCGAGGACGACCAGCTCAACCCCGCCAACACCACAGTCGCGGTGAAGAAGCTCGTCGAGCAGGACAAGGTGTTCGCGCTCGTCGGCGGCTTGGGAACCCCGGGCGTCGTCGCGACCTACAAGTACCTCGACACCAACAAGGTGCCGCATGTATACCAGGGAGCGGGCACAGGCCTAATAGCCATCCCGCCGAACAAGTACATATTCCCAGTGCAGCCCAACTACACCACTGAAGGCCAGCTCATGGTGAAGTACCTTGACGAAACCAAGAGGGCGAAGACCATAGGCATAGTCTACAGGAACCTGGATGACGGCAAGGAAATCGCAGCAGCAGTGAAGGCCGAAGCGGCCAAGCGCGGCCTCAAGGTCGTTGCAGACATACCCGTGGAAGCAACCGCAGCCGACATGTCGGCGCAGATCCTGCAGCTTACCGCCGCCAATCCCGACGCAATCGTAGTGGGGCTCTTCAACCCTCAGAGCGCATCGTTCTTGAAGCAGGCAAGGGGAGACTTCAAGCTCACGAAGCCCACCTACCTTATGACCTACTCCAATGCTGACCTAACCGTCGCGGCCGGCGCTGCCGGAAACGCTGTAGGTGTAGAGGCCATGGCATGGGTGAACGTCGACTTCGCCGATACCAACCTTCCCATCTTCAAGGTATACCAGCAGACCTTCCCCGGCCAGCTGCCGAACGCTTTCGGAGTCGCGGGCCTCACCGCAGCCGAGATCTTCGTCGAGGGCCTCAAGAGGGCCGGCACCAACCTCACCCGCGAGGGCTTTGTGAAGGCGATGGAGTCTTTCCAGAATTTCTCAGGCATGGTTGCAGTGGACATCACCTATGCGCCTTACAACGTGAACGACCTCACCTGCCGCCTGGGCAAGCAGTCGATGTACGTCTTAAGGTTCACGAAGGATAACATCGAAGTCGCCAGCGACTGGATCTACCTGAAGTAACACATATCGGATCGCCCGGGCCGCAAGCCTTCCCAACCTGGAAGGCCGCGGCCCGGCTTTCCCAATAAGGAGCACGTACATGCTTGAGACTCGCAACGTGACGGTCCGCTTCGGTGGCCTTACCGCCGTCAAGGACATGAGCATGAAGGTACAGCCAGGGACCATACACTCGCTGATAGGACCCAACGGCGCGGGGAAGACCACGCTTTTCAACGTCATATCAAGGATAATCGAGCCGACCTCCGGCGAGGTATCATTCGAGGGGGAGAGCCTAAACGGCCTCACCTCCGACAAGGTCATTTATAAAGGGATTTGCCGCACCTTCCAGAACCTGCAGCTGTTCAGGAACACCACTGTGTACGAGAACATCTACGCTGGCCTAGTTCACGAGTACAAGGGAAGAGAGCTGCCCTTCGTGCCGGGTGCGGGGAAGCGCTTCTCCGACGACACGCGCGACAGGGTATTGGAAGTGGCAGAGATGCTCGGCATAAAAGACAGGCTCGGTTCGTTTCCGGCAGCCCTTCCCTACGGGATATTAAAGAGGGTAGAGCTGGCAAGGGCCCTTGTCTCCAAACCGAAGATCCTGCTGCTGGACGAACCGGCAGCGGGGCTTAACAGCGACGAGACCAAGGATATCGACGAGGTCCTCCACAGGGTCAACGCGATGGGTGTGACAATGCTCCTCGTCGAGCACGACATGAACATGGTGATGAAGGTGTCGCACCGCATCACGGTGATGAACTTCGGGGAGAAGGTGGCCGAGGGCACCCCGAAGGAGATAGCATCGAACCCGAAGGTCATAGAGGTGTACCTCGGGAAATCGGACCTGGGGGTGGTGAACGGTGCTTAAAGTAGAGAATTTCGCGGTCAGCTACGGCCACGTCAAGGCGGTTAAGGGCATAAGCTTCGAAGTGGCGGAAGGCGAGATCGTAACGATAATCGGGGCCAACGGGGCGGGCAAGTCCTCCACGGTGATGGGCCTTGCCGGCATAGTCGAAGCTCAGGGCAAGGTTGAGTTTGACGGCGAGGACATATCAAGGGCCTCGAACTTCGCAAGGGTCTCGAAGGGCCTTGTGCTGTGTCCGGAGGGAAGGCACATCTTCTCGGAACTCACGGTGGATGAGAACCTCAAGCTGGGAGCCTACAGGCGAGGGTCTTTCACAAAGAGCATCGGGCTTGTGCACGAGCTCTTCCCGGTGTTGAAGGAAAGGAAGAACCAGGTATCAGGCTATCTTTCGGGAGGAGAGCAGCAGATGCTCGCCATTGGCAGGTCTCTGATGAGCGACCCGAGGCTGCTCATGCTCGACGAGCCTTCCCTGGGCCTTGCCCCGATACTTGTGGACCAGGTCTTCGCGGCGCTCGACAAGCTTAGGCGCCAGGAGGGCCTGTCGATACTCCTCATCGAGCAAAACGCGTTCAAGGCTCTGGGCATATCCCAAAGGGCATACATAATGGAGACTGGCAGGGTAGCGCTAAGCGGCAAGTCTGATGACCTTCTGAAGTCCGAGGACGTCAAGAAGGCCTATCTGGGCATTTAGGGGGTGACGGCATGAGTTTGGACATTAAGCTTCTGCAGGCCATCCTCTTCGGCCTGACCAAAGGTTCCCTTTACGGCCTTATGGGCCTGGGCATATCCTTGATTTTCAGGACGGTCGACGTGATGAACTTCGCACACGGAAACTCAGGCATGTTCGCCACCTTCGTCGGCTTGACCGTCTATCTTCTTACGGGAAACATCGTGCTGACGCTTCTTTCGGGCGCGGCCGCGGGCCTTATCCTCGGGGTGCTCATAGACAAGCTCCTCATGAAAAGGGTGAAAGGCCTCTCCCACAGCTCCATGCTGATAATCACGCTGGGGCTTCTTATGATAATCGAGGCGCTTGCATTCCTCATCTGGGGCACTGAACCCCTGATTTTCCCCAGGGTTGTGGACATGTCGCCGCTTATCGTGAGGCTTTCGGGCGGAATACTCATACTTCCTGCTAACGACGTTGCAGCGACGCTAATCGCGCTGGGCGTCTCTTTGGGCCTCGCGCTGTTCTTCAAGTTCACGAGGTTCGGCACGGCAGTGAGGGCGAAGGCGCAGGATGTTATTGGGGCGCAGGCAGTGGGAGTGAACGTGAAGAGCGTGGACGCGGCGGCATGGGGCATCGGCATCGCTCTTTCGGCCCTGGTAGGGATGCTCATCGCCTACAAGTCGTCAGTGACTCCGAGCATGATGATCGAGATGCAGATATACGGACTTACAGCCGCGGTGCTCGGCGGTTTCTCAAGCCTCTTCGGGGCGATTGTAGGCGGCCTCATGCTTGGCCTCATACAGGATGTGGTCGTGGCGCTCATGGCAGCGGGATTCTCCGCCCTGAACATCACCGGAGCCAACCCTGTGGATTACCAGTTCTCAATAATCCTCATCATCATAATCGTCATGCTGGCGGTGAAGCCTGATGGGCTCTTCGCCTCCAGGTTCAAGGGGAAGGTGTGAACCTAGGATGAAGAAGAGCTTAAGGAGATACATGCTGATAACCCTCGTCGCGGGCGCCGCGGCGGGGCTCATATTCTATTCGCAGACCTATATGCTCGCCATATTCTCAAGGCTTCTCATCTTCGCAATAGCGGCGATCGGCCTGAATATCCTGGCGGGGATGGCGGGGCAGATATCCATAGGCCATGCGGCATTCATGGCGATAGGAGCCTATACGACAGCATTCCTTTCGCAGAGGTTCAGCCTTCCGTTTCTCGTAAACCTCATACCCGTGATTGCGCTTGCTGCGCTCTTCGGATATATAATCGGGCTTCCTGCCCTTAGGATGAAGGGCTTCTACCTGGCAATCGCGACGATGGCGTTCGGTGTAGTGATAGAGCAGCTCATCGCCGGCCAGCCATGGCTGGGGGCTCATACCGGCATGAGGGAGATTCCCCACTTCTTCCAGGCTGAGATATTGAACTACGGTGTGAACTTCCTATTCTTCCTTGTGCTCTCTGTGGCGGCATTCGCGCTAATAGACTCCCCGATGGGGACCAAGTACCGCATGGTCCGCGACTCGGAAGTGGCGGCCAAGGCCTATGGCATAAACGTCTCCAAGGTTAAGCTGCATGCATTCATGATGAGCGCGATATACGGCGGCATCGCGGGCGCGCTTTATGCGCACACGGTGGGCTTCATCATCCCGTCGAGCTTCGGCATCGGCATATCGGTGAACCTTCTTGCCGCGATAATGATAGGCGGCATCGGATTCGTGCAAGGTTCGCTCTACGGCGTGATTCTCATCTTCGGCCTTCCTTACTTCATGTCGCGCGGATTCGGCCAGCTTCTGACCATGATAATCGGCATAATGCTCATCGTGTTCGTCATGTTCTTCCCTAAAGGTGTATCCTACGGGCTGACAATGTTATGGCACAGATGGATGCAAAGGCCCATCATTTGGGCAAGAAGGAGGCTCTTCTCGGCTATGGGTGCAAGCTCGAAGTTCGCTGAGGTCAAGGGAAAGAAGGTGCACTACCTCGAGCAGGGCGAGGGCAAGCCGGTGCTCATGATACACGGCAACACCGGCAGCGCCCTCTGGTTCGAGGATGTCATGGACATAAAGGGGCTAAGATGCATAGTGCCGGACCTTCCCAACTGCGGCTATTCGGACAGGACAGAGTCAGCCGCGATGGACGACTACGCTGACTATATGCTGGGCCTTATGGATAAGCTGGGAGTAAGAAGCGCGGCAGTGGTAGCTCACTCCCTCGGAGGCGCTGTGGCGATATCGATGGCGGCAAGGCACCCCGAGAGGGTGGACAGGCTCATGCTCATCGACCCGTGCCCGGTTTCCGGACTCGTCACCCCTGAGGAGCACTATCCTGTTATCGAGCTCTACAAGACCTCCAGGGACATGATGAAGGCGGCATTGGGCGCGATGACTCCGGGTATGAAGGACGACGCCAAGCTGGACAGGCTGGTGGACGGCGCCTTCAGGATGAACATCATGTGCTTCGTGGAGCACGCAAGGCAGCTGGCAAAGTTCAATTACTCAGGCAGGTGCGGTGCGTTCACGAAACCTGTGAAGATAATAATCGGGAAGAAGGACACCCTCATCACCGAGGAAATGGCTAGGAAGTCAGCAGCGGAATTCGTGGACTCCAGCGTCGAGGTCATAGACGGCATCGGGCATTCGCTCATGGTGGAGGCACCCGACATGTTCAGGGACAAGGTGAGCGGGTTCGTGAAGTAGGAACATATGATTACTGGGGCGGCCTTCCGTTAAGGGATGGCCGCCCTTAGCATATCCGGAAGGGGGATACAATGAGATCAGCGAGGTTGCTCATCGCCTTTCTGCTGATTATTGCGTCGATTATGCTGCAGGGGGAAGCTTCCGTACGGGTGGAAGCTTCAGGCTGGAGGGCCAATCCCCAATGGCAAGAGGGCTATGCCATCACGTCCGTGGGGAGAATGCACTATTACTCTGCAGGAAGCGGCGAGCCTGTCCTTCTTCTGCACGGGAACACAGCTTCGGGAAGGTGGTTCACAGGGATTACGCCCCCGGAGGGGTATTCCTGCTATGCGCCGGACCTGCCGGGCTTCGGCCTCAGCGACAGAACGGGGAAATTCACGTTGGAGGGATACGCAGAAGCTGCAGTGGCATTCATGGATTCCTTGGGCTTGGATGGGCTGGCGCTTCTGGTCGGGCATTCGCTGGGAGGTCTAGTGGCAGCCACTATGGCATGGTCTGATTCTGACAGATACGGCGCGCTTCTCCTTTCTAACATCCCTTTCCTCGGCAACTCCGCCATAACCCAGGATTACTTCGTAAGAGCGGCAAGATACAGGGAGGATGATGCGCTTCTTAAGGCATCCTTGAGGAGGGTTGCTCTGACACTGGCAGACGATGACCCCGCCTTTGTGATGATGTTCGAGGAGGCAAGGAGAATGGATCCGGAAGGTTTCACCGAGAATCCGAGGATACTCGTGAGTGCAGGCATGTACGGAAGCCTCTTCCCCTATAAGGGCAGGATAGTCTTCCTGGGCGCAGCCCTTGATGAGGTGATACCTGCGTCGATAGTGCGCTACAACTCGATGATTACGCCGGGATCGGAGTATCACGAGATTCCCTGCTCGGCCCATGCTCCGATGCTGGAAGTGCCGGACGACTTCTCAGATATTCTGAGGGCGATTCTCGCCGGCGAAGAGATAGGGCCGTTCTAGCATAGTCCGTGAAGAATCTCCCCGCAGACGGAAACCCGCTTCTTTGCCCTGTCGTTAAACTAATGTATGCTTTATGTTGTCAGTAACTCTGAAAGGTGTGAGCTTATTGGTCTATGGTTTCATTAGAAGGGCTGGCGCGGCGGCAATAGTCGCCTCCATGCTCCTTATCGCATCTTCTGCCGCATTCGCGGCCCAGGAGCCGTTCACCCTTCCTGAAGGCGCAGTCGTGGTCTATGTGGGAATCGACGATGTGACAGGAGACGGCGTCTTAGATCAGGTCTTCCTTGCGGGCAAGAGGCTGGAGGCGGACTCGGACTTCATGGCCCAGCACGGCCTGTACATAATAAGCGGCAAGGACGGTTCCGTAATCGAGAAGTGGCTGGGTGATGAGAGCGCTGGTTACCCGGGCACGATAAGCTTCGGGAGGATGAACCCGGATGCCAGCGTGGATATGCTCCTTGAGCTGCCATCAGGCGGTTCCGGTGGCATCACCACAGCAATGCCGGTCACATTCCAGGACGGGAAGTACGCGCTTCTTGCGGACCTCTACAGATTGAACGACGGCCCTCCGGTGGACTTCATTGTCGAGGACAACTACAAGCTCACCGTCAAGTACGAGGGGATAGGCTATACGCTGGATCTCCTGAATGGGAAGACCAAGGACGACGAGGGGCTGTACAAGGGACTTTATGATGTGAACGGAAGGAAGGTCGGGACACTGAAGCCGGTCATTGACCCGGTCAGCTCATCTGAGCTTCTGGACCTGAACAACGACGGCATCTTCGAGCTCGTAACATACCGCGGCATATGGGCGGCATATCACGCCAACGGTCTTGGCTACGCAAGGTCGACATGGGGTTGGGAGGATGATGCGATCAAGCCCAGGTTCGTTTCGGTGAAGCCCAACTTCAATCCTCAGAGCTATGTTGATTACATCAACTCGATAACCGAGACGGACCCTGTCGAGGCCATGAAGCTTGCAGTGGCGAAGTACCTTTCTGCCTTTGAAGCAGCTCCCAAGTACTGGCGCTATCAGGGCTACATGGTGCTCAGAAGCTACCAGGATGCAGTCGCCGACAAGGTGACCGCAGCACTTCCTGAGGTATCGAGCGCCGACCAGGCTACCATGACCAAGGTATACGAGTATGCCGACAAGCTGGCAGGAGTCGGCATCGGCATATTCTATGTCGGTCAAGGAAGGATAGCGGCAATACCTGACCCCAAGTTCCACCTGGCGAAGTTCGAAAGGCTCCTTTCGAAGGACGCTGTCGAGTTCCTGCTTCTTGAGATGGTGGAAGTATACGACATATGGGTTGCCGACGGTGCACTTCAGATACAGCAGGAGGAAGTAGGAAACAGGCTCCACGACTGGGAGTTCTTCCTTCAGAGCCATCCGGAATCGCCCCTTGCGGCGGCAGCGATGGACCAGTATGTTGCCAAGCTCGCAGCCTTCCTCCTAGGTATGGACAACACCCCGAATTTCAGCTACACGGACGGAAGCCTGAACCCCGGCGTGATGGCGTCATACGAAAAGTATGTTAGGGAGTTCTACGGGAGTCCCTCTGCCGGCGTCGTCAGCAAGGCCATGGAGTTGATAAAGTCCAACAAAGGAAAGCTCACGCAGCAGATGATTGACCAGATAATCGACCTTCTGCCGAAACCTCAGCAGCAGGAGGCGCCCGCCACGCAGACACCATAGCAAGAGACTGGAGGGAGCGTTCGCAATGATTATCCTCAGGGAGGTGGACTCCAAGAACTGGTACAAGCTGGCGAAGCTGAAGGTAGCCGAAAACCAGCGGAGCTTCGTCGCTCAAAACGCCATCTCCCTGGCCCAAGCGAAGTATGAGGAAGGGTGCACACCTCTTGGCATCTACCTGGAGGAGGAGCCGATAGGCTTCTGCATGTACGGACATGTCGACGAGGGGGACGAGGAGTGGGTAATAAGGCTTATGATCGACGAGCGCTTCCAGTCAAAGGGATATGGCAGGAAGGCGATGGAGCTTCTAATCGACAGGATGAGGGCAGAGGCGGGCAAGAAGGACATATACCTAAGCTTCGAGCCCGAGAACGAGTGGGGCAGGAAGCTGTATGAGAGCATGGGTTTCCTGCCCGACGGTAGAGTCGTGGACGGAGAGATAGTATACAGGCTTAAGGCGGAATAGCGGTAGGACAAAATATTCGGGATATGAAAAGGGCCGGCAGCGATTTGTTCGCCGCCGGCCCCCTGTTATTGAGCGAAGCGATCTACTTGACTATCAGGATCCTGCCCTCGACCTTTGGCTCGATCGACTTGCCCTTAAGATACTCGATGGCAACGTCGCGGAGCATGATGCCCGACTGATATAGGACCTTTGCGGTCTTGAACATGGCATAGCCGTCGCCGCCTGCTGCTGTGAAGTCATTCGTAGCAACGGTGTAGAGCCTGAACGGATGGAGAGCGACGCCGTTTACCATAACGTCGCTGACCCTGCTTCCGGCGGGCTTAGCGGGATTGACCTTGAAGGTGACGCCGCTGACCTGCAGGTATCCGCCAAGCTGCTCGGGGTACTTGCTCACAGAAAGCTCAAGGGCCTCAAGGAGGGTCTTGCCAGTCATCTCTAATACGACCAGGCTGTTGTCGAAGGGCAGTACAGTAATAATGCCGCCTACTGTGATATCGCCCTTCTTGAGAGAGGCACGGATGCCGCCGCCGTTGGTTACCGCAATCTCGGCCTTCGCCGCGGCCTTCATGATGTCCGCCACGAGGTTTCCGAGGTTCGTCTCCTTCGTGCGTACGTTCGCGCGCTCGCCGTCAAGGTCAACAAGGGTGTGCCCTACGACCTTGTTCATCTCGCCTGCCATGGCGTAATTATAAAGCCATATGCGGGCGCCGACGATGTGGGTCTTGGGGACTGCGGGATAGTTATCATCCAGCTTTACGAGCTTGCCGCTGAAAGCGGATACGGCGTTGTTGGTTACTGTCACCTCAAGGACGCCTGCATAGCCTGCCCATTCACCTGCAGACACGATTACAGTCGGGCCGACCTTCACAGGCTTCTCAAGCACGGTGTGCGAATGGCCGCCGACTATGATGTCGATGCCGGGAAGGGCCTTCGCGAGGATGAGGTCCTGGTCATATCCCAGGTGCGAGAGGCAGACAATGATGTCAGCCTTTTCCTCAAGGGCAGCGACAACCGTCATGGCGGAGTCGATCGGGTCTGCGAATGTGAGCCCCACCACGTTGTTGGGGTGCGTGACCAACGGGGTGTCTACTGGAGAGAGGCCGAACATGCCGACCTTGACGCCGTCGATCTCGGTCACGGTGTAGGGTACTGCGAAATGGGATCCGTCAGCTTTGAATATGTTGGCTGCCAGGAATGGGAAGCGCGCCGTCCTGGCGAGGTTTGTGAGCTGCGCCTGGCCGTAATTGAACTCGTGGTTTCCGATTGAGGTTCCGGCGAAGCCCATGTCATTCATGATGTCGACCATGGGAACTCCGTTGAACAGGTTCACGATATTGGTTCCGTGGATCATGTCTCCGGATGCCAGAAGCAGGGTATTACCCCCGCTCTTCCTCATGCCGTCAACGAAGGTCGCGAGCTTGGCCATGCCGCCGATTGCCACCTTCTCGTTTGTGGGAATCCAAGGCTCAAGCCTTCCGTGCACGTCGTTTACGTGAACGATTGTGAACTTGCCGTTTGACGCGCTTGCCATGTAGGTGGCCGCGAACACCATTACGACAGCCATCAGGGCTACCAGTAGTCTCTTGTTACGCATCGGTTACCCTCCTTGCACTATTGTTTTCATAGGGGCTTTATAACATTTATTATACTTCATTCAACGCCCAGTTCCAAAGGATTGAATATTGCCCGAGAAGATGAACAGCCGGCCGGAGGAGCAGGTCAGTACTTCGCTAGACTATTCCTGTTGCTGCTTCAGGAACTTTTTCTTATTACTTGCAGAGCACGGCAGGGACTCCAAATCTCAAATGCAAACTGCATCCTGCGAAGCAAGCATTTATAGAAATATTAGCAGGGATTATGCAGGAGGCATAGAAATACATATCATTGTTCCAATGTCCTAACAGAAAGGAGTGCAGGCACTTGAGTTCAAGAAAACTGATTGTTATCGCGATGTCTATCGTTCTTATGCTTTCTCTGGCGGCGATTGCTGCGGAGCCGAAGGGATTCGTCATCGAAGGCATCAAGAAGGACGGTTTGCCTGAGAACGTGAAGGTGAATGACACGATCAACACCTCCACACCCGGGAGGACTAGGCCCGGCAGCGTGATAGTGAGGCTGGAGGGCGGAGTCTCCGCCTCAGCATTGTCCTCGTTCGAAGCAGCCGTGGCGGCTTTGGGCGGAACGGTCAAGAAGCAGTTCGAGATGAAAGGCAAGGCCGAAGGGATCAGCGCATCGGCTGCCGGCGGCCTCAGGTTCGCGTTCCTAGACTTCGGCGAGGATGCGGACACGGTCGAGATGGCGGCGAAGGTGGCACAGATCGCAGGGGTCAGGTATGCGGAACCTGACTATGCGATGTACGCGGACTATGTGACCCCGACCCCGCCGGAGGTTTCGTTACTTGGCCTCCAGTACTACCTGGACAATCAGGGAAACTGGGGATGGGGTTATGGTACGGTAGGATCGGACATCAAGGCGTTCTCCGGATGGGACTACGCCAACAACGACTTCGGACTTGATTCCTCCAGCGTGGTTGTCGGCGTGATCGACACCGCCGTCGCCTACTGGATACCGGAGCTTACCCCCAATATGTGGGTTAACGAGGAGGAGTTCGAGGGCGAAGACGACGTCGACGATGACGGGAACGGCTATGTCGACGACGTATACGGCTACGACTTCTACCATGACCTCGGCATCGGCACCGCGACCGGATGGATACCAGATGCGGAAGACGATCACGGAAGCCATGTGGCAGGCACGATAGCCGCATCTTGGGAGTACGGTACGGTAGCGGGCGTCACCTACAACACCAAGATAATGACGCTGAAGTTCCTGGGCGAGGGCGGCGGCTGGACTTCCGACGCCATTAGGGCCCTGGACTACGCAGTGGAGATGGGCGCAGACCTCACCTCCAACAGCTGGGGCGGCGGCGATCCCAGCATGGCGCTGGCTGACGCTATACGCGAAAGCGGCATGCTGTTCATCTCATCCGCAGGAAACGACGGGGACAACGGCGACTTCTTCGGACATTACCCGTCGTCCTACGCGAAGCCCGGCTCCCCCTACTTCTGCGAGAACATCATCTCGGTTGCCGCAACTGACTCAAACGACAACCTTGCTTCGTTCTCCAACTACGGGCCCGAGTCGGTCCACATCGCAGCCCCCGGAAACTACATTCTGAACGTGGCAGCCGACGGGGACTTCTCCTATGGCTACTACTTCTATACAGGGACTTCGATGGCGACCCCGCAGGTGAGCGCAGTGGCCTCGCTGCTGGTCGCGCAGGACAAGTTCCACGCAGGCTACTCCATACCTCAGTACGACGACCCGGATCCGAGCGGCGACTGGGATACCGTCAAGGAGATAATCCTCAGCAGTGCCGAGAAAAAAGACCAGCTGAAGGGACTTGTTAGCACCGGAGGAAGACTCAGCATGATCGGTGCTCTCACCTGGACGAGGTATCCCGGAGTGGCATCCGTTGAGGTGACGCCTGCGTTCAGCAGCACGCTTCCTGTCACAGTGGAATGTAGCGTCGAACTGGACGAGGGCGATTCGGCGAGCGCCGCAAGCATAGACCCGATAGTGCACAGGTGGTCGCTGAACTTCATAGACACTTATTACGGCACTTATGACAAATATCAGGTGAGCGACTACGCCTACGGCCTGAATGCAGACCTGTTCTGCGACCCCGAGGGGTATGGGCTGTACTTCGTCCTGTACGAGATGTACGACAGCGATAACGATGTGGTAGTGGCAAGCTCGTACAAGCAGGTGCTGTTCGCTGAGCCCGACGACATTGTGGCTGTGCTCGATGACCAGTGGGACGGATGGATCCTGCCGTCGATGTATATAATGGAGGCATTCGGGGACCTGGGACTTGACTACCACGTAGTGTCCCCGCCTCTTTCGATTCCCAATGACATACCGAACGTGGTCTTCTGGGATACGTCCATTACAACCATGGGCGTGATAACCGAGGAGGACGCCCAGTGGCTCATAGGCTTCCTCAGGAACGGAGGAAAGCTGTTCCTCTCCAGCTTTGAGATGCTCAACATGATAGAAGGCTACGACAGGGTGGACGAGGACACGCTGGATGTCCTTCATGAGAGCGCGCTCAGCGAGGATACCAAGGCGGAGCTGCTGGAGCTTCTGAAGATAAGGGGCTTCATCACCGACTTCACGCTGAAGCAGATCATGGCTGCAAACGGCATGCCTCTCTTGGAAGATCCGATAGAGGTCGCCGGTGATACCATACTCTATGAGAATGGCATCGACCTATTCCTCGACTACGACCTGTGGAGCTACGGCGACGGTTCGCCGGCGTTCCCCAACTACGGCGATGTAGTAACCGACTTCGGGCCTGGCGCCTACCCGATACTGCTTTCAGAGTACGGTGGCGCAATAGACGAATATGACAGGGCGGCCCTCGGCGTAAGCTACGCAGGGGACGACTACCGCTTCATATTCCTAGGGTTCCCGATTGAGGTTCTGCAGGGCCAGTGGGGCAACTACCTTGGATTGATATGGTACGGCTATGAGTTCCTGATGGGCGAGGGCCCGGACAGGCTCACCGCCTGGTTCGAGAACCCGCTAACCGGCGACACGGTATCCAACCCCGTCGATGTAGCTTGGGGCATCATGGACGTAGAGGATACCAACCACGGCACAAGGCTATGGTACCGCGAAGGAGACGACGAGGCCTGGGAACCGATAACCCTGTTCGTGCCCGGAGAGGACTTCGAGTACATATGGGAGTTCGGCCACACTCTTATCGGAGCAGGATACCAGGTCAAGTTGGAAGTCTTCGACGCAGCGGATCCCTCAAGGGTAGCCTACGACTTCGAGGGGCCGTTCTCGATATGGCCCGCCAATCCTCAGGAGGGAGCGCGCGCAGGAGTGGACAGGGATGACGAGGAGATAATCTTCTACGTCAACGCGGAGAAGCCCGGCACCCTGTATGTCTATGACCTGTCAGGCGCTATGCTATTCTCGGAGGAAGTGCCCGAGGGTATGAGCGAAGTCGTTTGGGATATGATGGTCAACGGACTGAGGATAGCCCGCGGCCTGTATGCGTTCAGGGTCGTCTACAACGACGGCAGCGCAT
>CAZJHY010000032.1:0-16244 GCA_964545975.1 uncultured Clostridia bacterium | reverse complement strand
AGCTATTGCCATGATCACTGCCGAGGTATTCCTGAAAAGGTTCTTCATCTGGGGTTGACCATCCTCTCATCTGTTTGATTAGACAACAATCTTAATTATAATTCCTTGTTCTCTTCGTTGTCATTCACATATTAGAACGTATGGCCGAAGCCGAAATACACCTTGCCCTGATTGTTTGATATGCCGTAGTCGAGCCTTAGCATTCCGAGCATCGGGACGGTGACCCTGATGCCGGCACCCACGCCGTACTTCATCCCTTGAAGGGTGAAGGCCTCGCCCTTGTTCCAGGCCTGGCCGAGGTCGAAGAATACCACCCCGCCTACGATCTCCTCATAGATGCGGAACCTGTACTCGGCATTGCCGAACACCAGGTAGTCGCCCTCGACGGGCACCTTTATGCCCCTCAGGTTGGTGCCCCCGCCGAGCAGGAACTTCGCATGGTCCGGAAGCGGTGTGAAGCCGACCCCGACTCCCAGCCTTCCGGCTATGACCTGGCCGTCCTTGAACTCATAGTAGCCAGTAGCCTGGGTGTAGAGCTTGATGAAGTTGTCGTCGCCGCCCAGGAAGCCTCCTGCAAATTCCGTGGAGGCGAACAGCGTGTAGCCCTTGGAGGGGTTCGTGAAATCGTTCCTGGTATCCCTCGTCAGAGACAGGGTGATGCTCCTTGTGGAGGAGTCCTGCGGCACCGCAGGGTCCATCACTTCCGCCTCGTTTTGTATGAAGTCAAGGGTGAATGATGCATTGGCCTTTGTGTAAAGGTCGAAGTAGTAGCCCAGCCAGATCCTTCCCCCGGTTTTGTACTGCTTGTAGGCGAGGTCATCCTCGTCGTTTTCCACCTCGTCCTCGTCGATGTCTATCGTCTTGTTGGAAAGCTTCCTGTATATGTCGAAGCCGCCCTCCAGCTTGTCGGTGAAAAGATACGGAGTCGAGATGGAGAGCTCGCCCAGGACCTGCTTCTCCTTTCCTCCCGCCTCGAGCTTGCCTGATACCTTGATGCCGTAGCCGAAGACGTTCTTGTCGGAGACTTCAAGGTAGCCGATCAGCCCTTCGGCCGAGTTATAGGTCGCGCCAACATTGAACAGGCCCGTCTTGGTCTCGGTGACCTTGAATACCACATCGGCATAAGGAGGCTCGCCCGGGATGAGCTCAACTCCGATGTCCTCGAAGATGCCCGTATTGTATATCCTCCTGCTGTCGTCCGAGAGCGCCTTCGTGTCTATGAATTCGCCCTCCTTAGTGCGTATGTTCCTCCTGATGACCTCTTCCTTGGTCTTATCGTTGCCCTCTATCCTGATGATGTTGACCTTCCACTCCACGATTGTTATCAGGACTGCCCCGTCCATGCCGATCTCCGGCTCCACGGTCGCTATCCTGCCCATGTCCTTGTAGAGAGATATGATGCCGTCCAGGTCCTCTTTGAGGGTGTTGATGTTGATGATCTTGCCCACGGTGGACTTCATCCGCGAAAGGAGCTGCTCCGTGCTTATCAGTGTATTGCCGGTTATCTCGATCTTCTCGAGCGAAGGGAACTCCTCCACCGTGACGATGAGCCTTATTCCCCCGAGGAATGCCTGCGAGCGCGCCCCCAGGTCCGCAAAGTAGCCGCTGTCCTGCAGCGCCTTGAAGGCTGCGTCCAAGGCCTCCTGAGTGAGGTCCTTTCCTATGGTCAGCGGTATGAGACCCTTTATGAACTCCGCGTCAAGCTTCTTGTTGCCTTCTATCTCTATTCCGGCCAGCCTTCCGTAAGATTGGGCCGATGCAATGGCCGTTGCCGCCAATACCAGGGCCAAGGCCGCCGAAACCACGATGGCTGTCCTGATCTTGCCGCTTCTACTCATCTCGGTACCTCCTGACGGTGCGCATTTTTCCGGTCTTCTCGGGCTCCTGCGGCATAAACCGCACTAATGAAGAAACGATGCCCGGAGCCGGCATGTTCCCGTGCTTCATCTCACCTGCGAATTGCCCGAGGCGCTTCCTGATACAACGCTTTGAACCAGGGCCTTCTCCGTGTGGTAAGGCTCATGCGCCTCGTCGTAGAAACCGTATCCGTCGTACTGTCCGTCTATGCCGTCCGTTTCCACGGCCTCCTCAGCGGTATACTCCGCCTCCGAAGCCTCATCGTCGGATCCGGACTCCTGACCATACTTCTCAATATACCTTATCTCGATGACCAATCCGTTGTTCTGGTCAGAAGTTTCCAGCTTTCCGAGAAGCTCGGCCACTCCGAGCCCTCCTGTATCTCCAAGCTTGTCATATATCCCTACGGTCTCGGACTCCTCCTCGGAGGATCCCCCCCTGACGTAGACTTCTATCTCCCCCGCCGGAGAGCCTTCCGGAATTGTCACTTCCACATATCTTGTGTACGCTTCGGCCCTGAAGGGCCTAAGCGTCACCCCGACCTGGGCGGCCACTCCCGGCGTGAAGCCTCCCTCGGGAAGCTCGATGCCTGTTATTACCGCGGTAAGCCTTGCAGGCGCGATATCAAGGATGATCTCGACAGAGGTGATATCAGGCTCCTCGACATCGTTTTCCATGAGCGCTGCGATCATGTCGGACACTTCCATCGTGACCTCCGCCGCAACATCGCTTCCTGACCAGACCATATCCTCCCTGAGCATCCTCTTTCCGGATGCCTCGATTAGAATCGACAGGTATGATGTCCCTTCGCCCACCCTCATAAGCGAGCTGTCGCAGACTGAAAGGGCTGACGAGCTTATCAGGTCGGCGAGTATCCTCGCATCCGCCACAGCCTTGAAGCTGGCTTCGCGCTTCCTTCCCGTCTGCATGTCTGTCACCTTAACAGAGACATCCACCATTGCCGGAGAAGACCCGATCACGCCTGCTATCGCAGTGGTCCTGTCCTCAGTTACGGTCGCGGAGGGCTTCTCGAAGGTTCCCATCTTGAAGGGGAAGCTGTCCGAAGGCAGGACCGCCAGCACCTCTGACTGGGACATGGGTATCTCAACGCTTCCCAGGCTCATGAACGGATGCCCGAATGCAAGGAAGCTCTTTCCGTCAGTCCAGGTCAAAGTGCCCAGTGCGCCCGCCTCTATCCCTCCGTAGCTCACCTGGACGGCTACAGCGGAACCGGCCTTGAAGTCAGGCTTTCCAATGGTTGTGAGGCCTTGGCCGAGCGCTGGAAGCGGCGCCAGCGCGATTCCCTTTGCTGACAGCTTGTCCTTAAGCCCGGCAAGCGCCCTTTCTCCGAGCCCGCTCACCCATATAGGGGTCGCCGCCTGCACGAAGCTGCCATACCCTTCCACTTTCAATCTCTCCGGAACTGAAGCAAGCTTGCCTGCCTCGAGGACTTTGACCATCTCAGCCATCGGCGTGATTATCCCATAGTCCGAATCCGGGCCCTCAAGCACATGCGACAGCGCGCCGACGAGCTTGTCTGATATATAGCACGGGCTACCGCTCATCCCCGCCGCGATGCCTCCGCTTTGCTCCATGTTCCTGCCGGATACTCTGACTAGTATAAGGTCTGACAAGCCGCCGTCGCCCTTGGTTACGGCGATCACCGTGAAGTCGAACCTCTCGGGCTCCGTGCCCTTGAAGACAGTCAGCCCGTAGCCCGACATGCCTGCCTTGACGCCCTTGACATCCATATAGGAAGGGGCTGCGGCTGAAAGGGCGGATGCTGCAAGGAGGGCCGCCGATGCAAGCAGTAACGTGAATGCTGCCCTGAATGATCTCTTCAACTGCTACTCCCTTCTCATCTTCGCCCCGCACCTGGCAAGGCGAGCTTCGAAATTCTCATATCCTCTGTCCAGGTGCGCGATATTGTGGATGTGGGTCTCGCCCTCTGCCATCAGGGCCGCGGTCACAAGCGCCGCGGATGCCCTCAGGTCTGTGGCGTTCACCTGCGCGCCCGTAAGCTTCGGCACTCCCTCGACTATGGCCGTCCTGCCGCTGATCTTGATGTTCGCGCCCATCCTCGAAAGCTCCGGGGCATGCATGAACCTGTTCTCGAAGACGTTCTCAGTCACCTGGGATGTTCCCTCAGACCCACATAGAAGGGCCATGAGCTGGGCCTGCATGTCGGTCGGAAAGCCCGGGTACGGCATGGTGGTCACGTCTATCGCCTTAAGCCTCCTGTCCGAGCTCACCCGCATCGCTCCCTCGTAGGGCTCAACGCGGGCTCCGGCCTCAAGAAGCTTCGCCTCAAGTGGCTTTACGTGCTCGCTCACCACGTTGTCGATGTAGAGGCTTCCCTGCGTCGCCGCTGCGATTATCATGAAAGTGCCCGCCTCTATCCTGTCGGGGATCACTGTGTGGGATGTGGGCATGAGGGAATCCACGCCGTCGATTCTCAGCACAGGGGTGCCCGCGCCTCTTACCTTTGCCCCCATCTTGTTCAGGAAGTTCGCGAGGTCTACTATCTCAGGCTCTCGCGCAGCGTTTTCTATGAGCGTCCTTCCCTCGGCCGTGACTGCCGCCATCATTATGTTCTCGGTGGCCCCCACGCTTGGGAAGTCCAGGTAGACGCGATCTCCTTTGAGCCTTCCGTCCACTGTCGCCTTCACTATGCCCCCGCTCATGTCCACCGAAGCCCCCAAAGCGGAGAAGCCCTTCAGGTGCAGGTCTATCGGCCTTGCCCCGATGGCGCAGCCGCCCGGTTGGTATATGTGCGCGCTTCCCATCCTTGCGAGAAGCGGGCCCATGACAAGAAACGATGCCCTCATCGCCCTTACCAGATCATAGGGCGGTTCGTTTCCGTTCAGGCTCGATGCGTCCACAGACATAACGTTGTTCTCCATGATTATGCCCGCGCCCAAAGCCTCTACTACGCCGCGCATCGTCTCGATGTCCTTAAGCCTTGGCACGTCCTCTATGACAGATGTACCCGCGGGAAGCAGGGCTGCCGCTATGAGAGGAAGAGACGAGTTCTTCGCCCCCCCCACCCTGACAGTCCCTTCTATCCTTCTGCCGCCTTCCACCACAAGTGTATTAAGCTCCATCCCGCTCACGCCTTTCGGTTCCTCCAATTGAAATCGTCCGGCCTGTCTCCCAGGCCGAAGCTGTGTAGAATACCCTTTATGATCCTGTCCGACGACCTTCCGTCGCCGTAAGGGTTAGCACTCGTCGCCATCCTCCCATATTCTGCGCGGTCGTCAAGCAGCTCCCCTGCCAGCCTTGTGATCCTGTCGGGATCCAGGCCCGCAAGCTTCAGAGTGCCGGCCTGTACCCCCTCCGGCCTTTCGGTGAGCTCCCTTAAGACAAGCACCGGCTTGCCGAGGGCGGGCGCCTCCTCCTGTATCCCGCCTGAATCGCTCATGCAGAAGTATGAGGCCTTCATCGCACAAACCATGTCCGGATACGACATCGGGGAGACGAGATGGCACCTTTCCACCCCATCGAGGATAGCGCGCACGGTGCCCTGGACTTTCGGGTTCGGGTGGACCGGCAGAAGCACCTTCACGTCCGGATACATTGCAAGAAGCCGCCTGACGGCCTCGCAGATGCCCTTGATGCCCTCTCCGATGCTTTCGCGCCTGTGCGCCGTCACAAGGATGAGCCTTCCGGCTCCCCTCAGAGCCTCCGCCACCAGGCCGTCTTGAGCGGACTCGCCTTTAATCGCCACACTGAGCACCGCATCTATGCCGGTGTTGCCGGTAACGTAGACGGAGCTCTCCACGACCCCCTCTCGAAGGAGATTATCCCTGTGGGTGTCGAGCGGGGCGAAGTGCAGGTCCGATATCGCCCCGATGAGCTTCCTGTTCATCTCCTCAGGAAACGGGTTCCATTTGTCGTAGGTCCTCAGGCCCGCCTCCACATGAGCTACCCTTACGCCCGCGTAATATGCCGCAAGCGCCGCCGTGAAGCCGGTCGACGTGTCGCCGTGCACCAGCACCAGGTCCGGGGAGTAGTCGCTTATCGCCCGGCCTATCGCGGGAAGGCCATTAATCACTATGTCCGCAAGGCTCTGGTCGGGCCTCATTATACTCAGGTCGCAGTCGGGCTCATGCCCGAACGCGCGGAGCACGTCATCGAGCATCTGCCTGTGCTGCCCGGTAGAAAGCGAGAACAGGCCAAGCTCGTCAGGATGCCTCTTGATCTCCTCCAGCACCGGCATCATCTTTATCGTGTCCGGCCTGGTCCCGAACACCGCCATTATCCTCTTCATAGGACTGCCCCCGTCTTCTTGCTATCCATTCGCTGAACTTCCTGAACTTTATCATCCCCGCGAAAGCCCCCCCGATGATCAGAAGGACAAGCGCGCTGAAGGCTATGAACCAGCCTATGGGAGTCGATTCCTGCCTGCTTATGAGGTATGCGGTGACCGACAGCACTATCGTCAGGGCGTATATCGTAATGACCGCTCCTCGCACAGAGAGGCCCTTCTTCCTGAGCCAGTAGTGGAAATGGTCGTAGTCTCCGGTCCCGATGCTGGTCCTGTTCGCAGTGCGCCTTACAATGGCAAGGAGAGTGTCGACTACCGCTACGCCGAGTATCACCACGGGCACCGCGATGGTAAGCGTCGCGGGACCCTTGATGGCGCCGGCGGCGCTGATGCCTCCCATTGCCGAGCCGATGAACAGCGCTCCCGTATCCCCCATGAATATCTGGGCCGGGTTGAAGTTGTGCCACAGGAAGCCGAAGCATGAGCCGGCAAGTATGACAGACAGCAGCGCGACATCTATGTATCCTTTTGTGAAGGCGATTATCCCAAGCGAGAGCGACCCGATTCCGACCACCCCTGACGCCAGCCCGTCAAGCCCGTCTATGAGGTTTATGGCGTTCACGAAGGAAAGTATCCAGATCACGCTGAAGGGATAGGATAGCCACCCCATTTGAATTATGCCGCCGAAGGGGTTCGATACGAACTCCATCCTCACTCCCATTGCCACCATTATGACTGCGCCGACCGCCTGACCCAGAAACTTCGGAATCGGCCTCAGTTCCTTCACGTCGTCGATTATTCCGACTGCCATTATGAAGGAACTTCCTGCCAGAAGGCCCCTTACCCAGCCCGTCACGCCCATCCTCATGAAGACGGTGACGGCGAAGGCAACGAATATTGCTATGCCGCCAAGAAGCGGCACAGCTCTCTCGTGGGCATGCCTTTCTCCCCTGGGCACATCCATCACCTTTGCCTTCAAGGCAAGGAAGCCTACGCCCGGGGTCAGGGCAAGCGATATCGCCATCGCAAGGAAGAAAGCTATGGCCATAAGGTTCATTGCGCCGATGTGCCTCCTTCGGGTTCCAGCCTCCTCAGCCTCACTCCGGCCTCGGCCAGCATGGAAACGGACATCTCGTCAGGGTATCCGCTTTCGTACACTATCTCCACTATGCCCGCGTTTATTAGCATCTTCGCGCATACCACGCAGGGCTGGAACGTGCAGTATATCGTCGAGCCCTCAAGCTGCACTCCGTGCACCGCCGCCTGGATTATGCAGTTCTGCTCGGCATGAAGCCCGCGGCACAGCTCGTGCCTCTGGCCTGACGGGATGTTGAGCTCCTGCCTGATGCAGCCCACCTCGCCGCAGTGCCTGAGCCCCTTCGGAGTCCCGTTGTAGCCTGTGGCCAGTATCCTCCTGTTATTGACCGCGATGGCTCCCACGCTCCTTCTAAGGCACGTGGACCTTGTAGCGACCATCGCCGCTATGTCCATGAAGTATCTGTCCCAGCTCGGCCTTCCGTTCATGCCGGCCATCTATTTGGTCCCGTAGAGCCGGTCGCCCGCGTCTCCGAGCCCGGGGACGATGTAGCCGTGGTCGTTGAGCCTTTCGTCCACTGCGGCTACGAAGACCTCTACGTCAGGATGGGCCTCGATGACCCTGAGTATTCCGGCCGGAGCGGAGACGATGCTTACGACCTTGATTCCTCTGGCTCCCACTGCCTTTAGTATGTCTATCCCTTTTACCACGGTGCCGCCGGTGGCAAGCATCGGGTCGACCAGTATCATGCTCCTTTCGGCGGTATCCTTCGGGAGCTTCGAGTAGTACTGGACCGGGCTTAGCGTCTCCGGGTCCCTGTAGAGGCCGATATGGCCCATCCTTGCTCCCGGCATTATCTCCAGTATGGATTCCGCCATGGCCAGCCCCGCCCTTAATATCGCGACGATGCCGAAATGCTTTCCTGCCATCACCTTAGCCTTGGCGCTGCATATCGGGGTCTCTATGTCTATCTCCTCGAGGGGCACGTCCCTTGTGACCTCATACGCCATGAGCTTGGCTATCTCGGATACCAGGTCTCTGAAGTGCCTCGGTTCGGTCTCCTTCTGGCGGATGAGCGAGAGCTTGTGCTGGATGAGCGGATGGTTGATGACATGCACGTTGTGATGGCCCTGCCAGCCTTCCAGAGACTGCTTCGCCATGTCGAACTTGTCGACCCTCCTTGCGTGCCTTCCGCCCTCAAACGGCGTGGCAAGCCACTCCTCGAGAATCTCCGGGGCAGCTGCCGCGCTCGGAGTCCTTGCTCCAAGGCAGATAACGTTCGCGTCGTTGTGCATCCTTGAGAGCCTCGCCGTGTCCATGTCGTAGACGAGCGCCGCCCTTACTGCCCTGAAGCGGTTTGCGGCAATGGACATGCCTATGCCGGTGCCGCATATGAGGATGCCCCTGTCGGCGCGCCCTTCGGCAACGTCGCAGGAGACTGCTTGCGCGAAGTCCGGATAATCGACCGACGCCGCGAAGTAGCTTCCCCTGTCCGTCACCTCGTGGCCCAGCTCCTCGGCCTTGGCCTTCAGCTTCGCCTTAAGCTCCAGCCCCGCATGGTCGCAACCAATGGATATCCTCATCAACGCACCTCCTCCGGGAATCATCTTTCCTCTACTGTGAAAACCCTGCCGTCGCTGGCCCTGACGAGCCTGTTCATGACGGCGTAGCCCATACCCTCCTCAATGTAGGAGGTGGCAAGTATTATCGAGACCTCGGAGGCATCCAGCTGCCTCATCTTCGCAAACAGCGACGAGGCGACCTCTCCCAGCCTGTCTCGCCTTCCGGTAGCTGCGTAGACAATGTCGGACTCAACACTCGGCGCATCGTTTGCGGATAGGCCGGCAAGCCTCGCGCACTTTCTAATGGCCTCGACCTCGCCTGCGGCTGCAAGCACACCTACCCTGCTGCCGTTTCGGGCAAGGGAGACCATCTCCCTGCTTATGGTCTGTATCTGCTCGTCGACCGGTCCTTTGTAAAGGAACAGAGGCGCCTTGGGGGAGTAGTGCCTGTGCCTCATGCCGGGGGATCTTGCCGGCCCGTCAGGATTGTCCTGGCCGAAATCAAGCTCGGGAAGCACAAGCTTAAGATCCTCCAACCCCAGGCCCCCCGGCCTTAGAAGCGTCGGGCGGGAGCCGCTCACGTCAAGGACTGTGGATTCTACACCGATTCTCGTGGGCCCGCCGTCTATTATCATGTCGATGACCCCGCCGAGGTCGTTCAGGACGTGCTCTCCTGATGTGGGGCTGGGCCTTCCGGAAACATTTGCGCTGGGAGCCGCTATGGGCACCCCGGCCTTTCTTATGAGACCTAGAGCGATGTCATTGGCCGGCATCCTTATCGCGACCGTATCCAGTCCTGCGGTAACGATGTCAGGCACCACCGGTTTCTTCCTCATCACCATGGTAAGAGGACCCGGCCAGAACAGACCCGCAAGCCTCAGGGCATCCGGGGGCACTGACTCAGCCAGGGCATAGATGTCGGCCATGTCTGCGATGTGCAGTATGAGCGGATTGTCCTGGGGCCTGCCCTTGGCTTTGAATATCTTCGCCACAGCCTCCGGCATGAAGCCGTTTGCCCCCAGCCCGTACACAGTCTCTGTCGGAAAGGCCACAAGCCCGCCCGACCTGATGGTTTCCGCCGCCTTGATGAGCCCGTCTTCCTTTATGCCTCTCGACATGTCTACGAATAAGGTGTTCATAAGGCTCGCCCCCTTCAGCATCTGGCCTCGGCAACCCTGTCGATTCCCAGCAGGTCCTTTCGGACCGAAATGCCTCCGTATCCTGCCTTCTTAAGCAAGCCGCACACGCTTTCGGCCTGTCCGGCTCCCATCTCGAGCACTATCGCGCCCCCGGGCTTGAGCCACTTGAGGGCCCCTTCTGCTATCCTGCCGTAGAAGTCCAGCCCTTCAGAGCCTCCGTCCAATGCGATGCGCGGCTCGTGCACGGATATCTCGGGTTCCAGTGCCTCTACGTCAGCCGTCTTGATATATGGCGGATTCGCCATGATGAGGTCGAATCCCCCCTCAAGGCGGCAGGGCCATGAACCAAAAAGGTCTGACAGCAATGCCTCGGCCCTTGCATCGAGCTCATACAGGCTGATGTTCCTTCGTGCGACCTCCAGCGCCGCCTCGGAGACATCTGATAGAAGCAGCCTCGATCCGGGGCACTCAAGCGCCGCGCTTATCCCCGGTGCTCCTGTCCCGCAGCAGAGCTCGGCAAGATATGGGGCTGCGACTCCTTCGAGCGCCTTTATGCCTGCTTCGGCCATGAGCTCCGTCTCCGGCCTTGGGACCAGTGTGCCCTGCGCCACCTTGAAGTCCCGTCCCATGAACTCCTTATGACCTCTTATGTATGCGACTGGCTCCCTTTTGCCCCTTCGCATCACAGACTGCCTGTAGGCGTCTATCTCGCTCTCCTCAAGCGGCCTTTCGAAGCCTACGTACAGCTGGATTCGGCTGCAGCCGAGGACGTCTGAAAGCAGGAGCTCGGCATCCAGCCTGGGCGAGGAGGAACCCTTCGCCGCAAGGTAGGAGGCCGATTTATTGAGAAGCTCCAGGACGGTCCTTTCGGTTCCGGCTTTACTCATCCTTCTTGAGCCTCTCGCTCTGCTCGCTCAAGATCAGCGCGTCGATCATCTCATCCAGGTCGCCATCGATTATCATGTCCAGCTTATGAAGCGTTAGGCCGATTCTATGGTCGGTCATCCTGTTCTGGGGGAAGTTGTAGGTCCTTATGCGCTCGGATCTGTCGCCGCTGCCAACGAGGCTCTTCTTCTGCTGGGCCATCTTCGAATGCTGCTCTTCGATGGTCTTCTCAAGAAGCCTCGACCTGAGGACCTTCATGGCCTTCTCCTTGTTCTTAAGCTGCGAGCGCTCATCCTGGCACTGCACCACAAGCCCGGATGGAAGGTGGGTTATCCTCACGGCCGAGTCCGTCATGTTCACGCCCTGGCCGCCGTGCCCTCCCGCGCGGAATACATCAACCCTTAGGTCGTTGGGATTTATCTCCACGTCCACCTCTTCAGCCTCGGGCATCACGGCGACCGTGGCGGCGGAGGTATGTATGCGGCCTTGGGCTTCGGTCTCCGGTATCCTCTGAACCCTGTGCACTCCCGATTCGAATTTCAGCCTGGAGTAGACCTGGTCTCCGGAGATCATGACTATGGCCTCCTTGAAGCCTCCCAGGCCCGTCTCCGACATGCTCATCATCTCAAGGCTCCAGCCCTTGCGCTCTGCGTACCTGCTGTACATCCTGAGAAGGTCGCTTCCGAAAAGCGCAGCCTCCTCGCCCCCGGTGCCCGCCCTGATCTCGAGAATGACGTTCTTCTCGTCAAGCGGGTCTTTGGGCAGCAGCAGAAGCTTGAGCTTCTCGTTGAGCTCGTCCTTGCGCAGCGTAAGGCCGTTCACCTCTTCCGATGCCATCTGCCTTAGCTCCTGGTCCTCTTCGTGCCAGAGGATCTCCTGCGCCTCGGCTAGCTCACGCTCCACGGTTCTCAACTGCCTGAAGCTCTCCACTATCGGAGTGAGCGACGAGTGCGCCTTCGAAAGCTTCCTGAACTGGTCCATGTCCGAAACGACATCCGGGGATGACAGGCTTCTTTCCAGCTCCTCATACCTTTTCTCTACATCAATCAGCTTTTCTACCATAACCCAGGATTATCCTTCCGTCACTTCCGCCGGCACAGGCTGGCTAATCATCTCCCCGTCCATCTCAAGGGCCCCCTTAAACGCCGCCACGGCGACTTCGACCATGCTGTCGTCAGGCTGCTTGGTCGTAAGCTTCTGCAGCTGGAGGCCCGGGTATGATACAGCCCTCAGTATTGCGCTGTCGCGCCTTTTTGCCGCCAGCTTGAAGAGCTCGTAGGCAAGGCCTGCAATAAGCGGAAGAAGCACGATCCTGGTGCCGATCCTTGCAATGAGGGTCTGCCTTCCAAGCACCGAGTAAATCAATATGGATACGAACATCACGATAAGCAGGAAATTCGTTCCGCATCTCGTATGCATCGTGGTATGGGCCTGGATGTGTGATGCGTCGAGCGGCTCGTCGTTCTCATAGGCTGCTATCACCTTGTGCTCCGCGCCGTGATAGGCGAAAAGCCTCTTGATGTCCTTCATATAGGAGATGACATATAGGTAAAGGCCGAAAATGGTGAGCCTAAGCGCCCCTTCGACAAGGTTTACGACGAATATGCTGGCAATGAACCTGGACACAAGAGACACCAGAAGGTTCGGCAGCACTATGAAAAGGCCAACGAAAAGCGCGAAGCTGGCAAGAAGGGTAAGGGCCACCTCCCAGCTTGTGAGCTTCTCATCCTCGCCCGTCGCCTCGTTGGCGGAGAACATGAGAGCATCCATGCCAATTATCAGCGTCTCCACGAAGTTGACAACGCCTCTTATCACAGGAAGCTTAAGGAAAGGGGCCTTCTTGTCCTCCTTCATGAGCTTCTTGTACATCGTTATCTTACCGTCGGGCTTTCTTACTGCGACGCTTATCCCCCTGCGCCCTCTCATCATAACGCCCTCAAGGACCGCCTGGCCTCCGTAGCTGAACTTCTCGCTCATTGATACACCTCTCTAAAGATCAAGGCCGGCCGGGCACCTCGTGGCATCTCCTGCACCTGGCCTCGTAGGATTCGCTGGCACCTATCATGACGACCGGGTCGTCGTATTTCGCGGGTTTGCCGTTAACCAGGCGCTGAGTCCTGGACGCAGGCGCTCCGCACTTCATGCAGATGGCGTTGAGCTTCATGACCTCCTCGGCGAGCGAGAGAAGCTTGGGCATCGGCCCGAAGGGCTCCCCCCTGAAGTTCGTGTCGAGGCCCGCCACTATTACCCTAACGCCGCTTTCGGCCAAAGCATCGCATACTTCTACGAGTCCGTCGTCGAAGAACTGAGCCTCGTCGATGGCCACGACCTGAGTGCCCAGCGGCACTGCCGCCATTACATCCGCCGACGCCGCTATGGGTATGCTTTCGAGCTTGTCCCCGTCGTGGGAAACGACCTCCCTTGCCGAGAACCTGTCGTCTATGGAATGCTTGAGGACCACTACCCTCTGCTTGGCGATTCTTGCCCTTTTAACCCTTCTTATGAGCTCCTCGCTCTTGCCTGAGAACATGGAACCGCAGACGACTTCAATCCAGCCGCCGGCGTGCACTCCCCTCATATCCATCGGCGTTACCTCCAAAGGCGCTCTACCAGTTTATTATAAAATAATGTCGGAGCCTTAGCATATAGCAAGGCTCCGACATATTCCCGTCCGGGCGCAAAGGCGATGAGCCCTTCCGCCCCTTCGTCTAAAGGTTGTGCTTCTTGCGGAACTTCTCCACCCTGCCGCCGGTGTCCACGATTCTCTGGACTCCGGTGGTGAACGGGTGGCACTTCGAGCAGATCTCGACCCTGAGGTTCTCGGCCGTCGAGCCGGCCTCGAAGGTCTCGCCGCAAGCGCAAGTGACCTTGGTCACCTTGTACTTGGGATGTATCTTCTCCTTCATTCTATGCACCTCCAAAAAACCCGAAGGAACTGCCTCTTCGACATAAAGCAAGAAGGATTATACCATGATGGCGGTATGCAATGGAAGAGACAAGCTGCCTACAGCACACGGAAAATCATGCATTTCAGGTACTCCGTCTCCGTCATTGAAAGAAGCACCGTATGATCCCTCGCCTGCGACCTCGCCTCGACCAGCTGAAGGTGCCTGCCCGCATCCGCTGCCGCCATTGCGATGACGTCCTTGAAAAGCTCGGAGCTAATATGCTGGGAACAGCTTGAAGTGACCAGATATCCTCCCGGGCGCGTAAGCTTGATTCCTCTGAGGTTTATCTCCTTGTATCCTCTTAGAGCACCTTCTATGGCCTCCTTGTTCCTTGTGAAAGGCGGCGGGTCCAGCATCACAAGGTCATACGACGCTCCCTCCTTGACAAGCTTGTTAAGCTCGTCGAAGGCGTTGGCGGCGGTGAACCTGCTGATCCCGGCAAGGCCGTTCAACTCGGCATTTGTCCTGGCCTGCTCGACCGCCTGCTCGCTCATGTCGAGGAAATGCACGCTCTTTGCGCCCCTTAAGCCTGCCAGAAGACCGAAGCTTCCGTTGTAGCAGAAGGCGTCCAGCACGTCCGCTCCCGGGGCGTATGCCGCGGAGGCAAGCCTGTTCTCCCTCTGGTCCAAGTAGTATCCCGTCTTCTGTCCGGCTGCTATGTCGATGTCCATCCTGACACCATTCTCGTCTATCCTTAGCTTGGTGTCGAACTCGTCCATGAGGAAGCCTGTCGACGGTTCAAGCCCTTCATACCTTCTTACCGGCATGTCGCTTCGCTCGTAGGCCTTCCTGGTGCCCAGAAGGCTTGAGACTAGCCCGGCCAGCATGCCTTTCCTCCTGTCCATGCCGGAGGTTGTCGCCTGGAGCACGAAGGCGTCTTCGTATATATCCACGGTAAGGCCTGGGAGCATGTCGCCCTCGCTGTTAATGAGCCTGTAAGATGTCGCATCCGGCGCTACTTTCCCCCTGTGGGCAAGGCAAGAGGCGATCGCCTTTGCGAAGAATTCCTCGCCAATCTCATGCCTGTCCCTGGTAAGAAGCCTCGCTTTGAGCGCAGGCGATCCGCAGAGCATAGCCTTTCCCAGGTATGTGCCCTTGCTGCTAACCACATCCGCTATGTCCTCGCCGGGCCCTGCTTCGACGCTTTCGATCTCCCCGTCGAATATCCACAGGTGTCCGGCCCTAATCCTTCTGTCTTTCCCGCCAAGAAGCCTTATTCTCGCCAATTGCGTTCCTCCGAAGAACACGCCGCGGGCTTCTCTCGCCCGCGGCGCGTTTTTAGTGTCTGAGGCCTACTTCAGATAGGCTTCCAGTTCATAGACTCTGGCCCTTGTGCCCTTGTTGTCCATATCCTTGAAGTATATCCTCATCTGGCTGGTGCTTACCTGATTGAATGAGAGAGTTATCAGTTCAAGCGCGTTGCCCGTGCCCTTCGCCTTGCCATCCTTATATTCGGCGATGTCGACCCACTTGCCGCCGACGATCGCGCTCACGACGAAGTTCTTGGGCATGTAGTCGTTGGACACCTTCAGCACCACGGTATTGATCGACACCGTCTTGCCGAACTTTATCTCGAGCCATACCGTCGTGTTTCCGATGATCGGGTTCTCGGATTCCCAGAACGAGGAGGAGCTCTCATCGTTTGCGAAAGGTGCGGCATTTCCGCCGTTGAAGCCGTTGGACTCAGCCTTGGCGCCCTGGGACTTGCCGGCCAGGTTCACAGACACCTGGCCCGGGGGCGTGACTATCGGAGGTATGACCACCGGCGGCGTTATTGGAGGTGTGACTATCGGGGGCGTCACTGGTGGTGTCACAACGGTGGACGATGTCCTGAAGCTTTGAGTCTGCGATGCAGTCATATTGCCAGCAGGGTCCATCACCACTGCACGGTAGTAGTAGGTGGTGCTGGGCTGAAGCCCCGTCACATTGATGCTAAACGAGGTGTTTCCGATCTTGGATGACACAGTCGTCGGTGTGATTACCACCGAACTCGGGGCAACTGAGCTTATCGCGGAGGACCTCACGCTGGCATCTCCGGATACAGAGCTCATCGATGCCGTGCTGGAACCGAACTCGACGCTTCCGAAGGCAGGCTCGTTGGTCAGCCATGTTATTGTCGCCGAGTTCTGCGTTACGTTGGTCGCGTTGAGGTTGCTGATGGCCGGCGCCTTGGTATCCAGCGTGATGGATGCAAGATATGCCTGAGACATGTTGCCTGCCGCATCGCGGTACATCACCCAGATGTTCTTCTGGCCGTCGCCGGAGGATACCTGCAGGGTGACCTTGGAGCTGAACTCCTGCCAGCTGCCCCAGCTTACATTGGAGGCGTTGACACCTTCACCCACTCTGAACTGGAGCTGGCTCTGCTGCGTCACGTTGTCGCTTGCATTCAGGGTTAGCGCCACATACCTGGACCTGGTGTACCTTGTGCCGTCGTTTATCATAAGCGAGCCCGTAGGCGGCGTCGTATCCGTCGGCATAGGCGCTTGGGTCCTGAAGCTGTATACTTGCGAGGCGGCCACGTTTCCTGCGATAGCCATGGCAACAGCC
>CAZJHY010000031.1:0-16719 GCA_964545975.1 uncultured Clostridia bacterium | reverse complement strand
CGATCCTCTTGCCGTCCTCGAACTTGCCGGGTCCCACAGCCACGACCTCGCCCCACTGCGGGCGCTCCTTCGCTGTGTCAGGAAGGAAGATGCCGCCTGCGGTCTTCTCCTCCTCGACGCTCGGCCTAACGATTACCCTGTCGCCTAGTGGCTTAAGCATTCCACGAACCTCCTTCGATATATGTTAATGGTATGGCTTCCGTTGTTAGCACTCGGCATAACCGAGTGCTAACATAAAATATAAAGTGTCCATCCTGCAGTGTCAATATGTCGCGATGCAGGAAGTCGTAGTATTTTAAAGAAAGAGAGTATGTGAGTAAAAAGCATACAAGGAGGGTTCCACATGTCCAGGATCTCCAGAATAGTCACAATGGCGTTGATAATGGCCCTTGCGCTGTCCTTTGCGGCCGCAGCCGCGCCCGACAAGGACAGATACCTTGAGCTGTTCGGAAAGAGGGCCTCCTACAGCCTTGAGTACAAGTACACACTGATGATGGACAAGGAAGTGCTGGGAAACGCTGTGGTTATGGCAAAGGGCGTCAAGATGTACTCCGCCAACAACACCGGCGGCATGATCAGCTACATGATAAACGACGGCAAGTTCATGTACATGTGGAGCTCGATGTCAAATGTGGGGCAGAAGTACGACCTCAGCGAGCCGTCGAAGAACCAGGGGCTCACTGAGCAGGATATCAAGGAGGCAGACGTCCAGGTAAAGCTCCTCGGCAGGGAGACCGTAAACGGCTACGTCTGCGAGAAGGCGGAGATAACGGTCGAAGGCGAGGTCCAGTACCACTGGATCAGCGAGAAGTACGGCGTGGTGATAAGGACAATCGTCGAGAACATGCAGATGGACGTTACAGACATCGTTGAAAGGAATATCCCTGATTCAACATTCGTTCCGCCGGCTAACATCGACTTCAGCGGCAACCCCTTTGCCTTCCTGGGCAAGGCGGTGGCCGAAGCCGCAAATGAGGCGGTGAAAGAGGCGGCGAAGGCCGTGGAACAGGCGATAGAGGAGAACAGGCCGATTGATGAGGCGGGGTTCCTCTCCATCCTGGCAAAGCGCGGCAGCATACCTGTCGTGTACACCGAGAAGTACGACAACATCCTGAATACAAAAGTGAGCGTAAGCGTAAAGGGAGGCAAGGAGTACAGGAGCGTCGATGCCGCAATCAAGCTTTATATGATGTACGACGGGAAGGACATCTACACCTGGAACAGCCTCATCAAGACGGTGAACAAGGTGAAGCCGGACGACACCCTGCTGAAGGTGCTGTCCCCTTACGACCCGACCGTCGTCTACGCGACCGACTTCGACTCCTACGAGTACATAGGCAGAGCGGAGATCAGCGGTGAGCAGTGCCGCTGGGCCAGGGTGTTCTACAAGGGGAGAAGCTACGAGCTCTGGGTGTCTGAGAGGCTTGGCATCCTGATGAGGATCAAAGTCGGTGATGTCGACATGACAGTCGGGCTCTTCTACGAGCAGGATGTTCCTGAGACCACGTTCCAGCTTCCGAGCGGATACAAGGTAAAATAAAGGCTCTCATCATGCCGCCCCGCACCTGATTGCGGGGCGGCGGTTTTTGAGTTTCATGCCGAACAGGAAGGGGAACCCCGCATTTGGTTATTGTCACCGCAGCCGCCATAATAGAGGGCGGAAGGCTACTAATAGCTAGAAGGACTGACGGAGAGGGCACCGCAGGCCTTTGGGAGCTTCCGGGAGGCAAGTCTGAACCCGGCGAGACGCCGGAGGAGTGCCTGAAGAGGGAGCTTCTTGAGGAGCTTGGCATAGAGGCGGAGATAGGCGCAAGCATAGGAGACAGCCCGATTAAGGCGGCGAAGTCGCCGATGATGCTGAAGGCTTTCCTTGCGAGGATAGTAAGCGGACAGCCCGTCGCCAGCGTGCACTCGGAGGTTCGCTTCGTGGATTCGGAAGAGCTACGGCGCTACGAGTTCTGTCCGGCGGACATACCGCTCATAGCCGCTGTCAGAGGGCTCATGGAGGAAGGTAGAGCAGATGGATGATCTGAAGTCGGGTCCGGAAGCGTCCTCACCGATCGCCGGAAAGAGGACTAAGATAGTCTGCACGCTGGGACCTGCGACGGATGCCCCGGGCGTATTAAGGCGCATGATCGTCGAGGGGATGAACGTGGCGAGGCTCAACTTCTCCCACGGTGACCACGCCGAGCACCTGGGGAGGGTCCAGATGGTTAAGGGCCTGAGACAGGAGCTGGGCCTTCCGATAGCGCTTCTTCTGGACACCAAGGGGCCGGAGATAAGGATAGGCACCTTCAGGGAAGGGAAAGTGGAGCTGCAGGAAGGAAGCCGGTTCACATTCACCGCGGAGGATGCGGAGGGTGACGGCGAAACCGTATCGATAACCTACAAGGAGCTTCCAAGGCAGGTCAAAGCCGGCGACCGCATATTGGGCGACGACGGGATGCTGCAGTTTGCGGTCATTGGAACCGACGGGACGAGGATAGTCACCGAGGTGGTAAACGGAGGCACCTTCTCCAACAGGAAAAGCTTGAACGTTCCCGGGGTGCGCCTTGATATGCCTTACGTCTCCGAGAAGGACAGATCGGATTTGGAGTTCGGGGCAAGGCACGGCTTCGACTTCGTGGCGGCGTCGTTTACCAGGACCGCCCGCGACATCGAGGACATAAGGGCGGCCCTCTCCGAGCTCGGAGCCGCAAAGATCAAGGTGATCGCCAAGATTGAGAACGCCCAGGGCGTGGATAACATAGATGAGATCATAAGGGCGGCCGACGGCATCATGGTGGCAAGAGGCGACATGGGAGTGGAGATAGACCTGGTCGAGCTGCCGAGGCTGCAGAAGATGCTCATAAGGAAGACCTATATCGCGGGCAAGCACTCCATAACCGCAACGCAGATGCTCGAGTCCATGATCAAAAACCCGAGGCCCACTAGGGCGGAGACGACAGACGTCGCGAATGCCGTATACGACGGCACAAGCGCTGTAATGCTGTCCGGGGAGACCGCCGTCGGCAGATACCCTTCAGACAGCGTGAGGACGATGAGGAGCATCGCCAGCAGGACCGAGCAGGACATCAATTACAAGAAGAGGTTCTCGCAGCTTGAGGGGCCGCACGGAAGGGATGTGTCAGACGCCATAGCGCACGCCGCATGCACGACGGCGCATGACCTGGACGCGGCAGCAATAGTCGTGGTGACTTCAAGCGGCTCGACAGCAAGGCAGATATCGAAATACAGGCCAGCATGCCCGATAATAGCAGTGACCGACGAGGAAACCACTTACAGGCAGCTGGCGCTGGCCTGGGGGGTTACGCCGGTAATCGGCGAAAGCAAGCACAATACAGACTCCCTGTTCCTGCACGCCGAGCAGAAGGCCCTTGACAGCGGGCTTATCAGCGAGGGGGACCTGGTGGTGTTCACAGGAGGGATCTTGGTCGGCATACCGGGGAGCACTAGCACGCTGAGGGTGAAGAAGGCCGAAAGAAAGGCTGCCTCGGCATAACACCGCCGGCGCGTCGCGTCTTTGTGGTAAAATGTTTGGGTAACATTCTTATGCCCGCAAAGCCGGGCGCGTGGAGGGAAGACCCATGTCAGGACATTCGAAATGGGCGAACATCAAGCACAAGAAGGAGAAGACTGACGCAGCGAGGGGCGCGGCCTTCACCAAGGCGGCAAGGGAGATCATGGTTGCCGCAAGGCAGGGCGGAGGAGATCCCAACGCAAACTTCAAGCTGCGCATGGCGATACTGGCGGCCAAGTCGGTCAACATGCCCAACGACTCGATCACAAAGGCGATCAAGAGGGTGACTGGGGGCGACGACGAGGCCATCTACGAGGAGATTGCATATGAGGGATACGGACCGGCAGGCACCGCCTTCATCGTCGAATGCATGACCGAGAACCGCAACAGGACCGCGGCTGATGTAAGGTACATGTTCTCAAGGACCGGCGGAAATATGGGGGAAGCCGGCTCCGTAGGATGGATGTTCGACAGGAAGGGCGTCATCACGATAAGCAGGGCATCCTTCAAGGGCGACGAGGACAAGCTCATGGAACTTGCCCTTGAGGCGGGCGCGACCGACATCTTGACCGACGACCCGGAGAGCTATGAGGTGATCACCGAGCCTACAGAGCTGGATGCAGTCAGGAAGAGCCTTGAGTCGCACGGAGTGGAGTTCACGGAAGTCAGGCCCAAGATGCTTCCCAGGACGACGGTGGAGCTGGACATAGAAGGCGCCCAGAAGGTGATCAGGTTCATTGACACCCTCGAGGAGCACGATGACGTGCAGAGGGTCTATACGAACATGGAGATCCCGGACGAGGTGATGGCGAAGCTGGAGGAGATGTAATTGGGCAGGGTGGTCCTCGGCGTAGATCCGGGAACGGCGCACACGGGATACGGCGCCGTGCTTGAGGAGGCCGGGAAGCTCAGCTATCTCTGCGGGGGCGTCATCAAGACGACCCCGGACATGCCGATGCCCGACAGGCTGCTCTCAATACACAGGCAGCTTGAAGAGGTGCTGCTGGAAGTAAAGCCCAGCATGGCGGCTGTGGAGACCATCTACTTCAACTCCAATCAGAAAAGCGCGGTGCAGGTCGCCCAGGCAAGGGGAGTCGCGGTGATGACATGCCGCAAGCACGGCCTGGAAGTGATTGAGCTGACCCCCCTTCAGGTGAAGATGGCGCTTTGCAACGCTGGAAGGGCGGACAAGGAGCAGGTGGAACAGATGGTCCGCCTGCTCTTGAGCCTCAAGGAGGTGCCCAAGGCGCACCACACCTCCGACGCCCTTGCGATGGCGATTACAGTATTGCATACCAACACGGCCCTCAAGCGGACGATCATGGGGGTGAGCAGGTGATATCCCACCTTAAAGGTACAATAGAGGAAATCGGCCCGGACCATATCGTAATAGAGGTCCATGGCGTCGGCTACAAGGTGAGCATGCCCGCAAGGGACATAGCAGAGACCGGCCGGCACGGCGACGAGGTGCGCGTGTTCACCGAGATGGTGGTGCGCGAGGACTACGTCGGTCTTTTCGGCTTCTCCAGCCAGTTCGGAAGGCAGATGTTCAACCTGCTCTGCACGGTAAACGGCATAGGTCCCAGGACCGCCATGGCCGTGCTGTCCGGGGCATCGCCCGAGAGGGTGGCAATGGCGATATCGGCAGGCGACGCCAAGGGAGTGACTGCCCCCGGCGTAGGAAAGAAGCTGGCGGACAGGATAATACTCGAGCTTAAAGGCAAGGTCGGGTTTCCGACGGGCTCAGGGGACGGAATCGACCTCAGACAGGATACAACCGGGGATGGCTCGCCTGCGCAGGATGCCGTGAAGGCGCTTCTTGCTTTAGGCTACACCAGGACGGAGGCTGAGAGCGCCGCATCCAAGGCGCTGAAGATGGAACCCGGCGCAGACGCATCGAGGCTCATAAGGCTTGCGCTGGGGACGTTCGCCGGCAGGTAGCGGAGGAATCTACGGAGGTAACCCATGCAGGACACAAGGGTGGTTGACGACAACATAGCAAACGAGGAGGCCCCTCAGGAATTCTCTTTAAGGCCCAAGCGGCTGACCGAGTTCATCGGGCAGGACAGGGTGAAGGAGGCCCTCCAGATAAGCATACAGGCAGCCCTCTCAAGGGGTGAGGCCCTCGACCACGCCATATTGTGCGGCCCTCCCGGGCTTGGCAAGACTACACTTTCAATGATAATCGCAAACGAGATGGGCACGAACTTGAAGATCACATCCGGCCCGGCGATCGAAAGGGCAGGAGACCTTGCCGCCATTCTTACGAACGTCAGTCCGGGGGAAGTCCTGTTCATCGATGAGATACACAGGCTCAACAGGGCTGTCGAGGAGATACTCTACCCTGCCATGGAGGATTTTGCACTGGATATCGTGATAGGCAAGGGTCCGTCAGCGAGGTCTATAAGGATAGACCTGCCGCGCTTCACGCTCATCGGCGCCACCACAAGGCAGGGGATGCTCTCCGGGCCGTTAAGAGACAGGTTCGGCATGGTCCACAGGCTTGAGTACTACGACCCGTCCGAGCTTGAGACCATAGTTCTGAAGTCGGCGGAGCTCATGGGAGTTCCCATCGACAGAGACGGCGCCTACGAGATAGCCAGGCGGTCCCGGGGTACTCCGAGGATTGCAAACAGGCTTCTTAGGCGCGTCAGGGATTTCGCGGAGGTTCGCGGCACGGGCGAGATAGACAGTAAGGTCGCCGCAGAGGCGCTGTCTCTTATGGAAGTCGACGGCAGGGGGCTGGACAGGCTTGACCACAGGCTACTTGACACGATCATACTGAAATACGGCGGAGGGCCTGTAGGCATCGACACGATGGCAGCTGCCCTTAACGAGGAGCGGGAGACGCTTGAGGACGTATATGAGCCGTATCTGATACAAATCGGCTTCATTGACAGGACCCCAAGGGGAAGGGTTGCGACCAGGGCCGCCTTCGACCACATGGGGAGGCAGTATCCGGAGAGGCCCGAGGAAGAAGGGCAGGAGAAGCTCATATGACGGGCATCCTTGTCCATTCCTGCTGCGCGCCGTGTGCTACAGCGTCCGTCGAAAGCCTGATAAGCGAGGGCGAGTCGCCCTTCCTGTACTTCCATAATCCCAACATCCACCCGTGGACCGAATTCAAGGCGCGGGCGGACGCCTTCAAGGCATACCTTGCCGCAAGCGGGCTTCCCGGCTTCGTGGACGGAAGCTACGGCCTTATGGAGTTCATAAGCGCTGCACCATCGCTTCAAAGGCCCGGGCGCTGCGAGCACTGCTACAGGATGAGGCTGTCTGCCGCAGCCGACAAGGCGAAGGAAATGGGGATTCCGCGCTTCACCACGACTCTCACCATAAGCCCGTATCAGAACCACGATCTTATAAGGAAGGTCGGGGAAGAGGAGGCGGCCAAAAGGGGACTCGAGTTCGTCTACAGGGACTTCAGGCCGCTTTACAGGAGAAGCAGGATGATGGCAAGGCAGGCCGGCTACTACATGCAGAAGTACTGCGGCTGCGTCTTCTCCGAGGCAGAAAGATACGGCGCAGCCGGCGAAGCAACAAAGTGAACGCCTCCCGCATGCGCGCGATAATCCTCAGGTCCAGGCACTTCGGCGAAGCCGACAGGGTCATCACCGTCATCTCCGAGGAGACCGGCATATTCGATGCCAAGATCAAAGGGGCGAGGAAGCCGAAAAGCAAGCTCGGACCGGCCTGCCAGCAGTTTTCGACAGTGGAGCTCTCCTTGTACTCGGGAAGGGCCATCGATACGGTGACCGAGGCATCTCTTATCAGATCATCCGAAAGCATTGAGAAGGACATCACAGGCCTGACCTATGCGAGCCTTGCGGCTGAAATCACCCTCAAGATGTCAGCTGAAAGGCAGCCCGACCAAAGGGCTTATCAGCTCGTCGACGGTACGATTGGGGCAATCGGCGGCGGGATGGACCCTCAGGCGGCCGCATCGGCTTTCATGATCAAGAGGCTTTACATCGACGGAATGATGCCGCAGCTTGCCTGCTGCTCGATGTGCAGGGCCAAGGATGAGCTGTCCTGGTTCTCGCCGGAGACCGGGGGGGCGCTGTGCCCTAGATGCGCCGCTGAGGCGCCCGGCGTGATGAGGTTCGGCGCGGGGGCGAAGGCGCTTGCCGTAGCTCTGTACAGGAGCACATGGGAGCAGATGTCAGCCATCGAATTTGACAAAGAGGAATTGGAAGAGCTCGAAGCGGCGCTTACTGCCATGTTCGAGTACAGGGGAGACATAAGGATAAGAAGCCTGGAGACCTTGGAGCTTATCAAAGACGCCAGGCGCGGAGGTGGGAAATGAGGCTTTGCAAGTTCGAGCACAAGGGAGCGGTCAGGTGGGGGCTGGTCGAAGACGGGATCGTAAGGGCCGTGCAGGGCCAGGTCTCGGCCGGTCTGGACGTCACCGACGAGACATTCCCGGTGTCTGAGGTGAGGTTCCTCGCCCCTGCGCACGAGTCCTGCGGCAAGCTCATTGCTGTAGGCCTGAACTACAGGGGCCACATCAAGGAGGCTGCCGAGAAGGGCTGGGATTCGAAACCGAGGCAGGAGCCCGTGATATTCATGCTGCCTAGGACCGCCCTTATCGGAAATGGCGACCCTGTAAGGATAGCCCGGCCGGAAAACCGGACGCACTTCGAGGCGGAGCTGGTCGTAGTCATAGGAAAAAGGATCAAGGAAGCCACATCAGGCGAGGCGAGGGATGCGATTCTTGGCTATTCTTGCGGAAACGACATATCGGACAGGACGATTCAGGACAGGGACGGCCAGTGGACCAGGTGCAAGGCCTTTGCCACCTACAAGCCCATGGGGCCATGGATCGAGACTGTGGCACCAGCTGATGGGGCCAGGATCAAGCTTCGCAGGAACGGCGAGCTCATGCAGGATGCGGCCCTATCTGACATGATCTGGGGTCCCGAGGAGCTGGTAAGCTTCGTCTCGCATCAGTTCGTGCTTGAGCCGGGGGACATCATCTTCACAGGAACCCCTGAGAAAGCAGGCCCGATAGCATCCGGCGACTTGCTCGAAGTGGAGATAGACGGAATAGGGAAGCTGGAGAATCCGGTCAGGTAGCAAGGCCTGCATTGACATATGGCTCTCCGGCTTATAGATTACAATTATCGGAATAGCCCGAGGACGGGAGGGCGAAGGAAGGACCCCGCAAAGAGAGCCGGGGATGGTGCGATCCGGCGCGGAGGCCTCCTGTGCAGGCGCCCCGAGGGCATGGACAATCAAGAGGGCGGGCTGCATCTTTTTGCGGCGCGCCAATCAGGGTGGAACCGCGGAGGGTTAACCTTCCGTCCCTGAGCGGGGCGGAGGGCTTTTTTTGCGCAGTTTGCGGTGAAAGGAGGCTTGCCACATGGATCGCTTGGGCAGCAGGTTCGGAGGCATAACGGGCAGGGCGCTGTCGTCTGTGCTCAGATACCTAATATTCATCGCTCTCATGTCGGCCACCGCGGCCGCGGTAGGCTACATGCGCTCCAATGGCGACTTCGGAAGCATCGCCGTCATGATACAGGGCGTGGAGGACCTGGCAGTGAGCCTCAGGTCGAAACCGCTTATTGAGCAGTGGCTCGGAGTCTTCGCCCACAACATGCGCGTGATCGTGATACTGGTCGGCGTATCCTGGGTGCCGGTGGTGCCGGTTATGGCAGTCGCGCTTATGAACTCCATAATGCTGGGTGCAATGCTCAAAGCTACGGCAGCCGCGACCGGAATACCGCCGATAACCGTGCTCGTCGGGCTCCTTCCTCACGGCATATTCGAGCTTTCGGCCTTCTTCATCGGTGCTGCCATGTGCCTGAGGATAGGGATGCTGGTGCCCCTATGGATAGGCAAGTCCCTGGACAACTCCCACATGAAAAGGGCCGCATATGACGTGTTTATACTGTTCTTTGCGGTGATTGTGCCGCTTATGCTCATCGCTTCTCTTATCGAGGTGACTTTCTCGGCCTGGCTTGCGGAGGTTCTGGCAAGGTGACGGGCCTGAACGGAGGACAAAGATGAACCTACAGGAGCTGATATTCAAGCTTGAGACCTATTGGGCATCCAAGGGGTGCCTGATCATACAGCCGTATGTCCTTGAGGTGGGGGCGGGCACCATGAGCCCGCACACGTTCCTAAGGGTCCTTGGACCCGAGCCTTGGAATGCCGCCTATGTGCAGCCTTCGAGGAGGCCTGCCGACGGAAGGTACGGCGACAACCCGAACAGGCTCTTCCAGCACCACCAGTACCAGGTGATACTGAAGCCCAGCCCGGCCGATGTGCAGGAGCTTTACCTCGAAAGCTTGAAGGCGATAGGCTTCGATCCGGCGGAGCACGACATACGCTTCGTCGAGGACAACTGGGAGGCGCCGACCCTGGGCGCCTGGGGCACAGGCTGGGAAGTATGGCTGGACGGCATGGAGATCACGCAGTTCACGTACTTCCAGCAGGTAGGCGGAATCGACGCGAAGCCTGTGCCCGCTGAGATCACATACGGGCTTGAGAGGATAGCCATGTATGTCCAGGGAGTGGACAACGTCTACGACCTCGAGTGGGCGCACGGGATAAAGTACGGGGAGGTCTACAAGGGGGCCGAGTACGAGTACTCCAAGTACGCATTCGAGCTCGCCGACACCGAGCATCTGAAGCTCGACTTCGAGGCGAACGAGGCGCAAGCGGCAAGGCTCCTTGAACATGGGCTGGTCCAGCCCGGATATGACCATGTGCTCAAATGCTCCCACAGCTTCAACCTTATGGACGCGAGGGGGGCCTTCGGCGCCGCCCAGCGGGCTACATACATGGCAAGGGTGAGAAACCTTGCACGAAAGGCGGCGGCCGCATGGCTGAAGAAGCGCGAGCAGCTGGGTTATCCGCTTCTTGACGGAGGTGACAGGTGATGGAGGCAAACAGAAGGGACCTCCTTTTCGAGATAGGAACCGAGGAGATACCTGCAAGGTTCATAGACAAGGCGGGAGACGACCTGCTTAGCGCAGGCAGGAAGGCGCTTGAGGATGCCAGGTTTGCGTTTTCCGGCATCAGGGTCTATACAACCCCCAGGCGTCTTGCCCTTTACGTCGACGGGCTGGGCGAGCATCAGGAGGACATGGACCGCAAGGTCAAGGGCCCATCGGCGAAGGCCGCCTTCGACCAGGCGGGCAATCCCACTAAGGCATGCGAGGGCTTTGCGAGGTCACAGGGGGTGGAAGTCTCCGCCCTTCAGAGGGTGACGGATGCCGCCGGCGATTATGTCTATGCTTTCGTGCATGACAAGGGCAGGAGGGTCGACGAGGTGATGCCTGCTATATGCGACGGGCTCATCAGGTCGCTTGCCTTCCCGAAGAACATGAGGTGGGGGTCGTCCGACTTCAGGTTCGTGCGCCCGATAAGGTGGATAGTGCTCATGTGGGGGGATGAACCCATCCACATGGAGTTCGAGGGCATTGAAGCGGGAAGCCTCAGCCGGGGGCACAGGAGCCTCGGCCCCAGCGGCCATGTATGCATAAAGAACGCTGAGAGCTACCTTGACGCGATGAGAAGCGCGGGAGTGATAGCAGACCAGTCTGAGAGGTCATGCCTCATCTCGGCGCAGGTGGCAGCCGTTGCAGAGGGGCTGGGGTGCGAAGCAGTTATCGAGGAGGAGCTCCTGAAGGAGATCAACAACATCGTGGAATGGCCCACAGCCTTCTCGGGGTCCTTTGACGGCAGGTACCTGGAGATCCCTGAGATATGCGTCACGACGCCCATGCAGGGGCATCAGAGGTATTTCCCTGTGAAAAGGGGAGGGAAGCTCCATAATGCGTTCATTGCAGTAAGGAACGGGGGCTCGGCCGGCATCGAAAATGTCAGACACGGCAACGAGAAGGTCCTCTCGGGAAGGCTGTCAGATGCCAAGTTCTTCTTCGAGGATGATATGAGGCATCCGCTGGAGGAGAGGCTGGACAAGCTCTCCGGGATAACCTTCGCCGAGGGCCTGGGCACGATGAGGGACAAGGCCGAAAGGATAACCGGGCTGGCCGAAAGGATAATGAAGGCAGGATTTGCCGGAGGAGATGCCACGGAAAGCGAGGTCGTTGCAGCAAGAAGGGCGGGGATGCTCTCGAAGTGCGACCTTGCGACGAACATGGTGAGGGAGTTCACTGAGCTTCAGGGGTATATTGGCGAAATCTATGCCAAACTTGGCGGGGAAAGCTCTGAAGTCGCCGCTGCCATAAGGGAGCACTATATGCCGACGGGATCCGGGGGAGCATTGCCCGAAACCAAGGCAGGAGCCGCCCTTGCCATGGCGGACAAGGCCGACAGCCTGGCAGGCTACTTCGGCTTGGGCCAGATACCGACAGGCTCTGCCGACCCGTTCGCGCTCAGGAGGAGCATGATGGGCCTAATATCCATCCACGAGCAGTGGAAGCCTCGGGTCGGGCTTATGGAGATTCTTGAGCTGGCAATAGAGGGTATATGGCAGATGCAGGGCCCCAGGGCGAAGGATACTATATTGCGGGATCTTGAGGAGTTCGCTTCAGGCAGGGTGAGGGGGATGCTCCTTGAGGAGGGGCACAGGTATGACCTTATTGAGGCGGCAATGGCCTTAGGAGTAGACAAACCCTTCTCGATAAGGATATCCCTTGCCGCAATCGAGAAGGACTTGAGCGAAGGGTGGATGGACGAGCTGGCTGTCGCATTCATAAGAGTGAGGAACATAGCCAAGAACGCTGAGGGCCCATTCTTTGATCAGGATGCGTTGAAGGAGGCAGAGGAGCTCAGGCTTGCCGAAGCATATAAGGAAGCGGCCTGCGACATTGAGAGTATTCTAGCAAACGGTGAAAATGCGGAAAACTACGCGAAGGCGATGAGCAGGTTCGCCTCGCTGAAGCCGGCCATCGACGGCTTCTTCGAAAAAGTAATGGTCATGTCCGAAGATTTATACATCCGGAAAAATAGGCTTGGTTTGGTGAAGTCCTTGGAAAACCTGGCGATGAGGCTTGCGGACTTCTCAAAAATAAACCAATAACGCCAGCTTAAGAAGGGTTAACAATAGCAGTGGCGAAACGCCACTGCTATTGACATTTTTCATGTAATGAAATGAATCATGGAATATGGTCAAATCAGACAAAGTAAATATATCTTTGCAGGAGTTTACCTTTAGGAGCAGAATAGTATTGATAGGTTAATTCGGGAAAGTTATGGCATCACGGAAGGGGTGCTGATATTTCTGCATAATAAAGAGAGCTCAGTGGTGGCATAGAATTGGCGATTCCCGAATTAGATATATATGAGAGGAGGGCTGTCCTGCGTTAGGAAAAGAAGTCGCGATTATTTTAGGGACTCTTCAGAAAGGAGAGGGTACAACTTGAGAACAAAATGGTTAAGTTTGATACTTGCAGCAGGGTTGGTTATTGCCCTTGCAACAACAGCGATGGCTGCGCCAAGCATGCCTGGACTGCCGTTCGGGCTTGACGGAAATAGCAGCGCAATCTATTGGTATAACGCTACTGACGCATTCTTAACCCCTGGTTATCCTTGGGGCATAGAATTCTACGGGTGGACGCTCTACATGAATGGAGCGCTTGTACCTATCACCCAGAGAGCGAACATTGCGGAAGCAGGTATTTGGAGTATTCCCAACCTGCGGTACGAGGATAACCTCGCTAACGGTACGGCAGGCCCAACTATCCTCCCGTTGGGACCTGGCATCTACGATCTTTCCATATATGCAACAGATACTAATGATTTGTTACAACCAAACTCCTTAAATCAGGTTCAGCAGTTCCTGATCAATCCTCTTACTCCAACTGTAGCAGCGGTAGAGGAGGTTTTAGATCCGGACGGAACTTATAATGTGACTTGGAGCGTGCAGCCAAACGTCGAGACTGCGGAGATCTCCTGGTCTTTCGACGGCGGAGTCACATGGACTAGCAGCGGCCCAGGGGAACCCAATGACGGAAGCTACGACACACCAGCAATAGCTCCGGCAGACTTCTGGGATCCGGTGCAGTTCAGAGTGGTCGTGACCGACACAGAATCGGGATTGTCAAGCGCTCCTGGGACAGCAAGCCTTGACGCAGTGCCTTGGGCACCCAATACCGTGACCGTTGATACCAGCGCTGCTCCTGACTGGGTAGTCAACTATGGCTATACAACAGCCGTAGATCCCGACTACTTCATCTGGAAGCTGGACAGCACATTCAACGGCTCAAATGCAAACATCACTCAGGCGATTGAAGATACGGAAAAGGATTACGCCGTGGACTTCAATCCAGTGGATGACTCAACCCTTCAGAACATCTATGTCCACAACTGGGTAATGTCGATTGCAGCCTGGGATGTCGACAATGCAGAGTCAGCAAGCTCTTCAGCCGCACCGCTCGCGATATTATTCAACGCGTCTCCCGGCGTGGCTGTGACTGGCAATGTAACGTCTGAACCCGACGTTAACCCTTGGGTGTTCACTGTGACCTACAATGACCCGTACAACGACTACGCATGGGGAGTTAAAGGCCCTGCAGGATACATAGACCGTGTAAACCTGCTCTTTACCTATGACCCTGATGTACCAGGCAACACTGAGACTGAGACCCCGTCGATGGTCATTCTGGGGACGGGACAGATAGAACTCACAGTGTATCCTGGCACGGACCTTACTAATGCTGCATTCCTGAACAAGTACAACGACTGGCGCGTAGACGCGACACCTCAGTTGGATTGCCAGGTTCCGGAAACCCACGATGTGGGCACCGGCGGCTTGGACTTCACGACTGTATGCCCACCTCTACCGGCGCCTACACCAGGCGCGACCTATTATCCTACGGACATACAGGTGCCGGAGTATGTGCCGGGACCGTATCCTGCGGGTAATGAGCAGGGCGTCACTTCAGGAACCAACCTGACAACGAAGTGGAACCTGCCCACGCTGCCTCCTGAGTTCTACGGCAACACGGCATATCTCGTAACACATGTTGAGTATCAGAGCACTTCAACTTGGGACACGGGATGGGCATACTTTGCCGATTATGATGTAACTTGGGCAACAGCTGAGCACAGCAGGACATTCTCCACAGCTCCATCAACTGTGACGTTCTACCAGGCTTTGGCAACCATGGCATATGACAACTGGGGCGATGAGTTTATCGGCAACTATGAGGAAGTCTCCACCCCAGACGCAGAGATTGACAAGTGGGAGACCGACAATCAGAACCCCGGACCCGTATCGAACAAGGAGATAGAACAGGATCCTATAACGATGGCTTACGGCAACCCTTGGATATTCCTGTTCGATACGCCCACCACTCCTGATTTCGCTCAGTACAGACCTAGGCTAGTAAAGGGTGCTGGAACCCTATATCCTGCACCTCCCGTGGACTCTGAGCCCAATCTGATCGATGTGGAATGGGAAGTCACCGAAGACATGTGGGATAACCAGCTGTCATGGGTACTCGATCCTTTCGGAACATATGCTTTCTACGTTCGTACATATGACAACACTGTTCCGACAAGGGTGGAGTACACTGACATAGGCAACCCGTACTACTTCGATTACACAGTTTATGAAGCTCTAGGTAACGTGCTCGACCTCGATAGCAATCCTAATGAGGTCAGCATCGAGTTCCTTTATATGGATAGGGTAAGGGCTGGATGGCAGGCAGTGAATCATAAGCCTATGGGCCTTGACCCCGATAGAATCCATTACGTGGCAGAGCTTTATTACCTCGAAGAGGAACTTGATCCTGAACCGGACAAGTGGCTCCTAGTAGATTCGACAGATGAGGTATATCCGTATGATCCAGAACCTGGAGATTTGATTCTTTACCCATTCATGTATGCCGACTTCAACCCTGGCGATTTCGACTACCCTGAAGGGCAGTACAGGGTAAAGGTCTGGTATTACTATGACGGCGTGATGGGAGACTATGTGGATCCCATGGGTGATGGTTGGAGCGATGTATTCTACATCGAGTATGAGGGCGTAGAAATGGCTGCTCCGACTTGGGATACTGGAACTCCGGCCGTATTCTGGGTAGATCCGACCAGCGCAGACCCAACGCTTGACATCTATGAGTACGAGGTGAAATTCCTCGGCACTAATGGCCTCTTCCATAAGGAGCTCGGTATCTATGGAGGAGCTATCGGTCAGGTGTTCATGCCAGCTACATGGTGGCCGGATGCCAATGTGTACGGTGCGACCTACACCGCATCCGTAAGGGCACTAGACACCCTCGGAAGATGGAGCGATTGGAGCCCATTTAGTGAAGGCTACACACTGGATCTACCTTCATTTGATGCAGCTTTGTTCTCGGTTGTCGACTCCAACGGAGCGGCTCCCGCTAATCCGTCTACGCTGCGCAACCTGTTCGTAGAGATTGCGGAGTACACTACAGCACCGTCGGGCTTCATTAACTGGGACAAGGATCTCGTGACGTTCCAGGTGAAGGGCGCCTACACCGGTGATGCAGCAGGTGATCTGGACGTCGTAGCCGTGAACAATGGCGTAAGCTCTGTCCAGATACCTGTCGGCGAGGATGGCAAGTGGCTGTCTTACACGTTCAGCGTAGACATGTTCTATGACGGAGTACTCGTAACGCAGCTTGACGCAACCTCCGCAGGACCTTACGTGGTCGACCTGAAGGGACCTGCTGCGGTGACATTCGGGACTCCGACATATAACCGCGCCCCCTACAACTGGAATTTCAGCTGGACTCCCGCGGCTGCAGCAACGCCTGATAACGCTGCATTCGATTACGAAGTCCTGATTGAGAAGACAGAAGGGGCTGGAGGAGCTGTGACTGCCTCCAAGCTGTTTGCCAAGTCGACAGCTACATCACTGCTGGTCACACCGGAGACCTTGTTCGAAGACATATTCGGACACTACAAGTTCACGGTCACCCCCTACGATGCACTCGGCAACAAGGGCACCGCGGAATATGTAGCATTCGAGTATGCGGCACCAAACCTCACCATAGCTTCCGTATACCTCTATGACTCCGAGATCGAATGGACAGCAGCGACAGAGGCTGTTGCCTATGAGGTGTTCCTCGATGGAGCCAATGGACTCGAGAAGCTATGGCCTGTTGGCAGTTACTCGCTTGGACTGGCACAGGACTTCGACTGGGCAGTCGACTTCGCTGGCCAGAACATCTACACCGGGTGGTGGGCATATGTCAGGGCATTCGATAGGGATGGCAACGCTGGCGCATGGGCCAAGGCCCCTCTGACGATGGCGC
>CAZJHY010000030.1:0-17843 GCA_964545975.1 uncultured Clostridia bacterium | reverse complement strand
GCGCCGACCGGCGCGCCGCAACCTTTTTGTCCAGGCTGATGCTATCGCAAGTTTCGGAATCAAGGGGCATTATGTTCAGGGCGAAGGTAAAAGGCGCCCGAATTATGATAAATTATACTAAAGGGGAGAAGGACGGATGCCTCCGGCATCGGTCCGGTTATGAGATGGCTAGATTAGTGCTGGCCTCAGCATCGCCGAGAAGAGTGGAGCTGCTCGGTTCGTTGGGGCTTGATTTCGATGTAGTCGCAAGCTTGGCTGATGAAGGCGTTGACCCGCTCATGGAACCGCGGAAGATGGTGGTGGAGCTTGCCAGGCGAAAGGCCTCGGCAGTGGCCGAGAAGCACCGCAGCTCAGTCGTCCTGGGAGCAGATACTGTGGTCTGCATCGGCGGGGAGGTTCTAGGGAAGCCTTCTGATGCGGAAGACGCGGCAAGAATGCTTCAGGCGCTGCAGGGAAGGGAACATGTCGTCTACACAGGCGTGTGCGTAATGATGCTCGATGAGGGCATAGAAGAAGCTGCAAGCGAGGCCACTTATGTGCGTTTTGCGCCTATGAGCAGGCAGGACATCGAAAGGTACGTGGAATCGAAGGAGCCCATGGACAAGGCCGGCGCTTATGCGATACAGGGCCTTGGCTCAATATTCATAACCGGGATAACGGGGGACTATTCCAATGTCGTAGGCCTTCCGTTAAGGCTTACCGGCATTCTGTTGGAGAAGGCAGGAATCAGCGTCCTATAGCCCTCGGACGGCGCCCATGCTTCAGGAGCGGAGGTGCCGTTATGGAGAATGACAGGATAAGGGGCATCAAGGCGATGCCTGAGGCGGAAAGGCCGACAGAGAGGCTTTACTCCCAGGGTCCAGGGGCTTTGAACGCAGCGGAGCTCATGGCCGTTATCATAAGATGCGGTACAAAGGGCGAAAGCGCGCTCGAGGCTGGAATGAGGATAATCAGCGAGAACGGCGGCCTCTTCTGCCTTGCGTCGATGAGCGCACGGGAGCTAGCCAGGGCGGCCAAGCTTGGAAGGACGCGCGCAGCGCAGCTTAAGGCAGCAGTGGAGCTGGGCATGAGAGTGGCAGGGGAGGCAGTGCGCGAAAGGACGGGGGTCGTAACGGCAAAGGATGCAGGGGCGATGCTGATGCCTGAGATGAGGCACCTTGCGTGCGAGGAGTTCTGGGCGCTGCTTCTTGATACCAGGCATAGGGTGATCGATACGGTGACCGTCTCCAAAGGGACGCTCAACTCATCGCTTGTTCACCCTAGGGAGCTCTTCAGGGAGGCCATGCTCAGAAACAGCGCAGCCGTCATAGTGGCTCATAACCATCCCAGCGGGGACCCTGCGGCAAGCGATGAGGACCTTGCGATAACAAGAAGGCTCGCGGAGGCGGGCAGGATAATAGGAATTGAGCTTCTAGACCATCTGATAATAGGTGCAAACAGCTATGTGAGCTTGAGGGATAGATGTATTCTTGGCAGCGTCGGCTGAGGCCGGGGCCGAAAGGGGATTTAGCATATGGGCTGGTTCGATGGTTTCTCGAGGGATATTGGGATTGACCTGGGCACGGCGAACACCCTGGTCTTCCTGAAAGGAAAGGGCGTTGTGGTGCAGGAGCCGTCCGTTGTCGCTATGGACATGGACACCGGCAAGGTCCTCTCCGTGGGAAATGACGCGAAGAAGATGCTGGGGCGCACCCCGGCGAACGTGAAGGCGGTGAGGCCCCTAAGAGACGGCGTCATAGCCGACTTCGACGTCACAGAGGAGATGCTCCGCTACTTCATGAGGAAGGTCCACAACAACATGGGCCTGGTGAAACCGAGGGTGGTCGTCGGCTGTCCTTCAGGCGTGACCGAAGTAGAAAGAAGGGCGATCATCGAAGCCGTGATGCACGCAGGCGCAAGGGAGGCTCACCTCATAGAGGAGCCCAAGGCCGCAGCGATTGGTGCGAACCTGCCCGTAACCGAACCGACGGGTTCAATGATAGTCGACATCGGAGGGGGCACTACGGAAGTGGCTGTCCTGTCCCTGGGCGGGATAGTGTCGTCAATTTCGTCGAGGACGGCCGGAGACGAGCTGGACGACGCCATCATCCAGCACATGAAGAAGGTATACAACCTGCTAATCGGCGAAAGGTCGGCAGAGGAGGTCAAGAAGAAGATCGGATCCGCTTATGTCGTAGGGCCCGAGGTGTATGAGGAGGTAAGGGGCCGCGACCTGGTCACCGGCCTTCCCAAGACGGTCAAGGTGGACAGCACTGAGATAAGGGAGGCTCTGTCGGAGCCGGTCAGCACCATCGTAAACGCGGTCAAGGAATGCCTGGAGAAGACCCCGCCGGAGCTTTCGGCCGATGTCATGGACCGAGGCATAGTGCTTGCCGGGGGAGGGGCGCTCCTGCAGGGCCTGGACAAGCTCATCTCAAGGGAGACGGGCATATCGGTGTTCGTGTGCGACGACCCGCTTACTGCAGTCGCCAGGGGCACAGGCAAGGTGCTGGACCATATGGAGTACCTGAAGGGCCTTTCTGCATCGTCCAAGCGCGAGATGCGCCAGTAGGACGGGCGCCAGATGCGCAGGCCTGCAGGATGGCTTAAGACGGCCGCCGTGCTACTGGCCCTGGTAGTGGCACTTTCCGTCCTGATCTCCGCCACGATGGGCGACAGGACGAATCTTACCTTGCCCGAAAGGGCGCTAAGGGCGGTGTTCGAACCCATCGGAGGCTTCTTCTGGAGCATAGGCAGAGGTTCTGCGAACTTCTTCACGGGTGCGTTCCGCCTGGGAAGCATCATGGAGGAGAACGAGGCCCTGAAGCAGCAGGTCGAGGGGCTTAAGACCGAGATTGCCAAGCTCCACGGGCTGGAAGCGGAGAATGGCAGGCTGGAATCGCTCCTGCAGCTTAAGAGGGCGACAAAGGGGCTGACCGCAGCCGGAAGGGTCATTTACAGGGATTCGGGCAACTGGCTGGGGACTCTGGTAATAGACAAGGGCTCGAATGATGGGATAAAGGTAGGAATGGCGGTCGTAAGCAGCATGGGCATTGTAGGCAGGACTGTGGCCGTCTCAGGCAGCACAGCGACCGTTCTGTTGGCAAACGACCCCAGAAATGCCTTGGGTGCTGTCACTGTTAGGTCAAGGGATTTCGCCATAGTCGAGGGAGTTGGAGACGGTACCGGGGTGCTGAAGCTGAAACCGCTCGGAGATTCGCCGGACCTTAAACCCGGAGACGTGGTCGTATCAAGCGGCCTCGGCGGCATATACCCCGCAGGGCACATCATAGGTGAGATAGTGGACGTAGACGAGGGGGCGTACGGCATAGCGAAGTCCGCGTATGTCAGATCCTCAGTCGACTTCAACCGCATAGAGGAAGTGCTGGTGCTCCTGGAAAACCAGAAGGGCCTTCTGAAATGAGAAGGCAGCAGCGGAAGATCGAAATCGAGCCATGGTTAGCTGCTTCGGTTGGGCTGGTATCGGCCCTTATCGTGCAGACTGCGTTCATCCCCGGCCTTCTTCCCGGCGTGTCGGGAATCGAACCAGTCTTCGGCCTTGCGATGTGCCTGGCCATTCTGGGGCATGGCAGGGAGGCTTTGATAACGGCGCTTGCCGGCGGCCTGGCCCTCGATGCGCTCACAGGCCAGTATATCGGCCTGAATGCGCTTTCGCTGTGCGCAGTGACGCTTTGCTGCCTGGTGCTGCAGAAGAACCTCGTGAAAGAGACGCTAGTCGCCCCGGCTGCTATCATGTTTGGCGGCTATGTGCTGAAGGAGCTGATCTACCTTTTCGTTCTCATCTCCATGGGCCTTAAGCTGATCCCAACAAGAGTCGCCGCTCAGCTTGCTTTCAGCGCGGTTTTAAACATGCTTCTCGGAAGCGCCATGTACTGGCTGCTGCACTTCAGGCTGGGAATGAGAGTCAAGGTGGACTGATGAGGGGATTTTCGGAGGATAGATGGCAGTAAGGTTCAAGAGGGTGGATACGCTCGAGGACAGGACCCGGGCGATTCTCGCAATAGCGATGCTCATCTTCCTGGTCATACTTTCCCGGCTTTGGTACCTGCAGGTGATCAAGGGCCCCTTCTACTTGGAGAAAGCTGAGCAGAACAGGCTTGCCAAAGTCTATATCTCCGCACCCAGAGGGGAGATCCTCGACAGAAATGGTGCGGTGCTTGCCACGAACCGCACCGCCTACAGCATAAGCATCGTACCTAAGGATGTGGTGGACAAGCAGGCGACCCTGAAGCTTCTTACCCAGCTTACCGGCATGAGCCTCGATGAGATGACCAAGAAATACGACGAGCACACCAAGGGCGTCTTCAGGCAGCCATACAAGCCGCTGAAGCTCATAGCCGACGCTGACCCGAAGGTCCTGGCAAGCGTCGCAGAAAGGCGATACGAACTGACCGGTGTCCTAATTGAGGAGGAGCCATACAGGATGTACCCGCAGGGGAGCATAGCTGGCAACGTGATAGGGTACATGGGCCAGATAAACGAGGAGGAGCTGAGGGAGCTTGGCACCTCGGGGTATAGAAACTCAAGCCAGATAGGCAAATCCGGGATAGAAAGGCAGCTGGAGCAGTGGCTTCACGGAAAGGACGGGATCAACAGGATAGAGGTCGACTCGGCAGCCAGCCCTGTGTCCACCCTATCTGCCGTCGACCCGGTACCGGGAAGCTCGGTCGTGCTCACATTGGACCTCAAGCTTCAATCGGAGGCTGAGAGGCTTCTTGGCGAGATGATCGATTCCCTCAGGAAGTCAGGAAAATCCCCCGACCTAAGAAGCGGGGCGATAGTTGCAATGGATCCAAGAAACGGCGAAGTGCTTGCGCTCGCATCATACCCTGATTACGATCCTGGCCTGTTCATTCCCAGCGTGTCGACCGCAGACTGGAAGAAACTCAGCTCCGAGCCATCGCCTCTGTTTAATAGGGCGATAAGCGGAGCCTTCCCGCCGGGGTCGACCTTCAAAGGGGTAGTAGCCGCCGCAGCGCTCGAAGCAGGCCTTCTTAACCCCAATGAGGAATTCCTCTGCAATCAGAGCGTGGCTGAGAAGTTTTACGGCATGAGGTGCATGTCATGGGAGTTCGGTTACTCTCACGGATATGTTGATCTGTACGAGGCCATAGCGACATCCTGCAACATCTACTTCTATGAGCTCGGCAGACGCCTTACCGTAGACCAGCTATCACAGATGTCTGAGCGCTTCGGACTGGGAGTGAGGACCGGAATCGAGCTTGCCTTGATCGAGAGTGCCGGCAAGGTGCTGAAAACCTCGGACAGGAAGGTCATGCCCGGCGAGAAACTGTCATACACGATAGGCCAGATGGTCACCGTGACGCCGCTTCAGCTTGCCAGGATGTACTCAGCCATCGCAAACAGGGGAACTTTGTATGAGCCCACAATAGTGAAGGGCATTATAGGGCCGGACGGCTCATTTGTTCCGAGCGAGAAGGATGACATGATAGAGCGCATCGAGCTTAAGGCCTCTACGTGGGATGCCATACAGAAGGGCATGCGTATGACGGTAACCGAGGGCACCGGGGCGAGGCACTTCCAAGGCTTCCCGATTCCCGTATCCGGGAAGACGGGCACAGCTCAGGCTCCTCCCAAGGACGAGCATGCATGGTTTGTCTGCTGGGCCCCGTCTGACAAGCCCGAAATCGTGGTAGCGGTGCTATTGGAAAACGGGATAACATCCTCGGCATACATAGCGAGGGACATGCTGGAATGCTACTTCGGGCTGGCTGAGTATGCAAAGCCCGAAGGGCAGGGCGCGGTGCCCGCTCAATAGGAAAGGAGGTAGAGCCGTGAAGCAGAGGGACGTGATATTCAAGGGGACCGGAAGGTCTCTCAAGGTGGTCCTTTCAGAGGGTGCCGATATGGCAGAGGCCCTCCAAAGCATCGAGGATAAGCTGGCGGCTAACCCGACTTTCTATGCGGGCCACAGGATAACCGTCGAAAGCCAATCCGGCGCAATACCTGACGATATATCGGAACGGATAAGGGGCGTGTTCACAAGATATGGCCTTGCCTGCTCGGTGAGCGACAGGAAGAGCGCGGCTGAGAAAGCTGCCGCTATGATTACGCAGACTGCGCTGTCAGATGAGGAGGCTGTGCTACTTCAGCGGATGCAGACGAAGGAAGCGCCCTCGGACACGGCAGAGCTGTTTAGAGGAGACGTTGTGCCGGGAAGGGCGCTAAGCTTCGAAGGAAGCGTCGTCATATTAGGCGACGTGCTTCCTGGCTCTAGGGTAGTAGCCAAAGGCGACGTCATCGTGACCGGCATTGCCTGCGGCCACCTTCATGCCGGCTGGCCCTCTGACGAGAGTGCAAGGATAATTGCCGGAGGCTTCGCCTCAGCTGAGTGCGCGGTAGGCGGGCAGTACATGAAGGTCCTTGATGCAGTGGGCTCCTCTGTCTCGATGTATTCCCTTTCGTCTGCTAAAGGCGGCCTTGAGCTGAGGGCGGGCGAGGCGGGCATGCTCTCAAGGAAGGGGCTGAGGGAATGAGGCTTGTGAACAGGAAGATGCTGAGAGACATCGACGGGCTTCTCTTCTTGGCATCCTTAGCGGCCTTCATCTTCGGATGCGTCATGCTCTACAGCGCGACGTACGCTCAGCCGTCGCTTACAGCAGCCGACCCCCTCGCCATTGTCAAGAAGCAGGCGATAGCAGGAGCGATTGGACTGGGTATCGGAGCCGTCGCCCTCATCATGGGGCACGGCTTCCTTAAGAAGACCCACTGGCTGGTATACCTGGGCTCGATAGCCTTGCTGGCTGCCGTGACCGTAATCGGGGTGAGGGTAAGGGGCGCCTACGGCTGGGTGAGAATCGGTGGCCTGTCGCTTCAGCCCGTGGAGTTCGTGAAAATCGGAGTCGCTGTCGCGCTTGCAGGGCAGATATCTAGGATTGATGGGGCCATCGGCCTTAAGCAGATGATACTGCCGCTTGCAATGGCCGCCATCCCGACGGGCATAGTGATCATACAGAACGACCTGGGGTCCGCCCTGGTATTCATACCTCTGGTAATAGCGATGCTCTGGGCTGCAGGGGCAGATACAAAGCTGATGCTGGGATTGACCGGTGCCGGGCTCTTCGTGGCCGCACCTATTGGCTACTTCTTCTTCCTTGACGCCTACCAGCAGGAGAGGATACTGACGTTCTTCAACCCCGGAAGAGATCCTTTCGGAGCCGGCTACAACGTCATCCAGTCCGTCATAGGCATCGGCTCTGGAGGCCTGCTTGGTAGGGGCTTCACACAGGGCACCCAGGTGCAGCTGGGATTCGTGCCCGAGCACCACTCCGACTTCATATTCACCGTAATAGGCGAGGAACTGGGCTTCATCGGGGCAGCGGCGGTGCTTGTCATCCTTTTCGTGATCATATGGAGGTGCCTGGCAGTGGGGATAGCCTCACAGGACAGGTTCGGAAACCTCCTGGGAGTTGGCATGGCGGCCATTCTAATGACCCACGTGCTGGTAAACGTTGGAATGAGCATAGCGATAATGCCATGCACCGGCATCCCCCTTCCCTATTTCAGCGCGGCCGGTTCGTCCGTAATGGCGACGACGCTCGGCCTTGCGCTGGTACAAAGCGTAAGCATGCGAAGAAAGAAGATTCTATTCTGATCGGAGACACAATGGGTTCATATGAAAGTTACATCCCCGACGGCAACCTGTCGGGAGAGGCGCTAAGAAGGATTCTGGACGAGAAGGTGCTGCCATTCGTACAGAAGCCGGCAAGATACGCAGGTGGCGAGCCCGGTGCGGCCGGCGGAAGATTCGAGGAAGCCAAGGCAAGCATATTGCTAGCCTTTCCGGACGCCTACGAGGTAGGGATGTCCTTTCTGGGCTTCAAGATCCTATATGACATAGTTAACTCACACGAGGGTTGGCGCGCCGAGAGGGCTTACTCGCCGTGGAAGGACATGGAAAGGGCCATGAAGGCGGCAGGCGCCCCCCTCTACGGGCTTGAGAGCTTCACGGCGGCTTCACGCTTCGACGCCTTAGGCATTACTCTCCAATACGAGCTGTCATACACCAACGTACTGCAGATACTTGAGATGAGCGGTATTGCCCTCAAGGCTGAGGACAGGCTGGAGTCTGACCCGATAGTAATCGCCGGGGGCACATGCGTGCAGAATCCCGAACCGCTGGCAGTTTTCCTGGATTGCTTCTTCCTCGGTGACGGTGAGGAGGCCATATCGGAGATAATGTCGGTCCTCGAGAGAAGACGGGGCGGTCAGCTTGATAAGTCCGCTGCCTTGAAGCAGCTGTCAGGCATCGCAGGCATGTACGTGCCCTCCATCCATGACCCCTCCAGGCATACGATAAGAAGGAGGGTGCTCGCCGACCTGGAGAGCTTTCCCGCATCCTTCTCCTATGACATAGTGCCAATGATGGAATGCATTCACGACAGGGCTGCGGTAGAGCTCATGCGCGGATGCGACCGCGGATGCAGGTTCTGCCAGGCAGGTTATGCCACAAGGCCCGTGAGGGAGAGGTCGGTAGGAAGCCTCGCCGAGGCTGCGCTAAAAAGGACCAATGCCGGCGGGTACGACGAGTTGTCGCTTCTGTCCCTCTCCACAGCGGACTATTCGGGAATCGAGAGGCTGGTTGACGAGATCACCCCGACCCTTTCGGACAGGAAGGTCGCAGTCTCCCTTCCGTCGCTGAGGATAGACGCTTTCTCCATAGAGCTTGCGCGCAAGGTTGGCGAGCACAGGAGGACGGGTCTTACATTCGCACCGGAAGCGGGCACGCAGAGGATGCGGGACATAATCAACAAGGGTGTAAGCGAGCAGGACCTTCTTGACGCTGCCAGAGCTGCCTTCGAGGCCGGATGGGACCTCATTAAGCTGTATTTCATGATAGGCCTTCCGTTCGAGGCGCAGGAGGACGTGGACGGGATCGCTGAGCTAACCCTGAAAGTCCTCGAGATAGGAAGGCAGGTTGCCTTAGCCCAGGGAAGGAAGCCCAGGGCAAGGGTGAATGTCAGCGTGGGCACCCTGGTGCCGAAGCCCAACACGCCGTTCCAGTGGTTTGGCCAGGAGAGGCAGGAGACGACCGAGGCCAAGAAGGCAAGGCTAAGATCGATGCTAAAGAGGAAGGACATCGCCCTGTCCTTCCCTGATTCGTTCTCAAGCAGGCTGGAAGCCGTCCTTTGCAGGGGGGGCCGCAACATGGCTGATGTCATTCTGGGCGCTTACATGCTTGGTGCCAGGTTCGACGGATGGGGCGAGTGCATCATGCCCGGTTTCTGGTTCAAGGCATTCGAGGAGGCGGGAATGGACCTTGACACCGAGGCCTCCAGGAGCTTCACGCCAGGCGAAAGGCTGCCCTGGTCCCACATGAGCGTGGGTGTGGACGAGTCATTCCTTATCGAGGAACACGAGAGGGCAAGGAGGGCCGAGCTTACGCCGGACTGCAGGATCGAAGGCTGCAGCATGTGCGGCGCCTGCTCGGACGGCATCACAAACCTCCTTAGGGGGGCGGGCATCTGATGGGACACGGAGGATACATCATAAGGATAAGGTACGGGAAGCTGGGGGCCGGAAAGTACATATCCCACCTGGACACCATCAGGGGGAGCGAAAGGGCTTTAAGGAAGATGGGGCTTCCCCTTCTGTACTCCGAGGGTTTCACCCCGAGGCCCAGGATGAGCTTCGCAGCCGCCCTTCAGGTGGGAGTAAGCTCTGTTGCAGAGCATATGGACGTATTCCTTACGGAGCCTGTCTCGCCAGAGGACGTGGTCAAGGCGGGCATGTCCGCATTCCACGAATCGATGCCGATAATCGCCGCAGGATCATTCGACGGCTCATACTCCCTTCCAGCGAAGGTGGAAGCAGCGGTCTACGAGATCAAGCCGTACTCTCAAAGAAGCGCAGGATGGCAGGAAAGCGCACTAAGAATGGCGGTAGATGCCCTCATGGGCATGGAGAGCGTGACAGTCGCCGGCAAAGAGGGGAAGACAAAAGAGGCGAGAGGCCTCATACTTGATGCAAAGGCGCGGGAGGAATCCCTTACGGTGAGCCTTGCATGCGGCAACAGGAACCTGAGGCCGCAGGAGTTCATCGGGGCGCTTGCCGCCGCGTCGGGAGAGGATTTCGGCATCTCTCAGGATATATGCAGGATCGGGCTGCTCTTGGGGCTGGGCTCTGGTCTTGCGGACCCTATGACGGGATGCGGGGGCACATACTATTCAGAAAGATTTAGGAGCTGAGATTGTGGCAAGGAAAATAGTTATTGACAACAGCAACGGGGAAGTCCGCGCCGCCGTGATAGAAGACGGCAAGCTCGCGGACCTTTTCCTCGACAGGAGCAGGCACCCTTCGGTGCTTGGCAACATCTACAAGGGCAAAGTTGAGAATGTCCTTCCGGGCATGCAGGCCGCCTTCGTTGATATCGGCCTTGAGAAGAACGCCTTCCTTTATGTAGACGATGCGGCAGCAAGCCTGCCCGACATTGTCAAGTCCACCAGGAACGGCGATGAGGTGGAGCTTCCGAAGGCGCGCGGGAAGAGCATAAAGGACCTTCTCAAACCCGGGCAGGAGGTCCTTGTTCAGGTCACCAAGGAGGCGATCGGAACCAAGGGCGCAAGAGTGGTTACGGATGTTACGCTGGCCGGCAGATACGTAGTCCTCATACCCTCCGTCAATTATGTGGGCGTGAGCAGGAAGATATCGGATGACGGGGTCAGGGATAGGCTGAGGGACCTCGCCCACAAGGTGAAGCCAAGGGGCATGGGGCTCATCGTGAGGACGGTGGCGGAGGAGCAGTCCGAAGAGGAAGTAATAAGGGACATAGAGTTTCTTACGAGGGCCTGGAAGAAGATCAAGGCTAAGTCGGCAAGGGTCAAGGCGCCCAGCATGATACACTATGACGCAGACCTTGTTTACAGGATGGCGAGGGACTACTTCGGAGACGACGTGACCGAGTTCACCGTGAACACCCAGGGAGATTACAGCAAGGTCTCCGACCTCCTTCACCTGGAGGAGGGAGAGAAGGACCCCCGCATAAGGCTCTACGCCGACAAGAAGCCCGTTTTCGAGGCCTACGGCATTGAAGAGGAGATATGGAAGGCGACGCGCCGCAAGGTTTGGCTCAACAGCGGCGGCTATCTGATATTCGACACCACTGAGGCCCTCACGGTGATCGACGTGAACACCGGCAAGTTCACCGGCAGCAAGGACCTAGAGGACACGGCCTTCAGGAATAACCTGGAGGCAGCGGCCGAGCTTGCCAGGCAGATAAGGCTCAGGAACATCGGCGGCATCCTGATTGCCGACTTCATCGACATGGAATCGGAGGATCACAGGAGGAGGGTGCTTGAGGAGCTGGAGAAGCACCTCACGAAGGACAAGGCCCGCACTTCCGTACTGGGAATAACCAAGCTGGGCCTCATCGAGATGACAAGGAAGAAGTCGCAGCAGGGTTTAGTGGAGCTTACGCACCGGACATGCGACATCTGCGACGGCAGGGGAAAGGTCATCTCCGAGGAGACGCTCGCCTTAAGGGCCGAGCGCCTTATAAAGAGGGAGGCTGCCGCCACAGACATGCAAGCCCTCCTCATTGGCCTGAACCCATATGTGGCAGGGGAGCTATCTCATGACAGCTCCGCGGCGATAGTTGAACTTGAGCAGCAGACCATGAGGGACATCTTCATCAAGGCCGACTCCAACCTCGGCAGGGATGATGTCAAGGTGATAGCAATCGGAAGCCTTGAGGAGATACTCGCCCTGGTTCATCCGGTCAAGAAGTCCGATGTCATCGAAGTGACGGTGAACAGGATAAACACCGACAGGCCTGAACAGGGCATAGGCACCTACAAGGGAATGGAGATACACATAGAGGATGCGGCTCCGCTCGTTGGAAAGACCGTCAAGGTGAAGGTCAGCAGGGTTTTCAAGGCCTATGCCAAGGCGCGGGTGGAGGGGCAGCCAGAAACAAGGCGCCAATACAGGGGCATTCAGGAAGAAGAAGAGGAAGACGGCCTCATAGTAGAGGCAAGAGAGCCCAGAGCGCATCTGCAGGCAAGAAAGCAGGAGGAAGCAGCCCCGGCTGAGCAGCCTGCCATGCCTCAGGCGGAGGCAGGACCGGAGGCGGTGCTGGAGGTAAAGAAGAAGAGGCGCCGCCGCCGCCACCGCAGAAGCTCCAATAAGCCGGCAGGAGCAGCGGTCTTAGCCGAAACTCCTGATAATGGCGAGATTGCACCAGAGGAGACGACAGAACCTGAAGCAGAGGGAATAGCGATTGAAGCACCGGAAGCCGTCACTTCGGAGAAAGCTGCGGATCAGGCTGCAGAGCCGGCGGCTCTGCCCAAGAAGAGAAGGCGCCGCCGCCACCGCAGCAGGAAGCCGACCTCCCAGCCGACAGCCTCAGAAGGTCAATCTGCAGCGCCGGTCGGCGAGGAGATCCCTGTATCCAAGGCAGGAGAGGACGAGGCTAACCCCTCAGTACCCATACCGGTTGCTGCCATAGCTTACAATCAGAGGCCGGAAACCGTACCGCAGAAGCCTCCTGTCGCAGCAGAGAAGGCCGACATTGATAAACCGGTGGTACCTGCATCCCAGCAAGAGGAGAAGAAGGCTCCGTCAAGAAGGGGTAGCAAGCCCGCTGCCAGGAAGCAGGCTGCCCAGGCGCCAGAAGGTATCTCGGCTGAGACGGCAAGGATTTCCGGCGGCGATGTGAAGGTCGAACCCGCCGGCAAGACCGCCAAGAGCCATCAGCCTGAGCAACGGACTGAGCCGCGTACCGAGACGAAGCCAGATGCGGCGGCGCAAGCTGCAGCTGAGCAGAAGCCGAAGAGAAGATACACCCGAAGGAAGAAATCTCCGGCAGAAGGCTCCGAGAACTTGACGATTGACACAAAGGCCGGAGAATAATATACTTTCTATCTGTGGCAGCCTGTCTGCCATACTGCCGCACGGAGAAGGCCAGTAAAGGTCCCATGGGACCTGCCTTGAACCGGCGAGCCTGTATTAAGGAGAATTGCCTATGTATGCGGTAATCGAGACCGGCGGTAAGCAGTACCGGGTCGAGCCCGGACAGACCCTTAGGGTGGAGAAGCTTGATTGCGTGAAGGGCGACGAGATTTTCTTCGACAGGGTCCTGATGTTCGTAGACGGCGAGACGATCAAGATCGGCGAACCGGTGTTGGAAGGCGCAAGAGTCAAGGCGACGGTGCTGGTTCAGGACAAGTCCAGAAAGGTCGTAGTCTTCAAGTACAAGCCCAAGAAGAGGATCAGGACCAAGACAGGACACAGGCAGCCGTTCACTGAAGTAAGGATCGAGGCCCTGGAGGCGTAGATGATCGAAGTCTGGGTACGCAGGGACGGCGGAAAGATTGCCGGGTACCGCGTCGAAGGACATGCCGGCTGGGCAGAAAGCGGAAGCGACATAGTCTGCGCAGCGGTTTCGGCCCTGGCGATAGCAGCAGCCAACGGATTGGAAAGGCTGGCAGGGGCCGTCAGCAAGTCGGAAAGCTCGGAAGGAAGGCTTGAGGTGATCCTGAAGGGCGGCATCGGAAGGGAAGCCGAGGTAAAATCCGAGGCGATACTTGAGACGATGCTAGGCGCCCTAAGGGATATCAGGGAAGAATACCCGGGCAGGATAAAAATCTACGATTGAAAATCGGCATGGAGGTGCCTTTCATGGTAAGAATGAATTTGCAGCTCTTCGCACATAAGAAGGGTGTCGGCAGTTCCAGAAACGGAAGGGACTCTGCAGCGCAGAGGCTCGGCATCAAGAAGTTCGGCGGCGAATCGGTAATCGCCGGCAACATAATCGTAAGGCAGAACGGCACGAAGATCCATCCCGGCGCAGGAGTCGGAATGGGCAAGGACTACACGCTCTTTGCGCTTGTGGAGGGCAATGTCCGCTTCGAGAGGTTCGGCAGGGACGGCAAGAGGGTCACCATAGTGGAGAAGGCCGCGGAGGCCTGATAACCCCTCAAAGGATATCAGCCGGGCGGATGCGCAAGCTTCCGTCCGGCTTTTTTATTCCCCGGCGGGGCATCGAAGTATTAGAATTGTCTTGGCGTTAGCCGGAGGTGGTTGCTTTGAGAAATAAGGGTGCGGCAGAGAGGATTATCACCGCAGGCGCCATTGCGTTCGCTGTCCTTTTCATAGCATTCGCTGTGGTGCTTCCAATCCTCAGCTCGTTTATCACCGAGCTATGGTGGTTTGATGACCTGGCTCAGAAGGCGGTCTTCGTAAAGAGGGTACTTACTGCCATAGGGACGGGCGGTGCAGCCTTCCTTGCAGTGGCGGCCTTCATGCTCTTAAACTCCGCGATAATCGGAAGGGCGGTATCGGTGGGCGCGACGGTGCCGGGGAGGGACATGAGGCCGCTCAAATACATCACCGCTGCAGCATCGCTGTTCGTCGCAGCTGCGGCAGGACTTTCCCTGGGATCGAGCTGGATGGCGGTACAGCAGTTCATCTATGCAACACCGTTCGGAAAACCGGACCCAGTTTTCGGGATAGACGCCTCCTTCTATGTTTTCAAGCTTCCCCTTTTCGAGATGATTTACGGGGGAGCTATGCAGATACTGATTGCTGCCGCGGCGATGGCAGGCTTGTCCTACCTCTTCGGTGCGCTGGTGATGGAACCCTACGAAGTAGAGATGGCAGGGCCGTTCGGATCAAGAAGGCAGAAATCGTTCAGGATGAAGTTCGCGAAGGTGGGCTTCGCTGCAAGAAACCACCTCATCGCGCTTGTTGCGGCAATCTTCACAGCTAAGGCTGCAGGCTACGTGCTAGATATCTACCGGCTCATGTACTCGCCCAGGGGGGTCGCCTTCGGGGCTAGCTACGCTGACATCTACGGGACTCTTCCGGGCCTTAAGGTGATGATTGCCCTTTGCTTCGTTTCAGCAGGCCTGGTCATCTTCGCCCTTATTAGCAAGAGGGGCTACAAGCCAGTTATCGCAGCCGCTGCAATAATGCTGGCAGGCTCCTTTCTTACGGGAACCGTAATCCCTGGCCTCGTGCAGCAATGGTACGTCGAACCCAACGAACTGGAGGCGGAGAAACGCTTCATAGAGTACAATATCGACTTCACCAGGACCGGTTACGACCTCGACAAGATCGAGGAGAGGGACTTCATATCAGACGGCGACATCTCGAAGAAGGACCTCGCCGACAATGCCAGGACAATCGAGAATATTAGGCTTTGGGACTGGGAACCCCTGCTTTCCACGCTGTCGCAGCTCCAGGAGATGAGGCTCTACTATAACTTCTATGACGTGGACATAGACAGATACAAGGTGGACGGCAAGCTCAGGCAGGTTATGCTGACGGCAAGGGAGATGGACGTGGACAGCCTTCCGGATCAGGCGCAGACCTGGATTAATAGGCACCTCAAGTATACGCACGGCTATGGGCTGGTCATAAGCCCGGTTAACGAGGCGACGGCTGAGGGGCTTCCCACGTACCTTCTGAAGGACATACCTCCCCAGGGCAACAAGGCGTTTGCCATCGAAAGGCCTGAGATATACTTCGGGGAGCTTACAGACGACTATGCGATAGTTGACACGGCGACTGACGAGTTCGACTACCCGATGGGAGAGCAGAACGCGGAGACCAGGTGGCAGGGGGAAGGTGGAATTAGCCTAGGAAGCTTCTTCAGAAGGCTCATGTTCTCCTACAAGCTCGGAACCGTGAAGCTTCTTCTGTCGGGGGACATCACGGACAACAGCAGGGTGCTTTATCGCAGAGCCGTCACAGAGAGGCTCTACAGCATAGCCCCCTTCCTCTGGTACGACGCTGACCCCTACATAGTAATCGCAGATGGCAGGCTCCTATGGGTGGCCGACGCCTACACCTATACGGAGGGCTTCCCGTACTCGCAGCCCATACCGCAGTATTCGAGCTGGGGAAGGGGCCCCAACTACATGAGAAACAGCATCAAGGCGGTAGTCGACGCGTACACGGGAGAGGCGAGCTTCTACATAGTGGATGGCAATGACCCGATAGCCGCGACTTACTCGAGGATATTCCCCGGCTTGTTCAAGGCAGGAGACGAGATGCCTGAGGAGGTAAGGGAGCACTTCAGATACCCTGAGGACCTGTTCACCATACAGGCAAGGATGTACGCCATCTACCATATGCAGGACGCGGCGCAGTTCTACAACAAGGAGGACCTGTGGGCCATCCCCTACGAGGTCTACGGGTCAGGCACCGCTGAGATGAAGCCGTACTTCGTGAACATGTCGCTTCCCGACGATGCAGAGAAGGGGCAGATATTCCTGTCAATGATGCCATTCACCCCGGCCGGCAAGAACAACATGGTCTCGTGGATGGCAGGCCTGTGCGACGGGGAAGACTACGGAAAGATGATAGTCTACAAGTTCTCCAAGCAGAGGATATTCTACGGGCCAATGCAGATAGAATCGCAGATAGATCAGGATTCGGAGATCTCGAAGCTGTTTGCCCTCTGGAGCCAGAAGGGCTCAAGCGTTATAAGGGGCAACCTGCTCGTATATCCGATAGACAGCTCGGTGCTCTACATCGAACCGATCTTCCTCGCCGCGGAAAGAAGCCAGCTTCCGCAGATGAAACTGGTGCTCGCATCGGACGGCACGAGGATTGCGATGGGAAGCAACCTGGCCGAAGCGCTCGGCATGCTTGTGGGCTCAGGCAGCGCGGACCTAGTACCCGGGCAGGATTCTGGCATGGATGCGAAGGGCCTGGCAGCAGAGGCAGAGAGGGTATACAACAGGGCGCTTGAGAGCCTTAGATCCTCCGACTGGGTCGAGTATGGCAAAGCGCAGGATGAGCTTGGGAGGCTTCTTGCCCAGCTGATATCGAGGCTTCAGGATGAGCAGTGATCTGCTGAATCCTGGCGGGACAGAGATGGGCCTTACGCACGGAGCCCTGCTTAAGCCCAAGGGCCCTTATGACCTTGGGATGACGCTTCACAGCGGCCAGTCTTTCAGGTGGAGGAAGCTTCCAGAAGGAAGCCATGAGGGTATTGTCCGTGGAAGGTATTTCAAGCTGAGACAACTGAGAAGCGGGGAGATCATTGTGGTCAATCCCGTCACCGCTGACGGGCTGTCTATGATAGAGCATTACCTCGCAGTAGACGCCGACCAGGAGGCGATAGAGGAAGCTCTCATGGGCACAGGCGGACATATGCGCGAGGCGGTCAAGCTCTCGACCGGGCTTAGGACATTGAGGCAGGAACCGTGGGAGACGCTCATCTCGTTTATCATCTCCGCAAACAACGGTGTGGAGAACATCTCAAAGGTAGTGGAGAGCCTCTCGGACCTTTACGGCGACGAGATAGGCGGAGGGCTGACTAGAAGGCGCGCATTCCCCAGGCCGGAGCAACTGGCCGTGGCAGGACACGATGGAGTATGGGCCTGCAAGGCCGGCTTTCGAACCAGGGGCATCTGCGAGGCTGCTGAGAAAGCCATAAACGGGGAGCTGGACCTCGGTGGGATTGCCGCATCCTGCTATGTAGATGCCAAGAAAGAGCTCATGAAGCTTCATGGGATCGGAGAGAAGGTTGCAGACTGCATCCTGCTCTTCTCAATGGACAAGCCTGAAGCCTTTCCCGTTGATGTATGGATAGAGAGGATAGTAAGGCTTCTGTATTTCGACGGTATGAGCATCAACCACAGGAGGATCAGGCAGTGGGCCAAGGAACGCTACGGTGCTCTGGCAGGATATGCCAACCAGTTCCTGTTCAACTACGGCAGGAAATTCGCGGCATCGGAGCTCAGGAGCATGGATAAGGCGTCAAGCAGGGACTGAGGTTTCGAAACGGGACCAACATTGATATTGCATAGGCCGATGTAGGCAGGTTATAATGATAAAGCATCGTCAAGCGACCCGGGGCGAATAGCTCAGCT
>CAZJHY010000029.1:0-18968 GCA_964545975.1 uncultured Clostridia bacterium | reverse complement strand
TTGCCTGTCTTCCCTACCAGTTTCGTCATTCCGCTCACTCCTTTGCCTTGGCCTCATCCTCTTTAACGAAGACGAGGGCCCTCTTCTCGGGCTTGGTGGGGCACTCGCGGACGCAAATCCCGCAGCCCTTGCAGTGTGTATAGTCGATGCCTGACATCTTGCCGTCTACCACCTTGATCGCGCAGTCCGGGCAATATATCCAGCAGAACATGCACTGAATGCAGTTTTCAGGCGTGTATACCGGCCTGTAAGTCCTCCAGCCGCCAGTCTCATACTCGTTTGCGGAACCCGCGTCGAGTATGCGCCCGGCCTTCGGAACGTCTTTCCAACCCTTGTTCTTATCGGGGATCATCAGGAGCGCACCTCCTTATAGGCCCTCTCCATGGCCATGATGTTCTTGTCGATAACATCCTTGTTGAACTTCTTGCCAAGCTTTGCGCGCGTCTCCGCAAGCACGAGGTCCCAGTCGAGAAGGCCTGTGACTTTTATAAGCGCGCCTATCATCGGAGTATTCGGCATGAACCTGCCGATGGTGTCGATGCTTATGCCGGTCGCGTCCACCGTATAGACCTTAGCCGACTTGCCGACCCCAAGCTTCTTCCTGACATCAGCGGAAGGAAGCAGGGTGTTCACGATATATGTGCCATCTTCCGGTACACCTGCTGTGACTGATACGTTCGTCGCCCCGATGAGGCTTGAGTCTAGTATCACCACTATGGACGGGTTCTGGACATTGCTGTGCACTGAGACCACTTCGTCTGCGATCCTGTTGAACGCCTGCATGGGTGCCCCCATGCGTTCAGGTCCGTATTCCGGGAACGCCTGCGCGTACTTGCCGGATTCGATGGCTGCCTCCGCGAGCGTCAGGGCTGCGGTCTTCGCTCCCTGGCCTGCGCGGCTGTGCCAGCGTATCTCCACAAGCTTTGCCATTTCTTCTCCCCCTTTCGGTATATATACAATACTAAGGACAGGGTGTTCCCTGTCCAGTGTTGCCTTATGATCCACATCAACCTAGATTGACTGCTTCACACGCCTCGACAGGGCCTCGCAAAGGGTTCTGCCCTTTCCGGATAGCCTCACATACATTATATATATTCCGTGTATAAATAAAAGGTTTTTGTAAGATTCGCTACTTCAAACGCGATTTTCTGTAATTCATCCTCTTTCCCAAGGTTGTGGAAAACCCCGTCGATAAGGTCCGCAATGATTTCCATCTCGTGCTCCTTCATGCCCCTTGTCGTCATAGCAGGTGTACCCAGCCTTATCCCGCTGGTTACAGTGGGCTTCTCTGTGTCGAAGGGCACTGCGTTCTTGTTCACGGTTATACCGACCGCATCCAGCGCCTTTTCAAGCTGCTTGCCGGTCACGCCTGTGCCGGTCAGGTTCAGTAGCATCAGGTGGTTGTCGGTACCTCCGGATACCAGCCTGAAGCCCCTTACACTAAGGGCTTCCGCAAGAGCCCTGGCGTTTCTAACAACCTGGCTTTGATATAGCTTGAACCCGGGCTCAAGGGCCTCCTTGAAGGCGACTGCCTTGGCCGCGATAATGTGCATCAGAGGCCCGCCCTGTATGCCGGGAAAAATGGCGGAATCCACCTTCTTGCCCCACTCCTCTCGGCAAAGGATCATGCCCCCGCGGGGTCCTCTCAGCGTCTTGTGTGTAGTAGTCGTCACGAAATCCGCATACGGCACAGGGCTGGGATGCTCCCCTGCCGCAACAAGCCCCGCGATGTGGGCCATGTCCACCATCAGGAGGCTTCCAGCCATGTCGGCTATCCTCCTGAAGCGCTGGAAATCGATTATCCTGGGGTACGCTGACGCGCCGGCCACTATCATCTTCGGTCTGTGCTCCATAGCCAGAGCTTCGAGCGCATCGTAGTCTATCCGTTCGTCGGTTGGCGACACGCCGTAAGGTATGAAGTTGAAGTACTTGCCTGAGATGTTGATCGCCATTCCGTGCGTAAGGTGCCCGCCGTGGGCCAGGTTCATCCCAAGGACTGTATCACCAGGATTCAGTGCGGCGAAGTATACGGCAGTGTTTGCCTGAGCCCCTGAATGAGGCTGCACATTCGCATGGTCCGCCCCAAAAAGCTGCTTGGCCCTTTCGATGGCCAGGTTCTCCGCAACATCCACATGCTCGCAGCCGCCGTAGTAACGCTTGCCGGGATATCCTTCTGCGTACTTATTTGTAAGCGGCGAGCCCGCTGCCTCCAAGACCGCCTCGCTTACGAAATTCTCCGAGGCGATGAGCTCAATCTTTGCCCTCTGCCTGTTGACCTCCCGGGTGATCGCCTCTGCGAGCTCCGGATCCTGCGCACGCAGATTCTCAAGGCTCATGTGGCCACCTCTACTTCCTTTTCTCGTACTCCTCGGCCATGTCAGCGAAGTACTTGTGGATCCTTGCGTCCTGGCCCATCTCAGGATGGAAAGAGCAGGCGAGCATGTTATCCTGCCTTGCCAAGGCGATCTTCCTGTCATATACTGCCATGACCTCGACGCCTGGGTCCGTCCCTGTGATGAGCGGCCCTCGTATGAAAAGGGCCCTGAACTCGCCCTTGCCGTACCTTTCGCTGTCGGTTATGTCCCTGATATCCAGGCCTGTCTCGAAGCTGTCTATCTGGGAGCCGAAGATGTTCCTAGCAATCCTGATTCCCATCGTGCCAAGCCTCAGTTGACTGCTGCCCTCGATCTCCCTGGCTAGGAGAATCGCCCCTGTGCATGTCCCGAAGACCGGCATTCCTCCGGTTATCCTGTCGATGATCTGCCTGTCCATGCCGCAGCGGTTTAGCAGCTTCCCTTGGCATGTGCTCTCTCCACCAGGCAATATCAGGCCTGATACCGATGCCAAGGCTGCATCGTTCTTGACTGCCACAGGCTCGGCGCCTGCAAGCCTCACTAGGTCCATGTGCTCCGAAACGTCGCCCTGGAAAGAAAGTACGCCTATCCTAAGCAAGCCTTAACCCTCCGATATGCTCTTACCAGCCCCTGCCCTGGACTTTATCCTCTTCGCGCATGCTCTGTACTGCGATTCCCCTCATCGCTTCACCCAGACCCTTGGAGACTTCCGCTATTATCGAAGGCTCGTTGAAGTGCGCGACTGCATCAACAATGGCCTTTGCCCTTACCGCCGGATTGTCGGATTTGAATATTCCGGAGCCGACGAACACACCGTCGCATCCCAGCTGCATCATCATCGCTGCGTCCGAAGGCGTTGCGATGCCGCCTGCCGCGAAGTTGATGACGGGCAGTTTTCCTGTCTCAGCTACTTGCAGCACCAGGTCGTATGGGGCGCCCATCTCCTTGGCTGCGGTCATCAGGCTCTCCTTGGGCAGGTACTGAAGGCGGGCCATATCCTCGCTCACCTGGCGCATGTGCTTCACGGCCTCGATAACGTCGCCGGTGCCTGCCTCGCCCTTGGTCCTCATCATAGCCGCACCCTCGCCGATGCGTCTTAATGCCTCTCCGAGGTTCCTGCAGCCGCAGACGAAGGGTATCTTGAAGTCATGCTTGTTGATGTGATATTTGTCGTCGGCGGGGGTGAGCACTTCGCTCTCGTCGATGCAGTCGACGCCTATGGCTTCCAGCACCTGCGCCTCCACGAAATGGCCTATCCTAGCCTTGGCCATTACAGGAATTGTAACAGCTTCCTTGATCTCCATGATCATCTTGGGGTCCGACATCCTGGCGACGCCGCCGGCTGCCCTTATGTCGGCAGGGACCCTCTCCAGCGCCATTACTGCGACAGCTCCCGCCTCCTCGGCGATTTTCGCCTGCTCGGCATTCACGACATCCATTATGACGCCGCCTTTAAGCATGGAAATCAGGCTTACCTTCACCTTCCAGGTGCCCTGTATCTTGTCACTCATAAGAATCACATCCTTATCGGCATTTATGTTCACGTCCGCTGTCCGCAGACGGTGCATACTCAGGCTCCCCGACTTTCCGGGGAGCCGGATATGGGACTTGGGTGCACTACCTCTGGCTGATGCAGGAAACCGGGCAGACTACCGCGCAAGCGCCGCAGTCGATGCACTTGTCTGGGTCGATTACGTAAGGGGTCCCTTCGGTAATCGCAGCCGTAGGGCACTCTGCCATGCAGCTTCCGCAGCCTATGCACTCAACTGAGATGAAATGGGGCATTTCTGCTACCTCCTCCGAGATTTTCTTCCGTCTTAGATTCTAACGAATCCCGCCGCCTTCTTCAATTCAAAGCTTGTACGAATAAGCGCACAGGCGAAAAAAACGAACCGGGACCGGATAATTCCGGCCCCGGTAAACTGGTGGACCCGACGCGGATCGAACGCGCGACCTCTAGAGTGCGATTCTAGCGCTCTCCCAGCTGAGCTACGGGCCCTGGTTACCAAATAGACGCAATATTTAATATATCATGCAGCATGTTGCCTTGCAATCAGGCTTTCGGCCTCATCGTCGGGAATAGGATGACATCTCTTATGGAAGCCGAATCGGTGAGGAGCATCACTAGCCTGTCTATACCTATTCCGAGCCCGCCCGCCGGGGGCATGCCATGCTCCAGCGCCGTGACGAAGTCGTCGTCCATCATATGGGCCTCTTCGTCGCCCTTCTCCCTTTCGCCCACCTGCGCCTCGAACCTTCCGCGCTGGTCTATGGGGTCGTTGAGCTCTGAGAATGCGTTTGCCAGCTCGCGGCCTACGCAGACGGCTTCGAACCTGTATGTGAACCTCGGGTCGTCCTCGCGGCGCTTTGCTAGCGGGGATACCTCTATGGGATAGTCCATGACGATTGTGGGCTGTATGAGCTTCGGTTCGACCAACTCGTCGTATGCCATGTTGAGGCACTGCCCCATCGTGGCGTGCGGTGCTATCTCAAGTCCTAGCCTTGCGACAGCTGACCTGGCCGCTGAGTCCTGCATCCTGACGATGTCCTCGCCTGTGTGGACCCTGACCAGCTCAGCCATAGTCATCCTGGGCCAGGGCGGCGTAAGGTCGATGTCCTGCCCCTGGTACTTGATCCTCGTAGTGCCCAGAGCCACCTCGGCGGCGTTTGCCACAAGACTTTCGGTGAGCTCCATCATGTCGTAGTAATCGGCATACGCCTGGTATGCCTCAATCGAAGTGAACTCGGGGTTGTGCTTGGTGGATATGCCCTCGTTCCTGAAGATCCTGCCCATCTCGTAGACGCGCTCCATGCCGCCCACCAGAAGCCTCTTCAGATGCAGCTCCGTTGCGATTCTCAGGTACATGTCCATATCAAGGGCGTTGTGATGGGTGATGAAGGGCTTCGCTGCGGCACCTCCTGCGATGGCATGCATCGAAGGAGTCTCCACCTCCACGAATCCCCTTCCGTCCATGAAGCGCCTTATGCTTGCCACGATGGCGCTTCTTGTCAGGAATGTCTTCCTCACGTCGGGATTCGCTATCATGTCGACGTATCTCTGGCGGTAGCGGGCGTCGATGTCCTTAAGCCCGCTCCACTTGTCGGGAAGGGGCCTTAAAGCCTTTGCCAGCATCACAAATGAGCAGACCTGGACGCTTATCTCCCCGCGCCTGGTCTTGAAGACGGTCCCGGTCACGCCGATTATGTCACCGAGGTCGACCATGAGAAACTGCTCGTAGAGCGCGTCTCCCAGGACATCCTGCTTGAAGTAGAGCTGGACTTTGCCTGATTGGTCCCTGAGGTCTGCGAAAGATGCCTTCCCGTGGCTTCTTATCGCCATCACCCTGCCGGCAAGCTTCACTTCCTTGTTTTCCAGCTCCTCGAACCTGTCCGCGCAGTCCTTTGCATCAGTGTCCCTTCCGAACTTGCCGCCGTAGGGCTTAAGGCCGATCTCGGACCACCTCTCGGCTACGTTCCTGCGCCTGATTATCTCCTCGCCCTCGTCGAGCTGTGTAGCAGTTACGGTCTCAGCTGCCGTTTCCCTTAGCTCCTCCATGCTGCACCTCGCATTAAACGCAGATCTCCACGATCTGGTACTTGATGTTTCCACCGGGGGCTGCCACTTCGACGACCGTCCCGACCATCTTTCCCACTATCGCCCTTCCGACCGGCGATTCGTTCGATATCCTGTTTTCCATCGGGTTTGCCTCGGCTGACCCTACTATCGTATACTTCTCGGTTTCGTCGTAATCGACGTCCTTGAGGATTACGGTGCTCCCCAGGGATACTATGTCCTTTTCCTGCTCGGTCTCGTCGATGATCTTGACTTTGGCAAGGAGCACCTCAAGCAACGAAATGCGCTGCTCGACCTCCGCCTGCTCGTTCTTGGCGTCGTCGTATTCCGAATTCTCGGTTATGTCACCGAATTCCCTTGCCTGCTTGATTCTCTCTGCGATCATGAGGCGCTTCTCGCCCTTAAGGAAGTCCAGTTCCTTCTCGATCTTCCTAAGCCCGTCGATTGTCAGGAAAACATCCTTCTCTGCCATATTCAATCCCCTTATTGAAAAAAGAAGTAAAATACATGCGGCAAGCTGGATATAAACCCAAGTTGCCGCGTGATACAGAAAGATTATGCGGATGCCGGGGCTACATGTCAAGATGCAAAATCAGTTAGAAGACCACCACTCTTGGCTTGACGCCCAGTTTGTCCAGCATCGACATGTAATCGGCTTCCGTGATGTCGGACGGTTTCTTGCCTATCGCCACGGTAAGCATCGCTTCCATCACGTTCGTGCCGAAGGATCTTCCATCCACTTCAGGGGTCGTTGTAACAAGCGCCTTGGCTCCCCTTCTCCTCAGCTCCTCCACGTCCTGCTTCGTCACTGTGTTGGTTATGACTGTCTTCCCCTTTATATCGTCCGGGAGGTACTTGTTTATGTAGATGAAATCGCCGGCGATAATATCCGCCCAGCTGTAGTACTGGCCCCACTTCTTCTGCCTGGGTTTATCCTCCTGGGCTTTTCCTACCGGATACAGCCACTTGAACGGAAGCTGCACGAGCACGGGGCCAAGAATTGCCGCGATTCGCTTCACCTGCGTTATCCTCGTTAGGCGCCAGTTCAGACCCAGGGCGTACATGGCGTCGCCGTAGACCATGTCGCAGCCCATCTCCTCGAATGCTTCCCCCATCCCGAGCCTGTCTATCGTGGAGACGAGGAAGACCCTCTTCCCCTTGATCTCCAGGCCCGCCTGCTCAGCTGCGTATTTCACAGCCCGATACTCTATGCCTGACTTCATGCTGGTCCCGTCCAGAAGCGGGGTGATCTTCGCCGCCGCCGCTATCCTCTTCGCGTCGCGGAATATGAGCTTCTTCCCCATGCCTGCCAGGTAGATGTCTATTCCTCCCATGCCGAAAGCGTCCACCTTGCCGTCAAGCTCCCTAAGAAGGGATATGGCTTTGTCTATGTCGCCATCCGTGCCGCGCCTTTCCAGCACATACTCCTCTCCGAACACGTCCATGCTTCCTTTATGGTCCCTGGAAGAAGATCCCAGGCTTACGCTCACGATATGCTTCAAGCGATCCCCTCCTTGTCGGTCAAAGGCCTTACCGTTAGCCCTTTATCTCCCTTATGATCTGCCTCAGCTTGGCCGGGTCGAGCTCCACGTCGCGCTTGATGGGAGACTTGCCCAGCTCGATTCCGTACACCTTGTTGCCCATAAGCGCCTCTGCTATCCTCACCCTCATGTCAGAGCCGACCATTATGAGCGCATCGTAGTCCTTCAGGTCCCCGATTATCCTCATAAGGTCGTTTAGAAGGGTAATCCCGGTCTTCCCCCTTACGTAGGCCCATCTCTGCCTGTCATCCATCACCCAGACATAGTCGAGGCCCTCCTCCTTGGCAACCTGCTCCACCTGCTCCCTGTTGGATATCGGAAAACCAATTAGGGCGAGCTTCAAACCCTTGCGCACCTCGCCGATGGCCTCAAGGCGAGAGATAAAGGAGCGGTCCAGACCAAGGCTGGAGGCCGCTTCGGTCTGAGATTGGCCCTGGGACCTCGCCTCGAGCACCCTTTCGACCATTCTTACTATCTTGTCGCGGTCGATCACCTTGTCGCCGATCCTTACGAGTTCCATGAGGCCTCCTGTGTACATCTTTGTGCACAACAGAATTCTATACCCTCGCATCCTCCTTAACAAGGCTTGCGTGGGAATATCTCATGTGCGTCACCGGAGTCTTCATGAGGAAATCCTCATACTCGGTCATGAAATCGTACATCTGCTGCCTTGTCGAACAGGAGTTGATGATATCCTTCGCGTCCGTGGCCTGCCTTAGCCCCTTTACATACCACGACAGGTGCTTTCTCATCTTGAGGCATGCGGATTTCTCGCCGAAGTGCTCGACCATGCCATCCAGGTGCTCCCTGGCGACTTTGAATATCTCCCCTACTTCTGGGGGGTCAATGACGGAGCCGTCTTCCAGAAGCGCCTTAGCCTCGCTGAATATCCAGGGGTTCCCAAGCGCACCCTGCCCGACCATGACTGCGTCGCAGCCCGTCTCGCGGAGCATCCTGTCGGCATCAAAGGCGCTTCTTATGTCGCCGTTTCCTATGACGGGTATGGATAGGGCGGACTTCACCTTCGCAATTGCACCCCAGTCCGCATCCCCGGAATAAAACTGCCTCCTGGTCCTTGCATGGATGGCAAGGGCTAAGACGCCGGCATCCTGGCACATAAGCGCGAAATCCATGTAGTTCTCGCTGTATTCGTCCCAGCCCTTCCTTATCTTCACGGTGACCGGGATGGATACTGCCGACCTCACCGCCCTTATCATCGCCTCCGCCCTGGCAGGATCCCTCATGAGGGCCGCTCCCTCGCCGTTGGAGGTGATCTTCTGCATGGGGCATCCCATGTTGATATCCACAGCGCTTGCCCCGGCTTCCTCCACCATTGCCGCCGCTTTGGCCATAACTTCCGGCCGGGATCCCGCAAGCTGCACTACTGCCGGAAGCTCCATAGGATGAAGCTTAAGCATTGCCCTCGTCTTCCTGCTCCCATAGGTGAGGGCCATATCGCTGAGCATTTCGGTATATGAGACTGCGCTTCCCATGCGCCTTGTGATTATCCTGAACGGCAGGTCGGTTACACCTGCCATGGGCGCCAGCACTACAGGCGCCCCCTTCACCTCGAAACCGCCTATCCTAAGACCCATTTCCCCTCCCGGGACTCCTCGGGTACTTCGCCTCTATCCTTGCAGCGAGCACATGCTCCACCTCGGCTACTAGCTTGACCCCGTTGTCCACGTAATCCCTCGTGATTATGTCGCCCTTGGCCTCTACTTCCCTTAGAAGCGGTTCGTCGTACGGCATGAAAGCCTCTACCCTGACCAATCTTGACGAAAGCACCCTCATGGCCTCTGAGAGCAGCGCGTCGATGCCCTCTCCCGTGAGCGCCGACATCACCACCGGGTTGGGGACGAAGCTTCTGAGCTTAACAACGCCTTCCGCGGAGCTCTCCCTGTCAGATTTGTTCAGGACGGTTATCATCGGTTTTTCCGCCGCTCCCAGCTCGGAGAGGACCGACATGACGGCATCGTACTGCTCAGCTGCGTAGCTGCTGGACGCGTCCACGACGTGGATGAGCATATCGGCTTCCAGCGTCTCTTCGAGCGTCGCCCTGAAGGCCACTATCAGATGGTGCGGTATCTTCCTTATGAAGCCGACGGTATCGGTTATGAGCATCTCCTGCCTGTTTGGAAGGGCAAGCTTCCTCGTGGTAGGGTCAAGCGTCGCGAAGAGCTTGTCCTCGACCAACACCGAAGAGCCAGTAAGCAGGTTCAGAAGGCTGGACTTGCCTGCATTGGTGTATCCAACCAGGGAAGCCACCGGAAGCTCATTCTGCCTTCTCTGACTCCTTTGTATCTGCCTTCTCGCCTTGACTTCCTCGATCCTTCTCTTTATATCGGAGAGCCTTCTTCTTATCACTCTGCGGTCGGTTTCAAGCTTGGTCTCCCCGGGGCCCCTCGTGCCTATCCCGCCGCCGAGCCTTGAAAGAGATCCCCTGCTTCCTATGAGCCTGGGCAGCAGGTATTCCAGCTGGGCGAGCTCCACTTGCAGCTGCCCTTCGGCAGTGGATGCGCGCCTTGCGAATATGTCGAGGATGACCTGAGTGCGGTCGATCACCTTCCTTTTGATTATCTCCTCCAGCTTCGCATGCTGGCCCGGGGTAAGCTCGTCGTCGAATACTGCCGTGGATGCGTCAAGCGCCTCGCACATGACCGCCAGCTCCTCAGCCTTACCGCTTCCTATGTAGTACGCCGGGTCAGGCTTCCTTCTCTTCTGTATCATCTGGCCGACGACTACGCCGTCGACGGATTTGATCAATTCAGCCAGCTCAGCGAGGGATTCGTCTTCATCGAAGACCTCACCAGCGCTGTTTGTGGACGACTCTACTGCGGCGATGACAACCCTTTCGGCACCGCCGGCAAGGCCTGCATCCCCGGATGCTTCGAAAAGCTCCTTCTCAGCCACTATGAGCTCACGTTCCTTTCATATATGATTCTCATTCCCTGAAGCGTGATGTCTGGGTCGACAAGGTCGATGGCTGCCGTCTCTGCCGCTATGAGCCCCGCAAGGCCGCCGGTTGCGATGACCTTGACCTCTCCTTCTCCCATCTCATGCTTCATCCTTCTTACTATCTCCTCCACCATGCCTATGGCTCCGAAGAATATGCCTGACTGCATGGCTGTCACGGTGTTCTTGCCTATGGCCGCCCTGGGCTTCGCTATGTCCACCCTCGGAAGCTTTGAAGCCTTGGAGAACAGGGCGTCTCCTGCTGTCATGACCCCCGGGGCGATGGCTCCTCCGATGAATGCGCCGTCCGCGTCTACTGCGCTGAACGTTGTTGCAGTGCCGAAGTCCACGACAATCGCCGGCGAGCCATACAGCTCGCTGACCGCGACCGCGTCGCACACCCTGTCCGCCCCCACCTCTTTAGGGTTTTCGATCTTAATGGAAAGGCCTGTCCTGACTCCGGGGCCCAGCTGCAAGGGGGATGCTATCCCGCAGTAATCCCGGACCGCCTTCTCCATAGTCTCGTTGAGCGGAGGCACGACCGACGATATGATGGCGCCTGTAAGCTCCTCAAACCGTATCCCGAGGTGCGCCATGAATTGCTGCATGTGGATCCCGTACTCATCCGAAGTCCTTCCCCTGTCCGAGGAGAGCCTGAAAGACGCGGCCAGCCTCGCCCCGTCGAATATGCCTAGGACAATATTGGTATTCCCTACGTCAACTGCAAGGAACATCTCGCACCTCCGTATCGATCGCGGTTTGCGCAATCTTCCATGAATGTATCATAATACAGGAAAGCACATCTTGGGCAATGCGCAGAAAGCGGGGCTTTATCTTTGCAGATACTATATGTGACGCTCATCGGCCTGTTCGCGGGGCTCGTCAGCACCTCGATCGGTAGCATCCTGCCCACGCTTCTGGGAAGGAAAGCCGAAAAGTACATAAGCCTCATGCTCGGAATAGCTGCAGGGGTCATGGTGGCGCTCGTTTTCGCCGACCTTATGCCTGAGGCAGTCCATGCGGGAAACCTTGCTTATCCTAAGAACAACGCCGGCATGCTGATCGCATATGCCGGATTCTTGATCGGCGCCCTTAGCATGACCTTCATCGACAAGATGCTTCCACACAGGCACTTCACCATGCTTGAACCGAACGTCAATGTCCGCTTGTACAAGACTGGCCTTCTTACAGCTCTCGGAATTGCGCTCCACAACCTGCCTGAAGGGCTCGCAATAGGGGCCGGATACGCCCACAGCAGCGAGCTCGGCTTCACCCTTTTCGTAGCCATCGCCCTTCATAACCTTCCTGAAGGTCTCGCACTGGGAACCCCCCTTGCAGGCTGCGGCATATGCCGCTGGAAGGTGCTCACCATAGGGGCGGCCGCAGGCCTTCCCATGGCCCTCGGAGCCTTTTTGGGAGCTGCGTTCGGGTTGATATCCCCCGCAATGGTATCGGTCTCGCTTGGCATCGCCGCAGGCGCCATGCTCTACATAGTCGCAGATGAGCTGATACCTGAATCGCAGAAGAGCGCGATAGGCCACTCGGGCACCTATGGCACCGTAATCGGATCGTTGCTCGGCCTTCTTCTGATATATTTCGTCTGAAAGGCCTCTTTCCTTATGGAAGCTCGACTGTCACCGTCACCGGGCAGTGGTCGGAACCGTAGACGTCCTTTTCTATTGAAGCCCCCTTCACGTTAGCCATGAACTCCTCATCCACGAAGAAGTAGTCCAGCCTCCAGCCCACATTCCTGTCCCTGGCCCTGGTCTTCATGTCCCACCAGGAGTAGTTCTCCCCATCCGAGTTGAACGCCCTGAATGAATCCACGAAGCCGTCATCGAGGAAGCTGGTTATCCATTCCCTCTCTCCCGGCAGGAAGCCGGTCGTACGCTCGTTGTTCTTGGGCCTGGAAAGGTCTATCTCCTTATGGGCTGTGTTCACATCGCCGCACACGATTAGGTGCTTCCCTGAGGCCCTCACCTCTTTGGCCCACTGCCTGAACCTCTCGTAGAAGGCCATCTTGTACTTGAGCCTTCCCAGCCACTCCGGCCATCCGCCGTAATCGAGCCATCCTTGCCAGCTGAGATCCCTCGGCCATTCCAGCCCCAATGGCCATGGCTCCGGCCACTGGCCGCCGTTCGGGAAGTAGACGTTGGCCATTATGAAGCTTCCGTAGTCGGCCCATATAAAGCGGCCCTCGCGGTCGAATTCATCGACGCCCAGCCTGTCACCTAGCTCCATGGGCTCCATCCTGGAGATAAGACCGACCCCCGAATAACCTTTGATCTCACCTGTATGGAAGTATGTACTGTATCCTGGCAGCTCAAGCAGCATCGAGGGGATCTGGCTCTTGTCGGCCTTGACCTCCTGAACACCCACAACATCGGGCTTTGAGCCGTTCAGGTAGGTCAGAATCCCCTGTTCCTTCTTGACTGAAGCCCTTATCCCGTTGACGTTCCATGAGGAAAGTCTCATTGTCTTTGGCATTGGTGCTACCTCCTGATAGAATGATTATATTCTATATGCAGATTATTCATCAGTCCAATCGATACTGGCATTTCGGAGGTGTTTTGGATGGATATGACAGAGACCGTGATCCGCGTAGGTGAGCTCATGGCACTTTCAGCCCGCACCGCTCCCAAGGCCGCTGGTTCTGATTTCATCGACATCGCCCTTATAACAGGCGATGAGCTGAGGAAGATGGCGGACGCCATGCGCGCTTACGGCATCGAAAGCGGCAAGAAGAACTTCGACAGGGACGCAAAAGGGGTCGAAACTTCGGCTGCAGTGCTCCTTCTGGGGCTCAGGAAGTGCGCGGGCATAGGGCTAAACTGCGGGGCTTGTGGCTTCGACACGTGCGCCGAGCTGGCGAATGCGCACAGGGAAGGCTCCGAGTTCGCTGGGCCCAACTGCGCATGGAAGATGCAGGATTTGGGCATAGCCCTTGGTTCTGCGGTAAAGACCGCATCGATTCACAACGTCGACAACAGGATTATGTACAGGATCGGAGTGGTTGCCAGGAGGATGGGGCTCATGTCGTCCGACACGGTAATCGGCGTACCCCTCTCTGCTACCGGCAAGAGCCCGTTCTTTGACCGTTGAACTATTGAAGGCGCAGGCGCATTATAGCAGACAGAAGCCCAATCGTGCTTGACGGAGGTGTTATCCATGGAGAATCTTCTTGGTGCATCGCTCATCGGCTCCATTGCAGTGGCGTTCGCAGCATTCATCTTCGCGTTCTGGCTTTATGGCTGGGTGAAAGCCCGCCCCTCGTCGAACAGGCGCATCGCCGAAGTCGGCAAGCTCATCTCCTCGGGCGCGAGCACCTTCCTAAGGAAGGAGTACCTCATGCTTACCAAGTTCGCGGGCGTAGCAGCGGTCCTCATCTTCCTGTTCCTGCCTAAGCCCGTATGGAGCGGCTCCGTCCTCGACAACATCGTCATGGCGGTCGCATATATCGGAGGAACCGTGTTCTCTGCGGTTGCCGGCAAGATCGGCATACAGGTTGCCACCATCGCCAATATGAAGACGGCTGAAGCTGCTAAACAGGGCATCCAGCCTTCATTCATGGCTGGCTTCAGAGGCGGCGCGGTCATGGGCATGGCAGTCGTAGGCAGCAGCCTTCTGGGTGTTTCCCTGGTATTCATACTCACCGGAAGCACGACAGCCCTTCTGGGCTTCAGTTTCGGAGCAAGCTCCCTGGCGTTGTTCGCCAAGGCCGGAGGCGGCATATTCACCAAGACCGCAGACATCTCGGCTGACCTCGTCGGAAAAGTAGAGCTGGGCATCCCTGAGGACGACCCCAGGAACCCCGCCGTCGTGGCGGACAACGTCGGCGACAACGTCGGCGACGTGGCAGGCATGGGGGCGGACCTCTTCGATTCGAACGTCGCGTCGATGGCAGCGGCGCTTGTCATGGGTTTGAGCCTTGACAGGGCGGTGGGCGGAAACGTGAATGTAACCATGGTGTTCAGCTACGCAGCCATCGGACTTCTCTCCTCGATTATCGGCGTAGCGACCGCTAGGATAGGGGCGAACGGTAATCCCACCAAGGCGCTCAACAGCAGCACATACGTTACGACATCAGTGTTCGCCGTCCTTACGGCGCTGGCGACATGGGCTTTAGGTTTCGAGTGGCGGATCTGGGGCGCCAGCGCCGTCGGCCTTGTAGTCGGTGTGATAATTGGCATAACCAGCGACTACTTCACAGACGATTCCAAACCGCCGGTTCATATGGTTGCCAAGGCATCGGAATCGGGTCCTGCCTTCACCATACTCTCCGGAGTATCCTACGGCCTTCTGAGCGTGCTCCCCGCCATGATAGGAATCGCAGTCTCAGCCCTTGCGGCCTACAAGCTGTGCGAACCTCTGGGCCCTGGATATGCGATGTTCGGCATCTCAATGGCAGCAGTCGGTATGCTCTCCATAGTCGGAATGATTATCTCCAATGACGCATATGGCCCTATAGTCGACAATGCAAGGGGCCTTGCCGAGATAGGCAATCTCGGTGAGGAGGTCCTCTCCACCACTGACCAGCTCGACAGCGCGGGCAATACCGTAAAGGCAGTTACGAAGGGCTTCGCCATAGGAGCTGCCGGCCTTACCGTCATTGCGCTGCTCGGAGCCTTCATCAGCGAGGTTAATGCCGCGGCAGCAGAGCTTGGTCTGGCCGGCATAGCAAGCTTCGACATCATGAACCCTATCGTTTTCTTCGGCCTTCTCATCGGAGCTGCCCTTCCTCCCGTGTTCTCGGCCATGCTGATGCTGGGCGTCAACCGGAACGCGCAGCGCATGGTCGCAGAAATTCACAGGCAGTTCAATGAGATCGTGGGGCTTAAGGAAGGCCGGAAGGGCGTAGAGCCTGAGTACGACAAGTGCATCGAAATCGCAACCGATGGCGCAATCAAGGAGCTCATCCCCGCAGGGCTTGCTGCAATCGTGCTCACCCTGCTTGTAGGCTTCATAGGCGGAGTGCAGGCCATAGGAGGCTTCCTCGCCGGCAACATAGTAAGCGGCCTTCTGTTCGCGCTGTTCATGTCAAACGCCGGCGGCCTTTGGGACAACTCCAAGAAGTTCGTCGAGGCTGGAAACAACGGCGGCAAGGGTTCGGATACCCACAAAGCCGCAGTAGTGGGCGACACTGTCGGAGACCCATTCAAGGACACGGCCGGCCCTTCGATCAACACACAGATAACCGTCGTCTCCCTGGTGTCTTCGCTCATGGCGACCATATTCCTGACTGCATCTCTGTTCTAAGCTAGGCAAACTGAAGGCTGCGGCACCGTGATGGGCCGCAGCCTTCTTCATCTCCCAGCTCATAAGCTCCTACTTGCGGAAATCCTCCACGATCTTCTGAAGCTCGCCTCTTTCCTTCTCAGGAAGCGGGAGCATCGGAAGCCTCGGCCTTCCGCCGATGTACCCCATCATGTCCATCGCAGCCTTCAATCCCGGGACGCCCCATCTGCTTGTTACAGCAGCGTTTATGTCCAGGACCTTGCCTTGAGCCTTCCTTGCCTTCTCCATGTCGCCTGCATTGAAGGCGTCGTAGATGTCGGCAAGCTCATTGGCCGCTATATTGGCAAGTGCCGCCGTCACTCCGAGACCACCTACTGCAAGGGTAGGAAGAAGGTAGCTGCTGGATCCTGCGAAGGTTATGAAGCCCGGCTTCGACTTCGCGGCGATTTCCGCAATCTGCACTATGTTTCCGCCGCTATCCTTCAAACCCACGATGTTGGGATAGTATGAGAGTTCGGCTACCAGCGAAGAGGCCAGATTAAGCCCGGTGTTCCCCGGCATGTTATACAGCATCACGGGTATGGGCGACGCGTCCGCAACTGCCTTGAAGTGCTGTGCAAGGGCCGAATTGCCCATGGCGGCCTTGAAATAGAACGGGGGAAGCACAAGCGCTGCATCGGCTCCTGCCTCAGCGACTTTCTTAGTAAGAGCTATGGTCTCCGCCGTCGTCTCCACTCCGGTCCCCGCTATTACCACTTTCCTGCCTGCATTGATCCTTACGACCTCGGATACCAGCTTAACCTTCTCGTCGAACGAGAGGAAATTCGCCTCGCCGTTTGAGCCCAGGACGACATAGCCGCTAAGCCTGGTCTTGTCCCAGACGGCCATATTCGCCTCAAGTGACCTGAAGTCAATCTCTCCGTCTTCGGCAAATGGAGTCGCTATCGGCGCGAAAACGCCCTTTATCATCGCTGTGCCGTGTCTGGCCATTCAATACACCTCCGCCGCATTGTCCCTAATATTCTAACATCTATGAAGCTTGGCAGGTTGTGGCAATTTGCGTACATAGCAAGACGCCGCAGGCATTTAGCCCGCGGCGTCTCTTTAAGCCTATGCGATCTTACTTGGCTGCCAGTATGGATGCCGCGTTCGCGGGTCCGTACTTGATCATATGTGCAGCAATCTCCTTGAGGAGGTCCTGATTGGTTATGTTTCCGGTATGCCCCTTCCTTGCGAAGGTCACCGAGTAACCTGCGTAGTACGGATCCTTCGTAGTCTCAAGCCAGTCGCCTACCAGGTATTGCGCATTGTTTAGGTAGTAGCCGTCCATGTCGCCGCCTCTTAGGTGGATCTTGCCGACGAGCTTGGGCCCGATGGTCGGCCACTCCTTCTGCAGCTTGTAGTTGATGTCGAAGTTCTGCTTCCAGTATTCGGCCACGGTCTTGTCGATCTGGCCGGTAAGCGGATCCCAGATTCTCGCAGGGTAACCGTCCTTGTCCATCGGACCGTATACGGCTTCCCATATCGCCCACTGCCCGAGGCTTACCGCCTCAAGTCCGCCGAGCGCCACTTCCCAGAGGTTCTCGTCCTTCATCATATAGTTGATGTTGCCGTCGACTGCGCGAGATCCCGGCCTTTCGACCTTGATCCAACCCTTGTCGATGAAGTACGCATTGGCGTCCTTGTAGATGTTGACTATCTGGTAGTAGTTGAAGTCCAGGGGGTCCGGGCACATAGGCCAGGTTCCGCCGAAGTAGTCGGGATAGAACACCTGCATGGCCATAGCTTCCCAGCCGCCGGTGGAGCCGCCGGCCAGTATCCTCGCCCAAGGCTCGGCTATCACGTCGAAGTTCTTCTCGATGTAGGGTATGAGCTCCTGCGTTATAGCATCACCCCATGGGCCGAGATTCGCGGTGTTGACTGAATATGAGGTGTCGTAGAAGGGGTTCGCGTCGCGGATTGTGATTGCGAGCATCTGAGGCGCATCGGCGCTGTCCCAGAACTCCTTGAGGGCCTTGCCTGTTGCGTTGGTGCTCTCATAGCTGAGAGGCGCCCCTCCGCCCGGCCAGTGTCCCTGGTAGTAGAGAACGGGGTACTTCTTGCCGGCGATTTTGCCATAGGTGTTCGGCAGAAGGATGTTGGCGCCGATGTACATCGGGGTCCCCCAGAACTCCGTAAGGAGCTTGCTCTGGATCTTCACATATTTCAGATAGGGCTTCTCTTCATAGTTGCCCTGCTGGGTGACTTCGCCATCCTTAAGCGGGGCTGCGAGCTTAATCTCCTCGGTGAGCTCCAGCTTCACTGAGGCGTCAGTCTTCACGTCTATTACGGACTTAACGACTTTGCTGTAGAGGTTGAAGGGGTTGGAGAACATCTTGCCTCCGCCACCGTGGTCGGCCATCGCCCAAATGGTGCTGCCGTTCGAGCGGGTGAACTTCGTGTACTTCACGAAAAAGGCCTGCACATACAGCTCAGCCTGGGGGATGGAGTCCATCTGGAACGGGTAGCCGTAGACTTCCTTGTCGGCTGCGGTGAATGTGATCACGTCGCCCGCCTTGAGTCCGAATACCGTCTTCCCGAAAACGGGGGCGCCTGTCACGCTTACCTGGTTCTTGGGCTCGCTTTTACTTGCGTCCTTGGAGAGTATGACAAGGCACCTGCCATTGAGCTCCCCTACAAAGTTGTCGGGTACCTTGACTTCGAATTTGAAGCCAGATACCGCCTCGGCCATGGATGCCGAAGCAATAGCAAGAATGAACACCGCGATCAGGACCAATAGAGATGCCTTTTTCATGCTTATTCCTCCTTCTTGATTGATGCATGTCGCTATTATGAATAATTATTCTGCTTTTTGTCAATATCTATACGCTATATTCATCGTAAATTTGTAAAATTGGGCATATGGGCATATAAAACGGGGATTGGCATCATATTGCCAACCCCCGATTTTTGTCTTTTCCGTATATTTCCTGTTCTATTCCTTATGCCAGGGATCCGTGCGCCAGTAGGCAGACCCGTCAGCCACCCTCGCAAGGAACCTGTACTCGATGAGGTATCGCCTCAGCGTGGATATGTCGTTGAACGCCCTGAACAGTATCTGGTTCACTTCCTTCTCGCTGTAGGTCCTGCCCTCATCGAACATAGTGGCAAGCCTTTCGAGCACCACGATCTTCGCCTTCTCCTTGCTCGGGAACTGCTTGACCGCGCCCTTCTCCTCGTCGAAGTATGTCTTCAGCACCTTCCTGCGCTCGTCTTCCGTGATTTCGAACCTCTCATCCAAAATGCTCCACCCCTTGCTCGGCTTCCTTC
>CAZJHY010000028.1:0-19023 GCA_964545975.1 uncultured Clostridia bacterium | reverse complement strand
TAATTGCTATAATGTAATGGGATGGAATCCCCTTCATACGGATAGAGGTGGAGCGAAGTGAGAAAGGTCATTTGGTCGGCTCTAGTGATTGCGGCAGTAATCCTTGCCGCGTTCACTTTCTCATCTGCCGCTGAGGAAGGCGGAGTGTTCGTCGTGCCCGTCAAGGGAGATATCGACGACGGCACGTACATGTACATAAAAAGGGCGCTGAAGGAAGCGAAGGAGCAGGGGGCGGCAGCCCTCGTGTTTGACATAGACACCTACGGCGGCCTTGTGGACGCCTCCAACAAGATAAGAGACGAGATATTGGAAAGCAGCGTAAGGACCATAGCCTTCGTAAACCAGAAGGCATGGTCTGCAGGTGCGCTCATTGCTATCAGCTGCACTGAGCTCAGGATGCAGAGCGCGGCCTCCATAGGCGCCGCAGAGACCAGACCGGCAGAGGAGAAGTACATCTCGGCCTATAGACAGCAGTTTGAAAGCACCGCTGAAGTGCGCGGCAAGGATCCTAAGGTCGCCGGAGCGATGGTAGACAGCGACATCACAGTGGACGGAGTAAGCGATAAGGGTAAAATCCTTACCTTGGGGGCCGCCGACGCCGGGCGCATAGGCTTTGCCGACGGTGTGCACGAGAACCTGGATGAGCTGTTCGCTGCAGCGGGCCTTGATGGCATTGAGCGCTTAGACTTTTCGATGAACAACAGCGAAAGGCTCGGGCAGTTCCTCACCAGCCCTGTGGCTTCGGAGCTTCTTCTGGTCCTTGGGGTAGTGGGACTTGTAATTGAGGCGTTCATGCCGGGCTTCGGCATATTCGGCGGCATCGGAGTGGTGAGCTTCGCGCTTTTCTTCTACGGAAGGCTCATCACCGGCATGGCCGGCTTCGAGATAGTAGTGCTGTTCGTCGTAGGGCTGGCCCTTCTGATAACAGAGCTGTTCATCCCGGGCTTCGGAGTGCTCGGTGTATCAGGGTTGATAGGCATATTCGCAAGCTTCGTATTATCCTATCCGACCGCGAAGGAGGCATTAGTATCCGTAAGCATAGCGCTGGCCTTCGCGATTGCGACGATCATCATTCTCGTAAGGACCCTCGAGAAACGGGGCATCAAAGGAAACAGCCTTTTCGGAAGGCTGATTCTCACTGAGGTGACAGGAAAGCATGTGCTGCCGGATAGATCCTCCCGGAAGGACAGCAAGGGGCCTTCCGAAGGAGATGTCGGGACGGTCTACTCCACGCTAAGGCCGGTAGGTACAGCATATTTCGGGCAGGACAAGATCGACGTCATGTCTGACGGCGAGTTCATTCAACCAGGTGTCAAGGTGTATGTCGTGAGGGTTGAGGGGGCAAAGGTCATCGTCAGGAAGGCAGCTTCCGAGGACGAACCGGCCGGGGAGGTGTAGCCCTTGGAGGACGGCACTTTCATTATCATCGCCATACTTGCTGCAGCAGCTGTGACAGCATTCCTTATCTTCAGGAGGGCCGAGCTGTCATCGAAGATCGAACCTAGGGCGGCTGCTTCAGAATCAAGCATCCCGGCTGAAGGGGACAGGGCAGTGGTGTCGAAAACATTGAGGCCCATAGGTATCATCGAGATATCGGGCAAGCCTTACGAGGCAACTTCAGAGGGCGAGTTCATAGAACCGGGCGCCGAAGTGACTGTCATCGGAAGGCTGAGCGGCAGGGCTTTGGTAAGAAGGGTAAAAGGGCAATAAAGATAAGGAGGCACAGGCAATGGAGTTCGTAGTAATCTTCTTCCCCGTAATAGTCTTCATATTCCTGATTCTGCTCCTGAATTTCATACCGGTCGGGCTGTGGATATCAGCTCTTGCGGCCGGCGTCAGGGTGGGCCTGTTCACACTAGTAGGAATGAGGCTGAGGCGCGTATCGCCGGCAAGGATCATACTGCCGATGATCAAGGCAGTGAAAGCAGGCATTCCAGTGAGCGTGGACAAGCTTGAAGCCCATCACCTGGCGGGCGGCAACGTCGATAAGGTGATCGACGCGCTAATCGCTGCCCAAAGAGCCAACATAACGCTGACCTTCGAAAGCGCCACAGCCATTGACCTGGCTGGCAGAAACGTGCTTGAAGCGGTCCAGATGAGCGTCAACCCCAAAGTCATAGAGACACCCGTAGTCGCGGCAGTGGCCAAGGACGGCATCGAGCTGAGGGCCAAGGCTCGCGTCACTGTAAGGGCGAACATCGAAAGGCTTGTAGGAGGCGCAGGCGAAGCTACCGTAATCGCCAGGGTCGGCGAGGGCATCGTCACGACTGTAGGCTCAGCCGAAAGCCATAAAGTTGTCCTCGAGAACCCGGATATGATATCCAGGACAGTGCTCTCAAAGGGCCTGGACATCGGCACAGCCTTTGAGATCCTCTCCATCGACATCGCCGATGTGGACGTCGGCCGCAACATCGGCGCAAGGCTCCAGATGGACCAGGCCGAAGCTGACAAGAACATCGCCCAGGCGAAGGCGGCCGAGAGGCGCTTTGCAGCCCTAGCAGTTGAGCAGGAGATGAAGGCCAGGGTGCAGGAGATGAAGGCCAAGGTCGTCGAGGCCGAGGCAGAGGTGCCCAAGGCGATGGCATCGGCTTTGAGGGAGGGCAAGCTCGGCGTCATGGACTACTACAACATGCTCAACATCCAGTCTGACACACAGATGAGGGAGAGCATCGCAAAAGTAGGTCAGAAGGGTCCCGGACTTGAGGAGATCTCCTCGGAGAGCGGCAAATAGCCTATGAGGCATGAAGCCGGAGTGAGGAGGTGAGACCTCCGTGGATGGTCTGTTTTCATTAATACCTCTGATAATGGGCCTGTTCTGGTTCATCTTCATAATCTCCCTGGTCGGCAAGTTCGCAAAGGCCATCAAGAAGGCCGCTGATGATGGCAAGGGAAAGGGCTTCGACCAGCAGACGGTGTCCCAGAGGCTTCAGGAACTGAGGAAGATGCTGGAAGAGAAAGCACAGCAGGAAGCCGCCTTTGAAACGAAGCCCCAGAAGGCAGCAATGCCGTCGGAGAGGCTCGATACGGGAAAGCCCGGAAGACCGGCCGTTGAGCCGCGGGCAGGCGCCCCGAGGTCCGGGCGCTCGAGGTTTGAGGACTACACAGCCCCCGCCCAAGCCGAATATGAGAGCATGGAAGGAAGGGCGATGGGCGAGGAGCTTCCGGAGGAGCATGTGGGAAGCCTCGAGGGCACTTCAAGCGAAAGCCTTTCAGAGAGCCTGAACAAGGACAAGTACGGAAGCCTGACGCCCTTCCAGCAGCAGCTGATGTCGGCGGATATGGCGCACGAATCCTCTGAAGGGCGCGCCTCCGAGGAAAGCGGTCTCTGGAAGTCCGTCGACATGTGCGATGCATGGGGAGATATGGCCGAGGGCAAGGAAGGCGAAGGCCTTGAATCGGACATGCTCTACCTAAGCTCCAAGGGCGAGGCCGCTGAGGTGGACCTTGTCGGCGGAATAAACATGAAAGAGATGGCAGATGCCATCGTATGGGCCGAGATAATGGGAAAACCGATCGGAAGAAGGCGCCCCGGCGCCTACGGCATAGGAAAGCATTATTGATTGCACAGCATGACTGGATGGCCGGCCGGGAAGCAGTCCCGGCCGGTTTGACAGGCCAAAGGAAGCGGAGGTCGGGAAGATAGAAAAGGAAGCAAGGTTCACCGTCTATGACGCATCCGAAGCGTCGCTCGTGTTCGGCACGGGCGACGACATATTGCACCTCCTTGAAGCAGAGCTGGGAGTAAGCGCAAACTCCAGGGGTGCCGAGATACTGATAAGAGGCGAGGAGGAGAGGGTCGATACCGCCCTTGCCGTCCTCGAGGACATAAGAAACGTGGTCAGGGCCGGAAACAAGGTGAGCGTCAGGGACGCAAGGCATGCATTGAGCCTTGCGTGCGGAGGCAACGGCTCATCGCTTATGAGCCTGTTCAGTGACGTAGTCCAGGTAACCAACAGGGGAAAGCAGATAAAGCCTAGGACTCTGGGCCAGAAGATCTACATAGATGCCATAAGGGAGAACAGCATGACTTTCGGCATAGGCCCAGCCGGCACGGGGAAGACGTACCTTGCAGTCGCCATGGCGGTGGCAGCCTACAAAGCGAAGCAGGTCAACAGGATCATCCTAACGAGGCCTGCAGTAGAGGCGGGGGAGAAGCTGGGCTTTCTGCCGGGCGACATACAGGAGAAGGTGGATCCCTACCTAAGGCCCCTCTACGACGCCCTCTGGGACATTATGGGCATCGAGGGGTTCGAGAAGCTAAGGGAGAAGGGCTCGCTTGAGATCGCCCCGCTTGCCTACATGAGAGGAAGGACCCTTGATGACGCCTTCATAATCCTGGACGAGGCCCAGAACACCACCAGGGAGCAGATGAAGATGTTCCTCACCAGGATGGGCTTCTCCTCGAAGGTGGTCGTGACCGGGGACATTACGCAGATAGACCTGCCCAAAGGGCAGGCTTCGGGGTTGGTCGAGGCCGCCCAGGTGCTTTCATCGGTGAACGGCATCGCCGTAGTATATCTCTCTGAGCTCGACGTAGTAAGGCACGAGCTTGTCCAGAGGATAATAAAGGCGTACGAGGCGCTGGAGGAGAATCGGAACGGAAGCCTGTTCGTTCAGGCTGAACAGGATAAGGAGCAGCAATGAAGGGCATCGGAAGGGTCAGGCCACTAAGCGTCCTTTTCGGGAAGGACAGGCGCGACAGCAGGATACGTGCCGCTCTTTACTTAGCAGTATGGGGCGTATGCTTCATGCTGCTGGCGTCGAACCTGACTCCTCCTGCAGTGAAGCTTGATGTAGGAAAGCCGGCAATGAGGACGGTCACTGCCCACAGGACCGTGATAAACAGGGCGGCGACAGATGCGCTCAGGGAGGAGGCCAGGAAGAACTTCCTTCTGTCTTCAGCGGGGAATCCGGCATATATGAGCGTGAACCAGACTGTAGCGGTAATCGCTGAAACCCACATAGATGCGCTATATGCGATGCTTACCAAAGCCAGGGTCCTCCAGGCGGCGGACCCTGCGAAGGCTTATTCGGAGGCAGTCAAGGCAATTTCCGCCGCGGGGCTTCCCGCAGTGGACAGGACCAGCCTGGAGAGCCTTCTTAGGATGGGCGAGAAGGACTTCGCCGAGACAATGTCCTCGGTTAAGGCGTACGCAGTCTCGGTGCTGAGAAACAGGAAGCTTCTGGAAACAAACCTCGAGCGCGAGAGGTCGCAGACCGAATCTGCGATGGCAGAGCTCGGGCTGAGCGATACAGCTGTCAAGGTTGCAGCCAAGGTGGCAAACCTTTACATCACAGTGAACGCCTCGGTGGACATGGCAGCGCTTGAGAAGGCCGCTGAGGAGGCTGAATCGAATGTGCAGCCGGTATACATACAAAGAGGCTCCGTGATAGTGAAGCAGGGTCAGATAGTGACCGAGGCTCATGCGGCCCTCACTTCCTCTCTCGGCCTCATGGAGGGCCTTGAACCGCTTTGGGCGAGAATCTCCATAGGCATTGCGACATTGCTTACCCTGCTTGTTCACTCCGCGTTCTTAAGCTGGCTGAATACTGACGGAATCAGGAACACCAAGAAGCTGGCGCTCATTCTCACACTGCTGGCAGTGGGGGTCTTCATGTCCTGGGCGTCCTATAGGTACCTGGGAAGATACGGGGCGCTTAATGTGCCTATCGCCTTCATCGCCATGACAGTGACGCTGATGGTGGACGACAATGCGGGCATTGCCACTGGCTTTGCGAGCATCATATTCAACGCTTTCATGTTCCAGGGGACCGTACTTTCGTTCGTGTCACCCATAGCCGGCCTCTTCATAGGGGTGAAGATCGCAAAGGGCAGGGTTGACAGGTTCAGCATAGTGAAAGGGGCTGCCTACATTGCAGCAGCCACGCTGATTGCAGCGGCTTCCGTGGCCGCGTTCTCGGGAGAGAGGCTGGATCCGGCGATGATTCCTTCCGCTATTGTGAACGGGCTTCTAAGCGCGATACTCTGCCTGGGCACGATGCCGTTCGCCGAGGCTGCCCTGGGCTTGTCTTCGCCTTTCAGGCTGCTTGAGATATCGAATCCCGGAAACGAGCTTCTGAGGTCTCTTATGATGAACGCCCCCGGCACATACCACCACAGCATAATAGTGGGCAATCTCGCCGAGGCGGCAGCCGAGAAGATAGGCGCAGACCCGCTTCTTGTGAGGGCCGCTGCCTTTTATCACGACTGCGGCAAGCTGGAAACCCCCGAGCTGTTCGTTGAAAACCAGATCAAAAACGACAACGCCCACGACAGGCTGCCTCCGGAGACTTCGGCCAAGAGGATAATAAACCACGTCGCGCACGGGGTGGAGCTGGCAAGGCAGCACGGCATACCTGCCGGCGTTATAGACGTTATCGCCCAGCACCATGCGGGATCGAAGGTCTGGTATTTCTATCACAAGGCGCTTGCGCAGCAAGGGAAGGTGGACGATGACTCCGTGTTCATGTACCCCGGACCTAAGCCGCAGTCAGCGGAGGCTGCGATACTGATGCTCGCCGATATCACCGAGGCGAAGGTCAGGTCCATGAACACCTCCGATACGCAGGAGATAAGGGAGGCCATACACAGCCTGGTAAGGGAGAGGCTTTACGGGGGCGACCTTGACGAGGCGCCACTTACCTTAAGGGACCTTCACCTGATAGAGGAGAGCTTCGTCGGGGTGCTCGGAGGGGTCAAGCACGGCAGGATAACCTACCCGGGGCAGCTCCCCCTGTTCAAAGGGCCGGTAGACAAGCGTGAGCCTGCGGAAGGGCAGCAAGGGGAGGAATAGCCATGAGCACCGTTTCCATAGACATATCCTTCGAGCCGGAGGGCCTTTCAGCGAAGGCTGAGGGCGCTTCTCTAGCCAGCAAGGCGATAAGCGCTGCGGTGGAGGCTTTCGCACCGGAGGGCACCTATGAAGTCTCCGTGCTTATTACGGATGATGAGGGCATAAGGAAGCTCAACAGGCAGTACAGGGACAAGGACATCCATACCGACGTGCTGTCTTTCCCGCAGCTTGAGGAGGATGAGGCCGACGGACCGGAGGAGCTTCCCAGGCTTCTCGGCGACATCGTAATATCGATGGAGACCGCAGCAAGGCAGGCCGAGGAGTTCGCCCATGGAATCGACAGGGAGGTCGCATACCTTGCGGTGCACGGAGCCCTCCATCTTCTGGGCTACGACCACCTCGAGGCGGACGATAAGGCTGAGATGAGGCTTGCAGAGGAGGCCGTGCTTAAGGGCATGGGCCTTGAAAGGATACAGGATCAGGGATAGGGGCTCAGATCCCGATTGAGGGGTGCTTTGATGGGCGTGGACAGGGAAGGCCTTTTAGAGAAGGCAAGGGCGGCAAGGGAGATGGCATATGCGCCATACTCTGGTTTCAGGGTGGGAGCTGCGCTTTTAGACGCTTTCGGCAGGGTGTGGACGGGATGCAACGTCGAAAACGCCGCATACGGGTGTACGATATGCGCGGAGAGGACCGCGCTTCTAAAAGCGATTTCCGAAGGGATTAGGCAGTTCAATGCAATCGCCGTGGTAGGCAGCGGATCCGGTCCCGCCGAACCTTGCGGGCAATGCAGGCAGACACTGGTCGAGTTCAACCCTGGCCTTGAGGTTATACTCGAGGACGCCGAAGGAAGGCCTCTCTCCCACAGGCTGGACGAGATGCTTCCATGGCATTTCGGCCCCCAGAGGCTTGATACGAAGAAGGGGGCGAAGAGGTAGGCTTATGGAGAAGAACCTTTTAAAAGACGAGTTCCGCTCAGGTTTCGTGGGCATGATAGGAAGGCCGAACGTCGGCAAGTCGACGCTTATCAACTCCTTCATCGGACATAAGGTAGTGATAACCTCAGACAAGCCGCAGACTACGAGGAACAAGATAGCGGCGATAATGAACAGGCCGAACCTCCAGGTCATATTCCTGGACACTCCGGGCATACACAAGCCCAAGCACTTATTGGGGAAGATGATGAACAGCCAGGCCCGAAGCGCGGCAAGGGACGTCGACCTCGTGCTTTTCGTGGTAGATGCGAGCATGCCGGGCCACAAGGGCGACGCATACGTCTCTGAGGAGCTGGCAGCCTCTGGCGCACACGTCTGGCTCGTCATGAACAAGTCGGACCTACTTGAAGAGGGAGTCGAGGCCGATTCTGAGCACATGTTCTCGGGCTTAGCCGGATTCGAAAGGCACTATCTGGTGTCCGCTCAGACGGGAGCGGGGCTAGGAAGGCTCTTAGACGACATCTGCTCGATGATGGAGCCCGGCCCGATGTTCTATCCGGAGGGCATGGAGTTGGACCACCCTGAGGAGTTCATAGTGGCCGAGCTGGTAAGGGAGAAGGTCTTCCGCCTGACAAGAGATGAAATCCCCCACTCTGTCGCAGTTTCAGTGGAGTCGATGCAGAACAGGGGCTCTGACATCATCGACATATCGGCCGTCATCTACGTCGAAAGGGATTCCCAGAAGGGGATAATCATAGGGGCCAAGGGCTCGATGCTAAAGGAGATAGGCACCCAGGCGAGGCTCGACATGGAAACCCTCCTCGGAAATCGCGTGAACCTTCAGCTTTGGGTCAAAGTGCGCGACAAGTGGCGCCAGGACGCAGCCCAGCTGGGCAGGTTCGGATACGATGACGGAGGGGAAGAGGTTTGAGCCTTAAGCTGAACGATTTCGATTATGCGCTGCCGCAGGGGCTCATCGCCCAAACCGCGGCGGAACCGAGGGATTCCTCGAGGCTCATGGTCCTTAGAAGGGGAACCTCCTTGATAGACCACAGGCATTTCAGTGACATCAAGGAATACCTGTTGCCCGGAGACTGCCTCGTCCTTAATGATACCAGGGTGCTTCCTGCAAGGCTGTACGGGGAGGGCAGGGTAGAGGTCCTCCTCCTGAAGCGCCTTCATGATGACGTATGGGAGGCCTGGGTACACCCGGGGAGGAAGTTCAAACCCGGCGCTGAGGTCTCGCTTAGCGGCGGCAGGCTCAAGTGCCGCGTAGAGGGGATCACTCCTACAGGCGAGCGCTACCTGGCGCTGTCTTCACCGGAGACAGTTGACGAGGTCATCGGGCAGACGGGCTACATGCCCGTTCCGCCTTACATCAAGAAGTACCCCGACGACCCGGAGAGGTATCAGACCGTCTACTCAAGGCAGACAGGATCCGCCGCTGCACCAACGGCAGGCCTGCACTTCACGAATGCCCTTCTGGACGAGATAAGGGCTATGGGAGTGGAGACCGCCTGGTGCACGCTTCACGTCGGCCTTGGGACTTTCGGGAAGGTAAGCGTGGACGACATCACCGAGCATCGGATGCATTCCGAGAAGTTCAGCCTTGCCGCATCTGAGGCCGACAAGATCAACAGGGCGAAGGCCGCCGGCGGAAGGGTGATTGCAGTAGGGACCACTTCGGTGCGAACGCTTGAGAGCGTAGCCGACGCTGAAGGAAAGCTCAGGCAGGACGAGGGCTGGACCGCCGCCTTCATCTACCCTGGCTACAGCTTCAAGGCGGTAGATGCCATAATCACGAACTTCCACCTTCCAAAATCCACCCTCATAATGTTAGTCGCCGCCTTCCACGGGCTGGACAATACGCTTGCTGCGTACGAAGAGGCAGTCAGGCATGAATACAGGTTCTTCTCCTTCGGAGATGCGATGCTCATCTACTAAAGCTTTCGGAGGTCAGATTGAGGCCAGTCAGCTACGAGACAATCAGGAAGGATGCCAAGAGCGCCGCCAGGCAAGGCGTCCTAAGAACCCCTCACGGTGACATACCTACCCCCGTCTTCATGCCTGTCGGCACACAGGCGACAGTGAAGACCATGACACCCGACGAAGTGAAGGAGTCAGGGGCAGGGCTGATACTTGCCAATACATACCACCTGTACCTAAGGCCCGGGCACAGCCTCATCGAGAGGCTGGGAGGGCTTCACAAGTTCATGAACTGGGATGGGGCGATACTAACGGATTCTGGCGGCTTTCAGGTGTTCAGCCTCTCAGGCCTGAGGAAGATCAAACCGGATGGCGTTTGGTTCAGCTCCCACATCGACGGATCGCGCCACTTCTTCAGCCCCGACAAGGTCATGGAGATAGAGATGGCACTGGGCGCCGATATCGCTATGGTGATCGACGAGTGCATGCCATTCGGTTCTGACAGGGCTTATGCCGAAAAATCAGCTGCTGCCTCCACCAGATGGGCGGAGGGATGCAAGAAGGCGCATGACAGGCAGGACCAGGCCCTTTTCGGCATAGTCCAGGGAGGAGGCTTCAGGGATCTCAGGGTCAGGATGGCCCATGAGCTCTCCGGGATGGGCTTCGACGGCTATGCGATAGGCGGGCTCTCGGTCGGCGAAAGCAAGCGAGATATGTACGACGTGATATCCTACACTGCTCCCGAGCTTCCGGAGGACAAGCCGCGCTATCTCATGGGGGTGGGCAGCCCTGATGCGATACTCGAGGCTGTGGCGATGGGAATCGATATGTTCGACTGCGTCCTCCCTACCAGGATCGCCAGGAACGGCACGATATTCACCTCAAAGGGAAGGTTCATCGTAAGGGATGCCGGCTCGGCAGAGGACGAAAGGCCGCTTGACGACGAGTGCGACTGCTATGCTTGCAGGAACTTCTCCAGGGCATATATAAGGCATCTCATGAAGGCAGGCGAGGTGCTGGGAATCAGGCTTACCACGCTTCATAACGTAAGGTTCATGATGCGCTTCATGGAAAAGCTGAGGCAGTCGCTGGAAGATGGCTGCTTCGACGCATTCCTTGGGCATCAGAGGTCGATTTGGAGCGAGGGTTCCAGAGGGTAGGTCGGCGTTGGGTTGGACGGATGGTAGTGCACGAGGTTTGGCAGGAGGTGCTTTCATGCAGGAAAGGTCGGGACTGATTGCGGCGATCGCTTCAAAGCACGGCTGGAAGCTGCACGGGATCGCTGCTATTGGAGAGCTGAACGGTTACTGGTTCTCAGTCTCCCAGGCTTCGAAAGGTGCCAATGCATACCTGTTCACATCGGTCTCGGGATTAAAGGCCCTGGAATTCACAAAGATAAAGTCGGCGCTGGAGGGAAGGGCGGAGGATTTGGGAGTACTTGAGGTGAACGGCACTGGCAACTCCATCTGGATTAGGATAAGAGGAGGCGGAAAGCAGGAGGATGCCGAGCTCAGGGTCGAGGGCGCCGCAAGGGCGCTGGCCGGAGAGCTATCCTACATGGAGCTTAGACCGGGCTGCAACTTCTGCGACTCCGAGGGACCCCTTAAGCCTTACATGGTGGGAGGCACGGCGGTCAAGATGTGTGAAAGCTGCGCAGCAAGGTTGAGTGAGCTCGAAAGGGAGGGCGTAACCGAGAAAGGAAGAAGCGGGGGCAGCTACCTGACCGGAGCGCTAGGCGCAGCCTCAGGCGCAGTAATAGGGGCGATGCTTTGGATTTTGGTGGCAAAGCTCGGGTTCGTGTCCTCTCTTGTCGGGCTCATCATGGCCTTTCTGGCGAAGACCGGGTATGAGATGCTGAACGGAAGGAAAGGCAGGGGCAAGGCCGCAATAATCGCGACGATGGTCTTCCTGGGAGTAGTCGGAGCAGTGTTCACCTTCTACCCTATAGAGCTTAGGGAGGCGCTGGGACCCGAGCTTCCGTTCTCGTTCTGGCTCCAGACGGTGCTGGTCGGGTTCATAAGCGACAGCGAGCTGTTCTGGATCATCATTAAAGACCTCGGGATAGGCCTTCTGTTCGCCCTTCTTGGTAGCTATGGGATAGTATCCGGCATCCTCAAGGAGGCCAGCGGGGGCAGAAAGGGCATGACAGAGATACAATAGCCCTTGCGGACGTTAAGAGACAATGGCGATCCTGCTCCAACGATTCGGTAATGGAAGCGGATATTGTTAAACTAACCCGCGTGCCTTAAAATGTAGTAGTTAGGTCAAAATATGCAGTGGAGGTATTCCGATGACAACAACAGGGACCGGCAGCTCGGCGTTGCTTATCATTTGGGTAGTTGCGCTCTTCGCAATGATGTATTTCCTTACGATAAGGCCCCAGCAGCAGCAGAAGAAGAAGCGCGAGGCCATGATGGCATCGCTTAGGAAAGACAACAGGATAGTGACAATCGGAGGCATAAGGGCCGTCATAGTCGACGTCAAGGAAGACGACCTTATAATAAACATCGCCGAGGACAGCTCGCAGGAGTTTCTATGCCGCATAAAGAAGTGGGGCGTAAACGCTGTCGAGGGCAAGCCCGAGTTCGCAGAGAAACCCGCAGAGAAGAAGTCCTGAGGGACCTGGTAAAAAAGGGGAGGCTCCTCTTATGATCAAGAGACTGTCGGTCCTGGCAGCTCTGGTTGTCCTTTTCTCCGTTGCGGCAGCCCCTGGCGCAGGGGCGAACACCGCAGCTGAGACTACGGCTGCCGCCTATGTGACGGCGTTCCAGAAGGGCAACTGGGCGGAGGCGAAGATGCTCGCCTCGGATGTGGCCTTAAGCTTCGTGGAGTTCGTGGAGGCCAAGAAGGGCAGCACGGATGGCTTCAGGTCCATCGAGAAGGTCGAATCCGTGCAGACGGGCGACAGCATCAGGGTGAAGGTTTATTTCGTTAACGGTTCCGGCAGGCTGGTTCCCAGGTATGTGAAGGTTAAGAGCGTCAGCGTCGGCAAGAACGCGGTAGTCGACGACAGGCTTGTCGGAAGCGACTGGATTTCCAATAACTATACGAAGGCGTTCTTCAAGACCCCTGAGACCATCGAGGGCGTAACCGTGACCATACAGGGCTTCCTTACGATCGGAGACGAGGTCAAGTACGACCTTACGGTGACGAACGCGAGCAAGCTCGACAGATACATCATGCCGATGCAGGAGAGCTACTGCGTGGTTGAGATAGACGGCACATTCAAGAAGCGCTATTACTCCATAACCCCCGAGGTCGTGAAAGACGGCTTAGTGAAGGCGGGCGATACGGTAAGGAGCTTCGCAATTATGCCGTTCTGGCAGAAGGATCCCTCGATCGCAGGGCTTAAGGTCGAGACAGTAAGCTGGATCTTCTTCTTGCCTTTCGGTCCGCTGGAGCAGTTCGCGATCGAATATATGTGACGATGGGCCAACAGGAAGGCCGCGCCCGTCAGACGGTGCGCGGCTTTAATCATGCGGAGGTGGGGGGATTGGAGTTCAAGCAGGTGGTGCTCAGAGACGTTAGGGAAAACCCAGTTATAATGGCCTTTCTGAACAGGGGCTCCAAGAACCTGAAGGCCATGGGCTACACCGAGCACGGCTTAAGGCACGCGAAGCTCGTATCCGATATCGCAGAGAACGTGATGAAGAGGCTGGGCTTCACCCAGAGGGATGCGGAGCTTGCCGCCATCGCAGGGTACGTCCACGACATAGGAAACAGCGTAAATAGGGAGCACCACGGCCTGTTGAGCGCAACTCTTTGCGCTCCGGCCCTAATCAACATGGGCATGGATCCGGACGAGGTCGCTGTCATCGTATCTGCCGTAGGAAACCACGAGGAGGAGATCGGACACGCGGTCAACAATGTCGCAGCCGCCATCATCCTCGCCGACAAGACGGACGTCCACAGGACCAGGGTTCAGGTGAAGCCGGGAGACCCGGAGTTCGACATACACGACAGGGTCTGCTACAGCGTGACCAACTCCTTCCTTGATGTGGACGGGGGCAACAAGAGGATCACATTGAATCTGATCATCGACACGGACGTGACCTCCGTGATGGAGTACTTCGAGCTCTTCATGACGAGGATGACCATAAGCCGCAAGGCCGCGGCATTCCTCGGATGCGAGTTCTCGATAGTGGTCAACGGCACCAGGTTCTTATGAAAATGCCGGAGGGAAGACCGCGAGCCGGCCGCAAGCATTCTATCGGAAGCGAGGTAAGCCAATGAACCGCAGCAAGCTTTTCAACGCCCTGGTAATGCTAATCGTAATCGCCGTAACCGGCGGCTACATCCTTTTCTCGGCCAGGGCAAGGCTTAATGAGACGGACGGCAAGAGCTGGGTCAAGCTGGGAATGGACCTCCAGGGGGGCGTGATGCTGGTACTGGAAGTACAGGACACTGACCAAGGGGAGATCGATGCACAGGTAGTGGAGGACACAAGAGCCGCAATGGAGAAGAGGATAGACTCCCTGGGCGTCATCGAACCCGTGATAGAGAAGATGAGCGGGGAGAACTGGAGGCGCATAACGGTCTCGCTGCCCGGCGTCACGAGCCTCGAGCAGGCGCTTGACGTGGTGGGAAGGCAGGGGCTGCTTGAGTTCAGGCTGAACGGGCAGTCGATAATGTCGGGTCCGACAATACTGGCCAAGGCCACCCCCGGCTACTCCAGCAACAACAACAAGCCTGCAGTGCACCTCGAGCTATCGTCAGAGTATTCTTCGAAGTTTGCGACCATCACCAGGAACAACGTGGGGCAGAACATCAGCATAATGCTCGACGGCCAGGAGGTCGTAAGCGGGATAATTAACAGCGAGATACCCAACGGCAAGGCCGAGATAAGCGGAGGGGATATAACTATCGAGTCCGCCACTTCGATAGCCGCGATACTAAGAGGCGGAGTCCTGCCCGCTCCGGTGGAGCACAAGGAAACCCGCTTCGTGGACCCGACGCTGGGCGCCGACATGGCCAACAGCAGCCTTATCGCAGGCGCCGTCGGGATGGTCCTCATATTCCTGTACATGATAGTCATCTACAGGCTCCCCGGCCTTCTGGCAGGAGTTGCGCTATGCATCTACGCCGGAATTGTGCTTGCGGTCTTCATGGCGATCAACGGCACGCTGAGCCTTGCGGGAATCGCCGGCTTCATACTTTCGACAGGTATGGCAGTTGATGCCAACGTCATCATCTTCGAGCGCATCAAGGACGAGCTGAGAGCCGGGAAGAGCATGAGAGCCTCGGTCGATGCGGGTTTCCATAAGGCTATGACCGCAATCATAGACGGCAATGCGACCACGATCATCACCGCAATGATCCTGTTCTACTTCGGATCAGGAAGGGTGCAGGGCTTTGCGGTCACTCTCATCATAGGTGTGCTAGCCAGCATGTTCACGGCGGTCGTGCTTACCAGGACGCTCTTGTCCCTGGTCGTGACGCCCGGCATGGGCATAAAATTCTTCGGGGTCAGGAGGTAGGGGCATGAAGAACTTCAGCTTCATCAAGACAAGGAAGATCTGGTATGCGCTCACGCTGATCCTGATGGTCGGCGGCACGATAGGCATGCTTACCGCAGGGCTGAACCTAGGCATAGACTTCACTTCAGGGACGCTGTTCTGGCTCGAGATCTTGGAACCGGCTGACCCTGCGGGAATCAGCGAGGCGATAAATGTGCCGGAGCTGGCCGGGCTAAACCTAGGCAAGGGCATGGTCCAGAGGGTAGGCGAGAACGAGTTCACGCTCAGGGTCCCCAGCCTCGATTCTGACAGCCAGCAGGCAGTCATCGATGCAGTTCAGGTCAAGTATCCTTCAGCCGTAAGCCATGGCATCGACCAGGTGGACCCGAGAATAGGCAGCGAGCTCACCAAGGTGGCGATAGAATCAGTCATCATCGCCTCCATAGGCATACTAATCTACATCGCGCTCAGGTTCGAGTACAGGTTCGCGGCGGTATCCGTGGCTACGCTAATCGCAGGCGTGCTCATGACCATCGGTGTGTTCGTTGTCACAAGGCAGGAGGTCAACTCGGCCTTCATAGCAGGCATGCTGACTCTGGTCGGATACTGCGTCAACAACACTATCATAGTGTTCGACAGGATAAGGGAGAACCTGAGGAGCACCAGGAAGGAAGACCTCGCCGGAATGACCGACAGGAGCATCAAGGAGATGCTTGGACGCACCCTGCACACTACGATAACCACCCTGATCGGCGTCCTCGCCCTGTTCATCTTCGGCTCGGCGACAATAAGGGACTTCACGCTCGCGCTGCTCTCAGGCCTAATCATCGGCGTCTACCTATCGCTTTTCGTGGCAGGCCCCCTATGGTACGACTGGAGAAGGCTTGCGGGCGAGAACAAGCCGAGGGTCAAGTAGAGCCAAATCCATCCAAGAAGCGGAAGCAAGCCTTCCGCTTCTTCATTTCCGGAGGGTCGATTGTCCGAGTACTTCAGGGAGATAACATGGCAGGGAAGGTCCTTCTCGATCTGCTGCGCAAGGAAGAAGGCGAAATGCCTGAGGCTGAGGGTCCTCTCCGGCGGAAGGGTCAGGCTGACGGTACCTTACTGGACTGACGAGAAGGCTGCAGCAACGTTCCTCGCCTCCAAGGCTCAATGGATAGCCAAAGCCTGCGACAGCATGCAAAGGGCGGTGCATGACGGAAGGGTACTTAAAGGCGAAGACGGCATGCCATCAAGAGTGAGGCTTCGCGGAAGCTGGGCGGAAGTCAGAATCGGTTCTGCCGAACGGGAGGTCCGTACCGAAGGATCCTGCATCATTCTCGGGACAATGGGTTGCAGGACCGGCGCAGACGCTGAAGCCAGGCTCAAATCATGGCTCAAGGATGAGGCTAAGGCGGACTTCGACAGCCTTAGCGGCGCATACAGGCCGCTTTTGGCAATCATGGGCAGTCCTGAACCGGCGATCTCCGTCAGGGACATGCGCTCGCTGTGGGGAAGCTGCAGGCCCCGAAAGGGCAGCATCACCATGAACCTGAGGTTGATCCATGAGAGCCCGGAGTTTTCAGCCTATGTGATGCTCCATGAGATCGCCCACCTTCGCTATGCCGGGCACGGAGCGGATTTTGCCGCTTTCATGGATGCGAACATGCCCGACTGGAGGGCAAGAAGGAAGCTTGGCCGAATGACGGCCTCCGGTGCCGAAATGGAAGGGGACAATATGTAAACGGGCTGTCCGACTGTGATATATTTGTAATGTTAGACATCAAAAGCAAAAGGCGGACGCTTATGGAGGGGAAGGGACCGAAAAGCATAGACGAGTACATCTCGGGCTTCTCCGGAGAGCTTGCTGAAAGGCTCACAAAGCTCAGGCTATGCTTAAGAGATGCAGTGCCCGATGCCCAGGAGAAGATCAGCTGGCAGATGCCGACCTTCTACCTTCATGGAAACCTCGTCCATTTCGCGGCACAGAAGAATCACATAGGCTTCTATCCTGCACCCAGTGCTATAGAGCGCTTCGCAGGCGAGCTGGAGGGCTATAAGAGCTCAAAGGGCGCAGTGCAGTTTCCTCTGGATGAGCCTATTCCTTATGAGCTCGTCGCCAGGATGGCGAAGTTCAGGGCGGAGGAGAATAAGCAGAAGCATGAGGCACGAAAGACATTGCAGCGGAACCAAGGCGTGAAGCCTGAAGGAAGATAAGAGGGCGAACATGGCAAGAGCCAGGAAAAGGTGGGAGCTGAGAAACGAACTTGACGTCGCGCAGCGCAAGGAGCATGCGCGCCTTTTCGGCGTTTCCGAGACCATGGCGGGCCTTCTGTACAATAGGGGAATAACCGACGCAGAGAACGCCCGAACATTCCTGAACCCCACATTGGAGCAGATAACGGACTTCATGGAGCTGCCGGACATGAAGAAGGCGGCAACCAGGATTCTTAAGGCCATATACGCACGAGAGAAGATAATGGTCTACGGAGACTACGACGTAGACGGCATAACCGCCACTGCCACCGTGGTCAGATGCCTTACCGAGCACGGGGCGGACGTCCAGTCCTACATACCAAAGAGGCTCGAGGAGGGCTACGGGATCAATATTGAGGCCATCGAGCAGGCGGCCGCCTCTGGAATCAAGCTGCTTGTGACCGTAGACTGCGGCATCGGCGCCTACAGCGAGGTGGAGAGAGCCAAGGTGCTTGGCGTTAATGTGATAATCACCGACCATCACCAGCCGGGCGACAACGTCCCCGATTGCACAGCGGTGGTGAACCCCAAACTGCGGCCTGACAGCCTGGGCCAGGACACCCTGGCAGGGGTGGGTGTCGCATTCAAGCTTTGCCAGGCGGTCCATAACCTAATGGGCGCCGAGCAGTCCATCGACCCCATCAAGTACATAGACCTCGTATCGCTTGGCACGATAGCCGACATGGTCCCCCTGGTAGGGGAGAACCGCGCCATCGCCTATTTCGGCATGCAGAGGATGATGCAGACGGACAACCCGGGGCTAGCCAGCCTCCTTGAAAGCTGCAACCTGTACGGAAGGCCACTTTCCGCGACGAACATAAGCTACACCCTTGCCCCGAGGCTGAACGCCGTCGGCAGGCTTGGGGATGCTAGCGTGGCGGTTGAGCTATTCTTGACGGACGACCAGTACAGAGCCGCCGAGATCGCATCAACCCTGGCTGACGAGAACAGGCGCAGGCAGGAGATAGAGGCGGGAATCGCGCAGCAGGCGGTCGATATGCTAAGCTCCGAGGACATGGACTCCTCTAACATCGTCATAGTGCTGGCCTCCGAGGGATGGCACCAGGGAGTGGTGGGCATCGTCGCGTCCAGGATGGTCGAAAGCTACAACAGGCCGGCCATACTGATATCGCTTTCAAACGGCGAGGGCAGGGGCTCAGGAAGGAGCATCGGAGGGTTCGACCTCCACGCCGCGCTGACCGAGTGCTCCGACTGCCTCATACGCTTCGGGGGGCACGCCCAGGCGGCAGGGCTTACGCTTCGCTCCGACATGATAGGCAAGTTCAAGGAGAAGATAAACCTCGTGGCCTCGCAGCAGATAATCGCAAACCAGCTCATACCCGTCCTTAAGGTGGACGCCGTACTAAGGCCCCAGAGGCTTACCCTGGACCTTGCCAGGGAGATATCCATGCTGCAGCCGTACGGGTTGTCAAACCCTGAGCCGGTGTTCGTTACGAACAAGCTTGAGATAGCGGACATAAGGACCGTCGGCGCCGACGGAAGGCACCTAAGGCTCAGGCTTACAAGAGACGGAGTCATGCTGAACGCGATAGGATACAACATGGGAAGCAGGATGGATGACTTCGGCGACGGCAAGCATCCCGTGGACATCGCTTATGTCGTGGACATATCGAGATACAACAGCAACGAGTACCTTCAGCTGGTTCTCCGGGACAT
>CAZJHY010000027.1:0-20277 GCA_964545975.1 uncultured Clostridia bacterium | reverse complement strand
GAGGCCAAGGCAAAGGAGTGAGCGGAATGACGAAACTGGTAGGGAAGACAGGCAATGAGGCAGTCGCTGAGGCAATGCGCCAGATCAACCCCGATGTGGTCGCCGCGTACCCCATCACGCCTCAGACTGAGATAGTCCAGATATACTCGAGCTACGTGGCAAACGGCCAGACCGACACCGAGATGGTCACCGTCGAGTCCGAGCACTCCGCGATGAGCGCCACGATAGGCGCATCCTCAGCCGGTGCCAGGGCGATGACGGCCACGTCAGCAAACGGGTTGGCATTGATGTGGGAAGTCGTCTACATCTGCGCATCCATGAGGCTTCCCGTTGTGATGCCCGTGGTCAACAGGGCCCTTTCCGGCCCGATCAACATCCATAACGACCACTCGGACACCATGGGCGCAAGAGACTCCGGCTGGATACAGATCTACAGCGAGAACGCCCAGGAAGCATACGACAACACCGTGATGGCAACGAAAATCGCGGAGAACAAGAAGGTGCTCCTGCCCGTGATGGTCATGATGGACGGCTTCATCATAAGCCATGCACTCGAGCCGATATCGATGCTCGACGACGAAGTGGTCGCCAAGTTCGTGGGCAAGTACAAGCCCGAAAACCCGCTCCTTGACCCGGAGAACCCTCTTACAGTAGGTCCCCTGGACCTATTCGACTGGTACTTCGAGCACAAGAGGCAGCAGGCCCAGGCCATGATAGACTCCAAGTCGACCATAATGAAGGTCACGAAGGATTTCGGCAAGCTTACCGGCAGGCACTATGACCTGTTCGAGAACTACCTGCTCGACGACGCCGAGGTCGCAATCGTGGTCATCGGCTCCACGGCCGGAACCGCCCGCAAGGTTATCAACGACCTGCGTGCCGAAGGAGTGAAGGCCGGCATGCTCAAAATCAGGGTCTTCAGGCCCTTCCCCGCAGCCGAGATCGTAAAGGCCATCAAGGGCATCAAGGCAGTGGGCGTCATGGACAAGGCCGACTCGTTCGACGCCGTCGGCGGACCTCTTTACAAGGACATTCGCGCGGCCATGTACGGCAAGCGCGGCGGCAAGATAGTTAACTTCATCTACGGACTGGGCGGCAGGGACGTCACCGAGCAGAACATCCGCACGGTCTTCGAGGACCTCAAGAAGATCTCCGACACGGGCAAGGTGGCAAACCAGGTCACCTACCTGGGCGTCAGAGAGTAGGGGGTGTAGGCAGGATGGCAACTCTTAGGGAATTCGCCAAGAAGGAACTCGCACTGTCGTCAGGTCACCGCGCCTGCGCCGGCTGCGGTTTCCCGACAATAATCAAGCAGATCGCGCTCGCGTCTGACGCACCGCTTGTTGTCGGATGCGCGACCGGCTGCATGGAAGTCACCACGACGATATATCCTTACACGGCGTGGAAGACTTCATTCATCCATAACGCGTTCGAGAACGTCGCCGCGACCGTAAGCGGAGTGGAAGCGGCATATCAGTCGCTGAAGCGCCGGGGCAAGATAAAGAAGGACCAGAAGATGAACTTCGTCGCCTTCGGCGGAGACGGCGGCACCTATGACATCGGCTTCCAGGCACTTTCAGGTGCCATGGAGAGGGGCCATGACATGGTGTACGTATGCTACGACAACCAGGCGTACATGAATACGGGCATCCAGCGCTCGTCCGCAACTCCGAAGGGCGCAAACACCACGACATCGCCCGTAGGCAGCGCTTCGACAGGTAAGCAGCAGTTCAGGAAGGACCTGACTGCAGCGATGGTCGCACATGAGATTCCGTACGTCGCCCAGGCGAGCCCGTTCTTCTGGAACGACCTCACCTCGAAGGCAAAGAAGGCGTTCGATGTGGAAGGGCCCGCATTCCTTTGTGTGATACAGCCCTGCGTGCTGGGATGGAAGTATGAGCCAAGCGAGTCGATGAGACTTGCCAAGCTTGCAGTAGAGACCTGCTACTGGCCGCTATATGAGGTAGTGAACGGCGAGTACAAGCTCACCTACAAGCCCAAGGAGAAGTTGCCCGTGGCGGAGTTCCTGAAGACCCAGGACCGCTTCAAGCACCTCTTCAGACCCGAAAACGCCGCCCTTCTGGCGGAAATCCAGGAAGACATCGACCGCAAATGGAACAAGCTGCTGAGACTCTGCGGGGAGATCTAAACTTCCTTTTTGCCGAGTTGATAGCGCGGGATCGGATAACCGGTCCCGCGCCTCATTTTTCCGGATGCCAGCCGAAGGGTGACATTTTTCTGATGAGTTATTCCATGACATTATCGCTGACTAATCACACATGGGCAAATCCTGCATTTGACAATATGCGGAATGGGTGCTATTATGCAATCTACAACGCGATGAAGGGGAATAGTAGGAAGGACCCAGCCCCAAAGAGAGCCGGAACCGCAAGAGGAAGCCCCAAAAGATCAAGCAGGTAAAGAGGGGAATTGCAAATGCGGAAGGTGTGAATCCGGCGGGAAGCGGGAACCGAATCCGCCCCGGAGCGGCCGGCCGAACAAGAGTAGGTTAGGACGGGAGCGCCCGAGACAGCGTGACGAGAGGGTATGCCGGAGTAGGCGATTGGACCTACTGGGCATACCAAGCGGGGTGGCACCGCGAGTTTTTATTGTGACTCGTCCCCGTGCGGCAAACAAGCCGCACGGGGTTTTGTTTTATCTAAGCGGCAAGGAGGGCTATCATGCTGGACATCAAACTGGTAAGGAGCAACCCTGACCTGGTAAGGCGGGCACTGAGGAAGAGAGGGCACACCGAAGCTGTGCTTGATGAGCTGCTGTCGGTTGACGTGACCAGGCGAAAGATCATTGCGGAGGTGGAGGAGCTGAAAAGGCGAAGGAACGAGGCCTCCATGGAGATAGCCCGCCTGAAGAAGGAGAAGAAGGACGCAGCCAGCCTGATAATCGAGATGAGGCTGGAGGGAGACAGGGTATCGGAGCTGGACAAGGAGCTCTCACAGATAGAGGAAAGGCAGCGGGCCCTTCTGCTTGGGATCGCAAACATCCCGCATGAGAGCGTACCGGAGGGGCTGACCGACAAGGACAACCTCGAGATGAGGAGGTTCGGAAGGCCAAGGCTGTTCAGCTTCGAGCCCAAGGCACATTGGGACCTGGGCACCGGGCTCGACATACTCGACTTCGAGAGGGCAGGCAAGATCACAGGCGCCCGCTTCGTAATTTACAAAGGCGCAGGAGCAAGGCTTGAGCGGGCCCTTATTAGCTATATGCTGGACCTGCACACAGAGAAGCATGGCTATCGCGAGGTATTTCCGCCCTTTGTGGTAAACCGCGACAGCATGGTCGGCACCGGACAGCTCCCTAAGTTCGCAGAGGACATGTTCAAGCTGGAAGGGCTCGAGTATTACCTTGTCCCTACCGCAGAAGTGCCCGTCACGAACATGTACAGGGGGGAGATTCTGGACGGAAGCTCGCTTCCAATTTGGCATTGTGCCTACACGGCATGCTTTAGGGCTGAGGCAGGGGCGTCGGGAAGGGACACAAGGGGGCTTATACGGCAGCACGAGTTCGACAAGGTGGAGCTCGTCAAGTTCACGAAGCCCGAGACGAGCTACGATGAGCTAGAGAAGCTGACCGCGGATGCAGAAGATGTGCTGAAGGGCCTGGGGCTTCCGTACAGGGTGGTCACGCTATGCGCGGGAGACCTGGGCAACTCGAGCGCAAAGACCTATGACATAGAGGTATGGATGCCGAGCTACGGAAGGTATGTGGAGATATCCAGCTGTTCTAACTTCGAAGGCTACCAGGCCAGGAGGATGGACATCAAGTATAGGGCAGAGGGCGGAAAAGCCGAGCACATACACACCCTGAACGGGTCAGGCATCGCAGTAGGAAGGTGCTTTGCCGCGATTCTGGAGAACTACCAGAACGAGGACGGCACCGTCCAGGTTCCGGATGCCCTTTGCAAGTACATGGGAGGCTTGGAAAGGATCGTCTGAGCCATTTGGATTTGACGTTCCTGATGAGCTGATGGTAGAATTCAGTTTGCTGATTCGTTTCAGGCCCACGGTCACGGAGGGGTGTCCGAGCGGTTTATGGAGCTGGTCTTGAAAACCAGTGTCCCAGCAATGGGCCGTGGGTTCGAATCCCACCCCCTCCGCCATTAGGGAAGAATAGTTTTTACGGAGAGATACCCAAGCAGGCTGAAGGGGCCGGTTTGCTAAACCGGTAGTAGGAGAAATCCTAGCGCGGGTTCGAATCCCGCTCTCTCCGCCAGATTAGAGGGGGACCGGGAACACCGGTCCCCTTCAGGCTTTAAGCTCAAGCCGGGGCTTTTCCGATGAAGGAGGCGCGTTTCGTGGACGTGGAGCTCATTTACGAGGGCATATGCTCTTTCATGCGCGATAATTCCGATCCTTCAGTCGCAGCCAAGTACAGCAAGTACTTCATCGAAGGCTATGAACCTTATGGCGTTGACCCCATGCTGCTTAAGCGAAAAGTGCTGGAAGCTAAATCCTCGGGTTTGAGCATGGATGAAGCCCTTCAGCTATGCAGTAGGCTGGTCTCATCGGGCAGATATGAGGAGGGGCACTTTGCGATAAGCCTGATCAAGCTGTTTGAAAGGCAGTATACTGCCCAGATCTTCACTGAAGTAAGCTCCTGGTTCGATATCGGAATCAGGAATTGGGCGCATGACGACAGCTTATGCCTGGACATCCTCAGCGTATTCGTGACGAGGGGCATAATCCCCCTTGAAGCGATTTCCGCATGGAGGTCCTCAGAACTTAAGTACAAGAGAAGGGCCATCCCCGTATCCCTTATCAAGTCCATCGACAACCCTTACAGCGCGGAGGAGATAATCGGCGCTGTGAGGCCCCTTATGACAGACTCGGAGAAAGTGGTCCAGCAGGGGACCGGATGGCTGTTGAGGGAGATGTGGAAGAAGCATCCTGAATCGGTGGAAGTGCTGCTCATGGAGTGCAGGCAGACCGGAGAGAGGGTCATATACCAGTATGCGACTGAGAAGATGACGCCTGAGCAGAAAGAAAGGTTCAGAAGGGAGAAGCGTGCGAGATGACATCCTCAGCTGAAGGCTTGAGCCTCCATCTGCCGAAGGCGAGCCACAACAAGCTCATCAAGGCGTGCATGCAGTTCGGGCTCATCAAAGAGGGCGACAGGGTGCTTGTCGGTTTCTCCGGAGGCAAGGACAGCGCTTTTCTGCTTTATGCCCTGAAAGCGCTTCAGGGTTATGGCGGGATAGAGTTCGGTCTGGGCGCGGTGACAGTCGACCTTGGATTCGAAAACGAGATCGATGAGGCATCGATAACCTCCTTTTGCGAGAGGATAGGCGTTCATCACGGGTTCATAAGGACCAGAGCTTACGATGTAATCAAGGAGAGATCCGAGGAATCTCCCTGCGCGTGGTGCTCATATTTCAGAAGGGCGACGGTGAACAGCTACGCCCGTGCCCAAGGGTACAACAAGGTCGCTTATGCCCACCATATGGACGATGCAATAGAAACCCTCCTGATGAACATGCTCTACTCCGGAAGGGGGGGCACATTCCAACCGCGCACAAGCCTTGAAAGAAGCGGCCTTGAAGTGATAAGGCCGCTCGTATACTTCAGCGAGAGGGATGTCTCAAGGTCCGTCAGATTCCTAAACTTCGAGCCAGTTCCCAGCCCCTGCCCGTTCGGGGAGGAGACGTCGAGGGCACGTGTGAAATCCCTGATCAGGGAGCTGGATAGGGAGAACAGGATGGTTCGTCCGAACCTCGAATCAGTCGTGAAGTGCGAGCTCGCAAGACACATAGTATCGTCAGGACCTTCAGAAGACAGGCAAAAAGGGAAAATGACAGCTCTAAGAGGAACAACGGGGCATCAGGAATCGTAGAATAATAAGAGCTCATTATTTGACGTCAAATATGGTGCAAACTATAATATTTTAAGTAAGTCTTTAGCTCTGGAGGCTGATACCTATGGGATATAATGCGCGCGCCGCATGGAACGCCACGGTGAAAGTACTGGCAGTGGCAGCAATCGTGATCATTCTCTCGAGGGCGGCGCAGGCTGCTCCCACGGGCGAGGAGATAGCGGCCAAGGTCAAATCAAGCTATGAGACCCTCAAGACAGTGACTCTCGTCAGCTCGATAGAGTATAAGGACGGCAAGAATCTCATGGCTATGAAGGCCAGCGTAAGCGCTGACCTGGTCTCCAACATCATTAGGGTGGAGATCATCGAGCATCCTGTTATCGAGGGCCAGATAGTCATCCTCGACGGAAGCAAGAACATCTCAACTGTCTACATGCCCGTTACCGGGCAGGCGTTCAGGGGTCCATCCCAGAAAGTGGCGTCAGCCATCGGCCTGGACCTAAGCACGATAAACCCAGAGCAGCTTCTGAACATAGATATAAACTCATCCCTGTCCGTCAAGTATCTTAGGACTGAGAAAATTGACAGGCTTAGCTATTACGTCCTTGAGACAAGGCCCAAGCAGGCACCCGATACATACCAGCTCGTATGGGTGGATATCGAAAACTACAGCATAAAACAGGTGGAAGCATATGATGCGGCTAAGGTTCGCCTGGTCAAGGTTATAATCGAGGAATACAAGCCCAACATCAAGCTAGATGCCAAGAAGCTTGTGGAACTGCCGAAGGGAACGAAGCTGACCGACATTAAGTAGTGCCCGGTCTCTGGGAGGAAGAACATGAACCTTACCCTTTTCTCATTGAAGAGGCCAGTAACAGTGGTCATGACCATACTGGCCATATTGCTCTTCGGTCTCATATCGCTCGACAGGCTTGGGCTGGAGATGCTCCCCAAGATGGACTTCCCCATGCTCGCTGTCGTTACGATCTACCCTAACGCAGACTCGGAGACGGTCGAGAATACCATTACCTTGCCTGTGGAGACACAGGTGAGGGCCATCAGGGGAGTGAAGAACGTCAACTCTGTGAGCATGGAGAACGCTTCGCTCATAACGTTGGAATTCGAATGGGGCACGGACATCGGCGAGGTTGAGGGACTGGTGAAATCGGAACTTGAGGCGAATGCCTTCTTCATGCCCTCAGGTGCCCAAGACCCCTTCATAATGCGCATGAACCCCGAATCTGTATCCATGCTAATGGTAAGCATAGGCATGGAAGGCGAACCCGTGGACGTGACAGCGAGGATCAAACGCGACATCCTTCCCGAGCTGAACCGCGTACCCGGAGTAGCTGGCATCATCCTCAGCGGAGGAACCGACAAGGTCATAACAGTCGAGTACGACCACGCAAAGCTGGTGGAAAACAGCGTGAACCCCTCATTGCTTCAGCTTCTGATCCAGTATCAGAACCTCACAGTGCCGGCGGGCACTATCGTAGAAGAGGGCGTGAGGTACCAGACACAGGTTGGATCCAAGCTCACAAGCCTTGAGGATATAGAAGGTCTAGTAATCGGTCTCAAGAAGAAGACGGATGGCGATAGCAGCGGGACGGGCATCCTCGGGCTTTCCATGCTTATGCCCTCCTTCCTAACCGTAGGCGACGTCGCCGAGGTTAAGGTGGTAGGCCAGACTGCAGAGGGCCACATGAGGGTGAACGGCAAGTCAAGCGTAGTCATCATGATATACAAGCAGTCAGGTTATAACACCGTACAGGTCGCAAACGACGTGAAGGACAAGATAAACATGCTCCAGGAGAAGTATCCTGAGATAACTTTGGGTTACATTTTCGACCAGTCGGAGTTCATATCCAAGTCCATAGGGGATCTGGGAAGCAGCGCCATCCAGGGAGCGTTCCTGGCAATGGCCATCCTCCTCATTTACCTGAGGAGCCTGAAAGCTACTATGGTCATAGGCATATCCATCCCGCTGTCAATAGTGATAACATTTGCCGTCATGCTCGCGACTAACATGGAGCTTAACCTCCTTACGCTGGGCGGCCTGGCTCTGGGCATAGGCATGCTTGTGGACAACTCCATAGTCGTCCTTGAGAGCATATACAGGCGAAGGGAGATGGGTGACAGCATGTTCGATGCGGCCCTGTACGGCACCAGGGAAGTAGCAATGGCGATTCTTGGGTCCACGCTTACCACCATAGGCGTGTTCATCCCCGTCATCTTCCTTTCGAGCCTTGCGGGCCAGCTTTTCAAGGACCTTGCTCTGACTGTAACCTATTCGCTGACATCATCGCTGTTCGTGGCACTTACCGTAGTGCCGCTGGCCAGCATGAAGCTGAACCTGAAGGCTCCTAGGGGGGCAGCCTTGGATCTTGACGAGTCTTCCCTCACCGAGAAGGAGAGGTATGAAAGGTACGGCAAGAAGAAGTCCCTGCAGGTCTATGAGAGGGCAGTTATCTGGGGTCTAGGTCACAGATGGTATGTGATGGTGATAGTAGTTGTCGCCGTGGCCGCATCCATATTCTTCTATTTCGGAATGGACCAGGAATTCCTGCCCAAGATGGATATGGGTAGAATCGATGTGACGCTGACGACGCCTCCCGGAAGCCCTGTTTCCTATACCGATGAGGCATCCAAATACTTCGAGAGCATGCTTCTTGAGCAGGGATGGGCTGAATCGGTGTCGGCTCAGGTCGGAAGCCTCGGCACCGGAAGCTACCTTGCGCTTACCCTTTCAAACGCCGCGAACGAGGCCACTATAGGCGTGAACGTGAAGCAGGGCAAGGAAGGCATAAACATCACCAAAGCCAACGAGCTGGTAAGGCAGATGTCCGAAGCAGTCAAGGAGAAGTTCCCGGGGTCGAGCATATCAGTAGATACCTCCGGGTTCGGCTCCCTTCTCGGCGGGGTCGTTGACATCTTCGGAACCAAGATAACCATAAGCATCACCGGCAACAACGAGGAAGGCATCAGGAAGTTCGCAGAGGACATGACTGCGGAGCTCAGAAAGACCGCCGGCGTCGTGGACGTGATATCCGATCTTGAGAACACGCAGCCATTGATGATACTCGACGTGAACCGAACCAGGGCGCTGATGGGAGGCCTTACCGTAGCGCAGATCGGCTTGGGCGTTAGGACCAGCTCTCTGGGAACTACGGTCACGAGCATCAACCTTGAGGGCGAGACTCTCAATGTGATCGTGAAACCCTCAAATATCGGCGATCCTGACCTCGCTTCAGTCATGGACTTGCCCGTCAGCAGCTCGTTGTCGCTCTTCGGAGGCACAGAGGATGCTGCGTCGGCAGCAAGCGCTGCAAGCTCGCTTCTTGCTCCGGCTACGGATGTCTATGTGAACAGGGTGGCCACTCCCAAGCCGGTAACAGGACCGGTGCAGCTGCTGAGGCTAAACGGCGAGAGGATCATCCAGGTGAAGTATTCGTTCGATGAGACGCTTAAGGTTGGCAACGCTCAGAAAGTCGCTGAGAGCATTGCAGCCGGGATGGAAATCCAGGACGGCGTGAACGTAAGCTTCGGGGGAGTCTCGCAGTTTCTTACGGAGGGATTCACGGACCTCTATTTCGCGGCAGCCCTGGCAGTCTTCATAGTCTACTTCATCATGGCTGTCCAGTTCGAATCGTTCATATATCCTTTCGTAATCCTTTTCACAGTGCCACTGGCGCTGGTCGGTGCAGTCGCCATCATGTTCTTCACAGGGCAGGCGATCGGTATAAGCGCCCTGATAGGGATAATCATCCTTGTTGGCGTGGTCGTCAACAACGGTATCGTCATGGTTGACTTCATCCTGCAGATGAAATCAAAGGGCTTCGACACCAGAGAGGCCATACTCGTGGCAGGGCGCTCGAGACTAAGGCCGATATTAATGACCGCCCTTACGACCATACTGGGCCTTATTCCAATTGCTCTTTCGACCGGCAAGGGATCTGAGATAAGCAAGGGGATGGCACTTTCGGTAATTGGAGGATTGACGGCAGCCACATATCTGACTCTGGTCGTGGTGCCGGTGGTCTTCATGATGATGGAGGACCTGAAGAACTGGATCTTCAGGCGCAAGGAGGCAAAAGCCAATGAAGCTTAAGGTAACTGCGACAGCATTAGCGTTGATCATCGCCTTCGCTGCTTTCTCGGCGACAGCTTCGTCCGCAGATGAACCGTTCAGCCTCAAGCTGCAGGACAGCGGCTCTGTGGTGTTCACGCGCTTGGGCGCGGGACTTGATGTCGACGAGAAGCTGGTATTGGACCTCGATTGGACGGGTTTGGGCATATCTCTTGACCTGATGGGGGTCTACCTTAGGATGGGTGCGGCGATAGATATCTGGGATAAGGGCGAGACCCCTTCTGCGATAGGCGTGACAGCGGGCCTTGGAGTGGAATGGACCGATATCATAAGCCTTGTGGCAGTGGTCGAGACATCGGGCAATGCCTATTTCCAGAAGACGGCGGCAGGCTATAGCGGAGCCATAACAGCCAAGGTCGCGGCCAATACCGCGAAGCTTGCCATAGAGCTGAATGCAGGAGTCATATGGCCGGATTTCGATGCATACCCTGCCAAGATGCTCGGCCAGCAGATCTGGGCGGGCAAACCGTCCCAGATGGACGCAGGCCAGGGCTGGGTTGACCTAGGGTTTGCATTCCTCAGTTCCAAGGGCAGGAAGGACACCCTGAAGCTGGCATACTCGGGGGATATGACAGAAGCTCGCAACAGGTTCGATATAGGCTATAGCACGAGCTTCACTCCCGATGGCACGGGCTTCACACTAGGGCTGTATACCGGGCTGGGATTCGGCCAGCTCATCCCGATACTTAACAGCGAATTCTTCGCCCAGTACGATATCACCGACAGCATAGGCGTGATGGCTGCCGTAGGGGCCCAGGGAGGCCTGTACCCGATGGCATGGTTCAGAGGCAAGGCATGGGCTGAAATCGATGAGGCCGCCATAATTGAGCTGGAGGGAAAGACTCCGATAATCGTAATCGACCCGAGCGCTAACAGGCTCTACCTTGAGGACCTGTCAAGGGAGGTAAGCCTCGGAGTCACATTCCCGAAGGCGCTTATGAGCAAGGTGCTGTTAAGATATGACTTCAACATAGATGTCTTCAGCCTCGAATACTCCTTTAAGTTCTAGATCCGGAGGTTCGGATGTCGGATTTCGAAATGCCGGGGGATAGCCCGGATACAAATCTTGAAGCCTCGCCTGAAGGTGCAACAAAACCCGAGGGCGAGGCTTTGGATGAGATAAGGGTAAATGCCAAAGCGAAGTCTGTGGTTCTTGACAAGGAGACCATCGACTACATCGAGAGGCATCCGCAGAAGCTGAGGTCTCTTATCCTTAGGCTCGCGCTTCCTGCTGTAGCTGAGAACGTGCTGGCGACGGCGACACAGATGGCCGACATGATCATGGTGGGGCGCCTCGGCGCTAGCGCCATAGCTGGCGTAGGCCTGAGCAATCAGCCGCTTTTCTTCATACAGGGGCTTTTCATGGGCATAGGAGTCGGAACCACAGCCGTTGTGGCAAGGCTATATGGAGCCGGAAGAAGGTCAGAGGCTGACCATGTAGCTCAGCAATCCCTAATCTTCACGTTCCTCTTGTCCGCAGTTCTCTGCAGCATCTGGTATGCCTTCGTGCCTCAGGTGATAAGCTTCATGGGCGCAAAAGATGATGCGATACCGCTAGCCATCAGCTACATGAGGACGATTGTGCCCGGCCTCTTCCTGCTTACCCTGAACATCGCGATGTCCTCCGCCTTAAGAGGGGCCGGGGACACAAGGTCGCCTATGATTGCAAACACCACGATCAATGTGATCAACATATTCGGCAACTACGTCCTGATATTCGGTCATCTGGGGCTTCCAGCCATGGGAGTGACCGGTGCGGCTCTATCCACTACGATTTCCAGGGGCATTGGCACCGCAATCCTCCTGTACATAATGTCAGGAGCAAGAGGGGCGCTTCAGCTGAGGCTCTCCGATGGACTGAAGCCTGATAGCTCGACGCTCAAGCGAATGCTCAGGGTCGGCCTGCCCACTGCGGCAGAGAGGGTGAGCCTAAGCCTTGGGATAACTTTCTATACGAGGATAGTGGCATCGCTGGGCACTGTCACATACGCTGCCCACCAGATAGCTCTTAACGCCGAGCAGATTTCCTACATGCCGGGCTTCGGCTTTGCAACGGCGGCAACGGCTCTGGTCGGACAGGCGCTCGGAGCGGGCAACAAGAAGATGGCGGAGAAGTCCGGGTGGAACGCCTGGAAGATGAGCGCCTGGCTCAGCGGCGTGATGGGATTGGTGCTCCTGCTGCTTCCTGAGAAGCTCATGGGGCTTTACGTCAATGATCCCGAGATCATAAGGATGGGAGCCCTCTCCCTAAGGATCATGGGAATCGCCCAGGTGCCGATGTCAGCTGGCTTCACTATCGTAGGGGCTTTGAGAGGTGCCGGTGACACCAAGGCTGTGCTCTACCTGACTCTCATAAGCGTATGGGGAGTGAGGCTCATAGGAACCTGGCTTGCGGTTACAGTACTGCATCTGGGGCTTGCCGGTGCCTGGCTTGTGATGGCGCTCGATTGGTGCACCAGGGCTGCGGTTTCGTTAATCAGGTGGAGATCAGGCCGCTGGAAGCTCAGGAAGGTTTGATGGGGATATGAAGACAGGGAGGCAGGGAGACGGCCTTCCTTTTCTTTTGCGCCTGGGAAATGCTCCGTTGAAAGGAAGCTCAGGTTAACGGAAGGCGTCTTATCCGATTCTTATTGGCAAGAGTATCTGCATAGGATAGAATGCTCTCAAGAGATATTAAGTGTATCTTAATATTCCACTAAAGTGCCAAGAAGCGGAAATAAATGGGGAGCATTGTATCAATATAAAACGAGCGGAGGTAGCTTAGATTGACGAGCGGAGAGCTTAAGAGGATAGGCATACTGACAGATTCGATTTCGGACCTTCCCGACAGCATAGCCAAGGAGCACGGAATATGGGTCATACCCGTGAAGCTGCATATTGACGAGAAGACATATCTGGACAAGGTAGAGATCACCGACGAGGAGTTCTTCAGGATACTCGTGGACGGGAAGGCCCAGACGAAGACTTCGCAACCCAGCCCGTATGACTTCCAGGTAGTTTTCGAGAAGATGCTTAGGGAGTTTGAGGTTGTAATCGCCATCCATGCATCTTCGGAGCTAAGCGGCACATTCCAGTCTGCACAGATGGCGCTGCAGTCCATGGGGGAAGATGCGACAAGGATCCACCTGTTCGATACCAAGCAGGCTTCCATGGGTGAGGGACTCATGGTGATTAGGGCGGCTGAGCTGGCAAGAGACGGCGCAGAGCCGAAACAGATAATCTCTGAGCTCGAGAAGGTCGCCGCCAATATCAGGACCAGGTTCGTGCCCGACACTCTCACCTACCTTCAAAGGGGAGGAAGGATCGGCAAGGCAAGCGCCTTCTTGGGAAACATACTGAACATCAAGCCGCTTCTCGGCGTAGACAAGGTGGTCTATCCTGTAGAGAAGATCAGGGGCAGCAGAAACGTAGTTCCCAAGCTCGTCGAGCAGCTTAAGTCGGACCTGAAGCCCCAGGACAAGTTCAGGGCCTGCATCCTTAACCTCAACATGGACGAGGATGCTTCTGAGCTGCAGAAGTCTGTGGAGGCTGACGAAGGGTTCCGCGGCCTTGTCCACGCGAAAGTCGGGGCGACGATTGGCTGTCACATAGGTCCCAAGGCTATCGGCCTTATCTGGTACAGGCTGTAATCGGGAGTCTTCTTAGGCGGCGGGCAAGATTATGCCCGCCGCTTCGCTTTGCCTGGGTTAACCGGTTTCGTGTGCCGATGCTAAAAAAAGGAAAACCGGCCATCGGCCGGAATTATGGATTATGGTTTTATGTTGGTGGCCCAGGCAGGAATCGAACCTGCGGCCAACGGTTTAGGAAACCGCTGCTCTATCCCCTGAGCTACTGGGCCACTTCGCTGGCGCGCCTGGCAGGATTTGAACCTGCGACCTGCGGATTCGTAGTCCGTCACTCTATCCACTGAGCTACAGGCGCCTGACCTTTATATATTACAACCGCCATGCTACATAGTCAATAACGGCTTGGCCGGAAAGGATGTTGCGCATGCTGCCGAAGACCGAAGGTGAAATGAGGTCCTATCTGGGAGCGATGATGGAAGACCCGAGGGTTGCAAGCCTTATGGAATATATCAGGGACAACCATCCGGGCACCGTAGACGAGCAATGCGAGATCGCAGGCATAGAGGCGCCTCCCCTGAATGAGGGAGCACGGGCTGCCGACTTCGCAGCCAGGCTGTCTGAGACAGGCCTACTGGAGGCAAGGGTGGATGAGCACGGAAACGCTCTTGCTTTGATACCGGGGACAGGAAGGCACGGGGATCTGCTGATTGAAGCCCACCTCGACACAGTGTTCCCCCTAGGAAGCGTGAAGCAGGTCATAAGGACAGGAGACAGGATAGAAGCGCCGGGCATATGCGACAACTGCAGGGGCCTTGCAGCGCTTCTGTGCATTGCGAGGGGTTTCCGGCATGCAGGCATCTCACCGATGAAGGACATAACGATGGCAGGTACATCGGGCGAGGAGGGCATAGGCGACCTTAAAGGAATGAAAGGGCTCTTCTCGAAGGACTGCGGCAGCTATGACTACAGCATCTCCCTTGACGGCCACGGAAAGGGGCATTTCGTTTTCGATGCCGCAGGAAGCAGGAGGTATGAGGTCAGCTTCGAAGCGCCGGGCGGACATAGCTGGACCGACTTCGGAATGCCTAGCGCGGTTCATGCCATGGGCAGGGCGATTGGCCAGATTTCCTGCATCAGCCTCGATGAAGGGCCCAAGACCACCTACAATGTGGGGCTTGCCTCCGGCGGCACATCCGTAAACGCGATAGCCCAGCATGCAGCGATGACCCTGGATATGAGGTCGGAGTCGCCCGAAGCACTTGATGAGCTGCAAAGGAGAGTATTCACGGTCATTGAGCGGGCATGCGAGGAGGAGGGAGCAAGCTCGCCCGAAAGCGCGGATGTCAAGGTCGGGTACAGGAAGATTGGAGATAGGCCTGCAGGAATGCAGGATCCTGACTCCCCTGTGATTCTCGCTGCCAAAGTAAGCTCAGAGATTCTCGGTATCAGGTTCGAGAGGGCAGGCCCATCGAGCACAAATGCCAACATTCCCATCTCCTGCGGCATCCCGTGCCTTTGCATGGGAGCCGGAGGGGAGGGCGGAGGCATACACACCACCGGTGAATGGTTCGAACCTTCTGACGGCTGGAGGGGGATACAGCAGGCTGCCCTTCTGCTGCTAGCCTTTGCGGGAGTATCTTAACAGGCAGAGGCCTGCTTTACGGCAGGCCTCTGCCTTCATGGGTACATTAGCTATCTTGACACAGGCTTTCCCACTGGTGCGACATAGACAGTGAACTCGTCGATTCCGTCGACTCCGATGAGCTGGTCCATGAGGTTCTGGTCATAAGCTGCGACGGCACATGTGCCGAAACCGATCGATTCAGCGGCGATGTACATGTTCTGGCATATATGCCCGGCGTCGAGGAGCATTATCTTATGGGCTGTCAGAGGATACCTCCATTCGCTTCTGTAAGGAATCGCAGTCCAGGCGAAAGTGGCAGCTGCGCCTCCTGCGAACGGCTGGTCAAGGCACCCTTTAGAAAGGGGAGCCGACAGGTCGTCTGCGAGCCTCACCAGCAGCAGCTTATGCTCGATGGGCAAATATCTGTAGATTCCGGGTGCCAGGCCCTGGACTCTCATAGCGAATACATAGGTCTCAAACGGGTGCCTTGCTCCGGCGGAGGGCACCGTACGCCTGGTCGCGATGCCCTGGCGGAAGATCTCATGCACGCCCTGCGTCGACCAAAGCAGCCAAGACAGCTGCGCAAGGGACAGCGCATCCTCGGTGAAGTTCCTCCTGCTTCTTCTCTCGGAGATGACTTTCACGATATCCCTTTCCGAAAACTCCGCCGATTTCCAGTCGGGAAGGTCAATCAGCTTTCCATCTGAGCTTTTCTGAAGAGGGGGAAACGGCACCCCCCGCTTCTGGTCGCTCTCCGCATGTTCCGAGAATGTGGACTTCAGGTTGTCCCTGAGCTTCTTTACATCCTCCATGTTCTCCTCCTTGCTCGGATTGCCCGGAAAATCTAAGGTCATTATACTATTATCGTCCGGAGGACAGAAATGTCGGACCTGGAGGACAGGATTGAGAGCTCACAAGGACGAGGCGAGGTTCATGCAAATCGCCATATCGGAGGCCGTGAAGGCGCTTGAGGAGGGAGAAGTCCCCGTAGGCGCCTGCATCGTCCTTGATGGCGAGGTGGTGTCCTCCTCCCATAATGCAATGGAGGGCGAGAAAGATCCGACGGCACATGCTGAGATAAGGGCAATAAGGGCCGCGGCTGCCAAGCTAGGAAGATGGAGGCTTGCGGGATGCACTCTGTATGTCACCTTGGAGCCCTGCGCCATGTGTGCTGGTTCCATCGTGCAAGCAAGGATGGACAAAGTAGTGTACGCCGCCTCAGACCCTAAGGCAGGCGCGTGCGGGAGCGTGCTGGATGTCACAAGGGACTTTAGGCTGAATCACTTCGTGGAGGTGGCAAGCGGCCCGATGAAAGAGGAGAGCGGCAGGCTTCTTGCGGCCTTTTTCGAAGGCAGGAGGCAGGTTGCTGCGCACGGGATAGATTCCTAAGCGCCTCTGACCCTGATGCCCATGTTAATATCGAGCTAGCTTTTGGGGCTGACGCATTTCTGAGGAGGTCGGTTCCAAATCGAGTTCATCCCACGCTCGATGTGTGTACAGGAAATGTCCGGTTGATTCACAAGCCTCAGATGCTATAAAATACAATTTGCCGTCCTTGAGAATTGACGTCAGGTACGGTGGCATGGAGAGATGGCTGAGCGGTCAAAAGCGCTCGCCTCGAAAGCGAGTGGGCCGGAAACGGCCCCGTGAGTTCGAATCTCACTCTCTCCGCCATAATAGAATAGTCCTGCCGGATTGGCGCGCGTAGGGCGTGTCGAACCGGTCACGGAGAGGTGGCTGAGATGGTCTAAGGCGCTCGCCTGGAGAGCGAGTAGGCAGATGACCTCTGCCTCGTGGGTTCAAATCCCACCCTCTCCGCCATTTTTAGCACCTTGGCCGCGCTAGGCGGGGAGTTAGCGGTGCCCTGTACTCGCAATCCGCTGCAGCGAGGCGTAATTCCTGCCCTAGGCAATCATTTTTGAGGCAGCCCGGCGCAAGCGGCATTGATATCCGGGTCCTGCGCAATGCGGACCTGTGAACCCCGTCAGGATCGGAAGATAGCAGCGGTAAACAGAACACCGCATGTGCCGCGGGGCAGCCTGGATGGAGTCGGCTACGTCGGTCCCGCTCGGAAGTGCTTGTCGAAGGCAGGTGCGCGGCCATTTCTTGTGGCGGGCTCGGATGGAGCCCGCCTTTTTTCCATATAGCAGGGACGTCAGGATTAAGCCGGGGAGGGCGCGAAGGAGGGACGACATGTCATACCTGTCTCTATATAGGCAGTGGCGGCCCCAGATGTTCGAGGACATCGTAGGCCAGGAGCATATAGTCCGCACCCTTAGAAACGCGATAGCAAACAGCCGCGTCGTTCACGCCTACATGTTCTCGGGCCCCAGGGGAACGGGAAAGACCTCGACAGCCAAAGTGTTCGCCAAGGCGCTCAACTGCTCGGAGGGACCTACTGTCAAACCGTGCGGAAAGTGCGTGTCGTGCCTTGCCGTGAAGGAAGGCAACGCCCTGGATGTGATCGAAATCGACGCTGCGTCCAACAGGGGCATAGATGAGATCAGGGACCTGAGGGACAAGGTCAGGTTCTCCCCGGCCCAGGGCAGGTACAAGGTATATATCATAGACGAGGTCCATATGCTTACCATGGAGGCCTTCAATGCGCTGCTGAAGACGCTTGAGGAACCGCCCTCGCATGCAATCTTCATACTGGCCACAACCGAATCAAACCGCGTCCCTTCGACGATACTGTCCAGATGCCAGCGCTTCGACTTCAACAGGCTGAACGTGACCCAGCTGTCCGAGCATCTGAAGAAGGTATGCATTGAGATAGGAGCATCTTTCGAGGCGGACGCCCTGACCCTCATAGCAAGGAAGGCGGAGGGAAGCGCAAGGGATGCGCTCGGGCTTTTGGAGCAGGTAAGCGGCTCCGGTGATAAGCTGACTACGGCCTTGATATCCGAGATGCTGGGGGCTACCGGTTTCGACCGGCTGGACGAGATAGCGCGCGCAATCGGCGAAGGAAATCCCGGAAAGCTATATCCTTTGGTCTCAGACACCCTGGCATCCGGCACGGATCCGAGGCAGCTTCTGGCCGAGGTTGGCGAGCACTTCATGGACATGATGCTGGCTGCCGAATGCCCTGACAGGCTGGACCTCCTTCATTCAGGAGAGGAGCGCTTCGGTGAGCTGGCTAAGACTTCCGCGCTTTTCCCGAAAGGAAGGCTTAACTCCATAATCAAATCCATAGGCGTCGGCCTGGCTGAGATAGGCAAAGCACAGAACCCCAGGCTAATCATGGAGCTTTTCCTCGCAAGGCTGCTTGGCCAGCAGGAAGCGGAACCGGAAAAGGAATCTCATATAAGGCCGGCCGCAGAGATGCAGATGCCGAAGCGGGCCGTTCGCCCGCAGCAGCAAGCGGGGGTTGCGCCTCGTTCAGCACCGGATGAAGCGCATCCTGCCGCACCTGCCGAAGCGCCGGTGAGGAAGGACGCCTCCTCCGTTAAGCAGGATGATAGCCAGGTCCCTTCCGAAAGGGCTCAGAAGCAAACTGACGGACAAAGGAGACCGCAGGGTCAGGAAGGCCAGAGAACGCCTGAGGTATGGCTGAGGATACTCGAGGAAGTCCGCCGGAGGAGCGTCAAGGTGGAAGCCCTCGCAAGGCAGGGCAGGTCCCTAATGGAGGGGGATATGGTAGTACTGGAATACTCGGCGGACTGGTCCTTCCACCATCAGAAGATGACAGAGCCCGTAAACGAGAAGGTTATGTCGGAGGCTGTCAAGGCGGTGCTGGGAGAAGACGCCGGGTTCCACTGCCGGTTGGCGGCCGATATTTCGGAGACGGCACAGCAGCATGAGAAGGCGCAAGGAAGTGGGGCGGATGTGCCAAAAGCGGCTTCAGGCAGGGCAAAACCGTCTACCGCAAAGGCGGGGGAGAAGCCGAAGGAGCCCGCCCAACCGAAGGAAAAGGCAGTAGATGAAGAGGCAGTGAGAAGAAGCCTTGAGAAGGCTAAGGCGCTGTTCAGCGAAGTCGAGATAAAGCTGGAGGAAGACAACTAGCGGAGGTGCTGCCATATGGGCATGAACATGCAGAAGATGATGAAGCAGGTGCAGAAGATGCAGCAGGATGTCGCCAAGGTTCAGGCGCAGCTTGCGGAGACGAATGTGGAGGGCACGGCGGGAGGCGGGGCGGTCAAGGCGGTGTTCACCTGCGCAAAGGAGCCGGTGGAGTTTAAGATAGACCCCTCGGCCGTTGATCCCGAGGATGTAGAGATGCTGGAGGAGCTTATCCTCGCAGCCACCAAGGAAGCACTAAGCGCCGCCGAGGAGGTGGCCGAAAGGGAGATGAAGCGCGTCACCGGGGGAATGGGATTGCCCGGGATGGGCTTCTAGGCAAAGGCATGAGATCGCCCGAAACCATGGTAAGGCTCGTTGAACAACTGAGGAAGCTCCCCGGCGTCGGCCAGAAGACCGCAGGGCGCCTGGCACTTCATATTGTGGGAATGGATGCAGATTCGGTGAACAGCTTGGCTGAAGCGATGGTGGCGGCCAAAGAGAGGATGCACCCGTGCCCAAGGTGCTTCAACCTTACAGACGAGGAGACCTGCTCGGTATGCTCCGACGCGGCGAGGGACAGGGGACTGATATGCGTCGTAGAGGGGCCCGAGGATGTAATCGCCCTTGAGCGCATGGGGGAGTACACAGGGCTATATCACGTGCTGGGAGGAAACATCTCCCCCATGAACGGGACCGGGCCTGACGATGTGAGGCTTAGGGAACTTCTCGAAAGACTGAGGGACGGCAACGTAAGGGAGGTAATACTTGCGACGGACCCCGACGTCGAAGGCGAGGCGACCGCCATGTACATAGCAAGGCTTATTGGAGACGTTGGCATCGGAGTCACAAGGCTTGCCAGAGGCCTTCCCGTGGGAGGAGACCTCGAGTATGCGGACGAGGTCACGCTTGCCAGGGCTATGGAAGGAAGGCGCAAGATATAATCGGCTTGTTTAACAGGCATTTTAGAAAAGCGAGAAGAAAGTGCCGATTTAGTCCATTTTTCCTGTTGACTTAGCAAATTGGGAATGCTAAATTATTCATTGTCGCGTCTACGAGGCGACGGCTCTTTGAAAACCGGGAATAAGGAAGAGAGAAGAAGTAGAGGCAGAGAAAAA
>CAZJHY010000026.1:0-20730 GCA_964545975.1 uncultured Clostridia bacterium | reverse complement strand
AACAGCTACGCGACATCGCGGTAATCGCTCACGGCGGAGCGGGCAAGACTACCCTTACCGAAGCCATGCTCTATCTAAGCGGCGGAGCGGACCGTTTCGGCAGGGTTGAAGACGGGACTGCCACTACGGACTTCGACGAGGACGAGAAGAAGCGAAAGATCTCCATAAGCATGGCATTCGCCCCCGCTGAATGGAACGGCACGAAGATCAACATCATAGACATCCCAGGCTTCCTCGATTTCGTCGGAGAAGTCCATGCAGGCCTGAGGGTCGCTGACGGTGCTGTAGTAATGGTAGACGCCGTTTCCGGGGTAGAGGTCGGAACCGAGATAGTCTGGAGGATCGCAGACGACAAGAAGGTCCCCAGAATCATCACCATAAGCCGTATGGACAGGGAGAATGCCAACTTCAAGCAGGCTTTGAAGTCTGTAACCGAGTCATTCGGCCCGAAGTGCTGCCCGGTGAACCTGCCCATAGGCTTCGGCGAGCGCTTCAACGGCATCGTTGACATAATCACCAACAAGGCATACTCGTTCGCTGACCATACAGGAAAGGCCATGAAGGAGATCCCGGTGCCTCAGGACATGGCGTCAGAGGTCGAGGAATACAGGAACAAGCTCATGGAATATGCCGCCGAAACGGACGAGGAGCTTCTTGCCAAGTACTTCGACACCATGCAGCTCAGCCAGGAGGAGTTCGAGAAGGGATTGGTAGCCGCGGTGGCCGAATGCGGGCTTTACCCCGTAACGGCAGTATCGGGAGGTAAGCTGGTTGGAGTTCAGCAGCTTCTCGACAGCATCGTGATGCTCCTTCCTTCAGCGGGGTCAAGGAAGCCTGCGGAGGGCAGGAACAACGCCGATGAGACGGTTACAAGGAAACCGTCAGAGTCGGAGGCTTTCTCGGCTTTCGTATTCAAGACCACGGCAGACCCGTTTGTAGGTAAGATAAACGTCCTGAGGGTAATCAGCGGCGTGCTCAAGCCCGACATGACTTATTACAATATCACGAAGGACAAGACCGAGAGGTTCGGATCCGTGTTCTTCCTCAAAGGAAAGCATCAGATCCCTGCGACCGAGGCAGGCCCCGGCGAGATAGTCGCCATTGCCAAGCTTGCCGATACGACGACCAACGATACTTTCTGCGATAAGGACAAGCCGATAAAGTACGCGCCGACGGCATTTCCCAAGCCGGTGCTGTCCTTCTGCATGAAGCCGAAGGCGAAGGGCGACGAGGAGAAGATAGGTTCCGGCCTTGCCAGGCTATCCGAAGAGGATCCGACGATACACTACTACAAGCACCCTGAGACCAGCGAGCTGCTCGTCTCGGGCATGGGGGACTCCCACATAGACGTCGTAGCAGAGCGCCTTAAGAGGAAGTTCGGCGTCGATGTCACCCTTGACACTCCCACCATACCCTACCGTGAGACCATAACCAAGTCGGTTAGGGTACAGGGAAGGCATAAGAAGCAGACGGGCGGCCGCGGCCAGTTCGGCGATATTTGGGTGCGCTTCGCGCCTCTTGAAAGGGGAGCGGGCTTCCAGTTCATAGACGAGGTATTCGGCGGCTCCGTGCCCAGAAATTTCATCCCTGCGGTCGAAAAGGGCCTCAGGGAGGAGCTCGGCCACGGAAGGCTCGCAGGCTACCCGATGGTCGACTTCAGCGCAACCCTGGACGATGGCTCATCCCACCCCGTGGACAGCTCCGAGATGGCTTTCAAGCTTGCAGCAAGGCTAGCAGTCGAGAAGGCATGGGAAGAGGCCGGCCCGGTGCTCCTTGAACCCATCATGAGAGCAGAGGTCCTCGTGCCCGAGGAATACATGGGCGACGTGATGGGCGACTTCAACAAGAAGCGCGGGAAGATCCTTGGAATGGAGTCGCAGGGAAGATACCAGATAGTAAGGGCGCTTGCACCCCAGGCCGAGATGTTCAAGTATTCCATAGACCTAAGGTCGATGACGGGCGGAAGGGGCACCTTCACGATGGAGTTCGACCATTACGAGGAGGTTCCGGCGCAGATTTCAGCCCATATAGTGGAGGCTGCCAAGAAGGCCAAGGAAGCCGCTAAGGACAACTAGTGGACAACCCCCAAAGCTGGGGTTAGAATAATCGAAACATAAGGCCATGAAGAAGAGTAGTAGGACCGGGTTTACGCCTTGCAGAGAAGCGGCCCTTGGCTGGAAGGCCGCAGGCGGAAAGGACCGAAGTCGCTTCCGAGCCCCGCAGTCGAGCGAAGCCTTGGAAGGCTTCCGCCAGATGCGGAGGGTGCGCCCTTTAGAGCGCTTTAGAGTGCGCGGCAGGGCTTACCGCCGCGCGACAAAGGTGGTACCGCGAAGAGCCCCTTCGCCCTTTGAGGGCGGGGGCTCTTTCATTTTTATCTTCGGGAGGTATTCACATGGCAACCAGGCAGTTGGCACCGGCCTACGAACCGGCGGCGGTGGAGGACAGGATCTACGCATTCTGGGAGGATGGCAGGCTATTCCATGCGGAACCTGATAGAAGCAAGGAACCGTTCGTCATAGTGATGCCCCCTCCCAATATAACGGGAACGCTCCACATAGGCCACGCCCTCATGTCGACCATAGAGGACATACTAGTGCGAATGAGGCGCATGCAGGGCTACAACACCGAGTGGTGGCCAGGCACCGACCACGCGTCCATAGCAACTGAGGCGAAGGTAGTGGCAGCTTTGGGCAAGGAGGGGCTCACGAAGGCCGACCTCGGGCGAGAGGAGTTCCTCAAAAGGTGCTGGCAGTGGAAGGATAACTACGGCGGCGCGATTGTAAACCAGCAGAAGAAGCTCGGGTGCTCCGCAGACTGGGAGAGGAGCCGCTTCACCATGGACGAGGTGTGCTCAAGGGCGGTCCGCGAGGTCTTCGTACGGCTCTACGACGAGGGCCTCATCTATAGGGGCAACAGGATGGTCAACTGGTGTACCAGCTGCAATACCTCCATATCAGACATCGAGGTGGACCACGACGATGAGACAGGCTCCCTCTGGTACCTGGATTACCCTCTTGAGGACGGATCAGGGCATATCACCATTGCCACTACCAGGCCGGAGACCATGCTCGGCGACACTGCTGTGGCGGTGCATCCGGAGGACGGAAGGTACATGACAGCGGTAGGAAAGAGGGTGCTTCTGCCTATAATGGGAAGGAGCATACCGGTAATCGCCGACGAGTACGTGGAGAAGGACTTCGGCACAGGGGCCCTGAAGGTCACCCCCGCTCACGACATGAACGACTACGAGCTGGGAAAGAAGCATAACCTGGAAAGCATACAGGTAATCGGCGCCGATGGAAGGATGACCGATGCTGCCGGCCGCTTCGCCGGCTTGGGCGCGCTTGAGGCAAGGAAGCTCGTTCTCACTGAGCTCGGAAAAGCGGGGCTTATCAGGAAAACCGAGGAGCTCACCCACGCTGTGGGTCACTGCCAGAGGTGCGGCACCGTCGTGGAGCCTCTTCCATCCCTGCAGTGGTTCGTGAAGATGGGTCCTCTTGCAAAACCAGCTGTTGAGGTCGCAAAGTCAGGCGAGGTGAAGTTCGTGCCTGAAAGGTTCACCAAGACCTATCTGAGCTGGATGGAAAACTGCAAGGACTGGTGCATCTCAAGGCAGCTGTGGTGGGGGCACAGGATACCTGTATGGTATTGCGACGCATGCGGAAGCGAGACTGCATCCAGGGTTGACATCGATAAGTGCCCAAAGTGCGGAGGCTCGGTAAGGCAGGACGAGGATGTGCTGGATACATGGTTCTCGTCCGCACTATGGCCGTTTTCCATCATGGGATGGCCAGACTCAACGCCCGAGCTTGAGCACTGGTATCCTGGTACGGTGCTTGAGACCGGATATGACATAATCTTCTTCTGGGTTGCCAGGATGATCTTCTCCGGACTTAAGTTCATGGGAGAGAAGCCATTCTCCTATGTGCTGCTGCACGGACTTGTCAGAAATGCGGATGGCAGCAAGATGAGCCGCTCAAAGGGCGAAGGTGTGGACCCTCTGGAGATCATCAGGAGATTTGGCGCAGATGCCCTTAGGATGACCGTCATCACCGGAAACACGCCTGGAAACGACATAAGGTGGAACCCCGACAAGGTGGAGGCGAGCCGAAACTTCGCGAACAAGGTCTGGAACGCGTCTAGGTTCGTACTCATGAACCTCGAGGGTTTCGACCCTGAATCGCCCGCCCCTGACAGGGATGACCTCGAACTTCCCGACAGATGGGTGCTCTCAAGGCTTGCGGCAACCTCATTCGATGCGCAGCGCTATGTCGACAGGTTCGAGATAGGCGAGGCCGCAAGGATTGTGCAGGACTTCATATGGGGCGAGTTCTGCGACTGGTACATCGAAGCGGCAAAGCCCCGCCTTTATGGGAAGAAGGGCGACAAGGCGAAGAAGACGGCGCAGTATGTAGCTTGGAAGGGGCTTGACGGGGCTCTTAGGCTCCTGCATCCCTTCATGCCCTTCATTACCGAGGAGATATGGCAGATGCTGCCGGGGTCGACCGGGGCTCTGATCTGCTCTTCTCTTCCGGACAGGTCGGAGGAGGCCAGGGATGCGGCCTCAGAGCAGGAAATGGGCTCTCTCATGGAGGCGATAAGGATAATCAGGAACATAAAGGCCGAGTTCGGAGTGGCCACCAACAAGAAGGTCGACGCAATATTCCAAGGCGGGCAAGAAGCATTGAGTGCGTTCTCGTCGAACAGCGACCTCATCTCGACTCTGGCAGGACTCGACGGCTTCAGCACCATAGAGCCGGAAGCCCCTAAGCCCCAGAAGGCGGCCCAGGGCGTAGCGTCCGGAATCAGCATCTTCCTTCCTCTTGAGGGCATGATAGACATCGGAACGGAGCTGGAGAGGCTGGACAGGGAGGCAAGATCGCAGGAAAAGGAGCTGGAAGGGGTGAAGGCGAAGCTGTCAAACGAATCTTTCGTCAGCAGGGCGCCTCAGGCCGTAGTAGACAGGGAGAGGACGAAGGCAGATGGGCTTGAGGTTTCGCTGTCGAAGATAAGGGCAAGGATAGAGGAGCTAAGTTAAGGGAGGTGCGGCATGAAGGTTAGCGAAGGCAATTCCCTTCCGTCAATGCTAAAGAAGCTTGACAGCATGCTTCTTAAGGCGTACGGACCAAAGAAGAACGACAGGGACGAGGATGCCGTGACTTCCCTTGTGCATACGATTCTGTCGCAGAACACTACGGACAGGACCAGCGACAGGGCATTTGCGGCGCTTAGGGAGAGGTTCTCCGACTGGGAGGCAGTTATTTCGGCGGATGTCTCTGAAGTGGCCGATTCGATAAGGCAGGGCGGCCTTGCAGACCAGAAGGCGGCATCCATACAGTCCGTCCTCAGGCGAATCAAGATGGACAGAGGGGAGATAAGCCTCGAGTTTCTAAAGGAGCTTGCGGAAGGCGAGGTCATGGATTACCTGACTTCGCTAAAAGGCGTAGGACCCAAGACAGCCGCCTGCACCATGCTGTTTGCGCTGGGCAAGAAGGCTTTTCCTGTAGACACGCACGTACACAGATTGGCAAATAGGCTGGGCATCGTGACCACGAGGTCCGCCGAGGAGACGCAGAGGGTAATGACCGAGGCGGCGGACATAGAAATCTGCTATAGCCTGCATCTGAACATGATTCAGCACGGCAGGCAGCGATGCCACGCAAGGGCACCCGTCTGCTCGGGATGCCCTCTGTTCAGCACATGCAAGTCGGCGGCGGTGTGAAGATGAGGTATGAGGAAGCGCTCTCCTTCCTGCACGAGCATATGCGCTTCGGCATCAAGCCTGGGCTTCTTAGGACTAAGGCCCTTCTGTCGGAGATGGGAAACCCCGAAAGGGGCATGCGCTTCCTGCATATAGCAGGCACAAACGGCAAAGGGTCAGTAGCTGCCATGACAGAAGCCATGCTAAGAGGCTGCGGGATTAGCACGGGCCTGTTCACCTCGCCCCACCTCAGCGCCTACACAGAGAGGATAAAGGTATGCGGGGAGGATATATCGCAAGAAGAGCTCGCGCAACTCACCGAGGAGGCCGGAAGGGCATCAAAAGAGCTTGCAGGCTGGCAAATTGACAGGCCGACCGAGTTTGAGATGTGCACAGCCATCTGCCTGGAGCACTTCAAAAGGCAAGGCGTGGAGCTGGCCGTGATGGAAGTCGGGCTCGGGGGAAGATACGACTCGACCAATGTGATAGAGCCCGATGTCTCGGTCATCACCCACATTTCTTACGACCACATGGAGAGGCTTGGAAACACCCTGGGGGAGATAGCTTTCGACAAGTGCGGGATAATGAAGCCTGGGGTTGAAGTGGTAAGCTCACGGCAGGCTGATGAAGCTCTCGCCATGATAAGGCGCGAGGCAGCCGCCAAAGGATGCAGGCTGGATGAACCCGGCTCCGGCTACCGCTATGAGCCGCTTGGCACCGGCCTCAAGGGGACTGAGGTGCGCTATGAAGGCGGCTTTCTCAAAGGAACCTTCCGCACACCCCTTATTGGAGTACACCAGGCGGACAACCTGGCTGTCTCGCTAAGGGCGATTGAGGCTCTCGGCGAGCACGGATGGGGCATAGACTCAAACAGGGCTTCGGAAGGCCTTGCGGGAACATCGCATCCGGGAAGGTTCGAGGTCATGGAGGCAGAGGTGCCGATAATACTTGACGGCGCCCACAATCCGGACGGCGCCGAGGCGCTCTGCGGCACTCTTGCTGCCGTGATGGAGGGAAAGAAGCCTGTGGCGGTTATGGGCTTCTCATCGGATAAGCCGTTTGCAAGGATGATAGGGATCATAGCACCCCAAATATCGGCTGTCATTGCTACAGGAATCGTGCACTCGAGGTCAGGTTGCGCCGACCCGGAGAAGGTGGCAGCTGCGGCACGAGGGATCGGTTTGGAGTCCCTTGCTGAGAATGACCAGGAAGAGGCGCTGGACAAAGGGCTCAGGATGGCTAGGGAGAGGGGCGTGCCGCTTCTGGTATGCGGCTCCCTTTACCTTATCGGAGAGATCAGGCAGAAGGCGCTGGCGGGAAGGAAGGGTGGTCATGGCATCTGAGGGGGCCATTGAGGGAAGGCTGGATTATAACAGATTCGCCCCGGAGAGGCTTACCATATTGTTCGGGGCTTTCGGCAGCGGCAAGACGGAGATAGCCGTAAACCTTGCAATCGGGCTTTCGGAAAGCACCAAGGGTGTATCCCTTGTGGACATCGACGTAGTCAAACCCATGTTCAGGTCGCGCGACATAAGAACGAAGGTGCGGGCGGCGGGAGTCCGCATGGTCGATACCATAGCCGGCCTTGAGAATGCGGACCTGCCCATAGTGACAGGAGAGGTCGACGCTCTTGTGTCGGGCGGAGGAAAGACCGTCGTAGACGTCGGGGGAGACCACTTAGGCGCAAGGGCACTAGGAAGATATGCAGGCAGGATAAGAAGCGGCTACGATGCTCTGTACGTTATAAACACAAGGCGCCCCTTCTCGTCTGATGTCGAGGAGATAATGAAGATGATGGGCATGGTGGAGGGGGCATCCAGGCTTAAACCCACCGGCATCGTCGCAAATACTAACCTCGGTACGGAAAGCACGCTGGAGCTCGCCTTTGAAGGCCTTGGAATTGCAAGGCGCGTTTCAGAGGAGTCGGGAGTTCCAATAAGGTTCATCACCGTACTCGAGAGGCTGGAGACGGAAAGCCCAGGCCTTCTCAGCCGTATTGAGCATGAAACGGGCCTGCCCGCGTTGCCGCTGAAAAGATATCTTCTCAAGCCATGGGAGGAATGAAGGATAATCGAAGGTCTGGGTGAAAGAATATATCCGGAGGCTGAATGAATGGACAGAGGCGCTGGCGGCAGGACAAGAAGGATCCTGTCTTGGATACTTGCAGCACTGATAATAACGGGAGGCGCTATCGCGATAGGCTGGTTCGCCGGCATTGCGCTCGTCGATTTGATGGAACCGGGCTCGAAAGAGCTTGCGGAGCAGATGGATGAGCTGAACGCAGAAACCGGCGAGGCGGCTGACATAACTGAAGAAACGTCCGCGCAGGAAGGCACAGCAGGGCAACAAACCCAGGAGCCGCAACTGAGCCTCCCCTCGATCATGGACGAAGCTTTCGAGCCTCAGGAGGACGAGGGTTCATCTCCTTTCGCCAGCCCTCCGTGGGCGGGCAACGTCAACATAACGCCGATCGATGATGCGGCAGATGCTACGACAGATGCCTTACCAGGTGAGGGGGCTTTAACGGCCGATGATGAGGACGAACCGCTGGAGCAGCAGGCGTTGCCGCAGGTGAATGAACCTACCTCACAGGCGCTTCAGACGAGCCAGGCAGAGGAGAGCTCGACTGCGCCGGTATCTTCATCTCAGCCTGTTGCCGATGCCGGTGTCTCTGTGCCCTCACAGCAGACCATGTACAAGGTAAGGGTGGGGCCCTATGCAGAGAAGGCCGATGCGGATGAAGCATCGGTGAAGCTTAAGCAGATGGGTCTTCCTGTACTTACGGTGAAGGATGGCTCCTCGTATTACGTGCAGGTGGGAGCCTTCTCAGTATGGGCGAACGCGGACTCGCTTGTGCAGAAGGTCAAGGCATCGGGCTTTTCCGTGAAGATAGCCAACTAGCCGGAGGAAGCCATGAGAATCGATGATGCCGCACGGCTGCTTGAGGCCGAGATAGTGGGAAGAAGCGCTGACTCCCTCGATGAGGAGGCAAGTTTTGCCTTCGCCGCGGAGCTTCTAAGCGACGTGCTCGCCTATGGCCGGCCTGGGCATCTGCTTCTTACGGGGCTGATGGGAGGACAGCTTATAAGGACGGCTGAGATCTCCGGAATATCGGCGATAATCTTCGTCAAGGGTAAGAGGCCTACGCAGGACATGGCCGAGCTTGCGGCAAGGTCTGGGATGCCGCTTCTTACAACCAGGATGACCCTTTATGAGGCATGCGGGAAGCTATACCGGGCCGGCGTGGCGCCTGCAGACTGCAATTCGGTGAGGGGGGCCTAGAATGTCTTCTGCCGACAACACGAAGCTCCAGTTCGAGATCATTTCGCGGGACTTCATCCGAGCCGGCGATGCCGCCTCGACAATTAAGAGGTACCTCAGCCAGAACGGCTTCGACAAGGAGCTCGTGCGAAGGGCGGCTGTAGCCGCATACGAGGCTGAGATGAACATAGTCATACACTCCAAGGGCGGCATGCTCAGCGCGCAGATAGAGCCGGATCTCATCCTAATAACCGCCATTGACGTCGGACCTGGCATCCCGGACATAAAGCTTGCCATGACGGAAGGCTATTCCACAGCGGACGACGAGGCAAGGCGGATGGGCTTCGGAGCAGGCATGGGGCTTCCTAACATGCAGAAGTGCTCTGATAAGTTCGAGATAACTTCAAGTCCCGGCACAGGGACTATGGTGAGGATGACTTTAAACAGGCACTAAGATTGTATATTTATCGGTACAAGGCATTTTAAACTAAGGCGGCTGCGGCGACACCGGGCCGCCTCATCTTATACCCAGCTACAAGGCATGTATCGATTTTGATTAACAACATCACCCGTTTGGAGTAAAATATCGAAGGCGCTGTAATCCTACGACTTTGTGAAAGATTGTTGTATAATTCAATGTGGGTTTAACCGCCCAAAGATTATTTATGCCGCGTAGGTGCGGAAATCGGACGGAGATGCGTTGATGCAGCAGACCGGCATGGTCATATCCAAGGAGAAGGGCTGGGCGCTTCTTGAGATAATAAGACCCAGCGCATGCAAGGGTTGCGGGATGTGCAAACCTTCGGATAACGCGAAGAGGGTGAAAGCCGTCTGCGAGATTGAGGTAAGCAAGGGGGACTTCGTCGTGGTCGAGATGAAAGACGGCGATGTCCTGAAAGCCGCGGCTGTTGCTTACGGTGTGCCGCTACTGGGTTTCCTTGCGGGAATCGTGACGGGGAACGGCTTTGCGAGCTACTTCAAGCTTCAGTCGAAGGCCGACGCCTTCGCCGCGGCAGGAGGGTTCCTGTTTCTGATAATGGCGTATCTTGGGGTCAGGAAGTACGACCTCGGCCTCGACAGCAGGAAATTCTCGCCTGCGGTGACCGGACTTGCGGATCCCGGGTCTGAAGCTTGTTTCGGAAGGTCAGAGAACATCCAGCAATGAATGGAGGGTCTTGGATGGGTGAGCAGAAGGTACCGGACGTTGTCATCAGGCGCCTGCCTATGTATCTCAGGGCGCTTGACAGCCTCGAAAGCGCAGGATTGTCCATCGTCTCGTCCAAACAGCTTGGGGATGTCACAGGAACCAGCCCAACCCAGGTGAGAAAGGACCTCACCGTGTTCGGATGCTTCGGCAAGCAGGGAGTGGGCTACCGCATCAGCACTCTGAAGAAGGAGCTTATGGGCAAGCTCAAACTCGACAGGGAAGTCAAGATCGCCATCGTAGGCTTGGGAAGGATGGGCAAGGCCATCATCCACTACAACGCCTACAGAAGGGGTACCGGGCAGCGCACCAGCGGAGCCGAGAACCTGGTGATCGAGGCGGGATTCGACGTAGACGAGGCTGTCCTTAAGGAGGGCCCCTTCGATTCCGTCCCTGCGTACAACATCAGCATGCTTAAGGACGTCATCCAGCAGAACGGCATCAGGATAGCGGTGCTAACGGTTCCCGCCGAGGCCGCACAGAAGATGGCCGACATATGCGTAAAGGCTGGTATAAGGGGCATATTGAACTTCACGCCCACCACCCTTCTGGTGCCCGATGGAGTCAAAGTCAACGATTCGGATGTAACGGTGCTTCTCCAAAGCCTTTCATACTACACCGAATAACGTCAATATCTGCGAGGAGGTATTCCTATGTCCGGCAAACCATCGATTTTCGCACGCGGTAAGGCCCAAGGGGTGATCCTTCTGGTCCTGGCGATAGTAATTGGCGGGACCATAGCCGCGGCCAGCTACACCGAAACGGACAAGTACTGCAGCGGCTGCCATTCCATGCAGCCTCTTGCCGATACCTGGGCGCACAGCAACCACAGCGAGGTCCGCTGCGCGGACTGCCACATGAAGCCGGGCTTCACCGGCTGGTTCGAGAACCGTTTCGCCATAGCCAGGATGAGAAGCGTTGAGAAAGCCGGCGGAACCACCGAGTTCGCCGACCTGGAGATAACAGATGAATACTGCGTGCGCTGCCACGCCGCAGCGCCCAGCTCCAAGGGCACCGAGGAGATATCCATTCCCCATACCTTGCATGTGGGAGGCATGGGCATCGCATGCAACGAGTGCCATGAGGGGCAGGTGCATGGAATAGACGGGGCGATGCCGGCCGGCATAAGCCACGACAAGTGCAGCAGCTGCCACTACGACTGGTTTGCGGAAGGAACCGCCGACTGCGCCAAGTGCCACATCAAGGCCGACATCGAGCAATCGGAGGACATCAGGATACCGCATGAGGCCCACAACTTCTACAGCTGCGAAGCCTGCCATGTGGAGTATGTGATCGGATCCGAGGCCGAGATGGGCCATGCCACCTGCATGGACTGCCACACCGACTGGTTCAATGCCAGCGCACCAAGCTGCGGCAGCTGCCATATCAACCTTGATTTCACCGAGACTGCGGACTACAAGATACCCCACGCGGCGCATATCGGCTTCGGCTGCGAGAGCTGCCATGCCGACCAGCTTATGCCCGAAGGGGAGGGCATGAGCCATGCTTCCTGCGAGGGCTGCCATGGCGATTGGTTCGAGTACGACTGCGTGATTTGCCACAAGTGGTAGGAAGGCGGCCAAGATGCACAAGATCCTGAGCAAGAGGCTCCTGGCCTCCTCCGTATACATGTTCGTGGTTGAAGCGCCTCTTGTCGCAAGGGCGGCAAAACCCGGAAACTTCGTTATGGTAAGGTCCGACGAGCATGGCGAAAGGGTTCCCCTCACGATAGTGGAGCACGACCCCGAGAAAGGCACGATAACAATCGTAGTGCAGGAGATCGGCGCGTCGACGATGAGGATGTGCTCCTTTGGCGAGGGGCAGTCCTTCACCGACGTGCTGGGTCCCTGTGGCACTCCCACCCGCATCGAGAAGGTCGGCAATGTCGTCGCGGTAGCCGGCGGAATCGGCATCGCGCCGCTCATACCTCAGATCAGGGAGCATATGAGGATAGGAAACAAGGTGACGACCATACTCGGGGCGAGGACCGAGAGCCTATATGTGATGCGCGACACGGCAGGCATGGTCTCAAGCGAGATGATACTCTGCACCGACGACGGAAGCTGCGGCTTCCACGGTTTCGTCACCCAGGCCCTCGAGAAGCATATCCAGGAGGGGAACCAGGTTGACGAGGTAGTCGCGATAGGACCGGTGCGCATGATGAAAGCATGCGCCGACGTGACGAGGAAATACGGCATCAAGACCACAGTGAGCCTTAACGCCACCATGCTCGACGGCACAGGCATGTGCGGGTGCTGCAGGGTGAGCGTGGGGGGCGTAACCAAGTTCTCCTGCGTCGACGGCCCTGAGTTCGATGCCCACCTGGTGGACTTCGACGAGCTAATCAAGAGACAGACCTTCTTCAGGGAAGAGGAACGAAGGGCGGTAGAGGAGCACAAGGCCGGGGAGGGTTGCAGATGCCGATGAAGGACCTGGCCGCAAGGCCTGAGATGCCCAAACAGGACCCTAAGGCAAGAGCAAGCAACTTCCTTGAAGTAGCTCTTGGCCTGAGCGGAGAGGTAGCCCTTAAAGAGGCCCAGCGCTGCATTCAGTGCCCGACGAAGCCCTGCGTGGGCGGCTGCCCGGTCGAGGTGCCGATTCCCGAGTTTCTAGCCTTGGCCGCCCAGGGGAAGTTCACTGAGGCGTCCTTGAAAATCAAGGAGAAGAACAGCCTGCCCGCAGTCTGCGGAAGGGTCTGCCCCCAGGAGACTCAGTGCGAGCAGGTCTGTACCCTGGCGAAGAAGTTCAAGCCCGTGGCTATTGGCATGATGGAGCGCTTCGTCTCCGATTACGAGAGGGAGCATTCAGCCCTTGAGGTCGAAAAGAGGACCGGCGAAGATGCACCAAGGGTTGCAGTGGTAGGATCCGGCCCTTCGGGGCTCACCTGCGCAGCTGACCTCGCGCTTATGGGTTACAGTGTAGACATATTCGAATCGCTTCATGAGACGGGCGGTGTCCTAAGATACGGGATACCCGAGTTCAGGCTGCCCAAGGACATAGTCGACAGGGAAGTGGAATATGTAAGGCAACTGGGCGTGAGGATAATAACGAACGCTGTCATAGGCATGAGCATCACCCTTGAGGAGCTGTTAGGAAGCGAGGGCTACAGCGCAATCTTCATCGGGACAGGGGCCGGGCTTCCGAACTTCCTTGGCATCCCGGGTGAGAACCTGAATGGCGTGTACTCCGCAAACGAGTTTCTGACAAGGGTGAACCTTATGAAGGCTTACAAGTTCCCCTGCTACGGGACCCCGGTGAGGATAGGAAAGCAGGTTGCAGTAGTAGGCGCGGGAAATGTTGCCATGGATTCCGCCAGGACCGCCCTTAGGCTTGGAGCCGAGCAGGTCAGCATAGTCTACAGAAGATCAAGGCAGGAGATGCCGGCAAGGATAGAGGAGATCGAGAACGCTGAGGAAGAGGGCATCCTCATGAACCTACTGACGAACCCGGTGGAGATCAAGGGGGACGCGGAAGGAAACGTGAAGGAGCTCATATGCCAGCGCATGGAGCTGGGAGAACCGGACGCCAGCGGAAGGCGCAGGCCAATACCCGTGAAAGGCTCTGAGTTCCCGGTGGAGGCTCAGACGGTGGTCATCGCCATAGGCCAGGGACCGAACCCTGTCCTTACCAGGAACACCAAAGGCCTTGAACTGGACAGGCATGGCCTCATTGCAGTCAAGGACGAGTACGGACAGACCAGCATGCCAGGCGTATTCGCGGGTGGCGACATCGTTACCGGGGCGGCTACTGTCATCGCAGCCATGGGGGCAGGAAAGATGGCCGCACGGGGCATAGATTTATTTATCAGGGCGAAAGCCTGACGGAGGTGCAAAATGCCAATACCGAGCGACATTGAGATCGCACAGGCGACTAAGCTCAGACCGATTGCCGAAATCGCGGCGACCATAGGTATTTCTGCAGACGACCTTGAGAACTACGGCAAGTACAAGGCAAAGCTTCCCCTGGACCTTCTTGAAAGGCTGAAGGGGAACAAGGACGGAAAGCTCATCTACACGACCGCGATAACCGCCACTCCTGCAGGCGAGGGCAAGACATGCACGGCCATAGGAATCACTCAGGCCCTGGGCAAGCTGGGCAAGAAAGTGGCAGTCGCATTGAGGGAACCTTCCCTGGGCCCTGTGTTCGGGGTGAAGGGCGGAGCAACCGGAGGCGGCTACTCGCAGGTGCTTCCCATGGAGGATATCAACCTGCACTTCACGGGCGACATACACGCCGTGACCGCTGCGCATAACCTCATGGTAGCGCTTCTGGACAACCACATCTTCCAGGGCAATGCCCTTGGCATAGACCCCAGGAGGGTTACCGTCAAAAGGGTTATGGACATGAACGACAGGCAGCTCAGAAACATAATCTGCGGTCTCGGAGGCACTACAAACGGTATGCCGAGGGAAAGCGGATTCGACATAAGCGTCGCTTCCGAGGTGATGGCGATACTCTGTCTGGCATCCGGCACCGAGGACTTGAAGGCAAGGCTCGGCAGGATGATAGTGGCTTATACATATGACAGGAAGCCCGTCACAGCAGCCGATATAAAGGCAGTGGGATCGATGGCGGTGCTTCTCAAGGATGCCATAAAGCCCAATCTTGTCCAGACAGTCGAAGGTCAGCCGGCATTCATACACGGCGGCCCTTTTGCAAACATCGCCCACGGCAACAATTCGATTATCGCAACCAGGCTTGCCCTCAAGCTGGCCGACTACGTCGTTACCGAAGGCGGCTTCGCCTCCGACCTGGGAGCGGAGAAGTTCTTCGACATAGTGCACAGGCAGACTGGCTTGAAACCCGACGTCGCCGTACTGGTGGCTTCTGTGCGCGCCCTGAATATGCACGGTGGCGTTGCCAAGGATAAGGTATCCGAGACCAACCTGGAGGCTCTCTCGAAGGGGATAGAGAATCTGGAAGCCCACATAGACAACCTTACGAAGAACTTCGGCCTTCCCGTGGTTGTCGCAATCAACAGGTTCCCGACGGACAGCCCGGAGGAGCTTGAGCTTGTGAAGAGTCGCTGCGAGGCCAGGAAGGTGCGTTATGCGGTCTCTGAAGTGGTCGCAAGAGGCGGCGAGGGCGGAAGGGAGCTTGCGCAGCAGGTGCTGGAGGCCCTAGAAAGCGACGCCAACAGCTTCCATACCCTGTATGAGCTGGAGATATCAGCAGAAGACAAGATAAGGAAGCTTGCCAAGGACGTTTATGGGGCGGAGGATGTCGTGTTTGCCGAAGGTGCTAAGACCATGCTCGGCACCATCAGGAAGATCGGTTACGGGCAGCTTCCCGTATGCATGGCGAAAACGCAGCACTCGCTATCAGACAACCCGGACCTGAAGGGAAGGCCCGCAGGATGGAAGCTTACGGTCCGCGAGGTCAGGGTTTCCGCAGGTGCAGGTTTCATAGTCGCCCTTACCGGGGAAGTGATGACGATGCCCGGGCTGCCCAAGGTGCCTGCGGCAGATTCGATAGACATCCTCGAGGACGGCACCATACTTAACCTCTTCTAAGCAGCGAGCAAAGGGTATAGATACCTACTAAGGAGTGAGAAACATGGCTGTGAGGACATTTGTCGGCGGGGTACACCCTTCTTCGTGCAAGTTCACGGGTGCGGCGCCGACAGCGGCCGGAAAGGTACCGGCGAAGGTGCTGGTACCGGCGGGCTACTCGTGGGTCGGCTACAAGATCCTTGCCCCGCGCGGAACCGAAGTCAAAGTTGGGCAGAAGCTTGCCGACAACGAGGGGTTCATGTGCGTTCCCACGCACTCTCCCGTATCCGGCAGAGTGACGGACGTGAAGCCCTACAGAGGGCACAATGGCCTGGAGTATCTGGGTTTTACCATCGAATCCGACGGACTGCAGCAGCTTCATGAGGGCATCACCCCTCTTCCGGATCCGGACACGCTGAGCCCGGAGGACATCAGGAAGCACATCCGCGAGGCGGGTATGCTGGGATTGGGAGGAGCTGAGTTCCCGACGCACGTCAAGATGACCCTTCCGCAGGGCTGCAAGGTTGACACGCTCGTCGTAAACGGCGGGGAGTGTGAACCTTATCTCACGGCGGACCACCGGGTCATGGTCGAGAGGGCCGAAAGGGTGGTGCACGGGACCTACGTAGTGATGAAGGGTATCGGAGTGGACAGGGCGGTTATCGGAGTCGAGGATAACAAAATGGACGCTATCATTGCGCTGACCACCGCAGCCGCATCCTTCAAGGGCATAGAGGTAGTCGCATGCAAGGCTCAGTACCCCCAGGGCTATGAGAAGTCCATGGTAAAGGCCACGCTTGGGCGCGAGGTGCCCCCGGGAGGGCTTCCAAGGGATGTCGGCGTAGTCGTTGTGAATGTGGGCACGGCAGCGGCCGTATCTGAGCTGTTCCGCACGGGCCTTCCGCTGATTAAAAGGGTAGTGACAGTATCAGGGACCGCCGTGGCGCATCCGGGCAATATCGAAGCATATATCGGCACCATGGCCCAGGAGCTTGTCGACCAGTGCGGCGGCCTCAAGGAAGAGGCAGGGAAGGTGATCTTCGGCGGTCCCATGATGGGAGTAGCCGCCTCGGGGCTCGACTTCCCTGTGACCAAGGGGACTTCCGGCATACTTGTGCTAAACAGGCAGGATGCTCTTTTCTGGAAGGAGATGCCCTGCATAAGGTGCGGAAGGTGCAACGAGGTGTGCCCGATGTTCCTGGAGCCCTCCGAGATACATAAGTACGCGCTTGCGGGAGACATGGACAAGGCAGAGAAGCTTTACGCGGTAGACTGCATGGAGTGCGGCTGCTGCTCATTCGTCTGCCCGTCCAAGAGGTCCCTTGTGCAGGCCATAAAGCTGGCGAAGCAGCATGCTCTCGCCAAGCGCGGCAAGAAGTAACGAGGTGATGGACATGTCAGAAAACGGTCTTATTATCACAGCCGCTCCGCATATAAGGCAGAAGGGCGCAACCCCCATGCTGATGAGGGGTGTATTCATGGCGCTGATGCCGGCGGCGGCGTGCGGCGTTTATTTCTTCGGCCTCTGGGCGGCGATCAACCTGGTTGTCGGAGTAGCTTCCGCGGTCCTTTTCGAGTACCTCATTCAGAGGATATGGAAGCTAGAACTGACGATCAGCGACGGATCTGCCGCGCTTACCGGCCTCTTCGTTGCCATGACGCTTCCTCCCAGAGTGGAATCCTGGGTAGTGGCGATGGCATCGCTGATGGCAATCGGTCCCGGAAAGATAGTTTTCGGCGGACTTGGCTACAATATTTTCAACCCCGCCCTCGTCGGAAGGGTATTCGCCTCCCTGGCCTGGCCCGGAGTCGTGAGCGCAGGATATATCTGGCCCGCAAACAGCATGCAATGGACGAGGGGGTTCGATGTCATTGCTACAGCAACTCCTCTAAGCCTGCTGAAGTCAGGTGAGATCGGGGGGATCACCCTATCGAGGTTCTACGGGCCTCTGTTCTTCGGAAACGTCGCGGGATCCCTTGGGGAGACATCCGCCCTGGCGCTTCTTGTCGGCGCTCTGGTACTGCTGTTTATGGGTGCAATCACCCTCAGGATACCGCTGGTGTATATACTGACAACCACGGGGCTTGCCATGGCGTTCAACCAGGATCCGATATTCCACCTTCTGTCAGGAGGGCTTATCCTGGGAGCCTTCTTCATGGCGACCGACTATGTTACAAGCCCGATGAAACCCATGGCGCAGATAATATTTGCGGTAGGGCTCGGCGTGTTCACCTTCCTCATCAGAATGTTCGGCAGCTATCCTGAGGGAGTGGCATTTGCCATACTGCTTATGAACAGCTTCGTGCCGCTAATCGAGAGGTTCGGCAGGCCGAAGCGCTTCGGGGAGGTGAACAACCGTGCGTGACATGGTTAGATACGGGATCATTCTTACACTGATTTGTGTCGTCTCCGGGGTGTCGCTCTCGTTCGTATACAGCAAGACGAGCGTCATAATCGCCGAAAGGCAGGCCCAGGCGACTCTTAAGGCGATGTCCGTTGTTCTTCCTTCCGCGACAGACTTCGAGGCGCTCACTGCAGAGGACATCTCAGCGGTCTCAACAGAGGCCAAGGGAATAATCGAGGCCTATATCGGCAAGTCTGAGGACGGCAGCGAAGCCGGCGCCGTAGTCAAGGTCGAGGCATCCGGCTACGGAGGAGCGATAGTCCTGCTAATAGGAATGGATACAGCAGGGACCTGCCAGGGAGTCCAGATCATTAGCCAGAGCGAGACGGCCGGACTAGGCTCCTTGATAAAGGAAGAGGCATTCATTGGTCAGTTTGTCGGCAAGTCGGGCACGCTGGCCATTAAGAAGCTAGGCGGGGAGATCGACCAGGTCTCCGGAGCCACCATCTCATCCAGGGCTGCGGTAGATGGGGTCAATAACGGCCTCACCTTCTCGAAGGCCCTGCTTGGGATGTAGGAGGTGGAGTAAATGGGTGCTCTAAAGGAATTCAAGAAAGGCCTATGGTCCGAAAGCCCGGTATTCGGGCTTCTTATCGGAATGTGCCCGACCATGGTGGCCTCCGTCTCGGTATCAAGCGCCATAGGAATGGGTATAGCGGCGACGTTCGTCTTGCTGGGAAGCAACCTTTTCGTGTCGATTCTGCGCAAAGCGATTCCGGATAAGATCAGAATCCCCTGCTTCATAGTTGTGATTGCCACCTTCGTGACTATCGTAGACCTTGTCATGGCAGCTTATCTTCCGGACCTGCATAGGGTTCTGGGGGTGTTTGTGCCGCTGATAGTCGTCAATTGCATAATACTGGCCAGGGCGGAGGCCTTCGCCTACAAGAATAACGTTGTCAACTCATTCGCAGATGGACTCGGCATGGGGCTTGGGTTCACGCTAGCCCTGATCATACTTGCATCAATAAGAGAGCCCATAGCAACAGGAAAGATACTTGCCGCAGCAGACTTCGGGTTTGCGGGCATCAAGCTCTTCCCGGCGAAGTTCGCTGCAGCGCTTATCGACAAGCCGGTCGGCGGGTTCATGACGCTCGGCTTCGTCCTTGCCGCCATCAAAGGGCTCACGATGAGAAGGCAGGGCAAGGCCGCCGAGGCGGCCAGCTGCGGCTGCGCTCCCAAGGAGGTATAGCCAATGAAGGAGCTATTCGTAATACTTCTAAGCACCATATTAGTCAACAACTACATGTTGGCAAGGATCATGGGGGCATGCCCGTTCATAGGTGTTTCTAACGCCTTTGACACCGCAAGCGGGATGGCAGCAGCTGTAGTCTTCGTAATGAGCCTTGCTTCAGCAGTCACATGGCTTGTTCAGAACTACCTGCTGAACCCGCTTAACCTAGGTTTCTTGCAAACAGTAGCCTTCATACTGGTGATCGCGTCGTTAGTGCAGCTGATAGAGATGGTGATACTGAAAGTAAGCCCCACTCTTTACAGAGCCCTTGGAATCTACCTTCCGCTGATAACGACAAATTGCGCAGTGCTTGGTGTTGCCGTCATCAACATACGCGACGGCTACAGCTTCATAGAGGCCGTCGTCTCCGGAACCGGAGGAGGCTTGGGTTTCTCCCTCGTCCTGATAGCCATGGCAGCGCTCAGGGAGAAGCTCAACACAGCACCCATTGCGAAGTCCTTCAAAGGCTTCCCGCTTACCCTTATCATTACAGCCCAGATGGCGATGGCATTCCTGGGTTTCTCGGGCTTCAACCTCGAGAAGCTCTTCGGCCTGCGCTAGCGGCCGCTGGAGGTGGGTTTATTGGTACTGAACAGCTTGCTTGTACTAGGCGGCATGGGGTTGGCTTTCGCAGTGGCACTGGCAATAGCAGCGAAGCTCCTTGCAGTCGAGAGAGATCCCAGAGTAGACCAAGTCCAGGCCGCTCTTCCCGGAGCCAACTGCGGAGCGTGCGGCTTCCCCGGATGCGCAGGACTGGCGACTGCCATAGTCGAAGGTGCAGCTGCCTGCAATAAGTGCCCTGTCGGAGGAAAGTCGGTCGCGGAGAAGATCGCGGAGATAATGTGCCTTAACGTAAGCATAGACATGAAGCCGAAGTTTGCGAGGCTCATGTGCGCCGGGGGAAAAGGCATCGCGAAGGATGCCGGGGAATACAAAGGAATAATGGACTGCGTTGCCGCCCATAACGTAAGCGGAGGCTTCAAGGCATGCTCATACGGATGCCTGGGCCTCGCTACATGCGTGAAGGTCTGCCCGTTCGACGCCATGTACATGGGCGATGACAATCTTCCCAAGATAGACGACTCGAAGTGCACAGGCTGCGGTAAGTGCGTTGAGGCTTGCCCGAGGGACCTGCTTGCACTAAGGGCTGCGGACGAGCAGGTCAACGTCATTTGCATGTCGAAGGCGCCTCTTCCCAAGAGCAAGGCAGATTGCGCGGCGGTCTGCATAGGATGCCAGATCTGCGTGAAGAATTGCCCGACTCAGTGCATCAGGATGGAAGGGACAATAGCAGTGATAGATAACAGCAGATGCACGAACTGCGGAATTTGCGTTCAGAAGTGCCCGGTGAAGTGCATACACAACGTCTTCGGGGCCGATTCGGACCTGGTGGTTCAAGCTTAAGGGGACTTGGCAAAGGTTGCGGCGCGCCG
>CAZJHY010000025.1:0-21832 GCA_964545975.1 uncultured Clostridia bacterium | reverse complement strand
ACATTAGGCTCCTTAGCGCTTTTGATAAAGAACGCCTTGGCTACCCAACTCAGAAGCCAGTTGCTCTACTTGAGCGAATAATCCAAGCATCATCCAATGAGGGCGATGTAGTACTTGATCCTTTCTGTGGTTGTGGTACTGCCGTCCATGCGGCCCAGAAGCTTGGTCGCAATTGGATAGGCATTGACATCACTCACTTGGCTATCAGCCTTATTGAGAAGCGCATGAAGGATGCTTTCCCTGATGCCAACTTCGAAGTCATTGGCAGTCCCAAGGATCTGGAGTCAGCTCAGGATCTAGCTATCCGTGATAAGTACCAGTTCCAATGGTGGGCCGTCTCTCTAGTAGGCGCCCATCCCTTCCAGGAGAAGAAGAAAGGTTCTGACTCCGGTATAGATGGGCTGATCTACTTCGTCGACGATGAAGATGGTGAGTATAAGAAGATCATCGTGTCAGTCAAAGGCGGGGAGAATGTAGGCGTCAGTATGATCCGGGATCTGGCCGGAACAATGGAGCGCGAGAAGGCGGCCATGGGCTTCTTCGTTACACTCGCTGAGCCTACAGCCCCCATGACCAAGGAGGCAGCCAGCAAGGACCCTTACATCAGCCCCCTCACCAAAGAGCTGTACCCCAGGATCCAGATACTTACCATCAAAGGTTTAATGGATGGAAGCGAGAAGCCAAGATATCCGGACTTCGGCAACTACAAAGGCATGTTCAAGAAGGCCAAGCTTGAGCGGACTGAGAAGGAGACGAAGTTGTTTTGAGGAGGGCATTCAAGGCTATGAGAATCAGAGTTATCGATAATCTGACTGGCAACCAGTTTACCGCTGATATTTATAATAAAAGCAGGGGGTACTTGAGAGAACTTGTCGGTGAGGGCTCTTCAAGGATGCCTTGGATGGTTGGGCCTTATGAAACGAACATCGGTCAGATCAATGTAAATAAATTAAGTTTCGGTAGTAACGGAGAGAGTCTGATCTCCTTTTTCGTTAACCCACCTTTCACTGGTGAACTAGCTGAGAGAATCGCTGAATTAGACGAGGAGTGATCCCCCATGTCCATCCGTGAAAGACGCCCTGGGGTCTGGCAGATCAGGGCTTATGCCGGTGTTGATGAAGCAGGAAGATCTAAGTACGTTTATCGTACCTTCCTGGGCAGTAAGTCTGAAGCTAAGAAGGAAGAGATAAGGCTTAAGGCAAATGCCGGAGCCCTTCCCCGCGGTACGCTTGCACAGACAATAACCCTTGATGATTACTTCGAGCGGTACATGGGCCTGTATGTTGAGCCTGGTGCAGCGCCGAAAACTATTGCTGGATACCGCAATTCGTATAAGGGTATCATTGCGCCACGGCTCGGTAAAACAAAGCTGTCGGCTCTGAATCATGAGATCTGTCAGAAGGCCATTAATGAAGCACTGGAGAGCTATGCCCATTCTTCAGTAAGTGTAGCCAAGTCCATACTGTCGGCATGCCTTAACCGGGCTCGCGCGTCTGGATTGATCATGTCCAATCCGGTATCTGACATCCGGATGCCCCGACATCAGCAGGCACACATAAGAGCATTGACTCCACTTGAATTAAACACATTCGTTAATGCAGCCCTGTCCGCTGAGAACGGTATCTATGGACCATTTGTGGCAGCGGCTGCGCTTACAGGCATGCGAAGGGGTGAACTGAGCAAGCTCAGATGGAGCAACGTCGACTTCACTTTAGGAGTGATCCGTGTCAGAGAAGGAGGCTCGCGCCCGAATACTACGAAAAGTTCAACCGGACAACGCGATGTGGCTATTCCCAACGTACTTAAGGAGGTTCTTCTGTCTAGATACGAAGAAGATATTAAGCGGCGGTCGTCTTCACCTAGTTGGAACCCAAGGAGGCTAGTATTCACAAATCGGTCCGGAGGCGAAATCTACTCCGCGACGGATATGTCTAAGCTTATCCAGAAGGTGATGAAGAAGGCAGGCATTGACTTACCTGGCTTCAGGCTTCACGACCTTCGACACTCTCATGGTTCCATTCTTGTGAATGCAGGAGCATCTATCACAGATGTGGCTGCTAGACTAGGGCAGGTTGTACAAACAACTGTAAGAACCTATCTGCACTCCAGTGCGACCGCAGATAGAGGATTGACAGACGTGTTAGACAGTATGACCGGAGGGCAAGTGCATTAATTGATGTTAATCAATATTGCGCCAAGCTGGTGTTTTATAAATCTAAGTGCCAACTAAGAGCCTGACGTTCCTGTTATATATTTCTTTTAGTGCAGTTTTATTGCTGTATGTGGTCTATAGCATATAGAATTATCTTGATGGAACCGATTCGGGAGGTGCCGCATGGAGTACGTGGAGGATAACTACAGGGAATCATCGCTCTTCAGACGACGGTCGATAAGACGCTTCAAGGACCAGGCCCCCGATAGTTGGAGGGTGCGGGCTGTGCTGGAAGCTGCGATGTGCACCCAGACCGCGTGCAATCAGATGCCATTCGAGCTTGTGGTGGTAGACGACAGGCAGCTGCTCGACAAGCTTCAGAAGGCCCTTCCGTTGGCAAGGCTTAAGACCGCGCCTATGGCGATAGTCGTGATCTCACAGAGGAACTGGAAGGTCAAGACACATCCCTGCGGAATGTTCGTCCAGCAGGACCTCGCCGCCGTAAGCCATCAGATCTGCCTTGCAGCGACGGAGTTCGGGCTCGGAGCCTGCTGGTGCGGGCTTCATCCCGTAAGGCCCCTCGCCTCGGCAGCATCCAGGGTGCTTGGCATCCCCTCCGACGTTATGGCTCTCTCGATAATTCCCATAGGAGTCCCTGACGAGAAAAAGGAGCCTAACAGCAAGTGGATGCTGAAGAAGCTGCACCTTAACGGCTATAATGGAAAACCTTAGCTCAAGGCCTGTATCAGAATATAATGATATGCGAATATTGCCAGCAAGGCATAATTTTTGCCATTAAGAAGGAATATGGCCCCCTAATTAGAATATAATGTTTGTTGGACGAAATCCCGGAGGTAGCGATGGTGGAAAGGCTCGCCGACACCAGCCTTGACCGCGAAGGTGCCAAGAGGCTCGAGGAACTGATTGGCCGCATGACGGGCGTGATATCGGCCAAGGTCATCACCGATGGCATCGGTAGGCCTTTGGAAATTCATGTCCTGACCAATATGGACAGGTCTGCCAAACAGGTGGCGCGGGATGTGCAATCCTGCGCGGTGTCAACTCTGGGGATTCAAGTCGACCACAGGATAATCAGCATCGCCCAGGTCAACGACGATTCGCTCGGCAAGGCTTCCCTTAGGCTCAAGATCAAGGGCTTCGAGGTGAAGGTCGACGAGAACTCTGTGACTGTTACTGTGAGCCTGTCGCACAAAGGCAATATCTATGAGGGAACGGCCACAGGCATGTCCAAGGCTCAGGGCAGGCACGCAACAGCCGCGCTGGCATGCGTCAACTGCCTGCATAAATTCCTTGGCACCGAGTTCGCCTTCTCGGTGGTGGACGTACAGAAGGCGAAGATGGCAGGGCTCGATGCTTTCACGGTTGTGCTCAGCCATATATATGACGGAAGGCAGACTATGCTGACAGGCGCCTGCATCGTGCAGGATGATGATTATATGGCGGTCATAAAAGCGACCCTTCAGTGTGTGAACAGGGTCCTTGACAAGGCCTGGCGCGATGCCGGGCAAGCAAGCTGATGAACCCATCCGACAATCTTTGATAGCCTGATAGGGACCGGACGTAGCGAAGCGTAACAGCCCATCCATTAGCGGAAGATGGAGCTTAGGGAAGGGGCTGTTAATATGCGCAGAATACTGGCGATCCTCGGCACGCTGCTGGCATTTGTTCTGGTAGCCGGAGCCAATTGGAAAATACTGCCTCCTCTGCCTCACTGAGGAGCAGCTTAGAGAAAAACCTGTCCGGTCCTGGGGCTATCAATCAGCGAGGAGTCGCATGCTAATGGCAGTCTCGCGGGATAAGATCCTGAGATATCTGATAATAGCGGCAGGTGCCGCCGCGTTGTTCTTTCTAACGTTGAACAAGCCGATCACCTTCGATTTCGCGGGCATCGCCTTCCTTGTGTTGATGGCGACACTTGCCGAATCACAGCCCGTGATAACCGACAAGGACAAGACCATATCGGTCGGTTTTGCCATAGACCTGTGCGCCCTTCTGCTCTATGGACCTGTTGCAGCCGCCTGGGTGGTCTTCTTCTCCAGCATATTCAGCGTAACATATGTCAAGAACTGGGGTTACCTGCATATATTCAACACGCCCAAGGACTATCTGCTTTTCAATGCCATGAACCTGGTGCTAAGCATCGCCGCATGCGGGCTAATCTATGAGCACATGGGCGGCACATACCTAATGGCAGCCGTCGAATCTGCTGAGAAGAGCTTCTTCGGTCAGCTTGGCATCCTGAGCAGGAATGTCCTTGGCATCACTCTTGCCATCCTGGCCCATATCATAGTCAACACATCGATAATCTCGGTGCATATTGCGCTTTCCACCGGCCAGACAGCCTTCATGGCCTGGATCTACAGCTTCTTCTGGTCAGTGTTCAACCTGCTGGTGGTCGGAATGATGGGCGTGACCATCGCCGTGGTGTACTCAAGCTATGGGGCGCTCATGGTCATCCTGTTCATGATCCCGCTGCTTCTGGCAAGGAACTTCTTTGTCCAGTATGTGAAGATGCGTGAGGTCTACCTGAACACCATCATGGCGCTGACCTCCGCAGTAGAGGCCAAGGACGTCTATACAAAGGGCCACTCCGAGAGAGTGCAGAACCTCAGCATGATGATTGCAAGGGAGATGCACATAACGGCAGGTCAGCTTGAGATGCTGAGGTATGCAGCCATACTTCATGACATAGGCAAGATAGGCATAAGCGAGAGCATACTGAACAAACCTGCAAGGCTCAGCCAACAGGAATACTCCAAGATCATGGAGCATCCTATGATAGGCGCAAAGATAGTCGAGGAGATAGACTTCCTGGGAAGGGCCTCCAAGATAATCAAGTCGCACCACGAGCACTTCGACGGAGCGGGATACCCAAACGGTCTCAAAGGCATGGATATCCCCCTCGAATCCCAGATACTCTCCGTGGCGGATTCATATGACGCCATGACGACGGACAGGCCTTACAGGGAGGCGATGACTGACAAGCAGGCTTGGGAGGAGCTCGAAAGGGAGACCGGGAAGCAATTTTCGCCCGAGGTGGTCAAGGCTTTCAGGAGAGCCGTCGAGAAGAAGAAGGCGGTCAGGAATGCTTTTTGAGTCTCTGGTCTTCGGGTTTGCCGCCGGTCTGCTTCTTGGAGGCTCACCAAGGAACATACCCAAGGCCTCCTTCCGGGCTATGCCTCTGATGTTCCTGGCCTTGGCCCTGGAGCTTGCTGTATCCTCAAGGCTGGGCCCTTACATAGCACAGGCCGGCGAGCTCGCTCTTTCTGCGATAGCAGTCCTTCAGGCCATATTGCTGATCTCTTTCGTCATCCTGAACCTCAGGATCCCCTCTTTGTGGCTAATTGGGATAGGAGGCCTGATGAATGCGCTTCCTATGGCCGTAAACGGCGGCAGGATGCCTATAAGCCCTCAGATCATGACAATAGCACCGGGATCGCCCTACACAGAGGTGCTCATGTCCGGCAGCGTGGCCAACTATATGCTGGCCGGTCCCGGAACCAGGCTTCTCTTCCTTTCGGACATCATCCCTTTCAGGGGAATCACGCTGTATATGATAAGCGCGGGGGACATCGTCACCTCATGCGGACTTGCTGTGCTTATGATCTCCCTCATGCTTCCTGACAGGTTTTCCACCGGACAATCCCAGCAGCATAGCAACAAGCCCCGTTAGGAGATCTTGAGCGGTGCCAGCGATAAGCCCTCTGGAAGGCCGTCTTCCTCAAGGTCGGCTTCGCACTCGTACGTTACTGACGTCTCCCTCACCCTTCCTCCGCGGAAGCTGTCGGACACATCAACGACCGAGGGCTTCCCTTTGGGGGCTGCCCCTACTTTCTCCAGGATCCTTCCCAAAGCCTCGGCAGTTGCCTCCCCCTGCTTAGCATAGGTCCAGGGCATGTTCCTGTCCGTCGTGCCATCAGGCTTTGCCATCACGACCAGACGGTCGCCTGATCGAATTATCGCCCTCACCTTGATCCTCGCCACCTCGAACTTCGCACCCTCCGGCGGTGAGTAATAGGTCGCCCCGAGGAACTCGTCAGGAAGGTACTGCTGCTCCACCCAGCCTCCGGGGAAATCATGCGGATATTTATATCCTATTGCCTTCCCCAGCCGCTCCGCCCCGGCATAGCCACCTGAGGCAAGATGCGCCGGCACCTGTCCCAGAGGCTTGTCCTTGAGATCCGCTATGGTTGCATCTATTGCCGTCACCACAGCGTTGCTCTTCGGCGCCGTCGCGATGTGTATCGCCGCCTGGGCTAGGGTTATCCTGGCTTCGGGTAGTCCTATGTGCTCTACTGCGAAAGCCGCTGCCGCGGCGGTGGCAAGTGCCGTGGGGTCCGCCATGCCTACGTCCTCGGAGGCATGGATTAGGATCCTTCTTGCTATGAAGCGCGGATCCTCCCCGGATTCGATCATCCTTGCAAGGTAATGAAGCGCCGCATCGGGGTCAGAGCCCCTCATGCTCTTTATGAAGGCCGATATGACATCGTAATGGATGTCCCCCTGCATGTCGTACTTAAGAAGCGTCCTTCCGAGGATGTCGCTGACGGATGTGAGGCTGACCCTACCGTCCTCCGCAGTCAAAGACGCCATCTCCAGGACATTAAGGGCTATTCTCGCATCGCCTCCGGCATGACGGGCGATATAGCTTATGGCCTCGGGTTCGAAATGAAGCCCAAGGCCGCCCAAGCCCCTCTTTTCGTCGGAGCTGGCCCTGTTCAGAAGCCCCTCAAGCGCCTCTTGTCCTATGGGCTTCAGCATGAATATCCTCGACCTTGAGACAAGCGGGGCGACTATGTCGAAGAAGGGGTTTTCGGTGGTGGCGCCTATAAGGCAGATGGAGCCGTCCTCCACTGCAGGAAGCAGCGCATCCTGCTGCGATTTGTTGAATCGGTGGATCTCGTCTATGAATACGACCGTCTTCTCTTGCCGCATCGCCAGGTCGTCCCTGGCGGCAGAGATGACGCGCCTTATGTCGGCCACGCCAGAATAGACGGCGTTCAGCCTTACGAACTTGGAGCTGGTCATATTGGCTATGACTTCGGCAATGGTGGTCTTGCCGGAACCAGGAGGGCCATACAGCACAAGCGAACCCAGCTTGTCAGATTCCATGGCCTTCCGAAGGGGTTTGCCCTTGCCGATCAGATGGTCCTGGCCTACAACCTCGTCGATTGCCCTCGGCCTCATCCTTGCGGCAAGCGGCATCGCCTCGCTTCCCGCCTCAAAGAGCATGCGCCCCATGGCTTATACCCCCAAGAGATGTGAAAAGGCCCCGCGGTGCCGTACTGCTTGCTTTTCTTCCCTGTACCAGACAGGTTGGTCGCCCCACTCCCGGCTTTTCGTGTCCGCAGCTCAGGCGGCATGCGAGCCACCGGCAGATGAGGGCATCCATTTCATAGCTTGTAGGAAGAAAACACGTCGCAACACGCACACTGCAGGGTATCCTTCTAGCTCAATGATACACCAAAACCCGCGCTCCGGTTAAGAGCCGCGGGTTCTGGCTGCTGTATACTTTACCGCTACAGCTTCCTCGAGCCGGGCTTGTAAGGGGCTGAGCCCGCCTTGCACATCGGGCAATCCTCCTGGGGCCACGATGCGACTTCCATCCTAAGCACGCTGAGGAGGGGATATCCGAGCTCGGCCTTGCCGCCGCTCCTGTCTATAAGGCAGGCAATCGCGGTCACTTCGCAGCCCATCGCCCTGGCCATGTCCGCGACCTCCTTTGCGGATCCGCCAGTAGTCACGACATCCTCGCATACAAGGACCCTTTCACCCGTTTTGAGGCTGAAACCGCGCCTCAGGCTCATCTTACCTTCCTCGCGCTCGGCGAAGAGGGCCCTAGTGCCGAGCCTTCTGCCCATCTCATAGGCAAGGGTAATGCCGCCCATGGCGGGGCCGATGGTCACGTCCACGCTTACCGGGGGCAGCTTCGAGGCGAGCACCTCGCAGAGCTTCTCGCAGGCATCCGGGTGCTGCATGACTAGCGCGCACTGGATGTACCTGTCGCTGTGCCTTCCGGATGTAAGAAGGAAATGCCCCTTAAGTATCGCGGAGTTATCCTCGAAGGCCTTCATGGCCTCTTTCTCGTCAAGCATTCTGCCCATCCTCCATCTCTCTGATTATCGATGCGTATGCCTCGGCCGGCACCTCAGCCTTTGTGATGGGCCTTCCTACGACTATGTAGTCAGCACCGTCTCTTATCGCGTCAGCCGGTGTGAACACGCGCTTCTGGTCACCCTTCTCCGACCAGCTCGGCCTCACCCCAGGGGTGACAAGCAGGAAATCCCTGCCATAGGCCCGCTTCATCCCTGAGATCTCGTGCGGTGAGCAGACCACCCCGTCAAGCCCCGCCTTCTTCGCAAGGCCGGCGAGCCTTACTGCGGCATCGGTGGCGCTTGCATCTGAGTAGCCTACCGCCTTGATATCGGAGTCGTCCAGGCTCGTCAGTATTGTGACAGCGATGAGCTTCGCCCTTTCGCCGGCCGCCTGGGCGATATCCCTCGCCCTCACGGCAGCCTCAAGCATGGCAGGTCCGCCCGATGCATGCACGTTGATCATGCCGGCGCCGCTTCTTGCCGCCTGTGCCACCGCACCTGCCACCGTCTGGGGGATGTCATGGAACTTAAGGTCCAGGAAGACCTCCTTGCCCAGGTCCTTCAGCCTGTTGATGGCAGAACCGGAGCTTGCGAGGTAGAGCTCGAGGCCCACCTTGAAGTGCCTGGCCGCAGGAAGCTTCCTGACCAGGGCCTCCGCCTCCTGCCAATCCGGATAATCCAGGGCGACTATCAGCCTTTCGTACATGTTCATCTGACACCATTCCTTCCCGGATGCGCTGAACCCACCGCCTCCGATATATTTCCGAGGCCCGCGGCCTCGCAGTACTCATGAAGCCCCTCTATGGCTTTCGGTATGCACATGGGATCCATCAGCTGGCCGGTCCCTATGGCAACCGCCGTCGCCCCTGCCATGAGAAATTCCAGCGCATCCTGCCAGGAGGTGATGCCTCCCATGCCTATCAAGGGTATTGAGACCCTCTGAGACACCTGCCAGACCATGCGAAGGGCCACGGGCTTCACTGCGGGGCCTGAAAGCCCTCCTGTGGTGTTTGCCAGAACCGGTTTGCCCGTCCTTATGTCTATCGCCATCCCAAGCAGGGTGTTTATCAATGACAGCGCATCTGCCCCCTCGTCCTCGCACGCTTTGGCAATCGTAGATATGTCGGTCACATTCGGCGAGAGCTTAACGATCAAAGGAAGCTTGACCGCGCGCCTTACCTCAGCCGTAAGCCTTGCCGCCGAGGCCGCATCCGAACCGAACGCATAGCCGCCCTCCTTCACATTGGGGCATGAGATGTTGAGCTCGAGCGCGTGGGCTGCTCTAGCATCCTCGACCGCAGTCGCCACTAAGACGTAGTCCTCTATCGTATAGCCCGCCACGTTCACTATCACATTCGTGCCCATGCTCATGAGCCTGGGCGCATGAAGCCTTAGGTAGGCTTCAAGCCCTGGGTTTTCGAGGCCGATGGCATTAAGCATGCCTGAAGCGGTCTCAGCTATCCTCTGCGGCGGGTTTCCCTTCCTCGCCTCAGGCGTGACCGCCTTGACCACTACAGCTCCCATCGAGGACGGGTCGAAGAAATCGTTGAAGCAGTCGGCGAAGCCGAATGTGCCAGATGCGCTCATTACCGGGTTTTTTAGCTTAAGCCCCGCAAGGCTCACTTCCAGCCTTGAGCTCACAGCAGCACCTCCCCGGCCGGAAACACGGGGCCGTCCTTGCAGACTTTCATCCAGCGCCCGTCCTTCTCCGACTCCCTGCAGGTGCACCCGTTGCAGGCTCCCGTGCCGCACCCCATCTGGGATTCAAGCGATACTTCAAGGGGCAGGCCCGCATGCTCGGCGATGTCCCTCACCGCCCTTAGCATCGGCACCGGTCCGCATGCGCTAGCCGAGTCGAACTTCCCCTCGCGCATGAGCCTTTGAACCGGACCGGTGACGAAGCCCGCCTCACCCAGGCTTCCGTCCTCGGTGGCTATCACGCAGCCGGTTACAAGCATATCCGATTCCATCAGGCATGCCCTGTCCTTTGCCCCTGCGACCAGGACCGCTTCCCCTCCAAGGCGTTCTATCTCATCCTTGAGAAACAGCAGCGGGGCTATTCCTGTGCCTCCGCCCACGAGCAGGTGACGTCCGACACCGACCGAAAAGCCCCTGCCGAAGGGGCCCGAGACCTGCAGTTCGTCTCCAGGCCGCCTTTCGGACAGCCACAGGGTCCCCTTTCCGGCCACGGCGAACCTAAGGATCAGAAGCCCATCCCCACGAACGACTCCGGAGACTCCCAGGGGCCTTCTGAGTATCGCGCCGGCACATCCGGTCCCCACCATCACGAACTGCCCCGGCTTCGCCTCCATGGCAATCTCCGGGACCCTGAGGGCCATCCTCTTCATCCCGTAGGCGATGTCGCCGACTTCCGTCACAAGCGCCCTGTCGATGCTTGCCGCGCTCACTGCGCTTCCCCCCTGAAACAGGCGGAGATCTCCTTAAGTGATGACACCCCCAGCCCGCATTCTAGCTCCTCTCCCCTGTGCCTGATCACATCGAGCAGGCCCCCTGCCGTGTCCAGCGACGTAAGGCAGGGTATGTTGAACTCGACCGCCGCCCTTCTTATCCTGAAGCCGTCCCTTGCGGGCTGCTTGCCCTTCGCCGGAGTGTTTATGACGAGGCTGACGGTGCCGTCTCGGATTATGCTGAGCACGTCGCGGCCGGCATCTCCGATCTTTCCTGCCTCGCTTACCTCCAGGCCCTTGCCCCTGAGATAGGCCGCAGTGCCCGGGGTCGCCCACACGCTGAAGCCGGCCTCCGCATAGCCTCTTACTATCGGCAGGGCCTCATCCTTGTCCTTGTCGGCGAGAGTGGCCAGTATCGCCCCCTTATCGGGTATCCTGTACCCGGCGCCGAGGAAGGCCTTAAGAAGAGCCTTGCTGAGCTTCTTGTCGAGGCCTATGACCTCGCCGGTGGACTTCATCTCGGGACCCAGCGAAACTTCCACGTCCGTCAGCTTGTTGAACGAGAACACGGGCATCTTTACGGCATATATGCCGGATTCCTTCCAGAGCCCCCCTTCGTATCCGAGCTCCTTCAGCGTCGAGCCCATGGATATCGCGGTGGCAAGCTTCACCATTGGCACCCCCGTCACCTTGCTCATGAATGGCACGGTGCGGCTAGCCCTGGGGTTCACCTCTATTATGTAGACCTTGCCTGCATGGATAACATACTGCACATTCATGAGACCCTTGACCCTTAGGGCCCTCGCCAGCCTCGTCGTGGTCCTTACTATCTCGTCCTTCTCCTCCTGGCTGAGGCTTACCGTGGGGTATATGGCGGTAGAGTCTCCCGAATGCACTCCGGCCCTCTCCTGGTGCTCCATGACGCCTGGTATGAGCACGTCCTTGCCGTCGCTAACCGCATCCACCTCTACTTCTCGCCCCAGCAGGTACCTGTCGACGAGCACGGGATGATCGTTTGAGACCTTCACCGCCTCGGTTAGGTAGCCCTCAAGGTCCTGCTCGTTGTAGACGATCTCCATCGCGCGCCCGCCAAGGACGTAGGACGGCCTGACGAGCACAGGAAATCCCAGCTCGGCGGCTATGCCCTTAGCCTCGGCCTTGGATCTTGCCATCTTGCCGGCCGGCCTTCTCAGGGCGAGCTCCTCCAGCAGGGCGTCGAACCTCTCCCTGTCCTCCGCGGCGTCGATGTCCTCGACAGCTGTGCCCAGAATCTCTACCCCATGCGCCGCAAGAGGTCCCGCCAGGTTTATCGCGGTCTGCCCACCGAACTGCACCATGACGCCAAGCGGTCTCTCGTTGTCTATCACGTCAAGCACATTCTCAAGAGTCAGCGGCTCGAAGTAGAGCCTGTCGGAGGTGTCGGGGTCTGTGGAGACCGTCTCGGGGTTGGAATTCACGATTATCGACTCGTAGCCCATGGCCTTGAGAGAGAAGGATGCCTGCACGGAGCAGTAGTCGAACTCGACTCCCTGGCCGATTCTTATGGGGCCCGAGCCTAGCACCACTACCTTCTTCCTGTCAGTGGCCACCGCCTCGTTCACCTCGCCGTATGCCGAGTAGAAGTACGGGGTGTTCGCATCGAACTCGCCTGCGCAGGTGTCGACCATGTGGTAGCAGGGCCTCAGGTTCCTTCTTATCCTCTGCTGCCTGAGCTCGTCTTCAGTGCAGTTCATAAGCGCCGCCAGCTGGTAATCGGAGAACCCGCACTTCTTTGCCTTCAGCCAGTCTTCGTCGGTCCACTTGCGCTTCGCGCCGAGCATCCCCTCCAGCCATACGATGTGCTCTATGTTGTCCAGGAAGAAGACGTCGATTTTCGTTACCGAGTGTACCTGCTCGATGCTTACTCCCCTTCTTAAAGCCTCGGCTATGGCGAATATCCTCTCGTCGTCGCCGCCTGCCATCTTCTCCATCAGGGCCTCGAGGCTCAAGCCCGCCATCTCAGGCACAAGAAGGCCGGTGAAGCCAGCCTCAAGTGACCTCACGGCCTTGAGCAGGGCCGCCGGGAAGTTCCTTCCGAGGGCCATGACCTCTCCTGTCGCCTTCATCTGGGAGCCGAGCTTCCTGCCCGCACCCTTGAACTTGTCGAACGGCCAACGCGGCACCTTCGCGACCACGTAGTCAACCGAGGGCTCGAACATGCATGAGGTGTTGCCTGTGACCCCGTTTACAATCTCGTCGAGCGAGAGCCCGAGGGCGATTTTCGAGGCGACCCTAGCTATCGGATAGCCGGTGGCTTTTGAAGCCAGAGCTGAAGACCTGCTTACCCTGGGGTTGACCTCGATGAGGAAGTAATCAGCGCTGTCAGGGTCCAGGGCATACTGGATGTTGCACCCGCCCTCGATCTTCAGCGCCCGGATGATCCTTATCGCGGAGCTTCTCAGCATCTGGTAGTCCCTGTCGGAGAGCGTCTGGGTCGGTGCCACGACTATGCTGTCGCCCGTGTGGATTCCAACAGGGTCGACGTTTTCCATCGAGCAGACGACAATGCAGTTGTCACTCGAGTCGCGAATCACCTCGAACTCGATCTCCTTCCAGCCGGCGACGCTCCTTTCGATGAGAAGCTGCCTGTTCATGGAGTAGATGAGCCCCTTTGACGCAACCTGGGCCAGCTCCTCGGGGTTAGAGGCGAAGCCGCCTCCGGTGCCGCCCAAGGTGTAGCCCGGCCTTACTATGAGCGGGTATCCGAGCTTTTCGGCAAGCGCAAGGGCCTCCTCCACGCTTCCTACGATGCCGCTTCCCGGAACCGGTTCCCCCAGCTCCTGCATTGTATCCTTGAACAGCTCCCTGTCCTCGGCCCTCTTTATCGACTCGACAGGGGTGCCCAGGAGCCTGACCCCATATCTTGCCAGAACGCCGCGCTTTTCGAGCTCGACTGCCATGTTGAGGCCGACCTGCCCGCCGAGCGTAGGAAGAAGCCCGTCGGGCCTTTCCTTCGCGATGATCTCCTCTACGGCCTCCGGGGTGATCGGTTCAAGGTAGACCTGGTCCGCCATGTCTATGTCGGTCATAATCGTAGCCGGGTTCGAGTTCACGAGGACGACGCTTACGCCCTCCTCGCGAAGGGACCTGCAGGCCTGCGACCCCGCATAATCGAATTCCGCCGCCTGTCCTATCACAATCGGGCCCGAGCCGATTACGAGCACTTTCCTGATGGAGTTATCTCTGGGCATAAAGGCCACCCCTTTCGTCCATCAGGCTCATGAACCTGAGGAATAGTCCGGCCGTGTCTCCCGGGCCAGGGAACGCCTCCGGATGGAACTGAACCGAAAACGCCGGCAGCTCCCTGTGCCTCATGCCTTCAACGGTGCCGTCGTGCAGGTTGTAGTGGGTTATCGCCCATTCTCCGCAAAGGCCCTCGGGGTCTAGAGCGTAGCCGTGGTTCTGCGATGTTATGTAGCACCTTCCGAGGTCCACGTCCTTCACCGGATGGTTGGACCCTCGGTGCCCGAACTTCATCTTCTTGGCGGAGGCACCCGTCGTAATCCCCAGCAGCTGATGGCCGAGGCATATGCCCATGATAGGCACCCTTGCGGAAAGGAGCTCGGAGATCACAGGCATGGCGTATTCCACGTCGTTCGGGTCTCCGGGGCCGTTGGATAGCAGGACCCCCGAAGGACCCCCCTCCAGAATCTCCCTTGCCCCCGCGCTCGCCGGCAGCACCCTTACCCTGTTGCCAGCTGCGGCAAGAGAGCATATGATGTTTGCCTTCGCGCCGAAGTCCATCACCGAGACGAGCCGTGTGCCCTCTCCGACCTCATATGCCCTCTTCGTGGTGACTGCACTCACCAGAGACTTGCCGTCAGGCTCCGGCAGGGCCATGGCTTCGCTCCTCAGGGCCTCGGAGTCTGCCTCGCAGGCGATTATGCCCTGCATGGTGCCCTTTCGCCTTATATGAAGCGTAAGTGCCCTCGTGTCCACGCCCTTCATGCCGACAACGGAGTTTTCCACGAGGAAGGCGTGCAGCTTCTTCTCCGCCCTGTAGTTCGAGGGCTGGCCGGTGAGCTCCGTCACCATCAGTCCTTTGGCGTGGCATCTGTCCGACTGGACGTCCTTCGAGTTTGTGCCATAGTTTCCCGTCATCGGATAGGTCATGCATATGAGCTGCCCTTCGTACGAAGGGTCGGTGAGCATCTCCTGGTAGCCTGTCATCGAGGTGTTGAACACAACCTCGCCGTAGGCCTTGCCGGCAAGGCCGATCGACTTGCCCTTGAAGAGCGTCCCGTCCTTAAGCGCAAGGTATGCTATCATTGTTTCCTCCTCCTTGGCTCTCCTGCAAGCATCGCAAGCCTTCCGCTTACTATTGCGGCGTATGCCCACCCTTTAAGCATCATGCCGCCGACCGGGCTGTTCTTGCCCTTGGAAAGGAAGCCCGTTGGATCTGCCTGCTTCTCCGTAACGGGGTCGATTATCGTGACATATGCCGGGCTGCCCGGCACAAGGCTCGGCACGGGAAGCTCCAGCGCCTCGGCAGGGCCCTTCGTGAACCTCGCGATGAAGTCCGTCGCCGGCATCCCCATCCCGCCCACCAGCGCAGACCAGGCGAGCGGCACTGCGGTCTCAAAGCCCGATATGCCGTTAGGCGCCAGCCTGAACTCCTTGAGCTTCTTTTCCTGAGACCAGGGGGCGTGATCGGTCGCAATCACCCCGACTGTGCCGTCCTTGACGGCCCTTGCCACCTGAGCCCTCTCTCCTTCGCCCCTTAGAGGCGGACTGACCTTGGCGTTCGTGTTGTAGCCTGAAAGCATCTCGTCAGTCAGGGCGATGTGGTGGGGCGTGGCCTCGGCTGTCACTCTTCCTCCCATTGCCTTAGCCCAGCGCAGTATCTCGCATGAGAGCCCAGTGCTAAGGTGGGCAAGGTGCAGCCTTCCGCCGGTCCTTATGGCAAGCACGGCATCCCTTGCCGCCATGCATTCCTCTGCCGCGGCCGGTATCGGCCTCAGGCCGAGCCTTGTCGCCACCGCCCCCTCCGCCGCCTCCCACTCTCCTGCCAGCGACGGGTCCTCGCAGTGCTCGATAACGGGCCTTCCGGTCACCTTCGAATACTCGAGCGCCCTTCTTAAGAGGTCTGCGTCAGCCACGGGGCTCCCGTCATCCGAGAAGGCCACCGCGCCCTTCTCCGACATTAGCCACATCTCGGCAAGCTCCTCGCCCTTGCGCCCCTTCGTTACCGTTCCTATCGGGAGCACATCCACGTAACCTTCGGCACCGGCTTTGAGCATTATGTATTCCACCATCGCCGGTGAGTCCACAGGAGGCGTGGTGTTCGGCATGACTGCGACCCTTGTGAAGCCGCCCCCCGCAGCCGCCATCGTGCCGCTTGCCATCGTCTCGTCGGAAGAGCCGGGCTCCCTTAGGTGGCAGTGCATATCGATGAAGCCGGGCGCCACTATCATCCCGTCGGCATCCACCGTCTCAAGGGCGCTTACGCCGGACAGGTCTCCAGCCCCGATGACTTTTCCGTCGCCAATCGCCAGGTCCCCCACCATGTCTGTGCCCGATGCGGGGTCTATAATCCTACCGTGCCTGATTAGAATATCGGCCTTCATCTTCCATCCTCCCTTGCCATGAGGTCGAGAAGGGCCATCCTGACGGCGACTCCGAACTCCACCTGGTGGTTTATGTAGGACTGCGGCCCGTCCGCGGCGGCTGACGATATCTCAACCCCGCGGTTCATGGGCGCAGGGTGCATCACCATAGCCCCCTTGGCCGCCTTTGCGATCCTCTCCGGCGTGAGTCCGTACATCCTGTGGTACTCGCCCACCGTCGAGAACATGCCGGCCTTCTGCCTTTCGAGCTGGACTCTGAGCATCATGACCACGTCTGCGCCTGAAAGCGCCTCTTCCATGTCGTATGTGGCCTTCACGCCGAAAGCCTCTTCAGCGCCTTCCGGCATAAGCGTCGGAGGAGCCGCAAGGACGACTTCCGCACCCATCTTCCTCAGGCATATGGCGTTGGAGCGGGCCACCCTGCTGTGCGCTATGTCGCCTATCATCGCGATCTTCTTTCCTTGGACCGTCCCCATGGTCTCAAGCATGCACATCAGGTCCAGCAGGGCTTGGGTGGGGTGCTCATGGGTGCCGTCCCCGCCGTTTATCACGGGAGGTGCGACATATGAGGCGAAGAGGCCGCTTGCCCCCGACATCGGGTGCCTTATAACAAAAAGGTCCACCCCCATCATCTGAAGGGTGAGACCCGTGTCCTTTAGGCTTTCCCCCTTGGCGACGCTTGATGTGGCTATCTCCACGTTCAGCACATCTGCCCCGAGGTATTTGGCTGCAGCTTCGAACGAGCACCTGGTCCTTGTCGACGGCTCGAAGAAGAGCATTGCGGCAGTCCTTCCCGAAAGAGCGCTGCTTCTGGATTTGGTCGTAAGTACGGTCCTTCTGAAGAAAGATGCGCGTTCCATTATGGCTATGATCTGCGTTTTATCCAGGTCCTCCATGCTTATCAGGTCGTGCGGAAGAAACCCCATGCCATCCATCTCCTAACCGTGAAGGCCGGGCGCTTGGGGGGCCGGCATGAAAAAGCCTGCCGTCCCCGCAAGGTTCAGGCAGGCGCAATGAGACATATCGCCCTCCGCCTTTGCCAGCCTCACAGGACTGAGTTAAAAGCGCGGTAATCGCTATTGGAATTATGCCCTCCCGCGGCGGTGAAGTCAAGCCAAAAAACCGGTCCGGATCAAGCCCTGCACCTGTCCGCGATATAGCTGACAAGCCCAGAGAAAGGCACTTCAGCCTGCGTCCCGGCCGCCATGTCCTTGACGGTGGCAGCAGCCTTTGCAAGCTCGTCCGCCCCGATGATCGCGACGAAGCGGGCATTGAGCTTGCCGGCGTACTTCATCTGCGACTTCAGGCTTCTTCCCATTGTGTCGAACTCGGCGGATAAGCCGGCATCCCTTAGCGCGAAGGCCGCGGTGAGCGCCGCGCTTACTGCATCGTCTCCCATGTAGGCCACGAAAGCGTCTATGGTTTCCACGGCATCGGCGAGGCCGCCCTGAGACTTCGCGACGGTGATGAGCCTCTCCATGCCGCAGGCGACGCCCACAGACGGCGTAGGGACCCCTCCGAGCTCCTCGATGAGCCCGTCGTACCTGCCGCCTCCTCCGATGGCATCCTGAGAGCCGAGGCCCTCGCTGGTGAACTCGAAGGTGGTCTTCGTGTAGTAGTCGAGGCCGCGCACGAGCCTCGGGTCTAGGACGTATTTCACGCCCAAGGTATCAAGTAGGCCCTTAAGCTCGGCGAAATGCGTCGAGCAGTCCTCGCACAGATAGTCTTCCACACTGGGCGGATTAGGCAGCGCCGCCCTGCATTCGGGGGACTTGCAGTCCAGAAGCCTCAGCGGGTTGGCATCGAACCTCTTGTTGCAGGAAGGGCACAGCTCGGCAAGCTTAGGCTCATAGGCATCCCTAAGGGCTTTCTTATAGCCCGGCCTGCATGCCGGGCAGCCGATGGAGTTCAGGTGCACGACGACTTCCTTTATCCCGAGCATTCGGAAGTAGTCTAGGCTGAAGCGGATCACCTCGGCGTCCGCCATGGCCGACTTCGAACCCGTATACTCCACGCCCATCTGGTGGAACTGGCGGAACCTGCCCGCCTGAGGCCTTTCGTACCTGAACATGGGGCCCAGGTAGTACAGCTTAGTCGGCTGGGCCTTCGCTCCAAGGCTGTGCTCGATGTATGCCCTCATGACCGGGGCCGTGTTCTCGGGCCTGAGGGTTAAGCTGCGACCACCCCTGTCATCGAAGGTGTACATCTCCTTTTCTACTATGTCGGTGGCCTCCCCGACGCCGCGCCTGAAAAGCTCGGTGTGCTCGAATATCGGGGTCCTTATCTCGGAATAGCCGTAGACTGCGGCAAGCTTTCTTAGAAGCCCCTCCGCCTTCTGCCAGCTTCCGGCCTCCTCGAACATGATGTCCCTGGTTCCCCTCGGGGCTGACGTCTCCATCCTCAACACCTCTTGCGGTTCATATAGATGGCGCTGGGCGGGAAACCCCGCCCAGCGCCCGGATCACAGTCTATTCGCCTACGGGGTCGTCGTTCCGTCGGTCGCGTCAGTCTCCTGCGCCTTCAGCGCCTCGGTGACAGCCTGCATGAAGCGTTCGTTGATCTTCGCGGTGTCGTATCCGCCCTCCTTGAGCTCCTCGATGACGAAGTTGATCGTCTGGAGGACTCCCAGGTTCGTGCCGGCAAGCTTTATTGCTGACTCGAAGTCCGCATATGCCGCATCGTCAAGCTTCTGCATCGCGTTGATCTCGCCCCTGGTAAGGTATATTGTGAAGTCCTCGCCCAGGTCCATGGCTTTTCCGATGCTGACCATGGCATCCTCATAGGCGCCCTTCTTAGCCTGAGCCATCGCAAGGCTGCACCACAGATAAGGATCCTGCTCGCTCTCCTTGAGGGCTGCCTTGTAATAGTCAATGCTGCTGTCGTACTCACCGGTCTCGTAAGAGCGGTAGCCAAGGACCCTTGCGTCCTTGATCTCCACCTTGCCGTCCTCGTCAGCCTGCTTTCTTATCTTGCTCAGCAGGTCGTTAATTGCAGTCCTCCTGCGCTCGTACTCCAGCGTGTTCTTTATCTCCTCCTGCACGTCCTCGAGGACGAGGTTTGCATTTGATGCCTTCCGCCTGTTGAACTCGGCGGTTACCTCAGCGTCTGTGACGGCGGGATACTCCGCCTTCAGGGAAGTATATGTGTCGTACAGCGTATTCTCAGCCACGTATGTCCTGAACGTCGCCTCAGTGAATGCCCAGTTGTTGAGGAAGCTGGTCCAGTTCTCCGCGCTTCCTGCGGATACAGATTCCTTCTGCTTCTGATACTCGGCGTCGATTACCTCCTTAGAGAGGTTGATCTTCTCTTTGTCCGCTTCGGCAAGGATCAGCTCCTTGTCGATGACCATATCTAGAACCGAGGAGCGCAGCTTGTCGAGCTGGTCGTACCTTACGCCCCCAAGCTGGCTTCTCAGCTGAAGCTGGCTTATGTACTCCCTTTCATACTCGAGCCTGGTTATCTTCCTGCCGTTGGCAGTCGCTACCACGGCGTTCCAGTACTTGTCGTTGGAGGTTCCAGCGCCTCCGCCCGCGCCCTGGAACAGCCCAGGCAGCACCATGGCCAGCACCAGCACCGCTGCCAGGATTATGATTACCGTTCCGGCGTTCTTGCGCATCTTGATCATCAATTGATTAGCCCCCAGTCATCTGACAGAATCTATAGTATTGTAATCCGAAATCTTCCATAAGTCAATGCTCTCCCAGCTAAATGCCATTTAAAAGGGCTGTAACCCTCGATTTCTCCCTGCCAATGGAAGTCTCCGGGCCGTGCCCCGGCAGAACCCTAACATCATCTTCCATTACAAAAAGCTTCCTGGTTATCGAATCCCTGATGGCCTCGAAGCTTCCCCCCTCGAGGTCGGTCCTTCCGATGCTTGCGAAGAAGAGCGTGTCTCCCGTGAACAAGACTGCGTGGTCCGGAAGAAGGTAGCACATTCCCCCGGCTGTATGCCCCGGCGTCTCAATCGCCCTTACCCGGATGCCGGCGAAGCTTTCCTCCTGGCCGTCCGCCAGAGTGCCGTCTGCGGACCTGAAGCCCTCGGGCCTGTCGGCCAGAAGGCCGAACCTGTCCTTCGTGCCGTTCAAACCGGCTGCATCGTTTGCGCCTACGATTATCCTCGCGCCCGTCTGCTGCCTCAGTTCGCCTGCGGCGCCGATGTGATCGGGGTGCCAGTGGGTTATCAGAATGGCCTCAAGCACTGCCTCCATGCCATGGAGCTTCCCCATCACCTTGGCGTCGTTTGCTCCCGGGTCGACTACGAAGCAGCTTTGCGAGCCCTTCTTCCTCACTATGTAGCAGTTGGTCTGTATAGGACCTACTATTAGCCTGTTCACTTCGATTTCCATGAGCATCCCCTTAAAACCGCTTGCTGCTGTCCATCAGTATCGTGACCGGTCCGTCGTTTATCAGGCTCACATCCATATGGGCCCCGAAGATCCCTGTCTCTACAACGAATCCCTTGGCCTTGATTGCTTCGACGAAGGCATCATACAGGCGCATTCCGTCCTTGGCCCCCGCAGCCTCCGTGAAGGACGGCCTTCTTCCTCCCCTGACGTCTCCGTAAAGGGTAAACTGCGATACGGCGAGCACGCTTCCGCCCACGTCAGAAAGGCTCAGGTTGAACTTGCCCGCCTCATCCGTGAAGACCCTCAGGCCCGTCACCTTGTCCGCGATGTACTTGACATCCGCTTCCGTATCCCCTGACGAAACACCCAGCAGCACCAGGAATCCCACCCCGATGCTGCCTGCTATCTTCCCGTCCACCGTGACGGAGGCCTGCTTCACCCTTTGAACTACGGCCCTCATGCTAAACCCTTCGAACCTCCCTGGCGCCTTCTATCCTGCGCATCCTGGCCATTATCTGGTTCAGGTAGTTGACGTCCTTGATCTCTATCTTAACGATCACCCTGGCATCTCCCGTCTTGTAGGCCTTGGCCTGGGCCGAAGCCATTGTGACATCCATCTCCGCCAGTATGTTGGTCACGTCGTTAAGGAAACCCTTCCTGTCCTTCCCAAGGATTTCGACTGACACCTGGTATGTGCCCCTCTGCGTCTGGCTCCAGGATACGTCTACCTGCCTTTCAGGCTCGCTTAAGAATATCGCCTTGCCCTCCTCGCAGTTGGCCCTGTGCACAGACACGCCCCTTCCCCTGGTGACGAAGCCTACTATGGGCTCCTCCGGGACGGGCGAGCAGCACTTGGCGAACCTCACAAGACAGCCGCTGACGCCCTTTACGACTACGCCCTTGGATACCGCCTGGGATGCCTTTGGCTTCTTGGACTTTGCCTCCGGCTCCTGGAACCTGTCGGGGAAGAGCCTTGCTATGACAGCGGAGGGCGACAGCTTGCCGTAACCTACCGCAATCAGCAGCTCGTCGGGGGTGGAGTGCCCGCTCTTCTTGGCGGCGTCTTCCAGCCTTTCCTCCTTCATCGTAGCGTGGATCTCCAAATCGAGGCGCCTCAGCTCCTTTTCGAGCATATCCCTTCCTGCGGCGAGCTTCTCCTTGCGCCTCTGCTCCTTCATGAAGGCCTTGATCTTGGACTTGGCCC
>CAZJHY010000024.1:0-21876 GCA_964545975.1 uncultured Clostridia bacterium | reverse complement strand
ACTCGAGGAGCATGTCGCAGGCCGGGCCCATAACCGTGATGCTGTACAGGATGCTGAGTCCCATATGCCAGGTGGACATAATGCCTGCTTTGGGCACTCATGAGGAGGTAAGCGCCGAAGAGAGGGCGAAGATGTACGGCTCGGCCATACCGGAGGAGGCGTTTCTGGTCCACGACTGGAGGAACGACGTCGTGGAGATAGGTGAGGTGCCGTCGGATTATGTGAGGGAGATCTCGTCGGGAAGGCTCGACTACCCCATAAAAGTGCAGGTGAACAGGAGGCTTACTGACCCATCCTGCAGCCTCATCATCTCCGTGGGGCAGGTGGTGCCGCACGAAGTGGTCGGCATGGCCAACTACACAAAGAATGTGCTCGTCGGCTGCGGAGGCAAGGACATCATAGACAAGACCCACTTCCTTGGGGCGGTATATGGACTTGAGGCCATGATGGGCAAGGACCACTCTCCTGTAAGGAAGGTCTTCGACTACGCAGAGGAGCACTTCCTGAAGGAGCTGCCTCTGCAGTACATACTTACTGTCGTGGAGGCGGCAGGAGACAAACCCAAGATCAAGGGCGTGTTCACGGGCAGGGAAAGGGCCCAGTTCGAAAAGGCGGTCGAGCTTAGTGTGAAAGAGAACCTGAACCTCCTGGACAAACCCCTGAGGAAGGTCGTGGTCTACCTCGACCCTGAGCACTACAAGAGCACGTGGATCGGAAACAAGGCGATATACAGGACTAGGATGGCCATTGCCGACGGAGGGGAGCTCATCATAATAGCACCCGGAGTGAGGCACTTCGGCGAGGACGGGCTGGTAGACAGGCTTATCAGGAAGTACGGGTACAGGGGCACTGAGTACACATTGAGGTGCGCAAGCAGCGAGGAGGACCTGAAAGGAAGCCTCTCGGCGGCCGCACACCTAATACATGGCTCCTCGGAGGGAAGGTTCAGAATCACATACTGCCCAGGAAAGCTGACAAAAGAAGAGGTTGAAGGGGCGGGCTTCTGCTATATGGGCTGCGAAGAGGCGATTGCCAAGTACGACGTTGCCAAGCTTGCGCCCGGGATGAACCGGCTGGATGACGGAGAGGAGATCTTCTTCGTCAGCAACCCTACTCTGGGGCTTTGGGCGCTTAAATCCAAATACGACAAGACTTCTTGCAATTGAGGAGGGCGAACTTGCTTAGCGATATTGGAATCGTGGGCCTCGGGGTGATGGGAAGCAACCTTGCTCTCAACATCGCAAGGCACGGCTATAGGGTGTCGGTTTACAACAGGACGGCGGCGGTCACAGAGGAGTTCATGAGGGGCGCAGGCAGCGGGGAGGCTAACGTCGCTGCCTATTATAACCTCGAGGACTTCTGCGGAAGCCTCTCAAAGCCCAGGAAAGTGATGCTCATGGTGAAGGCTGGTGATGCAGTCGACGCCACCATAAGGTCGCTTTCCGCCTACCTGGGCAAGGGCGACCTCATCATAGATGGGGGCAACTCACGGCACATAGACTCCGAGAGACGTTTCAGGAGGCTTGCGGATGAAGGCTTCCTATACATCGGGACGGGTGTCTCCGGGGGCGAGGAAGGCGCGCTTAACGGCCCCAGCATCATGCCGGGAGGCTCCGCCGCAGGGTGGGATCTGTGCGGAAGGATTCTGACCGACATCTCGGCCAAGGCACATGACGGCTTGCCCTGCTGCGCTTTCATGGGGGCGGGTGGCGCGGGACATCTCGTGAAGACCGTCCATAATGGCATCGAGTACGCCGATATGCAGCTTATCGCCGAGACCTACCACTTCATGAGGGAAGCCCTGGGCATGTCAGCCAAGGAGGCTGCAGGCTGTTTCGCCGAGTGGGACAAGGGCCCGCTAGAATCCTATCTGATAAAGATAACTGCGGAGATTCTGAGGTTCGCTGACAGCAAGACGGGCAGGCCTCTTGTCGAGATGATTAAGGACGAGGCGGGGCAGAAGGGCACCGGGCGCTGGACGGCGGAAGAGGCGCTTGCCCTGGGAGTCCCTGTTTCGAGCATCGCCGAAGCGGTGTTTGCTAGGAATATCTCCGCGAGGTGCGCCGACAGGAAAGAGGCAAGGGAGAAGATCGTAGGGCCTAAGAGGGCTGCGATAGGCGACAAGCAGAGGGAGGAGCTTGCAAGGCTTCTGCCGAAGGCGCTTCTTGTCGCGAAAATCAGCGCATATGCCCAGGGCTTCTCGCTCATGGCTGAGGCGTCAGAAGCTTACGGATGGGGGCTAGACCTGGGAAAGGTCGCCCTAATCTGGAGGGGCGGCTGCATCATAAGGGCGAGGTTCCTGGATGACATCGCCAAGGCCTACGAGGAGGGCGAGCCGGGTAACTTGCTCTTCTGCGACAAGTTCAGGGTGATTGTGAACGAGGACCAGGATGCGCTACGGAGGCTTGTGGCAGAGGCCGTGATGCGGGGGTTGCCGGTGAATGCACTGGCCACGAGCCTAGGCTACATCGACAGCCTCAGAGCGGAGATACTGCCGGCGAATCTCATACAGGCGCAGAGGGATTACTTCGGGGCGCATACGTACGAGAGGGTGGACGAGGAAGGGGTATTCCATACAGACTGGTTAACGAAATGACTGAAGCTGCATAACTGAAGCCAGCAGTTGATCTGTCAGAAGAGCTCCAGACTAACTTCAATTGGAATGACTAGCCATCCGAACCTTGAGCAGTCTGGATGGCTTTTTCGTCAATGCTCGTGCCTGTGATGCAGGTCGGGCGTGTGCCTGTGTGCGTGCTCGAACTCCTCGTGAACGTGGGGATGCGAATGCTCTGGCACTGCCGTATCTCCGTCATGGTGGTTGTGGTGCAGATCATCGTGTCTATGCCTGTGCTCGTGCTCAAGGCGCTCATGCAGGTGCTTGTGAGAGTGGCTCTCCGATACCGCAAGGTAAGCGCCAAATACCATTATCGCGAACGCGATGAAGAACGATATTGTCAGGGGCACTCCGAACAGGATGAAAGACAGCCCGACACCTATGAAAGGGGCGACTGCATAATAGGCACTGGTACGGGCTGCGCCAAGGTCTCTTTGCGCTGATACATATAGGAAGATGCTCAGCCCGTAAGAGAAGAAGCCGAGGACCATCGCCCCAATGTTATATAAGTGGTTCCAGGTGGCTTCACCGGACATGACGGTGATGAAAAGCGCGCCGATACCAGAGCCCAGCCCCTTAATCACCGTTATTTGGACGGGGTTTTTAAGTGAGAGCATCCTTGTGAAATTATTCTCAAGGCCCCAGGACACGCATGCCAGCAGCACTAATGCCGAACCGACGGAGAAGTATAAGCCGCCGTCGAACTCGAATGTTAGAATGAAGCTCGCAACTGTGATTAGCGACAAGGAGACCCAGAGCCTCTTGCCAATCGCCTCCTTGAAGATGACCATTGCGATTACTGATGTGGCGACTATCTCGAAGTTACCTAGAAGGGCCGCATTTGATGACGTCGTCATCTTCAGTCCTGTCATCATCAGAATCGGTGCGACGATATCCAGAGCTATGACGCCAGAGGCAAGTGGCAGGTCCGCCCTTGAGAGCCTGGCTTCCTTGAGGGTTCTTCGATTCTTGCTTCCCAGCCCTGATAAAGCGAGCATGCCGATGCCGGCACCAAGGTATAGCATGGCGGCCATCATCATCGATGAAACTCCGCTAAGCAGCAGCTTGGAGACTGGAGAGCTCAAACCGTATAACGCTGCGGCGCCGACCGCCCTAATAACGGGCATGCAGAATGCCACCTTCCTTGATTACGGTCATGCTTAATTAAAATATTACAGCAATAGGCAGAATATCCAGCAGAGGGAGCATCAATGGCAATGGGCAAGATTGCCTAAGTATCCTCCTGTTAGTAAGATAAACATGAAGCATATCTAAAGCGAACGACTGGCGGAGGATCATATGAAATTCATCGACCTGCACTGCGACACTCTTATGAGGACATTTCTCTACAAGCAGACCGACATGGACAGAATGGACGGCATGGTGGACTTCGAGAAGATGAGGCAAGGCGGGCAGACAGCCCAGTTCTTCGCGATGTGGATGCTGTCTCCGGACATCACGGACCACGTCCCTAACGTGGAGCAGGTAAGCGATGAGGAATACCTTTCGCGCCTCGGCGCGACCTTCAGGGAGAATCTGGATAAGTACTCCGACAAGATTGCATTCGCAGGCAATGCAGCGGACATGCTGGCAAATGAGCGATCTGGCAGGATGTCTGCGTTCCTTGCCATTGAAGACGGCAGGAGCGTCGAGGGCAGCCTTGAGAACATCAAGCGCTACTACCATATGGGCGTCCGGCTTATTTCCCTTACCTGGAACCACGAGAACTGCTTCGGTTTCCCGAACTCCAAGGACCCCGAGAAGATGGCAAAAGGGCTTAAACCTTTTGGGCACCGGGCTGTGGAGTACATGAACGAGCTGGGGATGCTTATCGACGTCTCCCATCTGTCGGACGGCGGCTTCTACGAAGTCGCAGAGATCTCGAAGAAGCCGTTCGTGGCATCGCACTCCAACTGCAGGTCGCTTAGCCCGCATACCAGGAACCTTGCAGATGACATGCTGAGGGTGCTTGCCGACAAGGGCGGGGTGGCGGGGCTGAACTTCGCCCCGATATTCCTTACGCCAGATGCCAAGGGCAAGGACGCGACCCTGGAGCTCATGTCCGCCCATATAAGGCACATGATCAAGGTCGGCGGAGAGGACCTTCCAGCGCTGGGGTCCGACTTCGACGGAATAGAGGGCAACATAGAAGTGCCAGACAGCTCGAAGATGCACCTGCTTCTGGAGAGGCTTCAGGAGGATGGCGTAAGACCCTCGGTTGTCGAGAAGATCGCTTACGGAAACGCCCAGAGGGTTATTAAGGAAGCGCTGAAGTGATCTAGACTGCTCATCGGGACTCGGAGCCGCAGGTTCCGGGTCCGCTTCTTTTATCCGCGGAACTAGGACCATTATGGAGAAAGTCGGAGAGCCGGATTGCTTTCGCGTGATTCATACAGGAAGGTATAAACGCATTCCGTAGCGAAGAAACAAGAATACCGACAGGGGGGAGGAAGGGGGCATGAGGCTCAGGACAACGATGCTATTGGCGCTGCTCCTGCTCATTGCGTCATCTTGGCCCCCTGTGCTACGCAATTCGGGGCACATCTTCCTTGCCGAGGAGATAGGCGCGATATGGTACCTGGAAGAAGGAAGCCTCTACCTCAATGAATACGAAGGCGAGGGGCTCTTCCTTGATGCGATGGTCTATACCTACCGAAACGATGGCGGCTTCGAGTACTTAGAGAAGAACTTCTGGCATTTAGATTGGGCCGGATCAAGATACAAGCTCTCTGCCACATCCTCATATGATTGTGAGGGCAATGAGCTTGGGACCTGATTCGTGGAGTTCGGGCAGGTCTCGTGGAGATCTGCGGATTTAAAGACCGTGGAAGGGATTGTCTTCGATAAGGTCATCTCATATGCCCGAAGGATTGGAGCCATTAAGTAGTCCGGACAGCAAGAAGCAGCAACTGGATTTAGAAGAACCAGCACCGAAGCGAAAGGTGCAGCGATAAGCAATGGAGGAGATAGTATGAAAGGTCCGCAGGCTGCCTCATTAAAGCGCTTCAACACGTTCATGGGCTTCCTTCACATGCTGCAGGGCATAGGGATGCTCTACCTCGCACTTTCAGTGGATAAGTTCGCCGCCTTCAAGTTGCCGATTCTAACCAACTTCCTGAAGTTCGACGTTGTTCAGATGAGGCTCGTGTCAGTACCCGGAAAGATTGCCGACGTTCCATTCGCAGTCCTGGTATCCTGCTTCCTGTTCCTTTCAGCACTAGCCCACTTTGTAATCTCAACTGTCGGCAACAAGGCATACATTAGGGACCTGGAGAAGGGGATCAATCGCTTCAGGTGGTATGAATACGCCTTGAGCTCCTCGCTCATGATATTCCTCCTTGCGCAGCTGTTCGGCGTATACGACGTAGGTGCGCTGCTGACCATCTTCCTTCTAAATGCATCTATGAACTTCTTCGGCCTTCTGATGGAGCAACTCAACCAATACACGAGGAAGACCAGCTGGAGCCCGTTCGTATTCGGGACGATAGCGGGCATCGGCCCTTGGGTTGTCATTATCATGCATACTTTCGGCAACGCCGACCCATCCAAGGTCCCCTGGTTCGCTTATGCCATCTTCGGCTCTTACTTGTTGTTCTTCAACCTTTTCCCTGTAAACATGATACTTCAGTACAAAAAGGTAGGCAGGTGGGCGGATTACCTGTACGGCGAGCGCGGGTACATAATCCTCAGCCTTGTTGCTAAGTCTATTCTTGCATGGCTGGTGTTCGCCGGGGTCATGCAGCCTATGTAAGCGGTTGAGGTAGTCTCTGAGGACCCCTTCGGGGGTCCTTTTTAATTTTTCTTCAAATTCCTCGAATCGAAGAAGGAGAATCTGTTTCGTTAAAGAATTAGAATTCTGAATTCAAAATTCACAAGCCAATGGAGGAAACCATGAGCATCAACGGAAGCATTAGCGCAAATGAAGTTAAGCTGGAGCACGAAGACCTGATAACGGCGGTCTATAAGCGCATCAGGGAGATGATAATCACCGGAGCGATCAAGCCCGGGGAGAAGATAAAGCAGGAACATGTATCAAGGTCGCTCGGAGTAAGCAGGACTCCGGTGCTTAAGGCGCTGGAGAGGCTTGCAAGCGACAACTGGGTGGATTACGAGCCCCGCCACGGCTTCTCGGTGAAAGAGCTGACCATCAAGGAGATGAAGGAAATATTCGAGCTAAGAGAGCTCATAGAGGGTGCGGTGGCCAGGAGGGTGGCCGAGACCGCGACCGAGGAGCAGGTCCGCATGCTCGAGGGCATCTGGGCGGAGTTCAAGGGCTTTGACGGGGAGTGGACTCAAGAAAGGATAGACAGATATGAGAAGGCGGACAGGGAGTTCCACTTCGCGATGATAGAGATGAGCGGCAACTCCTTAATAAAAAGGGTGAACGAGAACTTCAGCATATTCCGCTTCTCCTACCAAAGGGGCTTGATGAGAAATCCCTCCGAGACTCTGAAGGAGCACCTGGCGCTTCTGGAGGCCATAAAGGCAAAGGACGAGGACAGGGCAAGGGAGATCGCCATGGCACACCTGTCAGCGAGCCGGGCGAACATAGAGAACGCCTACAGGCAGCAGTAGCAACGACGAAGGAGAGTTATCGAGATGAAGTTTGCAGTCATATCGGGCTTCGCTGGGCGGATACAGGACAGGTTCTGCACATATCATGAGCCCAAGACATTAAGGGAGAAGATTGCGACCATAGCCTCCGTCCCCGGCATTAATGGAATCGAGGCCATATATCCTCACGATTTCTCGGACCGTAACCTCCTGAAGGATACACTAGCCGAGTTCGGCATGGGAGTCTCGGCTGTGAACCTGAACCTGAAGTCAGATCCGTGCTATCATAGGGGCTCCCTTACGTCCGAGAATCCCGAGACGAGGAAGAAGGCCGTCGAGGACATCAAAGGCGCCATGGCAGCAGCAAAGGAGCTGGGGGCGAACAGGGTATCTGCATGCCTGCTTGCCGACGGGCACGATTATCCGTTCGAGGTCGACTATGCGAAGCATTGGAGCTGGCTGGTAGACGGTGTCTGCGAAGGCGCTTCCGGTATGAAGGACATCATCCTTTCGATCGAATACAAGCTTGCGGAGACCAGGGCCAGGACGGTGGTCGGCACCGCTTACAAGGCGATGCTTCTTGCCAAGGATACCGGCCTGGCAAATGTCGGTGTGACGATAGATGTCGGGCATGCGATCTGGGCGATAGAGACGCCCGCCCAGTCGCTTGCCATGCTAGCCGAGCATAAGGTCCCTTTCTACGTTCATCTTAACGACAACTACGGAGACTGGGACTGGGATATGATGCCCGGCTCGGTCAATCCGCTTAGCCTGATCGAGTTCTTCCACTACCTCAAGAGGTACGGCTACGAGGACTGGCTGACGTTCGACGTGTTCCCCTCGAGGATGGATGCTGCCTCCTGCTTCGACCAGTCGATGAAGTTCGTCGGCTTCCTGAAAGCCGCCGCGGACCGCATCAGCGAAGCGGACCTGGCAAAGCTCAGGGCCGTGGAGGATGTCCCCGCCATCATGGGGCTTCTCAGGCAGGCTGCATACAGGTCATAGGAGCAGCCGCCCGTGTGCGGCTGCGGATTGGGGCTTCGAGAAATGCCTGATTGCACAAGAACAGCCGAAATCGAAAAGCTGACGGAGATCGCCCGCTCCATTAGGTGCGACATCGTCAACATGGTCGCCGAGTCTAAGTCCGGGCATCCCGGAGGCTCGCTGTCTGCCGCCGATATCGTGACCGCGCTCTATTTCAGCGAGATGCGGCTTGACCCATCCAAGCCGCACTTGCCCTCAAGGGACCGCTTCATACTTTCCAAGGGCCACTGCTGCCCCGTCCTGTACTCCGCATTGATAAGGCGCGGCTTCATGGCTGAATGCGAGCTTACGACGTTAAGGAAGTTCGGCTCGAAACTTCAGGGGCACCCATGCATGAAGAAGGCCGTCGGGCTGGACATGACTTCCGGTTCGCTGGGAAACGGGCCATCGATAGGACTCGGCATGGGGCTTGGCGCGAAGCTCGACGGGCTGGATTACAGGGTGTTCGTCATGGTCGGAGACGGCGAGCTGCAGGAGGGCATGGTATGGGAGGCCCTGATGGCGATACCTCATTTCGAAGTCCACAATGTGGTACTCATCGTCGACAAGAACGGGCTTCAGGTAGATGGTCCGGTCTCCGAGATCATGGAGGTCGACCCTGTCGCAGACAAGCTCCGGGCCTTCAGATGGAACGTAAGGGAGATCGACGGGCATGACATGTACCAGATTCTTGACGCCCTGGAGGCGAGCAGGGATTTCGGCTCGGGACCCCATGCGATCATCGCCCATACCGTCAAGGGCAAGGGAGTCTCCTTCATGGAAGGCAAGGTGGAGTGGCACGGCCTGGCTCCGACCGAAGAGCAGAGGGCAGCCGCAATCCTAGAGATAACCGGGAAGGGGGGCGCACAGAATGCCTGAGAAGCCTATTCCGACAAGGGAGGCATACAGCAGGGCGCTTCTCGACCTCATGGGGGAGAACCCGAACATCGTGGCGCTAGATGCTGATGTCGCCAAGTCCGTGGGGACGAACAAGGTCCACAAGGCATACCCGTGGCGGACGTTCAACATGGGGATAGCCGAGCAGAACATGATGGGCACCGCGGCAGGCCTTGCCACGACGGGGAAAATCGTCTTCGCCTCCACTTACGCCGTCTTTGCGGCGCTTAGAGCCTGCGAACAGATTAGGACCTTCATAGCATACCCGCACCTTAACGTGAAGATCGGGGCGTCGCACGGCGGCTTGCACACGGGAATGGACGGCGTCACACACCAGGGGGTGGAGGACATCGGGGTCATGAGGTCCATACCGGGCATCACGATCCTTAGCCCGTCGGACCCTGTCTCCGCATACAAGCTTACAATGCAGGCGGCCCTTTACGACGGGCCGGTGTACATAAGGCTTACTAGAAACCCGGTGCCGGACATACATACCGATGACGAGCAGATCGAGATAGGCAAAGCGATACCGATAGGCGAGCAGGCCGGAGATGTCGGGATAATCGCTACCGGAATCATGGTACTTGAGGCCATGAAGGCGAAGGAGAACCTCCTTAAGCGCGGTACAAGGGCGGCAATCCTTGAAGTGCACACAATAAGGCCTCTGGATAGGGAAGCTGTGATTGCCTTGGCCCGCAATACCGGAAGGATCGTGGTGGCCGAGGACCACAACATAAACGGTGGACTCGGAAGCGCGGTGGCAGAGGCGCTGTCAGAGTCGCTGCCTACGAAAATCGTAAGGATAGGGCTCAGGGATGTTTTCGGCGAATCGGGGGACCCTAATGTCCTCCTTCATGAATACGGCATGGATTCTGAGGCGATAGAAGAAGCCTCAAGGATGATTTGCACAGGCTAGCGGTCGGTTAGGTGGAAACAAAACTAAGGGAGGAGAAAGTTAGATGAAGCTTCGTTATCTTGCTGCATTACTTCTCGTCGCATCCATCATGGCATCCTCCGCGGCCGTATCGGCGGCCACATACCCGGACAGGGCTATAACCATCGTTGTGGCCTTCGGTGCCGGCGGCGGCACCGACCTGGTAAACCGCGCGATGGGAGAAGCCCTCAGGGAGGTCTTCAAGGTCCCGGTGAACGTGGTTAACATGCCCGGCGGTCAGGCAGGAATCGCCACAGAGCACGTCTGGACAAAGCCCAGGGACGGCTACACACTCCTTGGCATATCCGAGACCGGCCTTTTCATGCCCGCTAACGGCGGACACACAACTACCACCAAGGACTGGGAGTACTTCATGGTCGGAGGATCCCCCGGCGTCCTGGCAGTTCCCCAGAACTCACCTTACAAGACATTCGGCGACCTGCTCGCAGCCATGAAGGCAAAGCCCGGCGTGGTCAAGGTGGCGGCCGGCTCCCCCGGCGGCCTGTGGCAGACCAGATGGATGCTAATCAGGAAGTACGCCGACGTCAAGGACAACCTCATAGGCTATAACGGAAGCGCGCCTTCGATAACCGCAGCGCTTACAGGCGAGGTCGATGTCGTGCATGCGTCCGCAGGCGAGATGAGGACCTACATCGAGGCCGGCAAGCTCCGTCCGCTGGTGATGACTGAGCTGGAAGGAAAAGACCTGCCCGGCGCAGGCATGGTGCCCCCGATCACTCAATTCCTGCCCACCATCGCAAAGGACCTTCCGATGCCTCAGTGGCTAGGCTTCGCGGTGCCCGCCGACACGCCCAAGGACATCATGGATGCGCTTACGAAAGGCTTCCTGACGGCAATGGACTCAAAGCCTATAAAGGACGTCCTTGCCAGCCAGATGGCAGACAGGTACGGCTATTACGGGGCCAAGTCCAAGCAACTGGCTTCGAAGCTGGAAAGCGCCTTCTGCTGGACCCTCTTCGACCTTGGCATGGCCGCCAGAAACCCGGGCGAACTGGGAATACCCAAGCCATAGCAATCCTAGGGGCGGAGTGCCGTCTTAGCTCTCCGCCCCTTCCCCTACTTGGAGGTGGCATCTTTGGAGAAGCAGGAGAAGCAGTACGTAAGGACCATAGATTTCTTCATGGGCATTATCTTCGCCGTCATGGGCGCCTATATGGTGATAGATGCCCGCAAGATGTTCGAAGCCAGGATGCTTAAGGGCATCTACCCCAGCTATTCCAACCCCGGGGTGTTCATCACCTTCATAGGAGGCCTGCTTTTCGTCATGGGGCTGGTGCTGGCCGTCATCGGTTTCAAGGGAGCCGGCAACCTGAGAAAGTCCGTGTCGGAAGGGCTCAAGGCCTTAGTCGGCAGCGCGCTGACATGGAGGGCAGTAATAACGCTGGCCCTTCTTGCCGTCTACTTCCTCGTACTGCTCGGCAGGGTGGAGTACCACATCGCCACCTTCGCGTTCCTTGCTGCTACGATGTTCATATTCAAGGCGACAAAATGGTGGAAGATCCTTATCATCGCAGGAGTATCTACTTGGGCCATCGGTTACTTCTTCGGCACCCTTGCTGGGCTGCCGCTGCCGTAGGGGGTGCGATCATGGGCGCAGGCGAAATCATAGAGCAGGTCCTGGCGAACATCGGTCTGATGACCTGGCTTTACATTCTGGCTGGCTGTTTCATAGGAATAATCGTGGGTGCCCTTCCCGGGCTTACGACCACAATGGGCATCGCGCTTCTCACCGGGATTACCTATCACATGAGCGGCTCCTCCGCGGTGGCCCTTCTTATAGGCCTTTATGTCGGCGGGACTTACGGCGGTTCGCTGTCGGCTATACTGCTTAACATCCCGGGCACCCCTGCAGCGGCAGCTACCGCACTTGATGGCAATCCTCTTGCAAAGAAGGGCAACGCTGCAGAGGCGATAATCATCACCAGGGTGGCATCCGTCATAGGGACGCTTTTCGGTATGATATGCCTTCTTGCGTTCACGCCGCTTCTCAATAAGATAACTTTGAATTTCACATCCCCGGAGTTCTTCCTCCTGGGGCTCTTCGGAATACTCATCTCTGGCACTCTTACCGGGGGCGACCTTTCCCTTAAGGGGTGGCTTGCGGGAATATTCGGGATTGCCATAGCGATGATCGGAAACGATGACATGTACTCATACCCGAGGTTCACCTTCGGTTCGGTTCAGCTGATGACCGGAGTCCCGTTCATTCCGATCATGATAGGCTTCTTCGGCATACCGCAGATCATCGATGCGATGAAATCCCAGCAGGACGTCATTGTTGCAAGCATTCAGAAGGCTTCGTTCTCCCTTAGGACGGTCTTCAGGAACCTATGGTGGACCATAAGGGCAGGATTGATCGGAGTAGGAATCGGAGTGATCCCCGGCGTCGGCGAGGATGTAGCTGCCTGGGTCGCATACGGTGCGGCCAAGAAAGCGAGCAAGCACCCGGAGGAGTTCGGAAAAGGGTCCTTCGAGGGGCTTGTGGCATGCGAGACATCCAACAATGCATGCGTGGGAGGTGCCCTCATACCGCTTCTGAGCTTAGGCATCCCCGGAAGCCCTCCCGCGGCGGTGCTCCTCGGGGCCCTCATGCTCCACAACGTAAGGCCGGGTCCGATGCTCGAGTTCGAAAACCCTTCTTTCATCTATCAGATAACCGCATTCCTGGCCATAGCCACTATTTGCCTGCTGGTGCTGGGGACTCTTCTGGCAAAGCCTGTATCGAAGATCCTCCAGGTGTCGCAGAAGATAATAATGCCATTGGTGGCGGTGCTGTGCGCGATCGGCGCCTACGCGCTGGACCTTAGGATATTCAATATCATACTCGTCTTCATAGCGGGTCTCGTCGGCTACATATTCCAGAGCGCTCATTATCCCGCAGCGCCTCTGGTGCTGGGGATGATCCTGGGTACGCTTACGGACACAAGCTTAAGGCGGGCGCTCCAGGCATCAAGAGGGGATCTGTCCGTGTTCGTCACAAGACCCATAGCGCTGGTCTTCCTGGTGGCCATAGTGCTGCTGATCGCTAGCCAGGTGGGTCTTACGGGAAAGCTGCGGGCGCTCCTGTCGAAAGGAACCGGAAAACAGAAGGCATAAAGGATGCCGAATCTCGATTTGCCGTCGTGCTGCCCTCCCTCCATGCAGCATGACGGCATTTCTCTTTCATCACAACATATAACCCGCCTCTTACTCCATAACACATCAATCTGGCATGGGTATTGATGAGAAAAGGCGAGCCACTGCTTGGGTTGAAGCGATGAGAAGGCTTTTGCCTATCATCTGATATAATCTTCGTAATTATGACTGCTGCCGACAAAGGGGAGGGGATAGAGTGAAGCCAAGGTTCAAAGTCATGGTCACTACCAAGCTCTTCGCCCTCGACACCGACGAGCCCGTTAGGATGCTTGAGGAGGCCGGCTGCGAGGTGGCAATGAGCCCCTTCAAGCACCTAATCAAACCTGGCGAGCTGGCTGCAGTCATCAAAGGAGTGGACGGTCTTATAGTGGGCGGGGATGTAGTAGACAGGGCCGCAATCGACGCCGCCGACAGGCTCAAGGTCATCTGCATGCACGGCATCGGCCTCGACCTGATAGATGTGGAATATGCCAGGTCGAAGGGCATAGTCGTCGAAAATCTCCCGGGCATAAACGCAGATGCCGTAGCAGAGCTGGCTCTGGGGCTTCTCATAGCCCTGGCCAGGAACTTAGTGGAGGCGGACAGGCAGTTCAGGGAGGGGCATTGGCGAAGGCAGGTGGGACTTGAGCTCATCGGCAAGACCGTCGGCATTGTGGGCTTGGGCGCGATAGGCAAGGCCCTCGCCAGGAAGTCCCGATGCCTTGGGATGAACGTCATCGCCTACAATAGGTCCAAAGACGAGGCTTTCGCGGCGGAGCATGGCGTGCGCTATGTGGAGATGGAGGAGCTCATGGCTGCTTCGGACTTTGTATCGCTTCATGTGCCCCATTCCCCCGAAACCCACTACATAGTCGACGCAGCACGCATTGCGCTCATGAAGAAGACGGCATACCTCATCAACACCTCCAGGGGGGGCCTGATAGATGAGGATGCCCTATATAACGCATTGAAAGAAGGGCGAATTGCGGGTGCCGCGCTTGATGTGTTCGAGAAGGAGCCCATAGTGGGCGGATCTCCCTTCACCGAGCTCAGAAACTGCATACTGACGCCCCATACAGGAGGGCAGACGAAGGAAAGCAACTTAAGGAGCAACTACGCCTCTGTAAGGAAGGTTTTGAACGTCCTCTTAGGAAGAAAATAAAGAGGAGAGAGAAGAAGATTCTTAACCAGGATTTAGGAGCCCGGATCTGCAGTTATTTGGAAAGGGAGTCCTATTTGGCGCGAGTTGAAGGAAACCTGCGTTTCTCATAGTAAGAGCATAAGGTAAGCTACTATTCTGTGTACGCAGCAATAGAGCAGATTTCGATTGGGAGGTGTCCCGCATGAAAGGTGCCTGCGGAAAGATACTGCATGTAGACCTCACTGGGCGGAAGTTCACGGTGGAGGCACCGGAAGAGGCCTTTTACAGGAAGTACATGGGAGGAAGCGCCGTCGGCGCCTATTACGCCCTGAAGATGATGAAACCCGGCATAGATGCCTTCGACCCGGCGAACGTCCTGGTGTTTGCCGCATCTGTCACCACCGGGACGCCTATAAGCGGTTCATCGCGCTTCAATGTAACCGCGAAATCCCCTCTTACAGGCGGCCTCGGTGACAGCCAGGGGGGCGGTTTCTGGGGGACAGAGCTGAAGTACGCTGGATTCGACGCGATAGTCATCACCGGACGGGCGGAAAAACCTGTAGCTCTTTGGATACATGACGGGGAGTACGAGCTGGTGGATGCGGGCGAGGCTTGGGGCCTTGAGACGGGCGCCGCGCAGGAAATAATCAGGGCGAAGGTGGGCGAGCCACGGGCAAGGGTCGCCATAATTGGTCCGGCAGGGGAGAAGCTTGTGCGCTTCGCCTGCATAGCAAACGAGCTTAAGCACTACAACGGCAGAAACGGCATGGGAGCTGTGATGGGTTCGAAGAACCTCAAGGCGATTGCGGTAAGAGGGACCAAGGCACCCGAGTTCGCCGACCGTGAAGGGATAATGAGGATGGCAAGAGACGGCGCGCAGAGGTCGGTTGATCACCCGCATACGAAGTCGCTGAGGGAACATGGCACTGCCAGGGGTGTCGCGAACAACCAGGTGCTGGGCGGGCTGCCTACCAGGAACTGGACAAGCGGTGTGTTCGAAGGGTACGAGAAGATAACCGGCACTGCTATGACCAGCACGATACTTAAGTCTAATGGGGCCTGCTGGGCTTGCGCCGTGCGGTGCAAGAGGGTGGTCGAGGCGAGGGAGCCGTACGAGCTGGACCCGGAGTACGGAGGGCCGGAGTATGAGACGGTGGCGGCGCTGGGATCCTATCTTGGCATAGACGACCTTCCGGCAGTGGCGAAGGCAGCCGAGCTCTGCAACCGCTACGGGATTGACACGATTTCCGCCGGGGGGACGATAGCCTTCGCCATGGAGTGCTTCGAAAAGGGGCTGATATCCAAGGAGGATGCCGACGGATTGGACTTGAGGTTCGGCTCGGCAGAGGCGCTGCTGTCAGTAATCAAGCTGATAGCAGATAGGAAAGGGATAGGCGACTTGCTGGCTGAGGGAGCATACCGTGCTGCCCTGAAAATCGGAGGTGGAGCGGAGAAGCTTGCCGTCTGCTGCAAGAAGCAGGAGTTCCCTGCGCACATGCCGAGGATAAAAGGTTCTCTAGCCCTGGCTTACGCGGTTAATCCATTCGGAGCGGACCACATGTCCTCGAATCATGACGGTTCGCTGTCTGCAGACCCTCTGTCGGAGACTGTCAGGTCATTCGGCTTCGAGAAGACCGTGCCGATGAAGGATTTGAATTTCGAGAAGGCTAAGCTTGTCGCATACACGCAGCGCTTCTACAGCGTGCTGGACACGCTTGACCTTTGTATGTTCTGTTTCGGCATAAACATCCTCTTCAGCCCTGACGATGTAGTGGGGCTTCTGAACATGGCGACGGGGTGGGATGTAAACCAATGGGAGCTCATGAAGCTGGGGGAAAGAAGGATCAATATGCTGAGGGCCTTCAACTTCAGGGAGGGGTTCACCAAGGAGGACGATTCACTTCCGGCAAGGGCATTCGAGCCTCTGACGGGAGGCCCGTCTGACGGTAACAGGATTGATGAGGGCCAATTCGCCGAGGCAAGGAGAAGCTATTACGAACTAATGGGATGGGACCCTGATACGGGTGAGATGCCTCAATCCAAGCTCATGGAACTCGGGTTGGACTGGGTAGTTATATAGTGATTCGGGATCATCTCGATAAACAAGGGAGGCTTTATCGTGAACCGGAACATCGCCAGGAAGCTCGCCTATTGCATGCTCCTATGCACAGCGCTGGTTACGCTCTTCGGACTGTCGTCAAGTGTGCCCGCGGAGGCTGCGGCAAAGCTGACAGCCGCAGAGGGTGCGCACCTTAGGTTCATCCGCGAGGAGGAGAAGCTCGCAAGAGATATCTACAATGTCCTAGGAAAGAAGTGGGACCTTAGGATATTCGACAAGATTGCCGAGAGCGAACAAAGGCACACAGACGCCGTAAGGCTCGTCATCGAGAAGTACGGCATAATCGACCCAGCCAAGGCTACGCTTCCGGCGGTGTTTGCAGACAAGAAGCTTCAGGAGCTTTACGCAGTGCTTCTTTCGAAGGGCGAGACCTCATCTCTTGAGGCTCTTAAGGTGGGGGCTCTTACCGAGGAGAAGGACATCTTCGACATTAACGAGGCAGTCAAGGAAACAAGCAAGCCCGACCTTCTGGAGCTATACGCTTATCTGAAAGATGGGTCATCTACTCACCTCAGAGGGTTCATGGCGCAAATATGGGCAGCCGGTGGGGATTATGCGCCGCAGTTCATCTCCGCAGCGGAGTTCGATAAGGCTATGAAGCTTCCTCAGTAGGCTCTCATAGTGGGTTTTTTGGGGGGGAGGACTCATCGAGCCCTCCCCCTTTTTCCTGCTTAGACAGGGGCTGGTTTCAATATCGATAGTTGCCGATTCTTGATGAAGGAATCTACAAAATGATATAGAATGAAATCACTGGTGGTGTGATGCTCATACCACTGGCGCGCCCAGAGAATCTTGCGGAGGTCGGCATGGCTCAAAAACCCGGCGGCATCCACAGAATGAAGGTCTCTGACGGAGTAGTAGAGCACATCACATCTTTGATCATGAGCGGCGACCTGAAGGCAGGAGATAAGCTCCCGGCTGAAAGGGAGCTGGCCGCATCGCTCGGCGTAAGCAGGACCGCCCTAAGGGAGGCCGTGCGAACACTGAGCCTTATGAACCTCATTTCCGTACGCCAGGGAGAGGGCACTTTCATAGAGGATATCGTACCCGGGTCTTTTATGAAGCCCCTGTCTCCTATGCTTTCGATGGGGAACATGAATATTCTGGAGCTTATTGAGGTAAGGCACATAATCGAACCTAAGGCCGCCGCGCTGTGCGCGAAGCGCGCAACAGACGAGGAGCTTGCTGCCATTTCCTATCTTGTCTCCGAGATGAACCCGGAGATGAGCAGGATCAAGAGGTTCAACGACCTTGACCTCGAGTTCCACATGTCCGTTGCAAGGGGCTCCCACAATTCCGTGATCGTAGCGACCCTTGAGGCTATCAGAGATGCTCTGTATGAGCAGGTTGAAGAAGTGCAGAGCCTGCCCGGTGCCGCAGACAGGGCGCTGGGCTTCCACAGGGCTGTTGCAGGCGCGCTTTCGGAGCGCAATGCGAAGAAGGCCGAGAAGCTTATGATAGACCACATGGCTGACGTCGAAAGGGCGGCATATGAGAATATCCGCAGGCACAACGCTTCGAGATAGATAGTGACGAGACCTGCGGCAAATATGTTGCGTACCCCTGAGAACCTTGAAGATCCATCACATTTCGAGGAGGAGTTAAAGTGAAAGCAGGCAAGATCCGTGGTTTCGTCTGGCGCATGGCTCTCGTGCTCACGATGGTTGCGGTTATGATCCCTCTGGTGGGCTCCGCGGCTGAAGTCACAATCAAGCTAGGCACTGTGTATCCTCTGACCGGCTCGCTGGCCACCACCGGTGCAGACTGCATGTCCGGCGTGGAGCTGGCCATCGACATCATCAATAACGTATATGACATCGACTTCCCGTTCGCCAGGACCTCCGGAATACCCAGCCTGGGCGGCGCCAAGTTCGAAGTCATAGTCGGCGACAGCAGGGGCGATGCGACGGTCGGCATGGCTGAGACCGAGCGCATCATCACAGAGCAGAAGGTCGCTGCCTTCTTCGGCGGTTACCAGAGCGGCGTCGTCAAGACGACCAGCATGGCAGCAGAGAGGCTCCAGATACCCTACGTGCTCTCCGACGCCACTTCACCGACGCTCACAGAGCGCGGCTTCCAGTGGTTCTTCAGGGTTATACCTCATGACGGCATACAGGCAAAGAATGCGCTCGACATGGTAGCTGAAATCGAGAAGAAGGAGAAAGTGGACCTCAAGAAGCTCGCCATCGTTTGGGAGAATACCGAATGGGGTGCAAGCCTCGCAGTCGAGCTGAGGAAATGGGCGGCGTTCCATAACCTCACCATAGTCGCCGACATCCCGTACGTCTACAAGGCCACCGACGTCTCCGCAGAGGTCCTTAAAGTCAAGGCAGCCAACCCGGACGTCATAGTCCATGGCGCCTATGTCTCTGACGCCATCCTCTTCACCCAGACTTTCAAGGCGATGAAGGTAACCCCTAAGGTATTCATAGGAATGTCCGGATACCTCGATCCCAACTACGTAGCGACCGTCGGCGCTGACGCCGAGAACATCTTCGTGCGTGGCGTCTATGGCCTCGACCTTGCAGCGAGCAAGCCTTACGTTGCGAAGATCAACGAGCTCTACAAGAAGAAGTACGGAATCGACATGAGCCCCAGCGCGGCTCGCAGCTTCACCGCCCCGTTCATCCTCGCAGACGCCATCAACCGCGCGAAGTCGACCAAGCCGGAAGACATCAGGAAGGCCCTCCTTGAGACCAACCTGCCCGCTTCCGCAGTGATTACCGCGTACGACGGCGTCAAGTTCGACCCCGTGACACACGACAACGTGCTCGGCAAGTCGCTCTACCTGCAGTTCCAGAAGAGCAAGCTCAGAGTGGTGTGGCCGTTCAACCTCGCTGGAGTACCTTACGTGTATCCTTTCGCGTGGGGCAAGTAAGAATACTATAAAGTAACCGGACTTAGGCGGGGCGCTGCACATTAGGCGCAGCGCTCCGCACGAACGATGTGGAAACGCTTACATGACAGGGGTGGTCTTATTGTTGCTCCAGCTTCTCACGGGAGGTTTGTTGCTGGGCTGTGTCTACGGCCTGGTTGCCATGGGCTTAAGCCTCATCTACGGCGTGATGGGGATAGTAAACTTCGCCCACGGCGCGCTTGTTATGCTTGCGATGTACGCGAGCTACTGGCTGAACACCTACCTCAAACTGGACCCCGTTATAGGGACACCGATCGTGGCTTTGATAATGTTCGGCCTGGGATTGGTAATATACCGCGGTGTCGTATCCAAGGTGCTGAAGGGACCCTTCCTTGCAAGGATGCTCGTCACATTCGGCCTCAGCATCTTCATAATCAACCTTGCGCAGTTCCTCTGGACGCCGGATTACCGCGTGATAAATAACGCAATCTCAAAGGGCACATTCATGCTGGGGCCGATTTTCATAGAGCTTCCGAAGCTCGTGGCGAGCATCGGAAGCCTGATAGTCGCAGCTTTAGTTTACTGGTTCCTCAGGAAGACCAAGACCGGCCTTGCCATCCAGGCGATATCCATTGACAGGCCCGCCGCCTCGCTGATGGGCATCAACCTCGAGAGGCTTAACGGCATCGCCTTCGGCATAGGCCTCGCCTGTGCGGGTGCAGCCGGTTCGCTTCTGGCGAGCTACTACTACATCTTCCCGGACGTAGGGACGATGTTCGGGTTAGTCGCCCTTGTTGCTGTGGCCCTCGGAGGCTTCGGAAGCACCGAAGGTGCGCTCATAGGAGCGATCCTCATCGGGATAATCGAGACCATAGGCGGCTTCTACGTGGGCACCGAGTACAAATACGCCCTGATATTCCTCGCTTATGTGCTAATTGTGATCGTGCGGCCCAAGGGCCTCATGGGATGGGGGGCCGATTGATGGAAAGCAGCAAGAATCTCAGGAACACCGCGCTCGTCGGCCTGGCGCTTATCCTGGCGATCGCAGCACCGCTGGTGCTGAAGGCCAGGTTCCAGCAGCATGTGCTCGTCCTAATAGTCCTTTATGCGGTCATGGCCCAGGCGTGGAACATAATGGCCGGATATGCAGGCATGGTATCAATAGGCCAAGCTGCGTTCTTCGGAATCGGCGCATATGTCTCCACGGTCCTTTTCGTGCAGTACAAGGTGAACCCCTGGCTTGGCTTCATCGCGGCTGGCCTAGCAACTGCGCTGTTCGCTACCATAATCGGCCTGCCGTTCTCAAGGCTCAGGGGCAGGTATTTCGCGATAGGCACGATAGCGCTGGCCCAGATGATCAAGGTCGTCTTCGAGAACTGGCCCCAGGTCGGGGGCGCGACCGGCATCATAATAGATATGACCAAGGAGAGCTTCCTGAACTTCCAGTTCCATTCATCGAAGCTCGGATACTATTACATCGCGCTGGGAATGCTCGTCGCTGTAGTGACCTTCATGTACTTCATGGAGAGGTCCAAGATGGGCTTCTACTTCAAGGCCATAAGGGAGAACGAGGAGGTCGCGACGGGCCTCGGCGTCAACAAGACGGCCTACAAGCTCATAGCCATTGCGATATCCGCCGGAATAACCGGCATGTGCGGCACCATCCTCGCCCAATACCAGCTCTATGTCGAACCCGCCTTCGTCTTCGACCATTCGGTATCGGTGACTATAGCGCTCGTGGCAGTCTTCGGCGGTTCCGGCAACATAATCGGGCCCCTCTTGGGCGCCCTCATCCTCATGCCCATTTCAGAGCTCACTAGAGCCTGGCTGGGCTCGGGCGGAACAGGAGTCGACCTTATGATCTACGGCGCATTCATAGTCCTCATCTGCATCTATGAGCCGGACGGGCTCATGGGGATAGCGAGGAAGGCCGGGCGCAGGCTAAAGGCCAGGCGCGAAAGGGGGCTTGCAGCCTGATGTCTGAACTTAAGGCGACCAACCTAACTAAGCGCTTCGGGGGGCTCACTGCGGTAAACGATGTGTCGTTCTCAGTGAAAAGCGGCGAGATACTGGGCCTCATCGGCCCCAACGGCGCCGGCAAGACGACCCTTTTCGCCTGCCTTTCGGGCTTCTACAAACCTGAGGAAGGCAAAGTGGAGTTCGACGGTCACAACATAACGGGCTGGAGCCCCAACAACATCTGCTCGCTGGGCATCGCAAGGACATTCCAGGTAGTCCAGATACTGCAGGGGATGACTGTCCTTGAAAACGTTCAGGTCGGCGCTTACCTGAGAAACGGCCATACCGCCGCAGCCAGGAAGAAGGCGCTGGAGGTACTGGACAGGGTCGGGATGGCAGACAGGGCCAAGGTCAAGGCCGTTCACCTCACTCTCCCCTACAAGAAGAGGCTGGAGGTGGCGATGTGCCTTGCGACAGACCCCAAGGTGCTGATGCTGGACGAGACGATGGCGGGCCTTACTCCGACTGAGATCCAGGAGGCGGGGCTGCTTATAAAGAGCATGAGGAAGGATGGCCTTGCGCTCATAGTCGTCGAGCACGTAATGGAGGCCATAATGCCCATAGCCGACAGGGTTATGGTGCT
>CAZJHY010000023.1:0-24624 GCA_964545975.1 uncultured Clostridia bacterium | reverse complement strand
GGTGGTACCGCGATATTCGCCCCTGGCCTAAGGCCGGGGGCGTTTCTTCATATCTGGGAGGGTTGAATATGGCCGGCAAGTATGAGTTCAAGTCGATCGAGGCCAAATGGCAGGAAAGATGGGAGAAAACGGGCTGCTTCGCTGCTCTTGACGACTATTCCCTGCCCAAGTACTATGTGCTGATAGAGTTCCCGTATCCTTCGGGAGCCGGCCTTCATGTCGGACACCCGAGGTCCTATACCGCCCTTGACACGCTTGCAAGGAAGAGGAGGATGCAGGGCTACAACGTCCTGTACCCCATCGGCTGGGACGCGTTCGGGCTTCCCACGGAGAATCACGCCATAAAGACCGGCGAGCATCCGGCCGTGGTCACGAAGAGAAACATAGCACGCTACCGCTCGCAGCTCAAGAAGCTCGGTTTCAGCTTCGACTGGAAGCGCGAGGTGGACACAACAGACCCCGAATACTATAAGTGGACGCAGTGGATTTTCCTTAAGCTGTGGGAAAACGGCCTTGCTTACAAGGCCGAGATCCCGATCAACTGGTGCACCAGCTGCAAGATTGGCCTTGCCAACGAGGAAGTGGTCGGCGGAGTCTGCGAGCGCTGCGGAGGAAGCGTGGTCCGAAAGGTGAAGAAGCAGTGGATGCTTAAGATCACCGATTATGCCGAGAGGCTTTTAAACGACCTGGATACCGTGGACTTCTGGAACAAGATCAAGATGCAGCAGGTAAATTGGATAGGAAAGTCAACCGGGGCAGAAGTAGACTTTGAAGTGGCAGGCACCGCAGGGGCTATTAGCCTCAAGGTGTTCACGACGAGGCCCGACACGATGTTCGGAGCCACATACATGGTCGTGTCTCCGGAGCATCCGCTAATAGGAGACTTCATCGCGATGTCTGAGAACCCGGATGAGGTTAAGGCATACTGCGACATGGCATCCAAGAAGTCCGACTTCGAGAGGACCGAAGTCGCCAAGGAAGTATCCGGCTGCGAGATAAAGGGTGTTGGCTGCATCAATCCCGCGAATGGGGATAGGATACCCCTTTGGACGGCAGATTACGTGCTCGCATCGTACGGCACAGGCGCTATCATGGCCGTTCCCGGCCATGACGACAGGGACTGGCGGTTTGCAAGGCGCTTCGGCATTCCTGTCATCGAGGTCATCTCCGGCGGAAACGTTGAGGAGGCGCCTTATACCGACACCGATAAAGGCATTCTGGTGAACTCGGGCTTCTTAAACGGGCTCGGTGTTGAGGATGCGATCGGCAGGATGATCTCCTACCTGGCCGAAAAGGGCATAGGCAGGGAGAAGGTAAACTATAAGCTCAGAGACTGGGTCTTCTCGCGCCAGCGCTATTGGGGGGAGCCCATACCGATGGTGGAGTGCGACCGCTGCGGTTGGGTTCCTGTGCCGGAATCGGAGCTTCCATTGATGCTTCCAGACGTGGAGAGGTATCAGACGACGGATACCGGGGAGTCGCCCCTTTCGCAGATAGGCTCATGGGTCAACACCACGTGCCCGAGTTGCGGGGGCCCTGCCGTAAGGGAGACAGACACGATGCCCAATTGGGCGGGATCATCATGGTATTTCCTCAGGTACACCGACCCCAAGAACCATGACTCGGTGGCTTCCAGGAAGGCCTTGGACTACTGGATGCCTGTGGACTGGTACAACGGCGGCATGGAGCATACTACGCTGCACCTTCTTTACTCGAGGTTCTGGCACAAGTTCCTGTACGACATCGGCGTGGTCTCCACCCCCGAGCCGTACTCAAAGCGCACATCCCATGGCCTGGTGCTCGGGGAGGACAACGAGAAGATGTCCAAATCCAGGGGCAATGTGGTCAATCCTGACGAGATGGTGGATAAGTTCGGTGCGGACTCCTTCAGGCTCTTCGAGCTGTTCATGGGCGCATTCGATCAACCGATACCGTGGTCAACGAGCGGGCTTGTCGGCATGCAGAGGTTCCTGTATAGGGTATGGGAGCTTCAGGGCAAAGTAAGCGGTGCGAAGGGCTCAAGCTTCCAGGAGGCTGAGAGGCTTGTGCACCTTTCCATCAAGAAGGTCGGGGATGACATCGAGGAGATGAAGTACAATACGGCCCTTGCCCAGCTCATGAGCCTTGCAAACTGGTTCGGCAAGCAGGATGCGGTAGACCCTGGCCACTGGGACGCGTTTATCAGGCTGCTGTCTCCGTTCGCCCCGCACATCTGCGAGGAGATGTACGAGGCGCGTGGGCATAAAAAGGGCCTCGCCAGGGAACCATGGCCGGCTTTCGACCCGGAGAAGGCCAAGGAGGACGAGGTGGAAATCCCAGTGCAGGTCAACGGCAAGCTGAAGGACGTAGTCCGGGTGGCGGCGGGAGCCGACGCCGAGGCAATGCTGAGCGCGGCGCTGTCTAGCGACAAGGTATCATCATCGATTGCCGGAAAGCAGATCATAAAGAAGGTCATCGTCCCCGGGAAGATGGTGAACCTGGTCGTAGGGTAGCAAATAACCCGAAGGTTAGCGAAGCAGGGGGGCGCTTGTTGCGCCTCCCTTCATTTATGCTCGTCTTGCGTTCAGTGCCGGACGCCGGAGGTGGGCAATGTCGGATGTTAAAGCAGGCAGGGCGGCTCGGGGCATTGCTTACTTGGCCCTGACATGCCTCCTGGCGGCAGCGCTTCTGATAGTCAGGTTCAGGCGGCCTCCCCAAATCCTGGTCGAGGCTATGCCAGGTCAGGATAGCCGGTCAGAGATGCAAAACACAGATGAAGGCGCGAAGGAAGCACGGTTTCCCGAAGGATATCAGAAAGAAGCTCTCGCTGAGATGCCAAAGGGTGTAAACACTGAAGATGCCGGGGACGATGCCGGATTATTCGTACATGTAGCCGGATGCGTTACAAAGCCCGGGCTCTACGAGCTTAAGCCCGGAGCTAGGGTTAATGACGCATTGCTGGCTGCCGGGGGCATGACTAAGTCGGCTGATTCGGATTCGGTGAACATCGCCCTTCCGCTTAGAGACGGCCAGCAGGTTTACATACCTATTAAGGCGGCTGAACTGCAGGTTAACGGGACTGAGGCTGCAGGATCACCGCAAGGGTCCCGACAGGACGCCTCCGATTCCCAAAGGGATTCACCCGAGCCTGCTCCGCCGGACAGGCTGGATGTGACAAAGGATGCCCCGGACGAGGAAGGGGCTTTGGCGGAAGCCGCGCCTGCGGCCAGGGTGGACATCAACTCTGCGGGCCTTGCTGAGCTTGACACACTTCCAGGCATAGGGCCCTCGACTGCGGCGAAGATAATCGAATACAGGCAGAGCAACGGGCCATTTGTATCCACAGAGCAGCTCATGGACGTATCGGGCATCGGCCCCGCCAAGTATGAGGCGATCAGGGAGATGGTGGTGGCAGGAAGATGACCGCCTTTCTTGCATCAGAGGCGGCTGCGATATGGGCCGCGTCGCGCATCGGAACATGCCAGGCGTCTCTGCTTCTGCTGTTTCCCGCCGCACCCATGCTCTGGTTGGTGTTCCGGCAGAGGGGAAGGCGCGACTTTCAGCGTGCATTGCTGATGCTGGTACTGTCTGCCGCAGGGATCATCACGGGCGTGCTTTCAGTGGCAAGGCTGGACCTTCTTGCAAGGGGATCCGTAGCTGAGCTCAAGGGGGCTTCCATCGAGGTAGCCGGCCAGGTGAACTGGGTATACGAATCTGCCTACGGATTGCAGTATACGATAGGAAAGCTCAAAGGCCCGGATGGCAAGAGTCTGAAGGGCATGCTTCTCATCAACGGAAAGGATATGGGTAGCTCACTGTCCGAGGGCCTTTTCCCCGGCGACAGGATCAGGATGACCGGTCAAATCGTGCTTATGGAGGGAAGGATGAACCCGGGGGCCTTCGACCAAAGGTCATACTGGTTTTCTAAGGGAGTTCACGCACGCCTTGAAGAGGCGGTTCTTGTCAGCGCGGCAAGGGGATTCGCAGGGCCCCTTAGGGAAGCTGCCTGGGCTTTCAGCAGCTCCTTCAAGTCGTTCACGGATGAGGCGATGGGTAAGTGTGTCTCAAACCCGCTGATGGACGCAATTGCGCTAAGCGACAAGTCGGAGCTCGATCCTGCGGTATCGGAAGCCTTCAGAAAGGGCGGCATTGCCCACGTTATGTCGGCATCAGGCCTTCATGTCTCCATCGTGATGGCCTTCATGTCGTTCATGCTCGGCAGCAGCGGCGCTCCTGAATGGCTGTGCCTGCTGATGGCCGGTTCGATCCTCCCTATATATGCCATCGCCGCAGGCCTAAGGCCTTCAATTATCAGGGCGTGCATAACAGGGATTGGAGCATCAGCAGTGAAGGCGTTAAAGCTGAAAAGGCCGGACCAGGCCGGGCTCCTTCTTGCCGCCGCGTCTATTCAAGTGACGGTTTCGCCCATGAGCCTGTTCGATGCCGGCTTTCAGATGTCATATCTGGCAGTGATTGGCATAATGGCTGCGAGCGCCTTGTTTCGTGATGACAGGGGTAAGACGGGTGCGGGGAGGGCCTTTGTCAGGCAAGCCTTTTTCGCCCTTTCAGGAAGCCTGATGATAAGCGCAGCGCTGCTTCCTATTATTAGCTCTTATTACGGTTACTCCAGCATCTTGTCGCCAGTAACGAACCTTGTCGCCATACCCTCTGCGTCCGCGGCGCTTACCCTGGGTCTTGCCGGATACCTCGCCCATTGGGTGAGCCCAGGCCTCGGGTCTCTCATTGTGCTTCCAGCCAAGTGCCTGTTAACAATGCTGGACGCAATGGCAGGGCCGATATCGCGCATTGAGGTTCTTCTTATCCCTACAGGCTACGGAAACGGCATCTTAGGCGCCCTGTACCTTGGCGTCATTACCTTCGCTTGGGTATGCCTGATGGGAAGGTTCTCCGCCAGGAGGCTGGCCAAGCGCTGCTTCACAAGGCTTGGACCTGTGATTCCGGCCTTGACGGCAGCCTTGCTGACTGCATCCCTGATGGTTCCCCAGGACGTGGCAATACGGGTGTTGTCGGTAGGGCAGGGAGACAGCATCCTAATCAGCAAGGGCAGGTCATTTCATATGCTGGTGGACACAGGGCCCGGCTTTCCTCAAGGCACTGCGATGGAAGAGCGCATATTGCCCGCTCTGAGGAGCATCGGGGTAGATAGCATCGACGTGCTCGCCCTCACCCACTCGCACTCAGACCATGCCTCGGGGCTTGATGAACTTGCCGATGCGATGCGGATAGGCCTCGTCCTTGTTGCCGATGGGGACTATGAGACGGCAGGTAAGGTGCTTCACGCTGGACTTGAACCGACATTCATGGGCAGAGGAGGCAGCATTGCGTCAGGCGGGCTAGTCATCCGCTCGATCAACCAAGTGCCATCTAATGTAAGCGTTAAAGACGCAAATGAGCCTTCCATGGTGCTTATGATCGGATACGCTGGTCAGAATGCGCTCCTATGCGCGGATGCGGGAGGCATGTTCGAGTCGGCTTACAGCTCGGGCCGTGCGGCATTCATAAAAATCGGCCACCATGGCTCAAAGGCTTCCAGCTCGGAGGAATTCCTTAATAAGCTGGAAGCGGCCGACGCCGCAATATCCGTTGGGGCCAACTTCTACGGGCATCCTTCGAGTGAGGCCATCGAAAGGATTCTTGCCGCCGGGATGTCAATAAGGCGCACCGACTGCGACGGAATGATTACCGCCTTGATGAGAGCTGATGGTATTTTCGTGTCAGGCGAATCGGATTCTTGGGATAGAATGCCCTTTTTCAGGTCATTAAAAGAAGCGGGCGGCATTGGCATTAATCCCTCTCTTAATGTAAAATAAAGACGAGTTTAACCGAATATGAAGGGAGGGCACTCGACGGGTGCTGCCCGTCGGGGAACTAATGAGAAGAAGGATAGCATTTCTCGCCGCACTTTCACTCGTTCTCGCAATGGTGTTCGTCAGCGCAAGCTTCGCAGCCGAGAAGGTGACGATTACTTTCTGGCACGCGATGGGCGCCCAGCTGGGAGCAACCCTTGACAGCCTGGTCAACGAATTCAACGCAACCCACCCGAACATCGCGGTAAAGGCAGAATACCAGGGCAACTACAGCGCCCTGCAGCAGAAGCTGACCGGAGCGCTGGTCGCGCAGAAGCCGCCGACCGTCTCACAGGTCTACGGTAACTGGGCAGCCGAATTCATCACCAGCAACGCCCTTGTGCCGATCGAAAACTTCGTGAACGGCCCGAACGGCATGACAAAGCTTGAAGTTGACGATATCTACGAAGGCCTGAGGAAGGCATCCATCATCAACGGCAAGTGGTACACAATGCCCTTCAACAAGAGCGTCTATGTTCTCGTATACAACAAGGCCGCCTTCCAGGAAGTCGGCATCGCCAATCCCCCGGCGACCTGGCAGGAACTACTTACAGCAGCCAGCAAGCTGACGAAGAAGAACGAGAAGGGCGAGTTCGTCCGCTCGGGCGTAGGCCTAAGGGACAACATCGATATCTTCGCATGCTTCTATTTCACCTCCGGCGGCGAGTGGCTTGACAGCACCGGAAAGCTCGCAATCGGCGGCACCGTCGGCCAAAAGGCCCTCCAGTTCATGGTCGACCTCATCAACAAGCACAAGGTAGCAGCCTACATGAGCGGCTACTGGGACGCCGACTTCGGCGCCGGCAAGACCGCCATGTACTATACCAGCTCGCCTGGCCTCAGCTACACCGAAAGCGCTGTAGCCGGTAAGTTCGAGTGGGCAGTCGCCCCTCTTCCCGCCTCCGAGGCGAAGTACAAGGCGACTCCTGTCGCAGGAACAGACCTTGCAATCTACTCCAAGTCCACCAAGGCCGAGCAGGATGCCGCATGGACATTCGTGAAGTGGATGGTAGAGCCCATGCAGACCGCCAAGTGGGCGATCGGGACCTCCTACATACCCGTAAGGAAGTCGGCCCTCTACCTCAATGTCATGAAGGAGCACTTCGCAAAGAACCCGAAGGCAGAGCAGAGCTTAAAGCAGCTCAACTACATCAAGTACGACCCGAACCTCTCCGCCTGGAACGGCATCCGCGGCGACATCAGCACCGCAGTGCAGAAGGCGATACTCGCCAAGGCCACCGCAGCCGAGGCCCTCGCAGAGGCAGTAACGGTCGGCAACAAGAAGCTTGGCTTCTAAGAGGCAGGGATAATCCAGCAGCTCAAGCACGCAGCCCGGGGATTAGGCTAATGCCGAGGCCCCGGGCTGGTCTTCGAATCCAACGGTCGGAGGGGTTCAAATGCGCAGGCTTTCAGTGATGGCGATATCGGCGATGATAGTATTCTTGCTTGCCTTGATGGCAGCAGCGGCTCCGGACCAGGAGTGGAACTTCTACTTCGGGAACCTTCACGCTCATACTTCGTACTCGGACGGCATGGGCACCCCAACGGAAGCATATACGCAGGTCAGCGGCCCGGGCGGGATGGACTTCTTCTCCACGACCGAGCACGGCTACTATTACCAGGAAATCACCAACATCCACCTCTGGTATAAATCCTTAGAGGAGGCGGATGCTTTCTATATCCCCGGCAGGTTCGTCTCGCTAGTCGGCTACGAGTGGACCCACTCGGAGGGCCACATGAACGGATATGGCACTCCCAGGGCCGCTTCGAGGGATACGCAGAAGAACTTCACGGCATTCATCGAGTACCTGCACACTTACGACGGCATAGCAACGTTCAACCACCCCAACCCGGAGATACAGCCAAACTGGAACGACTTCTCCTACTGGAGCTACGCAGACGAGGTGGTCTCCATGATAGAGGTCGGAAGCGGAGCCTACTACCGCAATACCAGGAACGAACCCTCCTACATCAAGGCGCTTGACAGGGGATGGAAGATAGGTGCAGTCAACAACCAGGATAACCATAGAAACGACTGGGGCACAGCCGCAGAGGTGAGGACAGGCATCGTCGCAAAGGAGCTGACCAGGGAATCGGTGATGGAAGCCATGCGCAACATGCGCACCTACTCGACTGAGGATAGAGATGCGAAGGTCCTCATAACATCCGGAGGGCATATGATGGGCGACACCATCATCTTCGAGGGTTCTGGCAAAGGCGAGAAGTTCGTCATAGAGGTTTACGCAGAAGATCCGGACGGAGACACCTTCAAGACTGTGGAGATAATAACCAACGGCGGAAAGGTTGCCGCAAGGGCCGAATTCCTGAAGGCAGGAAGGCATCCTTTCGAAGTTCAGCCCGAGCTAGACTACAATTACTACTATGCGAAGATCCTGGAATCCGACGGAGACACGATTGTCACGACCCCCATCTGGATCGAGACGGGTTCCGGCATTGTAGCCTCGGACTTCCGCATGGAGGACATATTCGTAAGCACCGGAAACCCCGCCACGTTCTACGCAAGGGTGGCGGACCGAAACGGTGCAGGCGACATCAAGCTTCCATATGAGCTTCTTGCCGACTTCGGCGGCGGTTTCGCCAGGGTCGCATCAGGAGAGCTGGAGGTGGGATCCGGAAGGTGGTCGCACCTTCTGGTGCCATGGACCCCGGATAAAAGCGGCAGGGCGGAACTGAAGCTGGTACTTATGGCCCCTTCAGGCGCCCAGTCCTTTACTGCAGGGGAAGTGGACGTGCTTGCGACCAAACCGCTGGGATTTGCCGTGGATGAGGGGCACAACAACAGGATGACATCCTACTTCGGCCAGCTGATCGACCTTGCGAAGTCAATGGGATATGAGGGAAAGATAAACGAGGATAGCATCACCCCCGCCTACCTAGAAGGGCTAAGGGCACTAATAATGCCGCTGCCGGAGCAGGGATTCGCCCTGAAGCCGACGTATTATGAGGAAAGTGAGCTGGCAGCCATCGCAGAATGGGTACGAGAAGGCGGCAACCTGCTTCTTATCGGATGGTCTGACACAGGAGACGGCTCAAGGGACAACAAGGACTTCAACGAACTCCTGGGGATGCTGTCGGCAGGCATCTCCCTTGGAGCAGACCAGCTCATGTTCGGGGAAGCCGCGCAGGGCTCCTTGGATGCGGAGCTTCAGGGGGGCAAGTTCAAGCTGATCCTGGGCGATGCCTCATCGGTAAGGCCGTCAGGAGGCGCGAATGCCCTGATCAAGGCGGTTGGCCTTAAAGCGGTTGCGCCTGACGGAAGCGCCATCGAAGATCCGGTTATTGCCGCTTCGGCGGTCTCAGGCAAGGGCAATGTGCTTGTAATCGGTTCCGTGCCTTTCTCCGATTACGAGCTTGGCAGGGCTGGGTACGCAAACGCAGATCTCACGAAGGCCATCATAAGATGGCTGTTCGAGGGCAGGTGGTAGACATGGCCAAGGCGGCAGGCAAGACAAAAGCGCCATCAGGGTCGCTGCCGGCAGGAAGGAAGCACACCGTACTGGACGACCTTGGGGCGTATCTGTACATACTCCCGGCTACAGCCATTCTCGTGGTGTTCCACTTCTTCCCGGCATTCTACGCGGCATACATAAGCCTATTCAACACCAACCTGCTGGGCAGGTGGAATTTCATCGGCTTCGGCAACTATGTCGAGATGCTTAGCGACCCCGACTTCACGAAGTCGGTCATTAACACGGTCATATACGTCCTGGGCACAGTGCCAACCGGGCTTGCCCTGGCACTTGCCATCGCATACTTGCTTAACCAGAAGATCAGGGGTTCCGGCTTCTTCAGGACGTCGTATTTCCTGCCCTACGTTACACCTGTGGTGGCAATCTCCATAGTGTGGATGTGGATCTATAAGGAAGACTCCGCAGGCATGCTGAACTCAATAATCAATCTCTTCGGCGGAAGCAGCCAGAGATGGCTTCTTGATCCCAACTGGTCCATGTTCGCGCTGGTGCTGATGAGCATCTGGCGGCATCTCGGCTACAACATAATCATCTTCCTTGCGGGCCTGCAGAACATCCCCCAGGAGTACTACGACGCGGCCGCAATTGACGGGGCGACGGGCTGGAAGCTCTTCAAGGCCATAACCTGGCCGCTTCTGTCCCCTACGACATACTTCCTAACCATCATCTCGATAATAGGCTCATTCCAGGTGTTCACCCAGGCCTATGTGCTATGGCCAGGCGGAGGCGGAGGCCCCCTTAAGACCACGCTCGTCGTGGTCAAATACCTTTACGACGTGGGGTGGGGAGAGTTCCGCTTCGGTTACGCCGCGGCAATCGGCTATTTCCTCTTCTTCGTGATATTCCTGCTTACGCTGATACAGCGCAAGGCTATGGGCAGCAGGGTCTACTACCAGTAAAGGAGGTGCAGGGCATGAGAAGCAATAGCAATAACGGGACAAGCCTGGGGACCAAGATAAACAAGGCCGTGGTATACATGCTGCTGACAGTCGGCGCGGTTGTTATGCTGCTGCCCTTCTACTACATGATTTCGACCTCGACCAAGACCTCAGATGAGACCTTCACCGCCGAGATGGTGTGGGTTCCCAGAAATTGGAAGATATCGGAGTACATCAAGGCGTGGAAGACCGACAGGGACAACGCCGAGCTTGGCCTTCCCGCGACAAACGAGCTGAGGAAGCTCGCCTCAAGCCTATGGGTGAGCTACTCGAACGCTTGGAAGGAGGACAAGAACTTCCCCTGGTATTACATGAACAGCTTCATAATTGCGATAAGCACCACGGTGCTGCAGCTGGCCACGTCCGCGCTTGCGGCATATGCCTTCGCCACCATGAAGTTCAGGGGCAAGGAGATCGTCTTCCTCATTTTCCTCGGCACCATGATGATACCCGGGCAAGTCACTCTCGTCCCAAATTATGTTATAGTGGCTAAGCTGGGATGGATAGACACCTACAAGGCGCTCATCATACCGTGGATAGCATCGGTCTTCAGCATATTCATGATGAGGCAGTTCTTCATGACCATACCGAACGAGCTATGGGACGCAGCCCAGATAGACGGCTGCACCCGGTTCGAATACCTCTGGAGGGTAATGATCCCGCTTGCAGTTCCTGTCTTCGTGACTACGGGGCTCTTCTCGTTCATAAGCGGCTGGAACACATTCCTTTGGCCGCTGATCGTGACCAATTCCCCGAGGCTGAGGACGATACAGGTGGGATTGTCCTCCTTCAACCAGGAGTTCGGAACTAAGCCGAACCTTCTTATGGCGGCGTCAACCACCGCAATCGTGCCGCTTCTTATCATCTTCTTCATAGCTCAGAAGCAGTTCATACAGGGCATAGCCAGGACCGGCCTTAAGAGCTGAAGACCATGGGAGATAATAGCTGCACGCCCGCAAGGGTGAACTTCATATACGGCGAGGAGGACTATCGCCGCGAGGAGGAGATCTCAAAGGTCTCCTCATTCGTCTCTCAGTCCGAGGGAGCCGAACAGGTCTCAAAGGACGCCTCCGACGACGGGGGACAGTCGGCTGTCGCCGAGGCAATGATGGGATCCCTCTTCGCTCCAGCCCGCCACATCATCATAAGAAGGTGCGAGGAGCTGAAGGCAGCCGACGCGAAGGAGCTCATCGCGAAGCTTGCCGAGGGCAATTCATGCCCGCTTCCTGACGGGACATACGTATCTGTGAGCTGGGCAGACAGGAAGTTCCCCCCGGCCGGCGCAAAGATTCCGAAGGCCGCCTTATGGGTTGCCGTCAAGGAGTGCAAGAAGGTATATGAGAGGGATGCCAAGGAGTTCATCAGGGCTTATGCCTCTAAGAAGGGCCTTGGGCTCACCACCGACGGGGTGGAGGCGCTCGTGATGAGGCTCGGCACCGACCTTTCCCTCATATCCTCAGAGGTGGAGAAGCTCATCACCTACATGGGCAAAGGCAGGGCAAGGGTGACTGGGGAGGACGTGAGGAAGGCCATTGGCGAGGCTACGCACGAGGGGCTGTCCGACCTGACGACTGCGATAATCACGGGAGGAAGCTCGCATGCGCTGCACCTTGTAAGGCAGTTCAGGGAGAGCGCGGAGCCCAGGATACCCAACCAGTTCATGCTTGCGGCGATCGCCTCCGAGCTTCGCCTGATGCTTTCCATACAAAGGAAGCTTGCAGCGGGCACCAATGTGGTCGACACAGTCAAGGAGACCAAGGCGGAAAGGCAGCTCAGGACTCCTGACTTCATACTTGAGAGGACCGTGAACCTGGCAAGGAGGCTTGGGCCTGCGAAGGCCTCGAGGATGCTGGTAAGGTTGGGCGAGGCGGACAGGCAGATGAAGGGCGGCACTGCGCTGTCTGACACCGTAATAGGCGAGGATCAGGCCTTCGAGTCAGCCATCATAGACCTTTGCGCGATTTCATCAGGAAGGTAGCCATCCTCCGATGTTAAAAAGCCCCGGGCTTGACCGCCCGGGGTGTTATCTCGAAGTCCTGTCCTAAGAGCTAAGCCTACTCGGTCTTCGCTGAGGCGTTGACCTTGGCTGCGAGCCTTGCCTTGCGGCGGGCTCCCTGGTTAGGATGGATGACTCCCTTCTTGACCGCCTTGTCTATGGCACTGTATGCGGCGTTGAGCTTCTCTGCCGACATATCCTGGTCGTTTTCGGCTATCGCCTCAATGACCCTGCGTCCTGCGGTCTTTACGGAGGACTTTATCGAAGCGTTCCTCAATGCACGAACGCGGTTGGTGCGGTTGCGCTTCTCACCTTGAATGTTGCGGGGCACTGGCTTTTCACCTCCTCTGAAGGTTGCATCTTCATCTTGCTTGCAAATTTAACATTACAATTATATTTTCACAGGCTGTATTAAGTCAATCGCTTTTTGGGCTTCTATTGCATAGAACGCCCGCAGCAATGATAATAAGATGGTAACGCATAGTAGCTGAAAGGTGAAGTGGGTATGGACAGGTCCAGAATCAGGAATTTCTGCATAATAGCCCATATCGACCACGGCAAGAGCACTCTCGCCGACAGGATACTCGAGATGACGGGCGCGATGAGCCAACGCCAGATGATGGAGCAGGTGCTCGACAAGATGGACCTCGAAAGGGAGAGGGGCATCACCATCAAGCTGAAGCCAGTGAGGATAGAGTGCAACCTCTTCCCGGAGGTCGGCCCCGTCACGATGAACCTCATCGACACCCCGGGCCACGTGGACTTCAGCTACGAGGTGTCAAGAAGCCTCGCCGCATGCGAAGGGGCGCTTCTGGTTGTGGACGCCACCCAGGGCATAGAGGCTCAGACGCTTGCGAACCTGTATCTTGCACTGGACCATGACCTTGAGATAATCCCCGTCATCAACAAGATAGACCTTCCCGCGGCGGATCCCGAGCGCGTGGCGGCCGAAATCTGCGAGCTCATCGGCATAGACGATTCCGAGGTCATAAGGATAAGCGCCAAGACAGGCGAAAACGTTGAGGCGGTCCTTAAAGCCATCATCGACAGGGTGCCTCCGCCGAAGGGCGATGAGGAGTCCAACCTCAAGGCACTTATATTCGACTCGCACTTCGACCCCTACAAGGGCGTCATCGCCTACTTGAGGGTCATGGACGGGTCGGTCAGGTTCGGCGACAGGGTCCGCATGATGAGCAACGGCATGGAATACGATGTCATCGAGACTGGAGTGTTCACGCCCGAGATGAAGCCTGCCCAGCTTATCGGCGCAGGCGAGGTAGGCTACATAGCAGCGCAGATCAGGACCATGTCCGACGCAAGGGTGGGAGACACCGTGACTCTTGCCGCATCCCCGGCATCGGAACCTCTTCCGGGCTACAGGCAGGTCCACCCGATGGTCTATACGGGGCTATATCCCGTTGAGAACAACGAGTACGGGCTTCTAAGGGATGCCCTAGAGAAGCTGAAGCTGAATGACTCCGCTCTGTCCTTCGAGCCTGAGAGCTCTGCGGCGCTGGGCTTCGGCTTCCGGTGCGGCTTCCTGGGCCTTCTTCACCTTGAGGTGGTGCAGGCAAGGCTGGAGCGCGAATACGACATGGACATCATCACGACCGCGCCTTCCGTCATATACAGGGTGCTTAAGACGAACGGCCAGGAGCTCTGGATAGACAATCCCGCAGCCCTGCCGCAAGTGTCTGAGATAGCGTCCATCTCCGAACCTATAGTGAAACTAACTATCCTCACGCCGGCGGAGTACATCGGCGCGGTGATGCCCCTTGCCATCGAAAGGCGCGGCATATACAAGGACATGAGCTTCCTTTCCCCCCAAAGGGTGAGCATGCAGTTCGAAATGCCGCTTGCGGAGATACTTTACGACTTCTTCGACAAGCTTAAGAGCAAGACGAGAGGCTATGCATCCATGGACTATGAGCTGCTGGAATACAGGGAGTCGAGGCTCGTGAAGCTCGATGTGCTGGTCAACGAGAGGCCGCTTGACGCGCTCTCCTCCATAGTCCACACGGAGACCGCCCAGAACAGGGGCCGCATCCTAGTCCAGAAGCTGAGGAAGATCATACCAAGGCAGATGTTCGACGTGCCGGTGCAGGCTGCAGTAGGCGCTAAGATCATCGCCCGCGAAACAGTAAAGGCAATGCGAAAGGATGTCCTCGCCAAGTGCTACGGCGGCGACATAAGCCGCAAGAGGAAGCTTCTTGAAAAGCAGAAGGAAGGCAAGAAGCGCATGAAGCAGGTAGGAAGCGTGGAGATACCCCAGGAGGCCTTCATGGCGGTGCTCTCCGCCGAGGAGGAAGAGGATTGACGGATAGGCGCCTCGGCATATACGTGCATGTGCCCTTCTGTCTTAGAAAGTGCAGCTACTGCTCCTTCGTATCTTATCCCAGCATCCCATCCGCCGAGGCAGCCTCATCCTATGTCGATGCGGTGCTCCGCGAGCTTGCCTCAAGGTCGGAAACTGTGCCTGAGGGCTTTGCCGGCTGGACGCTGTATGTGGGCGGAGGCACCCCAACGATGCTGGGACCTGAGCTTGAGAGGCTGGTTTCGGGAACAATCGGCATCATGGCCGGGCTCGGCTGGGGAAGTCCCCTTGAGGCGACCGTGGAGGCGAACCCCGGCACCATAAGCCACAGAAGCGCGGCCAGGATCATCGCATCAGGCGCCGACAGGTTCTCGCTGGGAGTTCAGTCCATGGTCGATGCGGAGCTGAAGGCAGTCGGAAGGGCGCACTCCGCGGAGGACGCCGAAAGGGCATTCGACGCTGCAAGGTACGCCGGAGCTAAGTCGGTCTCCATAGACATAATCGCAGGGCTTCCCGGGCAGGATGCGGACAGCCTGTTAAGGACGCTGGAGGCGGTTGCCGTCCTTTCTCCCGACCATGTATCCTGCTACGGCCTGACCCTGGAAGAGGGCACGCCCCTATTCGATTCCCATGCAGCCGGAAGTATCGAGATACCGGACGACGATGCCGTCGCCGACCTGCTGGACATGGCCGCTGCCTGGTTCAAGGGAATGGGCCTTCATCGCTATGAGATATCAAACTTCGCCAGGCCCGGGCATGAATCCCTGCACAACCTGATATATTGGTCCGATATGCCCTACATCGGAGTAGGCGCCGCTGCACACTCCTATGACCCTGATGCCTTCGTCAGAAGCTGGAACGTCAAGGGCGTCGAGGAGTATGAGGGGCTTGTAGCGGATACCGGCGCCGCCGAAGATTCGCGCGAGTCCATATCGGTCGAAAGGGCCATGTCGGACGCACTCATACTTTCCCTGAGGACCTCAAAGGGAGCTCCCTTAAAGCTAATAGAGCAGAGCTACGGCGCCAAGTTCGGCTCGGATGTGCTAAACGCCCTGGCCTGGGCCAAGGCGAACGCCATGCTCGAAGTCGGCGATGAAGGCACGGCAGCTCTGACCGACAGGGGCATAATGCTCTCCAACTCGCTGTTTGCCAAGCTTGTCTAGCCTGTCTCCTTGACATGCGCTTCCCGTTGTTGTAGTTTAGTTTTAGCACTCGGCCTATGAGAGTGCCAAGAACGACGAGGGGGCCCGATATGCCTGATATGGGCATGAACAACAGGAAGAAGGGCATCCTGCAGGCTATAACCGAAGACTATGTGTCGACGGCTGAGCCTGTTGGTTCTCGCACCCTTTCGAGGAAGTACCTCACGGAGCTTTCACCTGCCACAATCAGAAACGAGATGGCGGACCTCGAGTTCGAAGGCTATCTGGAGCAGCCCCATACGTCAGCTGGAAGGGTCCCATCGGATAAGGGCTACCGCTTCTACGTGGATGTGCTCATGAAGGACAGGCCCCTTGCGGAAGAGGACGTAAGGCGGGTCATGTCCGAGTACGACAGAAGGCGCGGGGAGATCCAGTCGCTTTCGAGGGCAGCGGCCAAGGTTCTCGCGGAACTCGCCAACTGCGCGGCGGTTGTGCTTTCACCCGGCATGCAGTGCGGGATAATAAAGCATGTGCAGCTTGCGACACTGAGCTCGGCCGACATCATGATGATCGTCGTGACGTCATCGGGGGGCATAGAGCACAGGCTCATCAGGCTCGAGAACTCCCTGAGCCAGGGGGACCTGGATAGGGTCACGGCCATATTGAACAGGCATCTTAGGAACCTCTCCTTCTCGGAGCTGACAAGGAAGGTCATAAGAGACATCAAGGCCGAGCTTGCCGCCTACTCGGAGCTTGTCAGCCAGGCGCTGGACATACTGACCAGCCCGGCGATGTGCACACCCGAGGAAAGGGTTCACACCGAGGGAATCGCAAACTTCCTGGGCCAGCCCGAGTTCAAGCAGATAGAAAGGGCGAGGCCGGTGTTAAGGCTCCTGGAATCGCAGTCGCACCTGCTGTCGCTGATGAGCGAGGGGTATGATTCTGCGATAAGGGTGAGAATCGGTTCAGAGAACAAGGTGGACGAGCTGAGGGATTGCTCCATTGTGACTGCCAGCTATGGCCAGGGCGGAAGGCCTCTCGGGACGATAGGGGTCGTGGGACCGACGAGGATGGACTATTCCAAAGCCATCGCGCTGGTAAGGTTCATGGCGGAGGGCATAAGCGAGCTTCTCGAAAGGGCAAGCTCCGAGAAAAGCGGAAAATAGGCCGGAGCCGGCCTTAGACGATATTTCCTGAGGGACGGTGTTCAAAACGGCAGCCAAGAGGGATTACTACGAGGTGCTGGGGGTAGGCAGGGAGGCGGGGGAAGCCGACGTCAAGTCGGCGTACAGGAAGCTCGCCAGGCAGCACCATCCGGACGCAAACCCGGGAGATCCGGGGGCGGAGGAGAGGTTCAAGGAGATAAACGAGGCGTACAGCGTTCTATCGGACCCTGAGAAGCGCGCTAGGTACGACCAGTTCGGACACGATGCGGGAAGGGCCGGCTACGGCAACGGCGACTTCTCCGACATCAATCCCTTCGACATATTCAACTCGTTCTTCGGGGGAGCCTTCGGAGGCGCTTTCGGCGGTTTCGCAGGCGCAAGGAGGGGGCCCCAGGAGGGCGCTGACATTGACGTCATGGCAGAGCTGACGCTCGAGGAGGTCCTTACCGGTACAGAACGGCAATTCTCCATCAATAGGGTGGAGGCCTGCGTTTCCTGTGAGGGAAGCGGCGCAAGGAAGGGCACTTCCCCCCAGAAATGCCCGAAGTGCAACGGCACCGGGCAGGTGAGAAGCTATCAGCAGACCTTCCTTGGCACGATGCAGAGCGTCATGCCTTGCGGGCAGTGCGCGGGGACGGGAAGCTTCATACCGGATCCCTGCCCTGACTGCGACGGGCAGGGAAGGCTAAGAAAGAGCGCGACGGTATCCGTGAAGATTCCCGCAGGCGTGGACAACGGCATGATGGTCCGCGCGGCAGGCCAGGGGCATGCGGGAACGAGGGGCGGCTCGTCCGGAGACGTACTCGTGCACATTAAGGTGAAGCCCCATGCAAGGTTCACAAGGCAGGGAAACGACCTCGTACAGGAACAGGAGGTATCGTTCCCGCAAGCAGCACTGGGTGCATCGGTCAAGGTCCCGACCCTTACCGACGAGGAGGCGCTGAAAGTCCCGCAGGGCACACAATCGGGAAAAATACTTACGATAAAGGGCAAGGGCCTTCCCAACGTTCGCGGCGGGGCCGCGGGAGACATGAAGGTCCTAATCAAGGTCAGGACGCCCGACAAGCTTTCAGCCAAGGAGAAGGAGCTCTACAGGCAGCTTGCCGAGGCAGGAGGCTACCAGGTGAACGAGGAGCAGGGCGTCCTTGACCGCATACTCGGAAGGAAGAAGAAGTAATTCATGAGATGGGCAGAAATCAGCATAGAAACAAGGTGCGGCGCCACCGAACAGGTGGCGTCGATAGCGTCCGACTACGCCCCTTCGGGTGTGGCGATAATTGACCCCGAGGTTACTGAGGAGGCAGGAAGGCTGCAGGGCCTTTCGGAGCTTGAATTATCGGCAGTGTCAGGCAGCGATGCATCGATAGTCCGCTTCTATGCGTCCGACGGGGAAGCTGAGCTTGCCGCGATGCTGAGCGAACTCAGGCAGAGGCTCGCTACTGAGGCAAACTGCTCTGAGGAAGGAAGCGACGTCTTAAGCATAAGCGTGAGGATGGCTGACGACTCCGAATGGTCGGGCTGGAAGCAGGCCTTCAAACCATTCAGACTTACAGGAAGAATCGTCGTCACCCCGAACGGCAATGTCGAAGGGTCGGCAGGCGACGATATTACGATATCCATAGACCCTGGGCAGGCGTTCGGTACAGGGCAGCACCCTACGACTGCTGGATGCGCAGCCCTTCTGGAATCGGTGATTAAGGGCGGCGAGAGGGTCCTGGACATAGGCACAGGGACCGGCATACTAGCAATCGCGGCTGCGAAGCTAGGTGCCTCGGAGGTCATTGCTATAGACATTGACCCGATAGCCGTAAGGTGCTCGAACGAGAACATCGCCCGAAACGGCGTGGCAGAGGTGGTGACCTCGCTCAAAGGGGACCTTTTAAAGGGGGTCGACGGCTCTTTCGACATAATACTGGCCAACATACTGGCAGGTCCCGTGATCGAGATATCGGCCAAGGCGGCGTGCCTGCTTAAAGAGGGCGGAGTGATCATCACCTCGGGCTATGTGCTTAAGTCCGAAGGGGAAGTCGTAAGAGCCATGATAGGCGCCGGGCTTGAGATCATAGAGCGTTTCCAGGAACATGACTGGGTGGCCTTGGCCGCCTCAAGGAAGAGCGGATGAGAAGGTTCCTGGCCGAAAAGGCGGAAGGCGGGATGCTCGCCATTAGGGGGCGGGATGCTCGCCATATATCACGCGTCCTTAGGAAGGCTGCTGGAGACGCAATGGAAGTAGGATTGGATGACGCGTCTGCGGCAAGCTGCCGCATCGTCTCTGTTAGCGACTCCGAAGTCCTTCTCGAAATGCAGGGCGATTTCCGGCAGGGAAGCGAAGCCAGGCGCATCGTAAGCCTAATACAATGCCTACCGAAGGGCCAGAAGATGGACTTCATCGTGGAAAAATGTACGGAACTTGGTTTTTCTGCCTTCTATCCAGCGGTGTCTGAGAGGTGCATAACAAGGGAAGTGAGCCCCTCAAAGGTAGCAAGGTGGCGTAAACTGGCCCATGAGGCGACAAAGCAGAGCGGAAGGACAAGGATACCTTATGTCGCGGATCCGGCAAGCCTCACTGATGCTCTGGAGGATGCTAAAAAGCGTGATGCGCTGGTGCTTTTCTTCTGGGAGGGCGAACTTGAAAACGGACTTCGTGCGCTTGAGGACAGGATAAGGGATGCTGGGGAGATATGCGTCGTAATAGGGCCTGAAGGCGGTTTTAGCTCGCAGGAGGCCGATTGCGCGGTGTCTTTCGGTGCAGTGCCCGTAAGCCTGGGGCCGAGGGTGCTAAGGACGGAGACCGCCCCCGTCGCGGCGGGGTCGGCAGTCATGTACATAGCAGGAGAACTGGGTCCCGCTGTTGTATGAATGACTAGCGTTCGATGGTATAATTAATCCAACCTTTTTAGGTGAGAGGGAAAGGTGAAAACGATGGCGCACGAGATCAACGACAGCAATTTCAAGGCTGAGGTTCTGGAACACAAGGGACTGGTGCTTGTAGACTTCTGGGCTCCCTGGTGCGGCCCGTGCCGTATGCAGGGTCCCGAGCTCGACAAGCTTGCGACGCTAAATTCGGATGTCAAGATCTGCAAGATCAACGTGGACGACTACGTGACGACAGCCCAGCAGTTCGGAGTCCAGAGCATCCCCACGCTTATCTTCTTCAAGGATGGCAAGGCAGTGGACAAGATGGTCGGCGTGACAAACGCAGTGACGCTGGATACGAAGGCGAAGAACCTGGCGAAGTAATGGGGCACGAGACGGGGGGCTTAAGCCTCCTGTTGGCACATTCAAGCGAAGCGAAGGAGGAAGTGGCATGAAGAGGAACTTATTCCGCGCGTTATCGGTGGCAGCAGCCCTTGTCCTGATGCTGTCGCTGGCCGGCTGCACCCTGGTTTTCCATGTGGTGGGCTCGGAGGATTATTACGAGGTAGACGGCACCGGAATAGTCAACGGACCCATAGAGGTGGATGTCACGCTTAAGGGCTTTTGGCCTTTATGGCCCGACACCCTGACTCTGGTGATTGCAGGGACCGTTAACCCTGTAGGCCCTTCTGATGCAGGCGATATGGCGGATGTCATCCTAGCCAATGACATCGAGGTAGCAATCTACAGCAAGCTCTTCAACTTCGGGGACAACGATTTTAGCGATTTGGAAGCTGATGGAGACCTCGAAGATGACGAGTTCATGGTTACTGGAGTCATGTCCATCCCTGACTGGAAGGAGTTCTTGCAGCCTTCAGGGGCTAATGCGGCTGTAACCGTACCCGACATCTCTTTGCAGCTACTGATGCCTGAGCAATATCCAAAGCTGGTAGATGCGCTTGTCAACGCCTGCGGTGAGATACCTGTGGGTAATGAAGTGGAAGTGCAGCTTAGCGGAACTCTTGTTAATGCTGAGAAGGACAAGCTGGTCGGTGACCTGCTTATCGGAGTGCTCCTTAACGGGACCGAGGCAATCATCCCGTAACAAACAGAAAAGGATCAGGAAGAAATCGCCGGGGACTAACCTCCCCGGCTTTCCCTTCTCTATCGGCCTTCATCTATTGCTCGCCCTCCTTTATTTCACAAATTGAAGGAATAATGCTTGGCACATAGAAGTAATAACAAGCAGTACGAAGAAAGGAGGTAAACTAATGTCGAGGAAAGTTTTCAGGATAATAGCAGGTGTGGCAGTTCTGCTGCTTGCGGCATCCATGGCAGGGTGCTTCTTCGAGTTTCTGATAACAGGCGCTGATACATACTCTGTAGATCCTTCAGGCCTTGTTGGAGGTCCGGTGATGGTGGAAGTCACTTGGAAGGGCTTCATCCCCAGGTGGCCGGATGTGATGATACTTACGATCAGCGGTATCGTCCACAACAGCGGCTTTACGACAGGCCAGCTGGACGACGCGGCAGATGCAATATCCGGTACGATATATGACCATCTGGATTTCGACGACTTCAGCGGGTTCACCTATGAAGGCAACCCCTTCTGGGTGAGAAAGGAAATCGTCGTGCCGAGCTTCTGGTCGCTGCTTCCGCTTGATGCGGGGAGATCACAGCTTGATCCTATAGAACTTGAACTGAGCGACGTCCTCGGGGAGGAGTTCTACCAGGATCTGATCGATGAGTTCGTGCTTCTATGCGACGATGAATTCGATACCGCCACTTGGGTCGAGCTGAACCTCGGAGGAAGCATCGAAACTTCCACAGGCAAGGTCATAGGGACACTTGACTGCGATTTCGAGCTGTATGGCTCGGAGCTGCCTTAGGAAGTGGGCGCAATGAGAAGAGCAGTTAAGCACTTCAGCAGGCTTGCGGTGATGCTATCGCTGTTCATTCTGATGATGATGCTTACCGGCTGCACAATCAAATTTGTGCTTGAAGGCGCGGACAGCTACATCATCATGCCCGATGGAAGGATACTGAACGGAAGCCTAAGTGAGGTCGATATAATGATCCTTGTCGGGCATACTGGAAACAAGCTCGACCCACCGGTTACGCTGGAGTATGAGTACGAGGGTCTCCTGATGGGAGGAGGAAGCGCCGAGGACATCGCAGCATATTTGTGCTGCGAGCTTGGCGGGGATGACTATGAGGTCGCGACCGTTGAGGACAGGTTCACGATCACCGGAAGCATGGATGTAATCGATTTCTGGACCGACCTGGGCATCACATCGCTTGAGCCTGCATTCGCGCCTATGGTTGGGTTTGAGGAAGTCATAGGGTTGCTTATGCACCAAGCGGTAGTCGACAGCATCGTATATGTGGAGAATCATCTCATGGAGGAAGGGTCGACTATCGACATCGAAATAGACGGCGAGCTCAAGTCATCTACAGGCAAGAAGGTAGGCACCTTCATACTCTGGCTGGACGCGATTAATCCGGTCTAGGGAAGGTAAAGGGAAGAGGAAGTGGCCGGGCCATCAGTCGCTGAGCCCGGCCACAGCCACGCATTAGACATGCTGGCTCCTTTGTGCTAATTTATCTTGGTAAAACGATTCCGGAGGGGAAATTGAGGATAGACCTTAAGACTCTGACAAGGGCTGCAGCCATCGCAGCGATATATGTCGCCTTGTGCCTTGCTCTGGCACCGATTTCGTACGGCCCGCTTCAGGTGAGGATCTCCGAGGCGATGACGCTTCTTCCAATGATCTGGCCGGAGGCGGTGCTGGGGCTTTCCGTAGGCGCCCTCATTGCCAACATGATGGGGCCGGTAGGGATAATCGACGTGGTGTTCGGAACCATTGCCACCCTTCTTGCGGCATTGATCACGTACAGGTTCAGGGGCAAGCTAGCCGGTTACGCTGCGCCGATAGTATTGAATGGCCTCATAGTCGGGGGCTACCTCCCGTTTGTCTACGGCATGCCTTACATTTCGCTGTGGGGTATGGACCTGACGATACCAGCATCCATGCTCGCCGTCGCGGCAGGCGAGGCTGTTGCAGTCCTAGCGCTGGGCATACCTCTTCTGGGAATGGCCAAGCGGATCGGCCCGGTGAAGAGATGAGGAGAGTGTCATTCATAACGCTTGGCTGCAAGGTCAACCAGTATGACACCCAGTCCATGCAGAAGGCGTTCGCTGAAAGGGGTTTCACCATAGTAGGCGAGGATGAGCGGGCTGATGCCGTCATAGTCAATACCTGCACCGTTACAGGCGAGGCCGACAGGAAATCCAAGCAGATGATAAGAAGGGCTGCAAGAAGGAACCCCTCGGCTCTCGTTGTTGCCGCAGGCTGCTTCGTCCAGGGAAACCCACTGGCAGCAAGCGAGATCGAGGGAGTTTCGATCACAGCCGGGGCAAACGACAGGCTAGGCCTGGTAGACGCCGTGGCAAAGGCACTTGATGAGCCTTCAGCAAGGGATCTTAGCCTGGTCGGGGACATCTCCGGCTTCGGAGGATATGAGGAGGCAGGAGCCGAGGGGACGGACGGCATGTCCAGGGCATACCTGAAGATTGAGGACGGCTGCGACGCATACTGCTCATACTGCTATGTGCCGTATGTAAGGGGCCATGTAAGAAGCAGGAGCATCAAAAGCATCTTAGAGGAGGCAGGAAGGCTTGCCCGGGCCGGGTATGCGGAAGTCATCCTCACAGGCATACATCTCGGATGCTACGGGAAGGACTTCGGCGGAGAGCCGGACCTTACTGACGCCGTCAAGGCGGTATGCACAGTCGATGGGATAAAGAGGGTGAGGATATCGTCTCTCGAGCCGACTGAGCTTACTGAGGAGCTAATCGAGCTGTTCGGTGCCGAGCCCAAGCTTGCCAGGCACCTTCACCTGCCCCTCCAGTCGGGTGATGACCGTATCCTCAGGGCAATGAACAGGCATTACGATTCTGCTTTCTTCGTAGAGGCGGTCGAGGGGGCAAGGAAACGCCTCGGAGACATAGGCGTCACGACGGACATAATCGCAGGTTTCCCGGGCGAGACCGAGGAGATGTTCGATAACACCCTTTCAGTAGTATCCAGGCTAGGATTCATGCACGTTCACGCATTCCCTTACTCCATAAGGAAGGGGACGCCCGCTGCCTCCATGCAGGGGCAGGTCCCGGAACAGGAGAAGGCCGACAGGGTGAGGCGGCTAATAGCTGAAGCCTCGCGGTCAAAGGAGATCATCCTTAGCTCCATGGAGGGAAGGATTTTCGAAGTCGTGCTCGAATCGGAAACCTTGCAGGGCTCTGATGGGAAGGCCTTCGAGGGGTATACAAGCGAGTATGTAAGAGTGAGGTTCACTTCGGATTTCGAGCCATCAGGTATGGTCTCGGTCAAAGTGGATGGGCACTCAGGCGAGCTCGCCACAGGCAGGGCGATAAGTAATCTATAGAAGGGCGGATAGCAATGGAAGACTGCATCTTCTGCAAGATAGCTGGCGGAAAGCTTGGAAGCCTGGTCTATGAGGACAGCGAGCTGGCCGCCTTCAGGGACATAAACCCGGAAGCGCCGGTCCACATCCTCATCGTACCCAAGAGGCACATTGAAGACCTGAACGACCCAGCCCTGGAAGGACGGCTGGTAGGAAGCATGGCTGCTCTTGCCGTAAGGCTTGCCGCATCGGAGAGAGTCGCCGGAAGCGGCTACAGAATCGTTATGAACTGCGGGGCTGACGCCGGGCAGAGCGTAAGACACATCCACATGCATTTGCTGGGCGGAAGGAAACTCGGCTGGCCTCCGGGTTGATGTTTTATTGACAATGCCGGTCGATTAAGTTAACATTTTAAAAGAACTTGCATCTGCAGGTCATACGGATCAGCTG